>JAQIJQ010000077.1:0-40391 GCA_036946195.1 Patulibacter minatonensis | reverse complement strand
GTCCCGCGATGACCGGGGCGGGGGTCACCCCCCTGGGGTGCGATTGCGAGCCCTTGCTCGGGCCGCTTCATCCGCTGTTTTGCTGCTGTGACAGGGAGTTTTGTGCGCTGGAGCGAGGTTCGAATCAGCATCGATGCCGCCCTCGCCAACCGGAATCACGTGGTCGACCTCCATCGTCGACTCACTGCCGGGCTCGCCGCAGATGTGGCAGATGGGGAAGCCAGAGGCGTCCTCGTGAGCGCGGAACACGCGTTTCGCACGGCGTTGCTGTGCGGAGCCGGAGAGCTTCACGACCTCGGACCGGCGGCTACCGGCGAACGCCTGCCGATGATGCGCAGGGTTCGGGCAAGGCCTGAGCTCGGGGCAGCTCACGCCGCCCGAGCGGTGGCCGCAGACTAGCGCCACCTGCCGACCTCGTGGTCGCGCGCCCGCTCGACACTCCTCGCGAGATGGCCCTCGAGCCGGCGCACCGCCACGACGCTGGAGGTGCGCACGGAGAGCGGAGCCTCGGTGTAGGTCGGCACGCCGCAGAGCTCCTCGAAGTGGTCGCCGTCAGGATCGCGCCACCGCACCGCCATGAACTCGGCCGTCTGGTTCGTCTCGAGGACGGCTCGCGCATCCGCATAGCTAGCAGTGACGACGAACTCATCGGAGCTCACCAGGTAAATCACGGACGGCAAGGATGCTCCTCGAGTCGGTCGGTGGCGCGGCGCTGATTGGAGTCAGCACCGCGCCATCCCCCCGACGTGGCCCACTGCACGGACCTAATAGCCGAGGGGGAGGCGAGCAGGGAGGGGCTCCAGCTCCTCCGCGGACGACCTATGTTGGGTCGTCTGCTCCGCCTCGGCTGCTGCCCACCGTAGATGCTCACGCCGCAGCCAGCGAGGTGTCTAGGACTTTGGGCACGGGGTCGAGCCACTCGACCTTCTCGCCTCTCGTCCCGGGTGCTCGGCGAGGGATCGGCACGCCGCGTTCGCGCATGCGGTGCACGTACGTGGTGACGGTGTTCGGACCGACGCCGCACTCGGCGGCGATCTCGTGCCGAGGCAGGCCGGCGATCCAGAGGTCGGCGATCTTCTGCTCGAGCTCGCGGGCCTCGTCCTGCGTGCGCATGCGACGCCGCTCTGGCTTCACCTCAGGCTCGAGCCGGCGGGGCTCGAGGTCGACGACCCACACGCGGCGCCCGGGCGCACGCAGCCGGGCGGGAAGGAGCTGGCCGTGGTGCACGCGGTACCTGGTGAGGGCCAGGATCACGCGCTTCGGGTGCGACCTGCGGAGCTGCTCGCGGACGTCCTCCTCCGTGCGGTAGGCATGACGGTCGAGCATCACGCGATCGGCGTTGCGAGGCCGCAGCGTCCAACCGTCGCACGTCTGCTGGCCGCACACGCACGACACGGCGATGTACCGGCGCCGCAGATGACCGGCGCTCACGCCACGACGCTGCGCCTCCTGCTCGAGGAATTGCTCAACGGTCACCGGTCGACCGCCCTAGCCAGGTCAGCTAGCGCGCGCACACGCTTGTACCCGAACGGGGCCCAGTGCCCCGACGATGAGCCCGCCGGTGGCGGCCACTCCGGCGCTCCACGAACGGTCTCTACCCGCACCGCCAACACAGGCTGGTCGCGGCCGTCTCTCCAGGAGAGGCCGACCACGAAGTGCATCCCCTCCAGCTCGAACCGGTAGAGCGACCTGCGGGCCGTTGACGCGTGCACGGGAGACAGGTCGTCAGCGGTGACACGTCCGGACTCGAGTTCCAGGATGCGCGTTGCAACCGAAGCGAGCTCCGCGCGATACCGGGCGGATTCGGTCTGGACCCGTGCGTCGGTCGCTCCATCTTGTTCGTCGCGGGCCTTGCGAGCGCGGTCCATGAGGCTCATGCGATGCGCTCGAGGTCGCGGACGACGGCGGCGAGGTCGTGGACCAGGCGGCGGTGCTGGCTGCGCGCTCGGCGCCGCTCGGCGCCGGTGAGTGCCGTGCCGACGTCTCGCTGGGCGATGCGGTCGGCGAACGCCTTGGCATTCTCGGCTCGCTCCTTGCGTGCGTCGGCGGCCTTCTTGAGCTCACGCTCACGGGCGGCGTCGCTCTTCTTTCGCTGTTCGTAGTCGGTGATGCTGGCGCCGGCGCGGAGCGTGTCGGCGCCGCCCCAGCCGTAGCCGGGGCGCAGGAAGCGACTGGCCTCGGGTACGCGCTCCCACGTGACGAGCCACGCGGTACGCGTCTGCCACTGCTGCCAGAGCTTGAGGACCTGCTCGGTCGTGATGTGGTCGCCCGCGGCGAACGCGTTGCGCCACGACGGGCGACGCTCGTCCATCCACCACCGCGCAAGGTCGGCAATCTTGCCGAAGCCCATGGCGTCAGCGTCCGCCTTCACGAGGTCGCCGAGAGGCACCTCGGCGACGGTGAGGATCTGCACGTGGCAAGCGTCGAGCTCGGGCTTGGGAGAGCCGTCCTTCTCGCGGTGGATCCATTCGCCCTTCGCGTCCTTGAGGTCGAGGTCGCGCGGCGGGCGCCAGAGGGCCCGCACCTCGCTTCGGCGGAACGGGGCTTCGCCGGAGCGCCGCACGGGGTAGAGGTGGGCCGTCTTGTGGCCGGTGACGACCTGACGACGCTGCAGCGGCTCGAAGTGGAGCGTGCCGATCGCAAGCCCGGACGGACCGGTACGCCCGCAACGCCCGCACTTGCAGCCCGCCACGTGGGGTGGCATGCGGAGCGTCACGTGCGGCGCCCCTGGAGCTGCGCGAGGCGCGACGGGCTCACGTCCAGCGCCGGGAGGTCCCGGCACTCTTCACGGATCACGATCGCGGAGTGCTCGAGGAAACCGAGCAGCGTCTCGGCGAGGATGGCCTCGGCCTTGTCGCAGTCGTACGACCAACCGCGGTCGTTTCCGAGCAGCGCACCCGCGGCGTCCTGTCGGCGCCTCGTCATGGCGGCCTGAGTCTCGCGCGCGGCCTTCAGGTCGTCCTCAGCCTCCGCGACTTCGGCGCGGGCGTCGCGCAGGTCGAGGACTGCGGTTGCGTACGCGACGATGCGGGCCCGCTCGTGGATGGGGCGCGCGCCTTCGGGCGTAGGGGTGCCAGCGGTCATGTGTGCTCCGGGGGGATTGGAAGGCTGGCAGGCCCTACCGCTGAGCTAGCCCGGCGGTGCGTTCACCGTAGACGCCCCGTCGGCGGAACCGCGGGGGTCGAGGGGCGGCGTGGGGCTGGTGGCGCGGTTGAAGATGTCGGTGAAGCGAGCCGCCTGCTCGCTGGCGCTGCGTGCGTGCTCGTATCGCTCGGTGGTCTCGACGCTGGCGTGACGCATGGCGTTCTTGACCGTGACGCGGTCCGCCCCGCCGCGCACGAGCTCGGTGGCGTAGCCGTGGCGGAGCGAGTGCCAGGAGCGGTGCTGGTGGGCGAGGCCGCTGATCGCGAGCGCCCGCTTGAAGCGCTTGGCGAGCGCGCTGCCGCTAAGCCGGCCGCCGTCGCGGTTGATGAACACGTAGTCGGAGGGGCCGAGGAAGTGGGGGCGGGCGAGGACGCGGTGCAGGATGACGATGGCGTGGTCGGGCATCGGCACCTCTCCGGGGTTGTCGCCCTTGTCGCGTTCCTGTTCGATGCCATCGGAGACGGAGCGGCTGACGAGGATCTTGAGGGCGTCGAACCGCACCTGTTGGATCTGGAGCGGCGTGAGCTCGTGGAGGCGCAGGCCGGTGATGGCGGTGAGGCGCACGGCGTCGGCGTCGCGCTGGTCTTCCCACCGACGGGCGGCGATCTCGTCGTCGGTGAAGCGCTCGGGGCGCCGCGGCCCGATGCCGACCTTCGGTGGGAACGTGCGGACGGTGCGGTGGAGGCCTTGCTCGAGCACGCGGGCGACGGCCTCGGCCTCCTCGATGTCGAACCAGTCCTTCTTGCTGTGGTCCTTGCGCTCGGTGCGGACGCGGGCGTGGGTGACGGGGTTGCGGGTCAGGCCCATGCCGTTGCGCGGGATCGTGGCCCACTCGAGTACGGCGTGTAGGCCCTGGCGCAGCTTGTTGACGGTGCGGGCGGACCGGTAGCGCGGGGCGTCGGGCGTGCCGATGTTCTCGTCGGCGTAGACCTTGAGCAGTGCGTCGATGCGCTCGGTCGTGATGCGTTTGAGGGGCACGTCGCCGAGGGTGGTCATGACGAAGCCGACGCTGACGCCCTTCCCGCGGCGGTGCGGCGTGCCGGGCTCAGCGAAGGCGCCGTCGTACGTCGCGAGTGTGTTCGGGGTGACCTGCTCCTCGAGCAGGTACTCGCGGTAGCCGCGCCACGCGTGGCGGAACGTCGCCCTGGCCGCCGCCGGCACGCCCGCGAGCTCGCGGGCGGTCAGCTCGGCGTCGACCTCGGCGACGAACGCGTCAGCGGCGACGATCGCCGCGTTCTCGGTGAGGTGGCCGGCGTGGGCGCGGCCCTTGCGCGGGACCCACCGCTCGCCGTCCTGCACCATCCACGCCGGGCAGGACTTCCCGTCGACCTTGAGCGCCCGCTCGACGAGCTTGCGTGAGCCGTCGGTGTGCTCGTGGCGCCAGCGGACGTACCAGACGGGTCCGAGCCGAGCCGACGGCTCGACGCGCAGGAAGTAGGCGGGGATGGTCATGCAGTGGAGAGCGGGGGGCGTGCTCTGTGGTGCGCAAGCTACCCGCCGTGGCGGCGGCTTCCCCACAGCCGTTTTCCCCACAGAATCTCCCCACACCGCGGGTGCCGGAGGTGGCCCAGCGCCGACGATCGCGGGCCGCTTCGTCCCGTACGTGCCGGCGGCGCCCCCGATTCAGAGGCTTCCCAAGCCTGAGGTCGCGGGTTCGAACCCCGTCGCCCGCTTCATATCTCGGTCCCGTGGGGCCGCTTCCCCACAGAACGTCCCCACAGCTAGGCCGCGCCGGACAGGCGAGCGCCTGCATGGCGCGGGTCCGGACGGACCGACACCCAGCGGACGAGCTTCGCGGTCGCCTGCGACACGAGCGGCGCCTCGGGCTTGCGCAGCGGCGCGGGCTTCGCGACCCGGCACCCACGAGCGGTGACCTCGATGAGGCCGACGTCGCGCGGCACCCAGAGCGTCGGCGCCTCGCGCTCGACGCGCGACTTGGCGACGTAGCCCTTGCCCTTGCACGTCGGGCACGGAATGCGCTCCTTGCCGTCCCAGCTCCGATAGTAGTCCTCACCCGCGAACGGCTTCGGCACCTCGACGGTGAAGCCCGACTTATGCCGCCACGACTTGGGGTTGCACAGGCCGCCGTACGTGCCGAGTAGGCCGATGCGCTCGCGGTAGTAGCCCCCAAACTCGGGGATGCCTGGGCACCGCTCGCGCTCGAAGTCGCCCGGCTCCCACGACGGCTCGTCCCACGCGATCTCCTCGGGCTTGAGCAGACCGGCCGGCACGGCGAACCAGAACCGGTGGCAGCCGGCGACCGCGAGCGCACGCTTGCTCGGCTCGAGGAGCTCGGAGCGGTAGTCACTGCGCGAGACCTTCACCTCGTAGCCGACGTTCTCGGCCTTCACCCACGCCGACACCGCGAGCAGGTCGATGTTCCGCCACTCCTCCAGCGTGGTCCACTCGCCGATGACGCCCTGTGAGTACGCCGGGTGGCGCTTGCGCAGCGCGTCCTTCACCTCGACGGCGGTCATCGACGGCTTACCCATGGTCGGCCGCCTGGTCGACGCCGCGGCGGTGCGAGAGCAGCCAGTCGGTCACGTCGGCGCGAAGGAAGATCGGCGTCCGGCCCACCTTCACGCTCGGGATCGTGCCGGCCTGGGCGCGCTTGCGGACCGTGTCGCGGGAGAGCCCGACGATCTCGCACACCTCCTCCATCGGCATGACGTCGGAACGCGTGATCGGACCGTCACGCACCGCGCTCACCGTCCTCCGTGCGGCACCCCTGGCACTTGCGGCCCTCTCGCAGACAGACCGGGCAAACGACGCCGCCGGGGCGGTACGCGTACGAGCGGTCAGGCTCGCCGAACGGGTTTCCGGTCCGCCAGTTGCGCCGGGCCGTCGCGATGCGTGCGGCCATGTCACCCACGAGCCCCACCGTCCTCCAAGCCACCCAGTAGGGCGGACCAGTCCGCGCGAGGGGCCCCAAGTAGATCGCTCAGTTTGTCGTGGTAGTAGCGCGCCGCCTCGGGGGACATGGTCGCCTCTCCCTTAAGTCCACCGCGCCGGCCATAGATCGCGAACTGGATCAGGTCGGCGGGCTCCGGGGCTCTCGTGGTCGACCACGCCGACCGCGTGATCGAGAGCCCACTCGACGCGTACGCCAGACGTTCGATCATCGACCTCTCAGCCATGCTTCGGCTCCTCCGTGCTCCCCGCCGAGCGGATCTCCGCGAGCGTGCGGCCGACGGTGCGCTCTGCAACTACGAGGACGCTGCGGCCGTCCCCGTGCTCGATGATCGTCCGGTTGGAGTGGTGCTCGGGGTTGAGGCTGCCCATCCACGGCGCATCCAGCCACGCTTCGACGCCCTCAGGCTTGTAGGCGTCGGCCAGCACCTCGCGCACGTCGGCGAGCCAGTCGCGGTCCTCCGTGCTACCCGTCGGGAGGAAGCTCGCGCAGACGCACAACGGCCCATCCAATGGGTGGAGGACCTCCGCGTGCCCGCACGATGCGCACAACCCCTCCGTGCTACCCGGTACGGGAGCAGGCGGGGCGCACCGTTCTTCCTCAGCGGGAGGCGCGGAAGCGGGCTCGACCTCGCGAACCTCGACCCAATACTCCACGTTGGTCTGACCCCAGAACACGTCGGCGGCGGGCGAGGGTTGCCCCGTGCTCCTGTTTAGCTCAAACTTGATCTCGTCTGGGTCTCCCGACTGACCCTCGTAGGGCTCCCATTCGCTCTCGCCCTCAGTGCCGCTGTAGCCACCGTGCCAGCAGACGCGCCATTCGAACGTGAGCGGTGCGCCCGCGCGCTCGGCGCTCATGAACTCGCCTCCTCGGCGAGCTCGCGGTCAAGGGCCGCGCGGTCGCCGGCCGCGTCGCCCGTGAGCAGGGCCACGGTGTCGATGTCTCCGCGGGCAGGGGCCGTCCCGATCTCGCCGTGCTGCTCGCGGACGTGCGCGTCGAGCGCGGCGCGGTCGGCGAGTACGAGCTCGACGCCGGTGCCCTGGTACTGCTGCTCGCCTCGCTCGCGCTGTTCGGTCAGGCGGTGGCCGATTCGCCGCGCGGCGCCGAGGTAGAAGCTCCGGCGCCAGCGATCAGGCGAGGCCTTGGCGCCGACGTTGGTTGCGGCCGCGAGCTCGAGGGCGCACTCGGACTTCAGCCAGACGATCAGCGAGCGGGAGAGCGAGCGCACGAGCGCGACGGCCTCGGGTCGGCCGACGAGCACGATGCGCTTGTTGTGGCTGTGTCCGACCTTCCAGGTCTGGTGGACGTGGATGCCGACGCCTGCGCCGACGGCGAAGTAGACGTCGGTCTGCCACTGCTGACGGCGGCCGTTGACCTGCTCCTCCTCCTCGGTGAAGCGGACGGCGCCCTGGTCGTCCTGCTCGAGCTCGAGCGCCTCGATCTGGTGCTCGAGCATGAGGCGCTGCGCGCGCTCGGCTGCCTGCATCCGCTCGTTCTCGCTCGCGCCGCTGTTCTCGTCAGCCATCGCGAGGAGCTTGAGGATGCGGTCGATGATGTCCTCGCGGGGCTTCTCGGCGCTCATGCGATCCATCCGGCCGGGATGGCGACCGCGGTCGTGGGGCGGCTCTTCGGCCCGGTCTTGACGGTGACGTGCTCGTCGACGACGTCTGGATTCTCCTCGTCTGGGACGGTGCGCTCGATCGTGACCTCGACGCGGACGCCGTCGAGCTCCTGCTCGGCGACCAGGCGTGTGAGGTCGTTGTCTCGGGCCACGCCGACGAAGCCGAGCGCGAGGGTGCGCAGCCGCGTCTCGGCGATGCTGGGGCGGGCCATCGGTCAGCCCTCCGTGCCGGTGACGGCCGCCGCCGACGCGAGCAGCACGGCGACGCACGCCCGAAGCTGAACGTCGTTGAGGCCGAGTGCCGAGCCGTTGACGATCTCGCCTGCGGCCTCGATGGTCTTGCCGACCAGCGCGCGCCAGAGCGAATCGCTCATCGGCACTCCGTCGGTGAGCGGGACCAGGGCGTGCCGCACGGTCGCTGCGGCGAGGGCGTCGGCGTCGGCGTGCCGGCGGTAGATCGTGGTCTTCGCGACGCCGGAGCGCTCGGCCACCGCTTCGACGGTGAAGCCGGAGCGGCCCTCCTGCGCGAGCACGGACAGGGCGGCGTCGTAGACCTTGGCGTCCACCTCTGCGCGGCGGCGGGCGTGGTACGCGGCGGCAGGGTGTTCGCGGTTGCGGTCAGGGGTGGCCGGCCAGTCGACGAGGCCGGCGCCGTGGTGGCGGCCGGGGTGACCCTGCGGACGCACGCAGGTCAGGCCGTCGCCGCGTTCTGCGCCGCAGGCGTTCGGGTCGGGGGCGGCGGGCGGCGCGTCGTGCTCGAGGGCGCGCTCGCCGGCCTTGGTGAGGGTGACGTGCATGTGGGCCTCCTAGGGCCGGTGGCTTGGTCGGGGGGATTGACCTGTGGGTGAAGTTGAGATGCCGGTGTTGGCGGCTTGGCGGCGGCGCTCGCCAGCGGCGGCACGTGCGGCGACGACGCTGGCGTGCGGGCGGGTGACCGCGAGGACGTCCCAGTCCAGGCGGCATTCGGCGCAGAGGTGCGGGAGGCGGCCGGCCGCGTACGACGGAAGGTCGCCCGCGAACGCCTCGACGGGGTACCCGCAGTCCTTGCGGGTGCAGAACAGGGGGTGGCCGTCGGCGTCGGTGGCGTGCCAGACGGCGTGGCTGTCGGCGGGGCTGCGCAGCATCACGCGGCCTGCCGGTCGGCGGGCGTGCCGAACAGGGAGTAGACGCCGAGGAACACGAGCGGCAGGTCGATCGGCTCGCCGTTGCGGAACTTGGCGACGATGAGCTCGGCGGTGTCGCGGTCCTCAAGGAGCGGCTCCTCGCCGGCCTGCCGCACGTAGTACTCGCGGCGGAACGGGAACATCACGACGTCGGCGTCCTGCTCGAAGTCGCCGGAGCCGCGCAGGTCGGAGAGCTGCGGGCGCTTGCTGTCGATCGACGTGCCGCGGCCCTCGAGCTGGCGGTTGAGCTGCGCGGCGACGATGACCGTCACGTCCAGTTCCATCGCGAGGGTCTTGAGGCCGCGACTGATCTCGCCGAGCGCCTCGGTCTGGCCGAGCTTCGGGTTGCGGCGGATCTGCTGGGCGTAGTCGACGACGACGACCTGGAGCGCGTGGCGGCGCACGAGGCGGCGGACCTTCGCGCGGAGCTCGATGATCGACACGTCGCTCGTGGCGTCGATCCAGAGCGGGAGGTCGCGGAGCTTCTCGGAGGTGTTGCGCATCCGCTGGCGGCCGTTCGGCAGCAGCCGGCCGGTGCGCATCTCCGTGAGGTTCACCTTGCCGGTGGACGCGATGACGCGCTCGCCGAGCTCGTCGGCGGACATCTCGAGCGGGAAGATCGCGGTCGGGTAGCCGGCGCCCGCGACGTTCGTGGCGATGTTCATGCACAGCGTGCTCTTGCCCATCGCGGGGCGCCCGCCGATGATCCAGACCTGTCCGGGGCGCAGGCCGCCGGTGTGCTCGTCGAGGTCGCGGAAGCCGGTCGGGATCCCGACCTCCTTCTGGTCGCGCGACGCGGAGTCGGCGCGGTCGACGACGCGTTCCAGGATGTCGTTGAGGTGCTCCTCGCGGCTGGCCTGGCCCTCGCCGATTGCGGCGCCGTCGAAGAGCTCCAGGCCGGCGGCGACCAGATCGTCGCCGACGACGCCGCGCCCGGCGAGCTCGAGAACCTCGCGGGCGGCGCGCATCGCGCGGCGCGTCGTTGCGCCTTCGCGGATCCGCCGCACGTACGCTCTGAGGTTCCCCGGCGATTGCACCTGGGGGCCGAGGACGTAGTCGAGCTCGAGGCGCGCCTCCTCGTCGCCGCCGAGGCGGTCGCGCAGCATGCGGGAGTCCGCGGCCTCTTTCTCGTCGAGCTCGAGCAGCGCGGCGAAGATCCGGCCGCGCGTCAGCGACTCGAAGTCCTCCGGCACGAGGCGTTCGTCGATCGATGCCACGGGGATCGCGACCTTCGGCGAGAGCAGCATCGCGCCCAGCGCCGCACGCTCGATGTCCGCGAGCGCGCTCACTCGCCGGCTCCCTGCACGAGCTCGCCGATGTGCTTGGCGCCGGCGAGCCGCTCGGCGGTGGTGGCTGCGGCTGTCGGCAGGCCCGCGGCGTGGCGCTCGGCCTGGCGGCGCGCGAACTCGCGGAAGTCGTCCTCGAGCTGGCGTCGGTTGACCTCGGCGTACGGGTCGTCGCCAAGCTTGGTCCGGCGGATCCGTTCCGGGGTGACGAGCTGCAACCACGCGGCGGCGACGGCGCCGCACTGGTCGCCGACGAGCGCGACGGGATCGACGTGGGGGAGGTGCACCGCGGTCGAGCAGGCGGCGATGACGCCCATCGCGGTCGCCTCGGCAAGCTCGGGGCCGGCCGGCGTGGTGCCGGCAAGGCGGTGGCACTCGGCGGCGATGCGGTCCGCGGACGGCATGAACTTGAAGCGCTCGCCCGACTCGATGAGGCTGACGAGCGCGGCCAGCAGGAGCGGCCGGCGCTCGCCGTGCTGGATGACGGTGTCGCCGACCCAGCGGCCGAGCAGCAGCGCGTAGGCGCCCTGGCGGTCGTCGTCGAAGGCGCCGGGCCAGCCGGCGTTGTCGACGACCTGACCGAACGCCTCCCAGAGTCCCGCGTGCAGGCTCACCACTTCACCGCCGGCACATCGACGACCGGTGCCTCGGGCATCGGGACGTCCGGGTTCTCGACGCCCTGGGCGACGAGCTCGGCGACGCGCTCGGCGCGCTCGGCGCTGCGGGCGCGGCGGCCCGCTTCTCCCATCTGCTCGCGCTGGGCGCGCAGGCGTGCGTCTCGCTCGGCCTTGAGGCGCTCGATTGTCGCCGGGACCCAGCGCTGCACGATTGGGCGCTTGATCGAGCGGCTGTCCCACTGCGGGTACTGCTCGATCAAGCGCTCCACGATGTCGCGCTGGACCTCGAGCACGTCGACGCCGGCCTCCGCGCAGCGAGGGCCGAGGCCGGCGAGCTCGCGTTCGAGGTCGCCGCGCTCGAACGCCCACTGAGCGCGGAAGCGGTCGGAGCCGCGCTCGACATCGATGACGGCAAGGCGGATGAGCGGGTTGAGGTCGACGAGTAGGTCGGTCTGCCCGGGAAGCTGGCCGTCACCCTCGGTGGGCTCGTCGTCGGGGAGGTTCTCCGCGCTCGCACTCGCGCCCGCGCTCTCTCCTCTATCTACTGTCTGGTCTGGTAGGGCACTCGACGTGACGGGCGGTGACTCGTCACGCCCGCCGTGACTAGCGAGCGGCGGTGCGCCAGCGGTCTCGGCGTCGCGAGCGCGCTTGTCGGCCTGACGTAGCGCCGCTCGGCCTCGCTCCTGCTCGGCCTTCCACCCGCTGATCCGGCACTGGAACCGTCGGCCGTCCTCTTCGATGAGAAGGTCGTCGATCGCCTTGAAAGTCGCGGCGGCCTCTACGATCTTGCGAGACTGCTCGTGGTCGACGAACGCCTCGCGGGCGAGCGCGCGGAAGCCTCCGCGGACCTCGCCGGTCGAGCCCTGCTCCTGTGCCCAGCACCGCAGCACGTGATGCACGTGCGGTCCGGCCGGGCCGAACTCCTCGGCAAGCTCGACGTTGTACTCGCGACGGTGGAGCGCAGCGTCGTGCGCCCACCATGTGGTGCGTCCACCCTTCATGCGCGCGGCCCGCGAACTCGGCGCAACTCGCCGTGATTGGTCACGGTCGGCGTGACAGTGGAACGTGAACGCGCCACTAGTCGTCCGCCTGCGTGAGCTCGAGGAGCACGTTCCCGATCGGCGTATCGCCGCAGAAGGCGCCGAGGCCGACGGCCAGCCGCGTCCCGACGATCGAGACGCGGTCGCCGTGCTCGGCCAGCGCGGCGACCCAGCCCTCGGCGAGCTCGCCGAGGGCTGGGAGGGCCTCGGACGGCACCGGCGCGTTGAGGAACTCGGGGCGCACGTAGTCGTGCTCGTCGCGCGTGCGATGCCCGCGGCCTTGCCAGCGCTCGGGGCCAAGGGACGAGGCCATGTGCTCGGCGGGGCGGGGCCACGCGATCGTGACGACCAGGACAGCGCACGGGGCGCCGTCGAAGCGAAGCGGACGCTCGTCGTGGCGCGCCGAGCGCGCGCGCTCCTGGAAGCCCTTGGCCTCGTGCAGTGCGCGGCCCGGGGTCGCGACGTCGAGGAAGCTGCGGTTGATCTCAGGCCGCATCACGCACCGCCCTTCCGGCCGGCGACACGTGGGGGGCACGCGTCGCCGGCCGTGGGGGATGCACCAGCCGGGGCCTGCCCGACTCGGCTGGTGGGCTTCGCCGCGCGCCCGGGGGATGCGCTCGGCGAAGAGGGGCCGCGCCGCTGACCAGCGGCACGAAGATCGGTGAACCAGTCGTACGGGTCGCACGTCGGCGCCTCGAACGCGCCGGCACGACGCCGAGCGCGGCGATCGACGAGCGCCACCAGGGCGACGGCGAGGAGAACGAGGCCCGCGCTCACGGCGAGGAACGCCCACGGCAGCCGCTCCCCCTCGTGCTGGGCGGTGAGGATCTGCTCGGTGGTCATGCCAGCGGCTCCCCGGTGCGCGCCTCGTAGAGCTCGCCGGCCGCGTGGAGGGCGGCGTCGAGCGTGGGGCCGGCGCCCTCGATCTCGGGGGTCGGCTTCGACCAGCCGACGGGGCGGCCCTGCGTAGCGATCACGAGGAACGCGCGGTCGCCACCTCCGGGCAGGCGCTCGACGCGGAACGTGCCGTCGATCCCGGACCACTCGATCAGGCCGGCGATGCGTTCGCCCATGGCGGGAGAGAAGTCGAGCGGGCTCACGCGCGCCCCCGTTCGAGGTCGCGGCGGTGGTGCGTCATCTGTAGCTCGAGCGTGCCGGGCTCCGTCTCCAGGGCGGCGGCGAGCGCGTCGAGCACGCGGTCGTGCGGGCGCTTAGTCCGGCCGTCTTCGATGCGCTCGAGCGTGGGTACGGAAATGCCGGCACGCGACGCGAGCTCCTTGAGCGTGAGCCCCGATGCGTCGCGGGCCTCGGTGATGGGGTGCAGGCTCACGAGCGCCCCCGAACCGGTGCCGGCCAGAGCGCGGCGACGTCGAGCTTGAGGACCGTCGCGATCGCGAACTGGGTGTGATCGCCCGGATAACGGACCTTGCCCTTCTCGATGTTGTCGAGCGTCTGTGGCGTGAACGCGAACTTCTTGCCGAGCTGCTTGCGCACCTCGAGCACGAGCTCGGCCTGAGTCCAGCCGCGCCGTCGGCGGGCCTCGTTGATGGCTGCGCCGGTCGCGAGCGGGTCTAGCCGCGCGGTGTTCGAGGTCTCGAGCATGCGAAGACCTTAGAACAGATTTTGAAATTTTCAAAATGATTTTGAAATCTGCTCGAATCTGACCTCCCCTTTGGCTCGCGCTACGGCAGGTTTCCTAGCCCGTGCCGAACCCAACCCCTCGCTCGAATCGCCTCGTGGCCGCCCGGCATGCGGTCGGTCTTCGCCGGACGCGCGACCTGGCCGACTTCATCGGCGAGAAGAACTTCAGCTACGGCAAGCTGGTCCGGATCGAGAACGGCACCGACGACCTCGGGCCCGGCGACGCGCTCTACATCGCCAAGCGCCTAGGCCTCCCGGCCTCGTTCTTCACCGCCGAGCTGCACGAGCTCGGCGACATCACCGCGGGCGCCGCCGCCGCGGCCGAACCGGTCGACGTGCCTAGGCCCAACGCCGACGGGCGAGCTCGCAGCGGGCGCAGGCGTCGTGATAGCGAGGACGCGGTTCTTCCGGATGACCCGCTGGGCGTCTCCGGCGCAGAGAGTCGGCCGCCCGGCGAGCGCCGCTCCACCAGAAGTGCCGCTCCCGCCACGTCAGACCCGGCGCCGAAGCCGTCTCGGCGCAAGCCCGCATGATGCGGCGGAACGTTCGGCGCTCCACCTCGAGCCCGATCTCACGTGGAGAGCGGTCGCCGGCCGCCGGCTCGGCGGCGACGATGCGAAGGATGGTTGCGGGCATGATGGGACGGTCGACGTGCACGTCGGGCTCCTGGGGGCGCTGGGGGCGCTTCACCTCGGGGGCAGGTGAGTCGATGGGACAGCGGACCGGGGTCCGTGAGCCGGCCAAGCTAGTCGCGGCGCGCCGCTCCGTGGCGCAGTTCGTCGCGCTGGTCATCGCAATTTCCGGAGTGCTGGTAGCGCCTGGGCACGCCCTTGCGGCCGGCGGCCTGCCGCCGCTGACCGCGGCGAAGGCCAAGACGCTCGTCAAGCGGGCCGTCGCGCACTACGGCCTGAATCCTCGAATCGGTGCCGTTGCGTGCCGGCGGCGTAGCGCCACCCGGCAGGCGTGCGCGGTCGCCACCCGCGACGACGGCGACCGCTACTCATTCAAGGTCGAGGTCACGCGCGGCGGGATCCCGACGAGCCCCGTCGACCGGTTCACGCTGACCGGCTGGAAGCACGATCAGTTCGATGGCTCGAGCAGGCTGCGCGAGAGCGGACGGTTCGCCGTCGAGACGCGTCGAGCTGCCTTCGGCGTGCCGCTGCGCCTGTGGGTCGACGGCACCACGCAGCTCGACGCGATCGTGAGCGCTCCGGAGGTCGTGGTCCCCAGTGATACGTGGAAGGGCGCGGAGGCCGGTCAGCAGTGGGTCGTGGTCCGCATCTCCGTGACGAACACCGGACGCGGGCGATGGGACGGCGGCGCCGCCGGCTTCGACCTGGTGCTCAGCGACGGATCGAAGGCGCCGTCGAGCTACGCCGCGGAAGAGTCCGCGGGCTGCTCGAGCGATCTGGTGTCCGCTGGCGCCGGCGAGCTGCGCACCGGGTGCCTCGGATTCCAGGTCCCTGCAGGCGACGCGCCCACGGTGCAGTGGAAAGCTGGGTTCGAGACGGGCGTCTGGCGGCCGTAGAACGACGAACGCCCCGCCCACCGCGAGGGTGGACGGGGCGTCGCTTCTCCTTTTCGCAGGTGCGATGAGGCCCTAGAACGACGAACGCCCTCGCCACCCCGCGAGGGGTGACGAGGGCGTCGAAGCCCGGCACGCGGAGTCCGGGACCTGTGTAGGTGTGCGCCGAGCGTAGCTAGAGGCGCGGCGTCAGCCAGGACACGGCGCCGGTGACGGCGGCCCAGAGCACGGCGCCTTCCTCGAGCGTGAGGTCGACGCCGAGCTTCTTCGCGACGACGACCAGGGCGGCGACGCCGACGGCCGCGGCGCCGGTCGGGTGCTTCTCCAGCACGCCGGCCTTCGGCAGGGCGCCAGCGGCGACCGGCTCGAGGAACTCGATGTTGTCGCTCGGGTGATCGACGATCGCCTGGTCGACCAGGTCGGGCCCGCCGACGTGGACCTGATCGACGGAACGGGGCGTCTGCAGGGTCATCGAGTCTCGCCTCCCGAGAGGTACATCTTCTTGTGGGTGCCGGGGCATGCGTTCGACTGGTGGCCGCTCCAGTCGTTGTGGCCGCGGCGGGTGGCGTGGACGAGGCTCACGTCGGTGCGGTGCGCCTTCGGCATCGCCGCGGTGTGCGCGTTCGCGAGGAGCCACTTGAGGGCTCGGCGCTGGCGGATCGACGGGCGGTCCCCGACGGTGCCGTTGCAGACGATGCCGATGTTGTTGCTGTTGTGGCCGCCGACGTGCGCGCCCTTGAGGGCCGTCGGTCGGAGGCACAGAATCGTCCCGCGGCGGGTGATCATGTAGTGGTAGCCGAGCCCTCCCCAGCCCTTGCGGGCATGATCGGCGTGGTAGGTGCGGGCGAGCGACATCGCGTGCGCGTCGCTCGTGTCCTTCGGGCCGGCCGTGTGGTGGCCGGTGACGAAGCGCTCGGGGCCGAGCGCTCCGAACACGTTGGTGAACCGCAACCCGATCTGGGTGGCGGTCACGATCTTGGGGGCCATGGGTGGCACCTCCTGTTCGTGGTGCCGCCCGACCGGGACGGCGCGGACTAGGGCAGGCGGTAGCGCTCGGAGCACTGCGCCCGGGCGGCGGTGCGGCGCAGAGCCGCGGCCTCGGCGAGCACGGTGTCTCGGCGCTCGGCGGCATTGGCGCCGACGATCAGCGGCGCGCGGCGCTCCTTGATGCGGGCGAGCTCGAGGCGGGCGTCGACCTGCTGCTCGCAGAGTGACTCCACGGCCATGCCGCCGCGGACCCCGAGCCAGACGCCTGCGGCGCCGACGAGGAGCGAGACGAAGCACGCGGCGACGAGGGCGCGAATGGTGGCGCGCTGCGCTGCGATCGCGTCGCGCTCGGCGCGCTCGATGTCGGTCGCGGTGCTACTTGGCTGCTCGAGCGCTTGGATCTGCTCGAGGACGTCGTCCACGTTGTTCACTGCCGGGCTCCGGTCATCGTGCGCCGCACGGGGCAGTGGTTGACGGGACACGCCATCACGAGGCGCTGCTGCATCTCGACTTGGCTCGTCAGCACGCGGACCTGGGTGGCCATCTCGTCGGCGAGCACACGCCGGCCGACGGCCGCCTCGGTGGCTGCGGATGAAGCGTTGCTCGAGCGGCGGCTCGTGAGGTAGAGCAGCACCGGCCCGATGGCGGCGCCAACGCCGCCGAGGGTCGCGCCGAGGCCGACGAGGTCTACGGCGGCAACCAGGCGGTCGGTCGACCAGCCGAGCGGCGCGAGCGATGAGAGCGGGGCGATCACGAGCGGGCCTCCAGGGATCACAAGAGGTCGAACGACAGGTCGAGGCTGACGAGCGTGTTGCCGCTGGTCGCGACGACGATCACGGATCCGTCCGTGGCTACCTCGACGCGCGCCAAGCTCGGGTTCGGGTCGGCGGCGATGCACGCGCGCATCTCGTTGCGCGCCGGCCGGAAGGCGGCCGGCAGGGTGAACACGGTTTGGATGAGCGTCCCGGTCGCCGACTTGGCGGCGACGCCTCGGATGTGCACGCGGTCGCCGCGGCGGCCGAAGCTGACGCGCTGGTAGGTGGGGCCGTAGTTGCCCCATCCGTTCTGGAAGGCGGGCTCGCCCGCGTCGCCGACGTTCCTCCACCCGCCGGCACTGGTCAGCGCGCCGACCACGACGAGCTGCCCGGACCACTGGGCGACGAGCACGACGTCGTTGAGGGCGTACGCTCGGTTGTCGAGGGTGCGGGCGGCGTAGTCACCGGATCCTGCGACCGACACCGTCAGTGCCGGCGTGACGGCGGTGACGCGGCCCTTGCGCAGGCGTGCGGTGACGCCCTCGAGCTCGCCGAGGCGAGAGAGGATCTCGCTGGTGGTCTTGATGTCGTCCATCTAGATCGTCAGCGCCCTGGTCGAACCGGTCATCGTCCCGGCGACGCCGAGCGGGATGGTGAGCTTGTCGATGACGTGGACCTCGTCGACCCCGGCCCGGGGCCGGCGGATGCTGACGGCGTCGCGCGGCTCGAGGTACGGCAGCACGAGCGACCCGAACGACACGGACTTGGTGGCGCCGAGCTGGCGGTTGAGGATCGCGGTCGCCGCGCTCGCGCACTGCGCGTCGGTCGTGAGGAACGGCGAGGAGTAGAACCGCGGGACGCGGCCGAACGGCCCGTAGTAGTAGGTCGGGCTCTGCGGGTTGTCGTCGGTCGCGACGCCGCGCACCGGCGGCGCGTCCTGCGCGGTGTTCTCGCCCGTTGCGATCACGCGGTTGTAGGTGCCGGCCCGCGACCATCGCGCGGCCGCTTCGACGAGCACGCCGGTCGCGCCCTCATGGATCTCGGCGACCGGCGAGCTGGAGCCCGCGACCGGCGTGAGGCGCAGCGTGCCGGTGCCGTCGAACCACAGGTCCATCCCGCACGAGGTCGCCATCTCCTGTGCCCGCCCCCACCGGTCGTCGCCCTCCGCGAACGCGAGCTGGGGCGCCTGGGTGGTGATGCCGCCGAACTCCGTGGAGTCGTACGGCATCGTGGGCCACGCGTCACGCAGGAGCGCGACGATCGCCGCGCCGTACTGCGTGCCGGCGGACACCTGGTAGGCGGCTTCGATGCGCGCGTCGATGAGGCGCGCCGAGCGGTCCTGCCCTGACACGCGCAGGCTGGCCCCATCAGCGTCGGTGTCGTCGATGCGGTACACGCCAAGCGGCACCAGCTCGGACGAGCCGTCGGTCCATTGGATCCCGCGCCAGACGTAGAGCTCGTTCCCGTACGGCGCGGAGGCGGACAGGGGACCGGTCGGGGTCGGGACGGTATCGACGGCGAGGTCCACGTCGATCTGCCCGCGGGTCGCCGCGGTCTGGTCGAGGGTGACGCTGCCCTCCACGATGCCGGCAACCTGGATGAGGGCGCCGTCACGGCGGATCTCGGCGCGGTGCGCGACGCGGTGCGACTGGCGAACGGTGTCGCGGAAGCGCTGGCTGACGCCGATCACGTCGGCCACCGCGAGATGTAGCCGGCGGGCCGAGCGACGACGACGAACGACACCTCGTCGGTGGTGTAGTGCGCGAACGCCCTGTCGACGATGCGGGTACTAGTGATCGATCCCAGCGACACGTACGCGGCGTCCCAGCCGTGCGAGGCGGGGCCGCGCATCAGCAGCGGCTCGCCGACGTCTACGAGGCGCTGCAGCGCAGCGCGCTCGGCCTTCGACGAGCAGAGGAACGTGATCGTCCCGGACGTCGTGCGCAGCGCGTCGCTGACGACGACGGGATCGGCGCGGCCGAGCACCTCGGCCGTCGACTGTCGTGCGGTCCGCTCGCTCGACGCGAACGAGTAGACGGTGAAGGCGCCACGGATGTCGTGCTCCAGGGCGTGCCCAAGCCGCCACTGATCTCCGGTGAGGAGCACGTCTGCTGTGACCCACGCCGAGTACCGCACGAGCGTCGGGTTCGAGCTGTCGGCGTTGCCGCGCCGCACCCGGTAAGTGACGGTGGCGCCGAGCGGGCATTCCCAGTCCCACGCTGTGTACGGGAAGAACACCAGCCGCGCGCGGCGGATAGGGGCCCACGTCGCTCCACCGTCGTCGGATCGCTCGATCTCAGCGAAGTCCCAGATCCCGGCGCCCGCGACGGTGAGCGCGAGCTTCACGCGGCCGGCGTCCTGGTCCACGGTGACGGCGAGAGTGGGTGCGGCCGGGGGAGTGACGTTCAGCACGAAGGACGACGACACCCAGTCCGACCAGTGGGTGGCCCCGTTGACGGTCTGCGCGACGCGGACGTAGGCGTCGTAGCTTCCGTTCGGCAGGGACGCCGACGGAGCCCAGCCGGTACCGACGGAGCTCCACCCGCTCGACGGCATCGACGAGTACGCGACCTCGCCGGAGTCGACGACGACCGTCGCGCCCTGGCGATACTGGACTTGGAAGTGCGTGAGGGCCCCGCCGTCCGGGTCGCTCGTGGCCGTCCACGTCACCTTCGGCACGGCGGTCGACGTGACGGTGCCGCTCGGCCCGTAGGTGGTCGTGACGGGCTTGGTGATGTACGTGACCCGCGCCGCGGCCTCGTAGATGAAGATCGGCGTGCGACCCGTGCCCTGGCCGATCAGGAGCTCGAGCCCATCGATCTGCGCCTGTGAAAGCGGACCGTCCGCGGCGAACGGAAAGCCAACGACCACGGTCGCGAGCGCACCCGACACGTAGAGGTTGGTGGTCGCCACGATCGGATCGGGTTGACCGGACACGTACACGTCGAGGCCGTTGAGCATCGACGAGCCGCTCGCGGTCGCCGCGCGCATCACGATCCGCACCCGCTGCACCACGGCGCCGCTCGGGAGCGTGAACGTTCCAAGGGACAGGCGCGCGCTGCCGCCGCCGTTGTCCATCGTCAGGTAGCTGGCGTCGTTGCCGTCCGAGAGCGCGGCGTGAGCGCTCGCCGCGCCGGTGACCGTCTCCGTGTTGGAGACGGTGCCGTCTGGCTTGAGGTCGACGACGGTCACGAACGCACGCCCCCTCGAGCAGCCATCGCCTTGCGGCGCTCACGGCGCTCGATGCGCGCGTCAACGACTCGTTCCACAGGGCCATCTCCGATCTGGACGTAGAGGTCGAACGACGTGTCGTCGAAGAGGTCGCGATCGGCGGGGATCACCCGCTCGTCCTGGTGGACGTACGCGAAGCCGTCGGCGGGGATCGTGCCGCCTGCCTTGTAGCTGCCAACGAACGGCTCGCCGCCGAACATGCCGCCCTCACGCAGGCCCCAGCCAACGAACGTCGGGCTCGCCGGGTCGAAGTACTGGGCGTCGATGATGTCCCAGAACTCGCGGTCCATGATCCCGCCCTCGGCAAAGCCCGCCGGGTGGCGGCGTGTCGGGAACGAGCCGGACCAGCCGTTCACCCAGCGGGCGCCGTGCCCGGATCCGGACTCCAGGTGGCGGTCGCCGACCTGGAGCATGGTGTGTCCGTTGAGGCCGGCTCCGCCGCGAACTCCGATCGTGAGGATGTCGCCGTTGCCAGCTTCGCCGTACCCCTTGAATCCGATGGTGTCGAGCACCTGGTCGATCAGCCCGCCGGCGTGCAGGGCGGCGGAGACGAGGCCGGAGCAGTCGTACCCGAACGCGTCCTTGCCGCGAATGTCGGCGCTCGGCGCAAACGAGCCGTTGTGGCCGCCGCCGTACGAGTACGGCTGATTGAGGGCCGTGACCTTGTCGCCGAACTCGATGATCTTCGCGACCTTGCCCGCCTTGCCGCGGAACAGGCTCTCGACCTTCTCCTTGATCCAGCCGGTCGCCTTCTCGATCGCGTGACTTCCGGCGCCGCGCAGCCACTCGGGGAGCTGGTCGACGCCGGGGAGCTTGCTGAGGAGCCCCTTGACACCGCCCTTCATCACGCCCGAGACGATTCCCATCGCTTCGCCGAACACGCCGCCGGTGGCGAAGCCCGGCACGCCGAGCTTGCCGCCGAGCTCGGCGAACAGGCCGAGCGCCCGGCCGCGGTAGGCGGGGTTCGTCGGGATCGTGTACTCGGGGTCCTTCGGGGCCTCCTCGCCGACGATCAGCATCGGACGGGTGATCTTCCCGCCGCGCTTGGCCTGGTCGTGGTGCATCACGCCGCCCCGAGCGAAGCCGGGGACGTCGCCTCCCCCGCCGGCCGTGTAGCCGCTGCGGCTCGCCTTCTTCTCGTCGCCGCCGATGTCGACGTCGGTCCAGGCGACCTTCCCGATGTTGACGCCCGGAATCTTGTTCAGCACGCCGATGATCGCGTTGGCGATGCTCGTGACACCGCGCCCGGCGACGTTGAGCGGAACCTCGATGATGCCGCCGAGCCCGTCGATCGCCGCTCCGATCGCCTTCTTGATGCCGTCCCACGCCGTCGAGGCGCGCCGCTTGATCGAGTCCCAGACGTCGTCGATACCGTCGCGGGCGTCGCGGACCGTCTGCATGATCGCGCTCTTGATGCCGTCCCACGCCGTCGAGGCGACGCCCTTCAGCGTGGCCCAAGCCGTCGATGCTGCGACCTTGATGGAGTCCCAGACGGAACCGATGGCGCTCGCGGCCGAGCGAACCGGGTCGACGATCACGGTCTTGATGCCGTCCCACACGGCTGCCGCCGTGGTCTTGATGGCTGACCAGAGGCCACCGAGGAACGCCTTGATGCCGTCCCACACGGTCGACGTGATCGACTTGATGGCGCCCCACGCGGAGGTCACGGCACCCTTGGCGAGGTCGAACGCGGCGGTGGCGGTCCCGACCAGGCCGCTCCAGAGGCCGCGCAGGAAGCCCGCGACCGCCTCCCACACGGCGATGGTGGTGGTGGTGATCGTGTCCCACACGGCCAGCACCACGCCTGCGATGGCATGGAAGACCGTCTCAGCGGCGAGCTTGACGGCCTCCCACGCCGCGGTGACGTAGGTGCGGAACGTCTCGGAGTTGTTCCAGGCGTAGATCAGGGCGGCGACGAGTGCGCCGATTGCGACGACGACGAGCGCCAGCGGGTTCGCGGACATCGCCGCGTTGAGGGCCCACTGTGCCGCGGCAAGCACGCCAGTCGCGACGGCCGCGGCGCCCTGCGCGACCTTCGCCGCGACGAAAGCCGCGGCGGTGCGGACTGCCTCGATGCGCGACGCGATGAGCGCGAGCGACAGGCCCGACAGGACGGCAGTGCCGGCGGCTAGCCCGCTTCCGAGCTCGCCCATCTTGCGCTTGAGCTCGTCGACGTTGGTACCGGCCTCGGAGGAGTCCTGCGCGAGGTTCTTCAGTGCGCCGCTGAGCTTGGTCGTGGCGCCCATCGCGACAGGGCCCGTCGCGGCGATGCCGGCGGCGGCGCCCCCGGCGCTCGATGCGCCCTTGGTGTCCGCCTTCTCCGCTGCGACGGGGATGACCTTGAGCGGCTCGGCGACCTGCGCGGCGATGCCGGCGGCGGCGTCGACCGCGGCCTTCGTCGACTTCTTAAGGCCGTCCGCGTACGCGGTGCCCGAAGCGACGCCGACGGCGCTGTAGTCGATGCCGTAGCTGGCGAGGAGCGCGGTGATGCGCTCTTGGCCTTCGGCCTGAGTGGCGCCCTCGCGCGCGAGGGACTTCTGAAGCTCGGCGAGGCGGTCCTCGAACGCCCGGCGGCGCATAGCCGTCTGGGCGTCGAGCTCCTTGCGCTCCTGCTTGATCGTCGCTTCGGCGGCGTGCTCGCGCTGCGCGAACAGGGCGTCATCGAGGGACTTCTGCGCGGCGGCGACCTCTTCCGGTGTCGTCGCGGCGGTCACGCGCGCCCGGGCGGAATCCACGGCGCCCTGCAACTCGGCCGTCTTGCGGGCTTCGCGCTCGGCCTCGATCGCCTTCTCGGTCGGTGTCTGAACCTGCTCGTTGATGCGGTCGAACGCCGAGAGGGCGTCCCCGGCGAGGCGCTGCCACGCCCCAGCGAAGTCGCCCCGCGCGTTGTCGACCGCGGCGCGCGCCTTCTCGACGGCGTTGCGGATCGACTCCTCCATCGTGGCGGGGAGCTCCCCGGCCCCGGTGACCCACCCCTTGATGGCGCCCTCGGCGAGCGGCTTGCCGATGTACTTCACGCCGCCGTGCTCGACCGGACTGAACGGCGACAGCGACGTGACGGCCGCGTAGAGCGACGACTCGAGCGAGCTGCGCAGCACGCTCGCGAGCGACGAGGCACCCGACACCACGCCGTTGACGAGCGCCGAGCCGATGCCCTTGGCAAGCTCGAGCGCGCGGCCCGGCACGCTTGCGATCGTCGACAGGACGGAGCCTGCGGCGGACTTCACGGCGGCGCCGGCCGACGAGACGGCGCGGCTGACGCTCGCCCACGCGCTCGCGGCGGTGTCGCGAAGGCTCTCGTGCTGAGTGAGCAGGACGCCGATCGCCGTTGCGAGCGCCACGACGGCCAGCGCGGCACGGCCCCACGGGCTCATCCCCACCAGCACGTTCCACGCCGCGGTGATCGCGGCCGCGATCTTCGTCACGACGGTGTACGCGGCAACGGCTGCTACGACGCCGCCGATGAGCGGCGCGAGCGGCTCGAGGACGATGACGAGGGCGTCGAGCGCCGGGATCACATAGTTCGCGGCGGCGTCCTGGATGCCCATGAGCGCCTGCCGCTTGAACGCCTCCAGGCGGGTACCAGCGTTGTCGTTGAGCGTCTTGCCCATCCGGTCAGTCGCGCCCGCGAAGCCGTCCATCGCGTTGCCGGCACCCTGGAGGCCGCGCAGGAACTCCGGGATCTCGCCGGTGTTGAGGTCCTCGAGCGGCGTGCCGAACAGGGCGATCGCCATCTGGGCCTGCTTGCTCGGGTCCTTGACGGATAGCAGGGACGAGACGATCGTCTGCGTCGCCTTCTGGGCCGATGAGCCGCCCTTCAGAATCTGGTTCGACAGGGCGCCCATGTCGAGGCCCAGGCCGTCGAACGCGCTCTTCGTCAGCGCAGAGCCGTCGACCGCGCGGATCGCGAACTCCTTGACGGCGTCGCCCATCTTGTCGATGCCGTACACGCCCTTTGCCGAGCCGGCCACGAGCGCGTTGAAGGCCTGCTCGCCGGTGAACCCGAGGCCGGAGAAGAACTGTGCGTACTCGTCGCTGGCGTCGAGGATGTCCTCGCGCAGGTGCTCCGGCACCCGCTGACTGGCGCGCGTGAGGAGGTCGAAGGCCTGGGTGCCGCTCTTGGCCAGCCCGGAGTGCATGAGCGTTCCGACGCTCTGCACGGCGCGGGTGACGTCGACCTCGAACGTCTTGCTGAAGTCCAGGGCCCGGCGGGTCTGCAGCTTGAGCGCACCATCGCTGGCGGACCGCATCCCATCGATCGACGAGATGACGGACCCGATGGCGGAGTTGACCTGCTCGAGCGAGTCGCCGTACGCGTCTGCGTAGAGGCCGCCCGCGAGCTTGCCGATCCGCTGTGAGTCCTTCGCGGAGAGGCCCAGCGACGCAGCTACGCGGTCGCTGAGCTTCTCGCGGTCGATGGCCTGCCACGTGCCGGCGGCCATCGCGGCGCCGGCTGCGATGCCCGCCTTCTCGAGCTTGCCGTGTACGGCCTCGAAGCCGTCGCGGAGGCGGTCGCCGAAGCTGCGACCGGCCTCCTCTCCCTGGGCGGCGAGCTTCTTGCCGCCCTTCCGGGCTTCGGCTTCGGCACCGTCCATGCCCTCACGCATCGACGTCACGGCAGACTCGCCGATGCGGCCGAACTCAGACCGGCAGTCGCGCACGAGCTGCTCGATCCGCTTCCTGAGGTCGCCGAGGTCGAACTCGACGTCGATGTACGCGGTGCCGATACGGCCGGCGTCGGATGTCATCGAGGTCACCTCCCGAGTCGCTGCATGAGGGTGGACAGGCCTTCGCCGACGGTTGCCGGCGTGGGTTCCGGCGGCGGCGCTTTGCAGGCCGGCCGGTCGGGGTGCTCGTAGACCTGCTGTTCCCACGAGGGCGCCCGCTTGCGGGCGCGCTGGAATCGCAGAAGCGTCAGCTCACGGGCGACGACGGCGAGACCTTCGACGGTCCGCGCCTGGAGCTCGAGCTCGTGCGACCACTGCCCCGCCTCCGACGCCTCGCGGCGCCACGCGGCGTCCGGGGGCAGATGGAACGCGAGCGCGCAGAGTCGCCGAGCGTCGGTGTGGCGGTATTCGTGCCTCAGGTCGAGGCCGTAGTACCGCTGGAAATCAGCCTCGAGCGGGTCCCAGTGCTCGTCTAGGAGTCGCTGGAGGCCGAGGATTTCCCCGAGCTCAGCCCGAGCGCGTCGAGTGCGCCGGTCGCGACCTCAAGGCCGTCGTCCATGCTGAGGTCGGCGTCGAAGATCCGCTCGAGCTGCTCCTCGCCGATCACGGCGGCGAGCATGTCGAGCGCGAAGTCCGCGCCGACGGCGGTCTCAGGCGTGTTGCCGCGCATGACGCGAAGGAGCTTGAACGGCACCTTTCGCGGGAGCTCGAGCGTCACGCCATGCATCTCGAAGATGCGCGGGCCCTCTTCGGGATCCTTGGGGTCGAGGGCGGCCAGCTCGGCGGCGGCCTTCTCGGCCGCCGCCTTCGCCGCGGTCGCCTTCTTCTCGGCGGCGGCCTTCTTCTGGGCCGCGGTCTGGGTGGGCATCGCGAGGCCTCCTAGGAGCCGGTCGAGAAGGCCGGATCGTTGGTGAGCAGGTACGCCGTCTCGCCGTCGGTCGGCGTCATCGCGGCGAGCGACAGGTCGAGCGAGCCCGGCTCCGTCGAGGAGAGCGTCGTCTCGCCGCCGTCGGCGGGCGTGACGCGCTGGTAGCAGAGTCGGTAGACCTTGCTGCCGTCCTGGAACTGCAGGATGGCCGCGAACTCCGGCAGCGCGTCCGTGTCCTTCGGGAACACGAACTTGAACTTGCCGGCGCTGATCGTCGAGACGGTGCCGCCGCCGAACGCCAGGCGCAGGTTGTGCGCGCTCCACTGGAGCAGCTGCATGCTGACGCTGTGGTCGATCGACTCGAGCACACGCCGGATCTCCGAGCGCGACTGCCACGCGCGGATGCCGACGACGGACGTGTCGACACCGAACGTCGGGCCGTCCTCGGTGGTGTAGCCGCAGCCAACCCACGCGGCGGGGAGAACGGCGGCGTGATCGGCCGGCATGGTGGTGCCGGCGGGGGCGATGAAGAGCTCGCCCGTGAACGGGATCACGAGCTTGCTGGCCTCGAGAGCCATGGGGGTTACCTCCCGGTGAAGGGGTCGTGGTTGAGGAAGGCGACCCGGTGGCCGCGGGGATCAGTGGGAGTGCGGCTCGAACCGCACGTCAAGCTGGAGTGCGGCGCGCCGAAGGGGCGCGTACTGCGGGACACCGCCTCCGCCGTACTCGACGAGGTGGCCAGCGATATCGGTGGTGAGCGCGGCGGTGAGGGTGTCGGTGCTGAGCCACCGCAGACTGCGGCGATAGGCGCCCGTGGCGACCGGCGCGTTCTGTTTGGCGAACCGAACGAGCTCCTTGGCGACGTCGCGGCGCTTGGCCCTCGCGTAACGAGAGCTGACGAGGTTCTCGGCGGCGTCGTCAGCGACCTCGAACCGCACGTCGACGCGGCCGGCCTTCACGGCGCCGGGTGGGCGTGGATGGTGGCCTCGACGATGCACCGCGCCCGCGGGGGCTTGATACTTTCGTCGTCGAGACGGCGCCACCCGATGCCTGTGACCCCGGTAATCGCGACGCCGGATCGCGTGGTGCCGCGCAGGTCGTGGAGCTGCTCGACGACCTGGCGGCCGAGCTCGAGCGCTTCGCTCTGCGTGTTGCCGCGACCGGCGTAGCAATCCACCTGCACGTATCCGGCGGCGTGGTGCAATGCCGGGCCGGGCGCGCGGCCGTCGATCAGCGTGACGCGGATGAACGGCTCGTCGAGCTTGTCGGGAAACTTCACCGACACGTGGTCGTGGAAGTCGTCGAGAGCAGAGACGATCAGCGCGTCGAAGTTGACGGCGGTCATTTGAGCCCCGCAGAGCCCGTCGAGAGGACGAGGGTCGCCTCGATGTGCGAGATGGCCCCGGAGATGGGGTCCCGGGCCTCCCACGGCGCGCCGCGCACGTCGAACGTCTGCCCGCCGGCCGTGACGCGGCTCTCGGGCGTGATCGTGGTCCCGGGCGGCAGGAAGAGCGTCCAGGTCGACACCGCCGCGACGTCGGCCGTCTCGGTGTGGTCGTCCTGCTGTAGCTCGCAGAGCACCTCGGCGCCGGTGAAGAGCTTCTCGACCTCGCCGAGGGCGTTGGTCGTCGCGGGCGTCGGCGTGTCGATCACCGCGGGGCGGGTCATCATCTCGGTCAGCACGCCTTCGCCTCCTCGATCAGGGCTCGCATGTCCTCGCCCTCGTCGAACCACGCGAAGCTGTACCGGCGGAAGAGCTCGCGGCCCTCTTCGGAGCCGAAGCGGCGGTCGAGGCGGTCCTGCGGCGGATGCCAGAGGTGGAAGAGGTGACCGGTGCCGCGCCAGTGGTTGCCCGCGAGCTTCTGCAGCGCAAGGCCCCACGACTCGTCTTCCTGGCCCCAGCCGGTGAAGCGTGGATCGAGCGGCACGTCGAGAGCCGTCTCGCGCGGCAGGACCATGAGGCCGCCACCGGTGACTCCGGCGTAAGGCGGCTCGATGGTCGGAAGGTCGGGCGCGAGCGGGAATCCTCCGAGCACGTCGGCGGTGCTGGCGCCCGTCAGGCGGTGGACGTACTGGTGCGGCACCGCGTATCCGTAGCCGAGCTCCTCGATCGCTCGGACGGCGTCGCTGACGCCGGGTGCCCAGACGTCGGCGTCAGCGACGACGATCGTGTCCGCGTCGCTCGCCTCGATGGCGGGCGCGACGGCGCGGGCCTTGCTCCATGGTCCGTCCGGCGCCGGCGCCACGGTGACCCGCCAGCCGGGGAGCGCACGGGCGTACTGCCGAAGGACCCACTCGAGCGCGGCCTTGCGGTGCGGGCAGCCGGCGCGCCACGGGATGACGACCTCTACCACGGCGCGGGGTCGTAGACGAGCTCCGGGTTCTCTCCCGGCCGGTCGAAGAGCATGCCGTTCCGGAACCACTCGTGGAGGCCCTCGAGGCCGTGGGCCTCGTAGAGCTCGCCGTACTCGTGCATGTGCTGGCCGTGGGTGCGCGGCAACCCGCTCGCCTTGAGCTGGCCGTACGCGCCGATGACGCGCTTGGCGAACTGCTCCGGCGAGCGGTACGGGAAGTGGCGCGCCTCGAGCACGCCCGAGAGTTCCGGCGCGAACGTGACGCCGTCGAACGAGGCATCGTGGTTGCCATGCGCGAGCCGTAGGCCCGGGTGGGCACGCACGACGACCTTGCGAAGGGGAAGCTGCTCGACGGAGCGCCACTGCATCGCCCGGAACGGATCCCGCTGGCCGGAGTCGTCCTCGGTGGTCACGCAGTGCGTGAGGTTCGGGACCTGCACCTTGAGGATCTCGGCCGGCAGCGCGGCGAGCTGTTCGGCGATCGTGCCCTCCGCGGCGAAGAACCGCTCATCGAGGTCGAACGGAACGATCCACTCGGCGCCGCGATCCTCGCGCGCAGACTTCGCGAAAGCGGTCAGAATCTCGGCCTGTGCGAAGTTCGGCGCGGTGTCGTGCACGACGGTCACGCGGCCGGTCTGCTCGAGGTCGCGGAGCAGTTCGCGAGAACCGTCGGACGAATTGTCGCCGACGATGATGTGGTCGACCTGGGTGAGCATCCAGCGGATGGAGTGCTCGACGATGTCGACCTCGTTGAAGCTGCGCGTGATCGCGATGACCCTGGCCATGCTCAGTACCCCGTTCCGGCGCGCACGTCGCCGATGTGGATGGTTCGCGGCTCGTCGTAGAGCTCACCCCAGATGCCGGTACGTAGGCCCTGCCCGCGCAGGCGTGCGCTGAACAGGCCCTCGCTGTGCTCGGCGTCGGGCCAGCCGAGCTCGCAGAGCTCCGCGCGGTACACCGACGGGTTGCAGGTGAACGAGAACCGGGTCGTCTCGATCCACCGGTAGCCGCGGCCGTCGCCGAACTGGAGGTACTCGTCGGGGCTCAGCTCGACGATGCCACCCGCTGCCCGCTCCTCCGCGTTGACCGGCTGGCGCTTCAAGCTCATCTGGGAGAGGTGCGGGTTCTCATCCAGCACGGCGATCATGTCGTCGAGCGGGACGGGGGCCGGGTACGTGAAGTCGAGCTCGGCGTGGAACACCCACTTCGCGCCCGTCGCCGCGGCGAGGCGCCACGCGAGCGCCATCGCGCCACGGAAGCCGAGCACGTGATCGCGGTCGTCGATCTGGACGACGTGCCCGGCGCGTGCGAGCACACCGCTCGAGGCGAGGCTCGTCGCCGCCTTGTCGTGGTACTCGTAGCGGCCGTCGCCGATCATCACGGCGACGACCTCGGGCGAGCCGCCGCTCGGAAACACGGAGCTAAGCGGCATCAGCCAACCCCGAGTTGGCGGCGTGGATGGCGGCGTGCGTCGCGTTCCGGACGGCCATCGGCGTGCCGCGGTTGCGGGAGTCGTGGCGCGCGTAGGCGAGGTAGACCGCGTCGGGGATCGACTCGACGGTCGCGCCGGCTCGCCACATGCGCAACCAGAGCGCCCAGTCCTCGTAGACCGGCCACCCTTCCCAGCCGCCAACGGCCTTGATCTGCTCGACGCGGGCGAGCGCGCCGACGACGAGGTAGTTGCCGTGCTCGAGGCACTCGGCGGTGCAGTCGTGCGCGTGGCCGGCGACCTTCGGGACGTACGGGATCCGGCCGTTGTAGGAGACGGCTGGCGCGCGCAGGTCGGCGGTGCCCTTCGCGAGCTCGTCGAGGTAGCCGGGTGCAAGCTCGTCGTCAGCGTCGAGGTGCACCACCCACTCCGTAGAGCAGCGGGCGACACCCTCGTTACGCGCCTGCGCGAGCGTGTCGCCGTGCACCACGTGGAACGGCACCCCGAACGACTCGGCGGATGGAATTGCCCTCTCCGCGGCGAGCTGGCGCCACGACTGGTCGCCGAACGTGGCGACGACGATGCTCACATCCACAGGTGGCTCCTTGCGATGAAGAGGTCACGGTCCTGCTCAAGGCGGGCGCGCCCCTTGCGGTACGTCTCGTCGTCGGGTGCGCGGCCGTTGATCGCGTGGTGGTGCTCGACGACGATCGCGGAGTCGATCACCAGGACGCCGCGACGGCGGGCGGTCGCCACGAGCTCGTCGTCAACGCACGAGTGGTCGTAGCCCTCGAAGAGCGGGCCCGGGGACCCGTCGATGGTGCGCTCGGTCGCATAGCGCCGCGTGATCAGAAAGTGGGTGGCGTGCTCGCCGCGGCGCACGCGGCGGGTACAGAGGTCGTTGACGCCGACGACCTGGGCGCCGTCGTCAACGTGCTCGAGGCACGCCTCGAGCCACCCGGGATGCCATTCGAGGTCGTCGGCGCCGAGGAAGATCGTCGGGGCGTGGGTGATCCGCACGCCGTAGTTGATTTTCGCGGCGTAGCCCCCGGCGTGCGCAGAGAACGCGGCCCCGGCGCGGCGGAGGGCGTTGAGCTCGGCCTCGTCGTCGGGGTCCGGGATGAAGAGGACGTGTGCGTCCGGCGCGGTCGCGCGGATCGACTCGAGCGTCGGCAGCACGCGGTGCGGCCGGCCGAGCACGGGGACGAGGACATCGACACGGGGCAGGGTCACGGGCTCTCTCCGTTGAGGTTCGCGAGCGCGGACGAGCCGGCGCCGAGCGCGGGCCCGATCTCCTCGAGCACTGTCGAGCCGAGGCGCATCGCAGGGCCGCCCGTGTTCACCGCACGGCGGCAGCGCGCCTCCTCGCGCTCGGTGAGCACGAGGCCAGCCGACGCGTCAGCAAACGACTCCTGGCGGGACACCTTGCCGATCGTGCGCCCCTGCGACCGCACGCCCTGCGGGTTCAGCAGGACACGAACGACGGCCTCGATGCTCGTCGTCCGGAACGCCAGCGGCACGGTGCCGGCGGCGATCCGCTCGGCCGCCCACTCCGGCGAGCGGCCGGCCGCCTCGAGCACGAGGTCTGCGGCCTGCTCGAGCAGGGCGGTTGCCTGCTCAACGTCGACCGGACGGCCGAGGCGCCGGCGGACCCTCTCAGCGTCAGCGAACGTCAACGCAAGCGCGGTCATGAGACCCCCATCGGACTAGCCGTGACGGTGAGGGTGCCCGTCTCCGCCGCGACCGAACCCGGTACGCCGTCCAGGAGCGCGAGCGCGCGGACCTTCCACACGCCGGCAGCGGTCGGCGACCAGTTCACCGTCCACGCCCCATCGCTTGCGATCGAAGTCGAGACGACGACGCGATCAGCGCCGAGCTCGAGGGCGACCTCGATTCTGTTCGGCATGTCGTAGCCGGCCTGCGGCGTCGCAACCCCGTGGATCCGGGCGCGGTCGCCGATGTCGATCGTTCCGAGGGCAATCACTGCGGCGACACCTCCAGCGTGAGTTCGTGGGTCGGCGACGCGGCGAGCGTCAGGAGGTAGAGCGCGGAGGCGTAGAGCGTGAGCTCGGTGGGGCCGGGCCGGCGCACGATGCCGCCGAACGTCATCTCGAGCAGCTCGACGGCGACGCGGGCGAGCGCGATTCGGCGTTGCCCTTCGTCGGAGTAGTTGAGGGCGGCGGTGCCGCCGCGGCGCGCCTGCATGGAGCGGGCGCCCTGGTCGAGCAGCGCGAGCGCCTCGGCAGTGGCACGGGTCAGGGCGAGCGAGCGAGAGGCGGCGTCCGAGTAGGAGAGCGGCTGCTGCGCTGCGCGCGACGCCGCCACGGCGCGCGAGGCGGCGTCGGCCAGCGGAAGTAGCTCCGCGGCACTGCGCTGGGCCTGCACCTGCCGTGCTCCAGCATCGGAGAGCGGAAGCGACTCGGCTCCAACGCGGGCGGCGGATACGGTCCGAGCGGCCTTGTCGAGCTCGGTTCCGACGTAGACCGAGTCGAGGTAGACGTCGCAGGTCCCGGCCGGGAGCGGGAACGACGCGCCGGCCTGCTGCGCGTAGATCCGGACGAAGGCGTAGGCGGTGCCGGCGGGGCCGCCCGTGACCGCCGTCATGGCCACGCCGGACGTGTCGCCGAGCCCCCAGTAGGTGGTCGTGAGGAGCTGTCCGGTGGCGTTGTAGTAGCCGACGGCGGCGTTCATCATCCCGTACGGCGAGGAGACGGCCGAGGCGACGACCTTTCGCATCGCGATGTAGATCCGGTCGCCCGGCGTGCACGGGATCGACTGGCCGATGTACCCGCCGACCGTGACCTGGGCGGCACCCGTGGTGTCGAACCGCAGACGCCACGACTGCGCGCCGTCGAGCCCTGCCGGGTTGACGGCCACGGCGTTGACGACGTTCGAGGCGGTGGCGCCGCCGGTGTGACCCGGCGACGTGAGACCTGCTGGGAACTGCCCGGGCGTGTCGGCCTCGAACGTGCCGTCGCCCGGGAAGGCGTTGCGGCCCGGCACCTCGAGCGCGGCCCGCGCCACGGCGACGGTGCGGCCGGTGCGAGGAACGACGCTCGGGGAGTTGTTCGCGCCGGCGAGCCACCGCCCTCCAGTGACGGCACTTGGGTGGACGGGTACCGGGGGCGTGGCGTTGGGATGGTGCATGGAGCCGGTCAGGCGGTGGGCTCGCTCGATGGCGCCCATGCCCGGGAGGCCGGTGAAGGCGTAGAACATCGCCCATTCAGCGCCGGCCGGAGGGGTGAACGAGCCCGTGACTAGCGTCCACCCGTCGGGCGTCATCGCGACCACGGTCGCGCTGTTCAGCGTCGTGATCCACTTCCCGGTGCCGTCGCGGAAGTAGGCGGTCAGGTAGCAGTTCGGCGCCCACGAAATGGGCTTGACCCAGATCGCGCAGGAGTACGCGCCATTGATGGGGCACCAGCCGTTGGCCTTGAGCGTCGCTGGCGGCACGGTGCCGCTGGCTCCGTCGCCGCCGTATGCGGACGTCTGAAACCCGTTGTTGGCGGTTGACGGCGTCGCCGTCATCTGCATGCACGTCGTGATGCCGGTCGACCCACCAGGGCCGTCGGCGATGTTGTAGCCGTAGGCGATCGCTCCGCCACTACCTGCCCACGTCGACCACAACGTGGGCGCGACGCCGAACGGGTTGAGCGTCGGGTTCGCGATCTCATCGCCGTATCCCGGCACCGTGGCGCCGGACAGGGTGACCGCTCCGCTGGCGCTGACGTTCGCCACGGGTCAGCCGCTCAGATGGTGATCGTGAACGTCTGCGTGATCGAGTCGTTCTGGCCGAGCACGGAGGTGAGCGAGTTCAGGACGCGGGCGAAGAGGGTGCCGCCGGACGCGGCGTTGAAGAGGCCGGCGCCAGCGATCGTGATGCCGGTGCCGGTGTACGTGAACGCGGCGCTGATCGCGACATTGGTGGTGCCGGCGGTGTAGCTCACCGTGCCCTGCTTGCGTGCGAGGCCGTTCGCCGTCTCCTCGCCGGGAAGCACGGTGTCGGTGAGGGCGGGCGCGCCGGTGTTCTGCGTGAGCGCGATGTAGTCGCTTGCGCGGCTCACGCCGGTCGCGGCGCCGCTGGCGGCGGCTTGGAACATCTGTGCGACCTGCAGCGTCGCGCCTGCGTTCGTGCGTGCCATGGGTCAGCCCTCCAGGTCGACCATCGGGCCGCCGTTCTCGATGGTCCAGTGGTCGCCGACGGACTGCCAGTCGTCGGGGCGGCCGATCGCCGGCCGCTGCGCGCCGTCGGCGTCCAGGCCGGCAGCCTCGAGGCGGTCGGCCTGGGCTCGCTCGAACTCCTCGGCCACACGGCCGGCAAGCTCGTCGGTGGTGGCCTCGACCCACTCGGGCCAGTCGTCGAGCTCGCCAGCCGTGTGCGTGGTCACCCACGCGTCGACGATCTCCGACGCGGCCTGGCGACGCGAGCGCCCCTCCGGAACGAGACACGCCGTGACGGAAGGCTCCTCGAGCCCGGCCGGATTGATGTTGCCGAGCAGCACGAGCGCCATGGCACGGACCTCCTTCATCGGGGTCGAGGGGGGTGGGGATGGGGTGTGGGCCGCCCGCCCACCCGTCGGGCGGCCCACGCTTGGTGCCCGGGGCTAGGAGCCCTGAGAGAGGTCGAGCTCGACGACGCCCTTCTCACGGTTCGGCACCTTGCCGACGCCCGCGAGCATGTCGATCGACACGATGTTCGACTTGAACTTCATGTCGTAGCCGTAGACCACGCGGAGGCCGAACCCCTTGTAGTTCACGACCTCGCAGCGCTGGCCGGTGTCGAGCGGCTTCTCGAGCGTGCGGGTGGCGAGCATGACCGCGCTCCGGTGGAACGCGACGCCGTCCGCCTTGCCGCGGTTGCCCGGGCCGTAACCGAAGGCTCCCGACGTGTAGGTGTCGAAGCCCTTGAGGCGTCCGAGGCTCGCTTCGCGCAGCGCGTTCGTGCTGCCGGAGGCGTCAGCGCGCTCGATGACGTCATCCGAGCCCATGACCTCCGCACCCTCGTGAGAGAACACGGCGTAGCGCTCGTTCGTCGGGAAGTTCGCTCGGCCGATGACCGTGGCGGCGCGGCCGAGCACCGTACGCGGCTTGCCGCCGGTCACGGTGGCCACGCCACCGCCCCCGGCGCCGCGCGCCGTGGTGGCGAGCACCTCGGCGACACGCTGGTCGAGGTCCTGCGCGTACGCCTCGAGCGCGGACTGAAGGAACCGCTCCGAGAAGTCGTCGACGCTGAGCGTCATGTCCTTCGACGACACCGCGAAGGTGATGTCGAGGTGCTTATCGAGCTTCAGCGGGAACGAGCCCTCGGTGATGTCCTGCACGACCGTGCCGTTGGCCGGGTCGAACTCCTTGACCTCGAACTTGGGCTTCGTGCGAACCGTGATGGTGTCGCCCTGCTTGCCGCCGAACTCGGCCTCGAAGTCGCGGTCGACCATCTGCGCGAGAATCGTCGACTGCCAGAGGATCGCCTGAGCGCGCTTGGCGATGACGCTCGGGGTGATGATGGTGTTGGCCATGGCGGAGCCGGCCTCCTTCGGTTGTCCGCCAGAGGGCGGGGTCTACTTCTTGTGTCGATCCGTGGCCTTGATGTGGTCCTCGATCGACATGTCTTCGGCGGTCCTGCCGCCGGTGCCCTTGCGGGCGTCGCTCCCACCCCGAAAGCGGCCGCTCTTCTGGCCGGCCTTGAGGGAGGGCTTGCGCTTGAGGATGTCCTTGAGTGCGACCTTGACCTCGGCGGGGATCGGCTTGCCGTCCTCGTCGAAGATGTCGTCCTCATCGACGTCCCCGAGACGGATCGCACGCTCGAGGTAGAGCAGTGCGTCCTCGGGGTCCTCGAAGTCGGTGGCCAGGCGCGTGACGGAAGCCTCGAGTCGGGTCGCGCGGAGCTCCCGGGCGTGCTCCTCGCGTGCCTCTTCTCGCGCTTCGTCACGCGCCTGGCTGATGGCCTCATCCGACTTGTCCGCGTCGCCGCCGTCGCCCTTCGGCTTCGGCTTCGGCTTCTTGCGGTCGCCGGGGGCATCCGTGCCGCCCTGCGCCTGACGCTTGTGCAGTCGCTTGGCGAGCCGCTTAGCGCGCGCCTCGTGCTCGCGACTGCGCCCCCGCCAGTACTCGACGCTGTTCTCGTCGCCGTCCTGGTCGTCGTCCGCGTCGTCGGTGTTCTCGTCGCCGTCGCCGTCGTCGTCGGACCCTTCGGTCTCGTCGCCGCCGTCGTCGTCGTCGGTGTCCTCGTCATCGTCGTCGGGCGCGCCGCCGGCCAGAGGCGGGTACCCGAACTCTTCGCGATGCCAGGAGATGTACTCGGCGAGCTCGTCGCCGGTGAGGTCGAACACGCTGACGTGCTCGGTGGTGGAAGCCATTCGGCACTCCGGGGTAGAGGGCACCATTCGGCACTCCTTCTGGTCCATGGCACCCCGCCGGGGCGCCGAGGTCGTCTACAACTCGGTGAAGTTCTGGCCGTGCGGCACGAGCACGGGGCCGAGCTCGCCGTGCGTGGGCGTCGCCGGCTCCTTGCGGGCTTCCGCGCGGCGCGCGATGCTCGAGCGGCTCTCTGCTGCCTTCGCAGCCGAGGTGTCGGCGCGCTTCTCGAGGGCCGTCGCGCGGCGCCTCATCGCGCCCGCCCGGTTGCCCTCGAGCTCGCGCGCCTGCCGTAGCAAATCGGCGGCCTCGCGGCGTGCGGCCTTCGCGCGCTTCTCCTCGCGGACGGCGGCGCGGCGATCGGTGTGGTCTTCCTGCGCCCCGCGGCGGCGCATCTCGGCGAGCCGGTCCATGAGGTCGCCGTCGCCGATCGGGTCGTGGCGTTCGGTGATCGGCGCGACACCGCAGCCGCAGTGCGGGTGGATCGGCATGAGCGCGCCAGTCGAGTATCGGTTCTGTGCCGCGATGAGGCACAGGTCGCACGCGCCACTGTTCGGGATCCGGCGGTACCCGACGATCTCGGGGTCGGCGGTGAAGACCGCGGTCGCGGTGGCGCGCATCGAGAGCTGCACGTCCATCGCGGCGGCGGTGACGGCGCGAGCTTCCGCGGCGCCGACGGCATCCTGGTAGCGGGCGCCGGTCTTGAGCGCGGTCCAGAGGGCGACGAACGGGCGACGGTAGACGTCTTCCGGACCGGATCCACCTCGGACGGCGGCGCCGACCAGGCGTTCGGTGTCGAGGCCGAGCGGCTGACGTTCCATCGACCGTGCGATGTAGGCGTTCGTGAGCGCGACGGCCTGCCGCTGCCCGGCGATGACGAGCGGGGCGACGACCGCAAGGAAGTCGGGGACGTTCTCCGCGTCGTAGGCCGGGAGCGTCGACCACGCCAGTGCGACGCCGCGTGCGACCTGTTCACGTAGGCGGCGCTGCGTCTCGATGTGCGCGAGCGCCAGCGCCTGCGACATCTACGCCGCCGCGCCGATCACGCCGAGCGCATCGGTCTTCGCCTTGAGGTCGGCGGCCTGCGCGACGTTGAACAGCTCCGAGGCCCTCTGGCCTTCCCACACGGCGATCTCGGCGGGGGTCGCGTTGAGCACCTTGGCCACGATCGCCTGCCACGGGATGATGTCCTTGAGCTTGAGGGCCGCGTCGGCGCGCTCGGCCATCGTGCGCGACTCGTCGTCACCCCACGTTGCGTGCGCGGAGGCGTCGCGCTCGGCGTCGGGCTCGACGATCTTTGCGACCAGGCGGCCGATGTCGGTGGCGGCCTCGCCCCACGGGCGCTTGTGGCGGCGGCAGATGCTCACGAGACGGGCGTCCGAGGCGCGGATCGTGTCCTGTCCGACGTTCACGAACTCGGCAAGCAGGTAGTAGGCCGGCGTGCCAACGACCGCCGCGAAGTGCTTGACGCTGGTCTCGATGACCTCGATGAAGTTCGTGAGGGTCGCCTCGGGGAGTTGGACGAGCTTGCCCTCGGGGTTCTCGACCTGAACGAGGGTGTCCGCGGCGACGTCGAACGGCGCGAGGTCGTTGCCGTCGTCGTCTTTGAGGATCGGGTCGCCGATCTTGCCGCGCAGCGGGAAGCCTGACCAGGTCATCGCGACCAGCATGCTGAACACCGCGTAGTTGATCCGGTCGACGTGGCCGAGCGCGTCCGCGTACTGACCGGCGCTGTGCCCGTACCGGTTGGCGGTCTTGGTGAGGCGACGGTTCGCGGCGATCTCGATGACGTTGACCTCGCCGAGTGGGTTGGGGATCGTCCAGTCCTCGCCGCCGTCGTCCTCACGCGGCTCCCACGCCGTCGGCGTGCTCGCGGACGAGCCAGCACCTTGCAGCCGGTAGGTGAAGTGCGGGTGGTAGACGGTCGCGAACCACGCGTCGCCCTCGGACCACACCCGGAACGCAGCCTCGCGCCGGCGCCGGCTACCGCGGGCGTATCGCACGATCGTGGTCGAGGAGTGGTCGACGTCGATGATCGGCCGCTCGTCCTCGTCGGCCCACACGATCACGTACGACGAGCCAACCGTCAGCGCGGATTGCAGGGCGAGCGGCCACTCGGCGTCCATCCCGTTGTCGTGCCAGGCCTCGCCGACGAGCTTGGTGAGGTCACCATCCGCGAACACGACCTCGGTCAGTACGCAGCGCTCGAGAATGGCCTCGACGCAGAGCTTCGGGAAGTTCGTACGACTCATCTCCATGAGTCGCATGTACGCCTTCGTCTTCTTCTCGGCCCGGACGGCCTCCGGGATTGGGTGCTTGCCCTCGAAGTAGCTCTCGAGGACGTCGCCCGTCTTCACGCGCTTGCCGATCTCCTCGGCGGCGGCGTTGACCTCCTTGGAGAGAGCGGCAAGGTCGGTGATCGGTTCGGCCATGGTCACCACCCCGCAGTTCGATAGGTCTTCGTGTTCAGGACGCCCGACCTGATCGCGTCGCGTCGCGCGGTCTGGGCGAGGATGTGGCACATGCCGAGGTCGATCTTGTTGACCGAATCGTCGCTCTCTTTGGAGATGATCCAGAGGCGTGACGTCTTGGTTTCCGGATCCTCGTCGGGGATCTGGGTGAGCTTGCGGACGGCGTTGCCGACGTGGACCTGGAGCATCTCGTGGAGAGCCCGCGCCTCTTGAGAGTCGTCGAGCGGGCCGTGGGTGATCGGCCCGGCGCTGCTCGAGCTCGCCGCGAGGTCAGCGACGAAGTCCTTGATCGCATAGCCCATCGCCTTTCGGCGGTCGGTCCACCACTCGTGGACCTTCTCGTCGCCGTAGGCGCTGATCCAGCGCGCGATGTCGTCGCGGTAGTGCGGTGGGTCGAAGTAGCCGCGCCAGACCTTCCACCCGGAGCCGCTGTACGCCCACTCCATCGACTCGTTGACCTCGGCGATCGGGATTCGCCATTCCTCGTCGTCGCGCAGGTGCAACGGGCGCGCCCAAGCGCGCACGACGACGGCGTGCCCCGTTTCGACGTCGGTCGCCAGGAGCCCCGTCGTGTCCTTGGTGACGGCGCCATCGAAGCCGAGCGTCACCCACCGTCCCTTCGGGATGCCGATCTGGCCGTCGATACGGCGCTCGACGGCCAGAGAGCGGTACCGCTCGAGGTCGAACGCCTTGTCGGCGCCCGCGGTGACGATGTTGCCGAGGAACCGGGCCGCCTCGTTCGGGTTTCCGGCGAGGTCGAACGCCTCCGCTTCGGCGAGGATGCGCTCGGGGTCGACCCACGGGGAGTCTTCGTACCCCTTGGTCACGATGCGACGTCGGTCGCGCTTGTTCTTCCAGTTCCCCTTGGCCGGCGGCGGGAAGTCGACCCACATGTCCTTGCGTGGCTTCTCCACCCAGGTCTGCTGAATCGACTTCTCGGTCGGGTCGTGCGCATTGCCGGTCGCGCCGAACCGGCCGCCGGTACCCGAGAGGTTGCGCAGCAGGGTCGTGACGAGCTTCGTGCCCTTGTTGGCGTCGGTCATCGACTCGGGCTGGTCGATCTCGACGTAGGTGATGCGCGCGCCGAGGCGGGTGAGCGCCTTGCTGGTGACCGGTTCGATGATGCCGCCGTTGGGCAGGTTCATCCGCTGCAGCCCGGTGTCAGTGATGACGTTCGCGAGCGGCCCAAGCTCGATCATCGGCTTGAGGACGCGCCAGATGTTGTCCGTCTGGTCCTCCGCCGTGGCGGCGACCTGGATGTGAGGCGAGGCCCAAGGGATGCCGATCGGGTCGCCGTCCTCATCCCAGCCGCCGAAGAGCACGGGTCCGGCCGCCTGGGCGCAGATGCGCGCCGCTGAGAACGGTCCCTTCCCGGACTTCTGCGGGCGGACCATGAGCGTGCCGTTGTAGAGGAACGGCGCGGCCGGCTTGTCGGGGTCGTACTCGGCGTCGGGATGAAGGCGCATCTGCCAGAGCAGGTGCTGTAGCTGCCACCCGCGCAGCCGGAACGGCTCGCCGGCCGAGCCGCGGTCTGGCACGACGCAGTTCGCTTCGATCCACTCGGCGACGATCCACCCGAGGGTGGGGAACTCGCCTGGGAACTCCGGCCCGCGCCAGGGCACGGGCTACGCGTCGTCGGTGGCGGCGGCGGGGTCGACCGCGAAGATGCCCATCGCGGCGGCGCGCGCGGCGGCCCCCGGCTTCGCCTTCCCCTTCGACTCGTCCTCCTTGGCCTCGGTGGCGACGATCTTCCACCTGAGCTGCGCCATGCCCTTCGGGGTGAGCCCGAAGCGGTCGTCAAGCTCGCGCATCTCGCGGCGGACGGCGTTGGCGGGGCCAGCGGCCTTCTGGAGCGAGCTGATGAGCCACTCGAACGCCTCGCCGAGCTTGCGCACCTCGTCTTGGTCCTCGAGGTCGGCGAGCATCGCGTCGCCGAGCAGGTCGGCGACGTTGATCTCGGGCACGGCGCCGATTGCCGCGAGCTCGTCCTCGAGCGAAGCTCGGCGCGCAATGGCATACGTGTCGCCCGGTGACCAGGCGGCGGCCTGCGGCGTCTTCCACGCCCAGCGCCACCAGGCCTTGCCCGCTTCGGCGAGCTCGTACGACTTGGGGATCCGTGGGGCCTTGCCATCGAAGCCGGCGGCCGGCAGTGCGGTGGTCGGGATCGTAGGTTGCGCCGGCCGGCGGCGCGCGTTCGGTTCAGGGAGGGGACCGGGCATGCGCGGCACCTCCCTTCGGAGCCGTTCGGCTCGGGCGCAACTGGCTAACTGGTTGGTCCGATTTTGAGTCGGTCCGAAGTTCGTAACCCGTACAGGGTCTTTCCCGCA
>JAQIJQ010000076.1:0-14312 GCA_036946195.1 Patulibacter minatonensis | reverse complement strand
AGAGGATCTCAAGGTGCTACATTGCGCTCCATGGTGCTCCAGGGAACCCCAGGAAGCTCGACGCGGAAGGCGCCGAAGCGTCTTATCCCGAACAGAGCTCTCACGATCGCTCGGCTCAACAAGGGTTGGTCGCCGCCTGACTTCGCACGGATCTGTGGCGTCAGCGCCAGCACCATCCGAGCGGCCGAGGCCGGCTTCTACATCGAGATGCGCTCCCAGCGCGAGATCGCCAAAGCCCTTGGCGTCCCTCTCATGGAGCTGTTCCCCGAGGACCGTCAGAAGGAATTCCGGCGGTGAGCGGCTTCAACCTCATCGACGCTCGCCTCAACAGTGGGTTCACGACCAAGGCGCTCGCCCGCGAGATTGGCGTGCACGAGAACGTGATGCGTCGCCTCGAGGGCAAGGTCAACGGACCTGTCACCCCCGAGAACGCCAAGAAGGTCGCGGATCACTTCGGCGTCCTCGTGACGGACCTGGTCGACGAGCACTGCCGCTCGCTCCTCCTGCCCGAGGCGGCGCGGTCGTGAGCCGGCGTCTGTTGTTCGTGGTGACGCCGCCGATCGTGGCTGTCGGGTGGCTCGCCGGCGTGGTGTTCGACTTCCTACGCGGCGCGGCCGGTGCCGCCGCGGGGGGACGACCGGTGACTTGGTGGTCAGCAGGTGCTCTGCGGTCTCGCGGTCGTCGCGTCGCTTGGTGTGGCGTGGTGGGCGTTCCGTGGCCTCGGCGCCGTCGACGAGCTCCCTCCGGCGCGCCCTGCGTTCGGTTCGTGGTCTGAGGCCGACTTCGATTTCAACTTCCCGGAGCGCGCGGATGCGCTGCTCCCCCACAGCTTCGTTTCCCAGCCGGTGTTCCCCCGCCCGGCTGGGAAGCGGAGGTCGGCCGGACCCGGGCGGGTCGTGCGGCCGGCTATCCCCCACGGGTCGGGCGCGGCGGTCTCCCCCGCCGCCGCGCCCTCACCCGGCACCACCACCCGATCGGAGGCGTGATGCCCCTGCTCCTCTCTCGCCGGCGCCGAGCCGCGCTGCCGGCTCATCCGCACCGCGCGGCGGGCCCCGAGCTCACGCCCGAGCTCGTGCTCGAAGCGGTCGCCGCCTTCGCCGAGCGGCACGTCGACCCGCTCGCTCGCGCGTCGTACCTCACGCCGCCGTGCTCACGGTCGAGGTGCTCGTCCCGCGGCCGCTGGACCACTTCCGCGCCGACGGTTACACGCTGGTCCCCCGCGCGCTCGAGTACCCGATTCCGGCCGACCTCGCCGCGCGCTGGGACGACACCCCCTCGACCGCCGTGCTGCTCGTGCGCAGCAGCGCGCCGCCCGTCGCGGTGGTGCAGACCCTCACCTCCGTGCGGTGGTCGAGCAACCGCGCCGCGCAGGTGTCGGTCGCGCCTGCGCCCGGCAGGAGCGTCGGCATGACGCTCCTGGTCGTCGACCACAGTCAGGACCTCGCGCCGAACGTGCGGGCGTTCATCACGGAGTACCCTCGAGGAGCCGGGCCGCAAGATGCCGTTCGGGGGTGCACAAGGCCGGGCCGGTGAAGCTCCGCGTGGAGATCGGGACCGCCGAGGGCGTCGAGACCGCGCACCTGCGCGCCCGGCACCTCGGCGACGCGATCGCCGCGCAGATCCTGATCGACACCCGGGTGCGCGTCGCGTGCTTCGAGGCGACCGGTGTCGCGCTCGGCGCGGCGAGAAGTACTCCGAGACGGTGGAGCTCCTGCCGTGGCTGGGGTGACCGAGGCGCGCCTCCAGCGGGGCGCGCGAGATCTGGCGCATGGAGACGCTGCCGTGGCCGTCAGCCGGCCGGGCCGGCGTGCTCGTCGACGAGTTCCTGAACCCGCGGCGCTGCCGCAGCGGCGCGATGCGGTCGGCGAAGATGCGCCACTTCGGCGGCAATCCGTCCGCCGACCTCGAGGTCGTGCTCGCGTGGCCGCGCCCCGACGAGCACCTCCACCAGATCGAGGACGAGATGCTCGACCTCACGTGGGCGGTGCGCCGCGAGTTCATCGGCGCACCGCTGCCCGTCGAAGCGCAGGCGATCGCCGGCCGCCTCGCGCACGGCTGGATCGCGGTCCTCAGCGACGACACGCGCGTCCACGTCGGCGAGTCGCTCGTGCGCGTGCGCTGGGCCGACAACGGCACGCCCGCGGGATCCGTGCGGCTGGTGCCGGCATGAGCGACGCCGCTCGCGATCTCGACTGGCTCGAGCCGGCCGTCAGCACGAAGTACGTGCGCGTCCCCGAGTGGCTGATCGACCGCACCGACCTCTCGGCGCGCGCGAAAGCGCTCTACGCCGTCCTGGGCCGCCACATCAACCGTGGTGAGGGGTGGCGTCGCGCGGCCCGGCCAGGCGCGCCTGTGCGCGCTCCTGGGGTGCGGTACCGATGGCCTCACGTCCGCCACGCGCGAGCTGCGCGGCTGGCGGGAAGGCGACGACACCCGCGACGCGTCGACGTGGACCGGCCCCGCGATTCTCTACGTCAAGCGGCGCGGCCAGGGCCTCACGAACCTCTACGCCTGCGGTTCTCAGAACCCGACGCAGACGAGATCAAGACTTCGGCTCAGCCGGAATCAAGAACCCGGCTGAGCCGAAGTGCAGAGTCCGGCTCAGCCGGAGTGCAGAACACCCTGGATCCGGGTACGAACCAGACCGAGAAGAACCAGACCGAGAAGAACCAGGGGGCTAACGCCCCCCAGCGCGGGGGAGATCGCAGCCGGGATCGATCCGGAAGCGGCGGCCCAGCGCCGAGAGCAGCTGGCCGCTGTGAAGGCCTGCCTCGAGAGGGCCGGGTACAACCGCGGAGCGATCGAGATCGACGAGCCGTCGATCGTCAGCGCGCTGGCCTTCGAGCAGCCTCCGCAGCACACGAACTGGGATGCGGTCGCCGACCGCATCGCCGCCGCGAACGCGGGCAGGGCAGATCCGCGGCAAGCGCCCCAGCAGTGCAGTCCTGTTCGTGCTCCGCAGCTTCGAGCCGCTGCCGCTGTTCGGCCAGGCGCTCCCCTCGACGAGGCCCGGCACCGCTCGCGGCGCCAGCGCCGCGATGGTCGAGAAGTTCGGCGCCGTGGGGCGGTCATGACCGTGACCGAGCCGACCTTCATCCACACCGCGTGCAGCGAGTGCAAGACCGACGTCGCGCTGGAGACGACCGGCTACAGCCCGCTGAGCGCCGCGATCGCAGCGCAGACCGCCGCCGGCTGGCTCTGCGACCAGTGCTACGACGACATCGAGAAGCGCGAACGCTCCGAGCGTGAACGCGAGATCGCCGCCCGAGCTCACGCCGAGCACCGCCGAGCGATTTCAGCGCAGCCGCGTTCCGCGTCTCCCCGACGACTTCGAGCTGCCCGAAGGACCGGCGGCGGCCGCCGCGCTCGCATGGGCCCAGCGCCGCACGCTGCGCCTTACCCTCTTCGGGCCCGTCGGCACCGGCAAGAGCACCCTCGCGCAGTGGGCGTTCCACGAACGCCTACGACCACGCGTCCTCGACGGCAAGCTCCGCACCCGCCCCGGCGCCTGGCGCTCGATGGCCGGCTACATGGCCCAGCTCGGCGCAGGGTTCGGCACGCCCGCCAAGGACGACGCGGTCTGGCTCGCCGGCGGCGGCATCGTGCTCGCCCTCGACGACCTCGACAAGACCACGCCCACCGAGTACGCGGCGCAGCAGGTCTACACGCTCATCAACGCCGCCTACGAATCGCGGGCACCGCTGATCGTCACCACCAACGCGAACCCCGCCGAGCTCGCGTCCCGCTGGCCCGGCGGCTGGGGCGACGCGATCGTCTCGCGCCTCTGCGAAGGCGACGTCGTCGAGCTCGACGGGATCGATCGCCGCATGGCCGCCCGGGAGGCCGCGTGACCCGCATCCACCCCAAGCGCCTCAGCGACGTCGACCTGGCCCGCGATCACCGCCCGCGCAACGGCGTCGCTCGGCACCTCGACCTTCGGACCTCACCGACTCCCCGAGGCCGCCCGCGACCGGCTCGACCTGCTCAGGCACATCGCCGCGACCTCCTCCACCCCAACCACCACCACCGGAGACCACTAGTGCCCAACGCAGACAAGATCGCCAGCTCGGTCGATCGCCTCGCCGAGTTCTTCACGAACCAGCGCGACGGACAGTTCATCGTCGACTTCGCCGACCGCCTCGAGGAGATCACCCGCGCCGTGCAGCAGCACCGCAAGGGCGGCAAGCTCGTCGTGTCGATCAGCCTCTCGCCGCTCAAGAAGACGGCCGACGCCCTCTCGATCCGCGACACGATCAAGGCGACCGTCCCCGAGGCTGAGCAGCCCGAGTCGCTGTTCTTCGCCAACGACGACGGCGAGCTCGGCATCGAGCACCCCTCCCAGCGCCGCATCCCCGGCGTCGAGCGCCGCCCGCGCGCCAGCGACGTCGGGATCGACCCGACCACCGACCTGCGCCAGGCCGCTGCTCAGGCGACCGCCGACCTTCGAGCCCAGGGCCACGACGTCGAGGTCACCGTTGGCCCGCCCGCGAGCGCCGACCCCGACCTGCCGCCGGGCGCCGTCGTCGACCACGGCGACGACGAGCCCGAGCGCCCGCGCGTCGTCGGCGAGTAGCCCCACCCCACCGTCACCACCACGTCCAGGAGGACCCCCATGGAAGAACCGACCACCACCAGCGCCGTGCTCGCCGCGCCGAACCCGCCCCACGGCGACGCCATCGAAGCGATCGCCGACCTGACCAGGAAGGGCGTGCAGGCCGACGTCGAGCGGATCGCCGACCGCAACGGCGTCGAGCGCCTGCTGCTCGTCAAGACCAACGACGGCGCCGGCAACCAGAACGTCGAGCTCTGGGACCTCGACGACCAAGGTGACCAGGGGCCGCCGGATCGCCGCGTGCGCGGCACCTACACGCTGCACACCATCGACGCGCTCGTCGACTACGTCGCTCCGTTCGTCACCGACTACTCGACCGCCTGGGTCGACGGCGAGAACGCGTCGATCGAGGTCGTGCTCGACGACCACGCCGCGCGGGTCGATGCCGAGCGCGGCGACGAGCAGCCGGCGGGCCTGCGCGAGCACCGCGCGAAGCTCCAGCTCAAGGACAGCCCCGAGTGGGCGGCGTGGGCCAAGATCGACGCGCAGTACGTCCCGCAGGAGCAATTCGCGACGTTCCTCGAGGACTGGATCCGCACAGTCGTCGACCCGCCCGCCGCGAAGCTCCTCGAGCTGGTCACCGCGTTCGAGGCCACCACCTCCGGCCAGTTCAAGAGCGCCGTGCGCCTCGACAACGGCGAGCGCCAGCTCGTCTACGAGGAGACGATCACCGAGGGCGGCAAGAGCAAGGGCGGCGCCGGCACCGTGAAGCTCCCGTCCGAGATCACCCTCTCGCTCCGCCGCTTCGTCGGCGAGGACGCCCAGCGCGTGAAGGCGCGGTTCCGCTGGCGCAAGACGGGCCCCGTGCTCGTGTTCGGCGTGGTGCTCGACGACGTGGACGAGATCACCGAGATGGCCGTCGACCAGATCAAGACCAAGCTCACCGCCGCCGTGCCGCGCACGTTCAGCGGCACCGGAGCACGCGCCTAGCGGCACCCCCACGTCGGCCTCCGCTCGCCCCCGAGGGCGGAGGCCGACGCCTGCGCCCCACCGGAGAACCACATGCTCACCACCCACCAGGTCGACGCGCTCGACCCTGCAGACCTCAACACCCTCGACTACGGCGAACCCGACGAGCCGTCCACCGCGGGCGACATCGCCCCGGTCCCGTACGAGCTCACCACCTGGCCGGTCGCCCGGCAGGAGGACTGACCGATGGGGCTCTGCCAGATCACCACCAGGACCCTCCGGGCCGATCGCATCGACCGCGGCGAGCGGCCCGTCTTCGAGATCCACCTCGAGGACCACCAGGACGTCATCGCGATCACCATCGCGAGCATCGACCAGCCGCACCGCGAGACGATCGACCACGTCGCGAACGTCACCGTGCTCACCCGGCTCGGCGAGGGGCTGTAGCCGTGCCGCTCAACTTCAAGCCCCAGCTCCTCCCGAAAGCGCTCGACGGCAGCAAGACCGTGACGCGCCGCCAGATGAGCGACCGCCCGCGCAGCCCGTGGCTCCGAGACGGATCCCGGCTCCCGAAGCCCGGCCAGATCAAGAAGGTCCTCCCCGGCCGCGGCAACGGCCCCGCCAAGGGCGAGGTCCGCATCGTCTGGGTCAACTGGGTCCGCCTCGGCGACATCACCACCGACGAAGCCCTCCGCGAGGGCTTCAACTCCGTCGAGGAGTTCGAGGCCGCGTGGATGCTCATCAACGGCGGATGGGATGCCGACGAGATCGTGTGGCGGGTCGAGTTCGAGCCCGTCGATCCGGATCGCGACACGCTCTCCATCGACGCGCTCAAGACCGTCCAGCGACAGCTGCACCTCGAGAACGTGCACCTCGTGCACCTCGGCGAGGCGCAGTACACCGTCGCCCACACCGACGCCGAGCGCCGACTCGTCGCTCGCGAGCCCAGCGTCGACCTCACCGACTGCGATCTGCACTGCTGGCTCGCCGAGCTCGACGGGCCGCCCGCCGATCCCGGCGTGTACCTCGTCGATCTCCCCGACGAATGCGAGCCCAGCGACCAGCCGTACATCTTCGCGCCCCTTCCGACCCGAGCCCTGGAGGCCGACCGTGCCTGAGTTCCTCGTCAGCTGGGAAGCCGACGTCCCGCCGCTCCTCGGCGGCGGCCGGCAAGAAGTCGTGTCGGCCGCCGGCCACCGCAAGATGCAGCAGCAGCTCCACGCGGCGCAGGCGCGCCTCGCCGAGGTCGAGAAGACCCTCGCTGGCCCGGGCGCGTCGCCGGATCTCTCCCGGTCCGATGCGGGAAGCGCAGGCGCCGACGGGTCGAAGTTCGACGCCGCTCGCGTTCTCCGCGCCCTGCTCCTCGCGACGTGGGACCACGCCACCGACGAGTACGAGGAGCCGGACGGCTTCGCGGTCGACGACATCCCGGAGCGGTTCACGTACACCTACGGCCTACCGTCGGGCGAGTACGCCACCGACGTGACGGGGCCGGGCCGCGAGTTCATCCAGCAGGTGATGAACGAGCTGGCCGCCGCCGCTCCTGCGGGAGGCGCGGAGGACGATCCGCGGGCGTGGTCGCTCGACCGGTTCAAGGTGGAGCAGTGGGCCCACGCCGCTGGATGGCGGACCGAGGCGGGGGATGCGGTCGTGCGAGTCGTCGACGGCAATGCGACGGTGCTCGAGTCCGACGACTGGCGCGGGCTGGTTGCCGAGATCATGCACGAGGACGGCGGCAACTACTGGCTGGAGCCGGGTAGCGCGGAGACGGAGAGCGCCGAGGCCGTGCTGACGCGTGTTCTGGTCGATGCGTCGCACGAGTCGATCGAGGACGCGCTTGAGGCGGCTGGCTACGTGGCACAGGCGCTGCGCGAAGAGGGCTACGAGCTTCGCCGCCGGTCCACCGCTCCGCCCGCCCCCGCTCCCGTACCGGAGGCCGAGGGCGAGCAGGAGAACGGCAATGTCTGACCGTCCGATCGTCACCACGCTGTGCGGGTCGACGCGCTTCCCCGAGGCGTTCGCGCTCGCGAACATGCACCTCTCGATGCAGGGCCGCATCGTCATCGGGCTCGGCCTGATGGGTCACGCCGACGAGCCTCGCGGCGCGCGGTTCCTCACGTCCGACGGCGACGAGTCGACCCCGGAGAAGCAGGGCTTGGACCGGCTCCACTTCGCGAAGATCGACCTCTCCGACGGCATCTTCGTCGTCAACCCGGGCGGCTACGTCGGGTCGAGCACTCGCCGCGAGATCGCCCACGCAGAGGCCACCGGCAAGACGGTCGAATGGCTGTTCCCGCCCGCCCCGCCTGCTCCCGTACCGGGTAGCACGGAGGCCGACCGATGAGCTGGGTGCTCATGGTCCACGTCGCACCGAACCAGACGCACGCCGGGTCGCGCGGCGCGAAGCAGCGCACGCACATCCAGCGCGCTGAGGGTGCCGGGGAGTTCTCCTCGGGGCGCCTCCGCGTGCCGGTCCGACGCACGCTCTGCAAGAAGGCGCGCGGCTGGTGGGAGCGCCCCCTCGACCCGGGCGAGCGCGAGCGCATCGAGGTCTGCCCGAAGTGCCTGGATCGGGCCGTCCGCTACGGCATCGAATGCGCTCTGCGAGTTGCCTCGCCAGCCCCGGCGGGGAGCACGGAGGAGGTGAGCGGTCGTGCAGATTCCTGACGCGGTCAGCGAGATCCGGTGGCCGGACGGGTGGGTCGATGGCCAGCTCGTCGTCGAGCCCGAGATCCTCACGCTCAAGCTCGCCAGCGGCAAGCACGCCGCGATCGTGACGACGTGCACCGACAAGGGCACCGGCCTGTTCGTCCTCGACGCGCCCGGCGTGCAGCGGCTCGCCCGGATGCGCGTCCTGGAAACGCCGATGGGGTGCATGGGCGCCCCGATCGAGATGGAGCACCGCGGGCGCCCCCTCACGCGCGACGAGGACAAACCCCTCGTGGAAGCGTGGGACGCCCTCGAGCGGTCCTGGGCCAGCGCACGCGCGAAGGTCGAGGCAGACTGGAATCGACCGTGACGGCCGCGGCCCGCGTCCTCGTCGGCGACTGCGTTGAGCAGATGCAGCAGCTCGATGACGCATCGGTCGATGCCGTGGTCACCGACCCGCCGTACGGCATCGGCTTCATGGGCCACGAGTGGGACCAGCCCGGCCTGTCACACCGCGAGCGGTTCGAGAAGCTCGTGGCCGCCGATGTCGAGCGCTCCAAGCTGCAACGGCAGATGGAGCGCGCGCAGCGGCGTGGCTCGCATCGCCCGCCAGCCGTTGGTGCCGGGCATCAGCGCGATCGCGAAGCTGCAGCCGCCGGCGAAGGCGTCCGACCCGACGCGATGAACGCTGGGCGGTACGACCTCAGTCCGACCGCGAACCGTGCTTTCCAGGCCTGGACCGAGGCATGGGCGGCGGAGGCGCTGCGCGTGCTCAAGCCCGGCGGACACCTCATCTCGTTCAGCTCGACCCGCACCTACCACCGGATGGTGACCGGCATCGAGGACGCCGGATTCGAGATCCGCGACCAGATCGCGTGGCTCTTCGGCTCCGGGTTCCCGAAATCGCTGCAGCCCCGCCACGGCATGCTCTCGCTGCCTCGATCGACCACGCGGGCCGAGTGGAAGGCGTGGTGGCGTGCTGTGCGCTCGATCGCGACGGGAACGGCGCTCAAGCCCGGGCACGAGCCCGTGGTGCTCGCCCGCAAGCCGCTCGACGGCACGGTGGCGCAGAACGTCCTCCGGCACGGCGTGGGGGCGCTCAACATCGACGGCTGCCGGATCGCGGCAGGGTCACCCGACGGCGTCTCTCGCGATCGCGATGCTGAACCAACCAGAGGGAAGGTCTACGCCCGCACCGGTCGTCACCTGCATGCGACACCGGGGCCCCGCGGCGGCGATGCTCGCGGCCGCTGGCCGTCCAACGTCGCGCTCGACGACATCGCTGCCGAGGTCCTCGACGAGCAGTCCGGCACGCTGGCCTCCGGCACGGAGGCCTCCGGCGGGCACCGGCGAAGCTCGGACAAGTTCGGCCGCAACACCTATGGCACGTTCGCTGGCACCGAGGTCGAAACCGGCGTGCTCTACGGCGACTCGGGCGGGGCGACCGCCGAGCGCGACGCTGGCCTCGGCGCGCCGACCGCCGCGCGCCGGCGCGCGTCGAACGACTTCGGATCCCTGCACGACGCCGAGCCGGCGCTCGTCTCCAACATCCACCCGACCGTCAAGCCGGTCGCGCTCATGCGCTGGCTCGTGCGCATGGTCACGCCGCCCGGCGGCGTGGTGCTCGACCCGTTCACCGGATCCGGCACGACGGGGATCGCCGCGGTGCTCGAGGGGTGCGCCTTCATCGGGTGTGAACGGAGCGACGAGTACGCCGCGATCGCGCTCGCCCGGATCGAGTGGTGGCGCGATCACCCGCGCGCCGGCGACGACCTCCGCGCCGAGCTCGCCCGCGAGGCCCGCGAGCGCGCCGCACGTGAGCGCCGCGAACAGCGCGAGCGCGCGACCGCGGCCGCGCACCACTCCGCCCTCTTCGACCTCGACGTCGCGTGACCGATCAGCCGCTTATGGACGTGCTCGCGGTCGCGGCCAAGACCGGCTTCAAGCCGGAGACGATCCGGCGAGCGTGTCGGCGTGGCGAGCTCGTGGGGTCGAAGCTCTGCGGTGAGCTGCGCTTCGAGGTCGCGGATGTCGAGGCGTGGATCGAGCGCGGCAAGTATGCCGCGAAGAGCGCCCCGCGCCGCGATCGCGTCGACCGCGCGAGCGCCACGAATTCGTTGCCGCGCTCGTCGGGTGGGTCTAGCGTCCGCGACCGGATGAAGCGCAACCGCCAGGCCCAGTGAGCGTCGAGGCTCGCACGCGCGCGGACGGCACCACCTCGTGGGTCGTCCGCTGGAGAGTCGACGGCCAGCCGAAGTCGAAGTCGTTCAGCGAGGCGAAGCTCGGCAAGAAGGCCGAGAAGCTCGCGCACAAGTTCGACCTCGAGGTGACCGAGCAGCTCGTCACGACCGGCGTGGTCGTCGTGAACCGCGGCGCCATGACGATCAACCGCCTCTGGCCCGAGTGGTTCGACGCCGGATGCCAGGACTGGACGCCGCCGACGCAAGACGCCTACGCCTCCGCGATGGACCTGCACGTGCTGCCGTACTTCGGGCGCCGCCAGGTCGCCGCGATCACGCCCGCCGAGGTCGAGCAGTGGACCGCGAAGCTCAAGCGCGACGGCGTCGGCCCGAGCGCCGTGCGCAAGGCCGTGACGGCGTTCAGCTCGCTCATGTCGTACGCGGTTCGCGCGCGTCAGGTCGACATCAACCCGGTGCAGGTCGCCAAGAAGCCGGCCGCTCCGCGCGAGCGCGAGCCGGTGAAGATCACCCCCGACCAGGTGGAGATGCTCCGCGCGTGGTTCCTCTGGCAGGGCCTCGTCGGCGACGCGATGCTGATCTCGCTGCTCGCGTACGCTGGCCCGCGGCCGACGTCCGAGGCGCTCGTGCTCGACTGGCGCAACGTCTCGCGGTCCACCATCACCGTGCTCCCGAACCGCAAGCGCGGCGCCCGGCGGCGGCTCGTCGACATCCTCGACCCGCTCGGTGAAGACCTCATGGAGTGGCGCAAGCGTCAGGGCCGGCTCAGCGGCCTCGTGTTCCCGTACGGCGACGGCGGCGTGTCGATCGCCGGCCGGCCGTGGACCACCGCCGACTGGGACTCGTGGCGAGAGCGCCGCTGGAGCGCCGCGGTCGCCGCCGTCGGGCTGCCGGGCGACACCATCCCCCGCGACCTTCGCGGTTCGTTCGCCACGCTCCTGATCCGCAGCGGCCGCGACATCATCAGCTCGGCGCGCCAGTGCGGACACAAGCCGTCGACGTTCCTCGACGTGTACGCCGGCGAGTTCGAGGGGTTCGACCCCACGGAGCCGATCGACCCGGTCGAGAAGATCCGCGACGCGCGCATCATCGCCGCGGCGTGCTCGTCGTTCGGCGAGGACGTCCTGCGCCGCCACGTGGCCGATCCGGCCGCGCGCCGGGCCGGATCGCTGCTGCGAATCCGCAGCGCCGCGCGCTGATCAGGCCGTGTACGTGCGGTGTACGCGGCGCCCCCCCAGGCCGGCTCTCCGTGGTGCTCCGGAAAGCAAAACGCCCCGCAATGCGGGGCGTTTTGGAGGAGCCCTCTCCGGGACTTGAACCCGGGACCCCTTCCTTACCATGGACGAAAAGGGTCCCGCCGCTCCCCCAGCGCCGGTGGTCGAAAGTTGCGATTTGCAGGTACTCAATACGCCTGAGTGCTCCTCTGTGCAACTCCGTGCGCCTACGCGTCGTGTACGTCGTGTGTACGCCGCCATCCGAGCTACGCTCGACTAGCGACCCGCCTTCGCAACCCCCGACCCTTCTCCCCCGGAGGGCCACATGCCGAAGACCACCCCCGAGCGCGAGGCGTACCACCTGCGCTGCGTTCTACTCACGGTGCTTGCTCACCTTGACGGCCGCTCAGACATGAGCATCGACGGGAATTGGGAGCCGCTCCTAGCAGCACTGATTCGCAAGACCGTCGGTTGGTCCGATGATGAGCCGCCTCAGAACGAACGGGCCGCCGAGTTCGAGCGCCGTGTTGGCAGCTTCGTGCCGCTCTCGATTCGCTTCGGTACCGACGCTGAGCGCGTCGAGTGGCTGCTCTCACGGGACGCCTCCCCTGTGGGGGAACGCAACGCCCTCCAGGAAGCCGTCGATTCGGCTCTCGGTGCCATGCGCGATTCCGAGTACGTCGGCGGTGCGTTTACGGAGCGCACGGCTTGGCAGCACGTTATGCGCGTGCTCGGTCCGTTCGAGACCAATGCCGCGGGAGAGTGTCCGCGATGAGCGCCGAGGTCACCCCGCGTCTCGCCGACCTCGGCGGCACGCACCACGGCCGCTTGCCCGAGCAGCCCGCCCGGGCGCCGCACGTTCGAGTGGACGCCCCGCGCTCGCGGCCGCGCATCCGGTTCGTGCTCGATCGCCAGTCGGTGCGGCGCGTGCTCGACGGCGAGAAGACGCGCCACGCGCGCCTGTGGAAGCGCACCGACACCGACGACGGCCCGTGCCAGGTCGGCGACCTCGTGCCCGTCCAGAAGAGCGGTGCCGGCGTGATCTGCCGCGTGCGGGTCCTCGACGTCGACATGGTCGAGCTCGGCGAGCTGCTCAACCTCGTGGAGGTGCGCCGCCACGGCTACCGCACCCTCCGTGACTTCCAGCGCGCGTGGCTCGCCGAGATCGACACGTGGTGGCGCCGCCTCGACGACGACGCACGCGACGAGGCGGCCGGGCATGAGATCGACGAGGCGTGGGCCCGCCACGCCGACAAATCCGTCTGGGTCTACACGTTCGGCGTCGACACGCTGCAGCCCCTCCGCTACATCGCCGACGGCATCCAGCGCGAGACCGGCGCCCCGGTCACCAGCGACGCAGCGCGCGGCTACACCTCCAACCCGGACCGCGCCGTTGAGCCCGACGCCCCCGTCGCCGACGACACCGACCTAGAGCGATGGACCCAGGACGGCGAACAGCGCCACCAGGCCCACCACCGCACGCTCACAGAGGATCAGCTCAAGAGGCGCACGACCGCCGACGACTCACTCATCGAGCGGTTCACGCAGACGGTCGCGCTCGCCCGGTCGAAGAACATCGACCCGCACTCCCAGATCCGACTGGTGGGCCGCGCGCTCGGCCAGCTCGAGCAGGCCATCCGCGCGAAGCACGCCGAGGAACGAGCATGACGGATCTGTTCATCGACGACGATGACTGCGACGACCTCCCGTGCACACACTGCAACGGAGAGGGACTGTGCCTCGACCCGGGATCCAACCCGCTCTGGGACTGCCCTCACGGCCTGCACCCCTGCCACACCTGCCGAGGCAGCGGCTCGCGAGACGATCAGACCGTGTTCTGACATTCCGCCGGTGCCGACGTCTACCATCCCGAGTGAGCCGAGCCGTGGGGCCTAGATGCCTACCGGGTGTGCGCAAGTCACCCCTGCGTCCCGAGTGCCCCTCCTCCCCGCTCGGCAAGACCTGATCCGGCCGCTCATCCTCCGGTGGCGTCGGGTCTTTGGCCGTCAACCCGGGGTGGTGTTGGCGGCCTACACGCGGGGGACCCGCGTCACCTGACTGCTCGGCGCCGACGGCTCGTCCGCTCAGCGCCGCCTTTGGGAGGGCAGTCGGTGACGCGGGCTGCGTGCGAAAGGAGACCCGCCGTGGATCAGCCGACACCTGAGGCCCAGCTCGGCGACCTCGCAGCGCGCGCTCTCGACGACCTGCATGGTCGGCCGATCATCGGTGCCGTGCTCATCGTCGTGCGCGACGACCGCGAGGAACGCGGTGAGGGCGCCTACCAGCTTGCTCACTGGACGCCCGAAGGTCAGCACTGGATCACCACTCAGGGTGTGGTCGAGGATTGGCGTCAGCACCACCTCGCCGAGAACGTCGCTCGACAGCTCGACAACGACGAGTGAGCCGCCCCAACAGCACCGCGAGAGGCTACGACTGGGGCTGGTACAACACCCGCCGCGCGTTCCTCAAGGCCAACCCCGAGTGCGCTGAGCCAGGCTGCACCGAGCCCGCGACCGACGTGCATCACCTCGACGGCCTCGGTCCGAAGGGGCCACGCGGTCACGATCACGCGAACTTGCAGGGCCTCTGCCACCCGCACCACAGCCGCGTGACGGCACGCGAGCAGCCCGGAGGATGGAACGCCCGACCATCGCGACGCAGGCCCGCAGAGCGCCACCCTGGCGCCGTCACGCCCCCTGGGGGGTACCCCAAACGCTGAGGGAGTGGCAC
>JAQIJQ010000075.1:0-162682 GCA_036946195.1 Patulibacter minatonensis | reverse complement strand
TGCAGCAAAGACCTTGTACGGGTTTCCCAGTTTCTGGAAAACCCAGCCCACGAGGCCCCGGCGACATGCCGTCCGGCCTCCCTCCGACATGGAGGCCCGTGTGTCTGGACCTCGAGGACCGCTCCCAACCGGCAACGCTCGGCGGCGCAACGCCCCGGTCGTGCCGTCGACCGAACTGCCGATCGGTGGCCGCGAAGGCCGGGCGCCGAAGATCCCCTTCGGCTACGAGCTTGGCCCCGCCGGACTCGCGTGGTGGAAGTGGGCGTGGAAGACGCCGCAGGCGACCGCCTGGGATCCGGGCTCGCACTACGCGATCGCGCGCCGCGCCAGCCTTGAAGACGAGCGCGCCGCTCTCGGCGATCTGCCCGACAGCCTGATCGCCGATGTGCTCGGCGAGGCGGTCGCCGCCGACCTCGAGGACCGCGACGAGCTGCGCAAGCTCGACAAGGCGCTCGACTGGATGCTCTCTGCGCTGCAGCGCCGTGCCGGCGGACTCAAGCCCGTGCTCGCCGAGATGCGCGAGCTGGACAAGAGGCTCGGCCTCGACCCGCGCGCCGTGCCCGAGCTGCGCTGGAAGTTCGTGGACCCCGCCACGAAGGACGAGCAGCCGCAGACGTCCGCGAGCGCCGACGCCATGGCGCAGCTCTTCGTGCTGCCAGGATGAAGCTCGATCAGATCGTCGATGGCGACCGAGTCGCCATCGGCCCGACCTGGCAGAAGACCGAGGCCGGCGCCTGGCTCCTGCCCGAGCGCACGCTCGGCTGGCAATGGATCGACTGGGCCGGCCACTACCTGCGCCAGCCCGACGGGCCCGAGGCGGGACAGCCCTGGCGGTACACGCTGGAGCAGATCCGATTCCTCCTGTGGTGGGGCGCCGTCGACGACGCCGGCCGCTGGCTCGCCCGTTCGGGCCACCTACGGCGCGCGAAGGGCTGGGGCAAGGACCCGTTCGGCGCGACGCTATGCGCCATCGAGTTCGTCGGGCCGTGCCGCTTCGGTGGCAACGACGCCCACGGCAAGCCCGTCGGCGTCCCGCACCCCGCATCGTGGGTGATCACGGCCGCGGTCTCTAAGGACCAGACGCGGAACACGATGACGCTGTTCCCGGCGATGCTCTCCGACGAGCTCATTGCCGAGCAGGGCATCGACCTCGGCAAGGAGATCATCTATGCCGGCAAGGGCCGGAGACGTCTGGAGTCGGTCACCTCGAGCCCGAAGGCTCTCGAGGGGCCTCGCATCACCTTCGCGCTGCTCAACGAGGTGCAGCACTGGCTGCGGAACAACGACGGCCACGCCATGAAGGCCGTCGTGAACCGCAACGTGACGAAGTCTCGGGACGGTGCCGCCCGGGCTTTGGCAATCGCCAACGCACCGGAACCCGGTGAGGACTCGGTTGCCGAGCACGACTACGACGCCTACCGCGCGATCGCCGAGGGGCGGACCCGCGCGACCGGCTTCCTGTACGACAGCCTCGAGGCGGCACCGCACCTCGACATCACCGACGTCGGCGACATCCGGCGAGGTCTGGTCGCGGCCCGCGGGGACAGCACGTGGCTCGACCCGGAGCGCCACGTCGACGAGTTCCTCGACCCGCGCAACACCCCAGCGAGCTCGCGCCGGTTCTACTGGAACCAGCTCACCGCCGCTGAAGACGCGTGGCTCGCTCCCCACGAATGGGACGACCTGGAGCTGCTCGGCGTCGTGGTCGCCGACGGCGAGGACATCGCGCTCGGGCTCGACCCGTCCAAGAGCGACGACCACACCGCACTGATCGGTGTGCGCATCGACGACGGCTACCAGTTCACGCTCGGCGTCTGGGTACCGAAACCCGGCCAAGAGATCGACCGCGCCGACGTCGACCTCAACGTGCGAGCCGCGCTCGAGAAGTACCGCGTCCTCGCGTTCCTCTCGGATCTCCACCCGTTTGAGTCCTACGTCGACGCCTGGGCACGAGACGCGCCGCACCTCATCGTCAAGGCCGGCCCCGCGCACAAGGTCGCGTTCGACATGCGCACACGAACCAAGGACGCCACGCACGCTCACGAGCGGCTGCACGACCTCGTCGTGACGAAGGCGATCCGCCACGACGGCGACCGCCGCACCGCGACGCACTTCCACAACGCGCGGCGCCGACCGAACGCCTTCGGCGTGATCGTCGGCAAGGAGCACCGTGAGTCGCCGAAGAAGATCGACTCGGTGCCATCGGCCGCGCTCGCCCACGAGGGCCGCCGGCTCGTGCTCGCCAGCGGCAAACGACCGCGGAAGCGCTCCGGCAAGGCGACGTTCGCCTGAACCATTCGACCGCCGGGAGGCCGCGTTGCTCTCACCAGATGCCGCCGTCGCCACCGCGCGCCTCGTCCACAAGGTCCACACCGAAGAGCGAGCGATGCTCGACGTCGTGCGCCTCTTCTTCAAGGGGCGCCAACGGCTGCCCGCGGTGATTCCGGTCGGCTCGCCGCGCGAGGTCCGCGTCATGGCCGCGAGTTCGCGGGTCAACATGATGCCGATCGTCGTCAACTCGCTCGTGCAGGCCTCGAGCGTCGAGGGCATCCGCGACGGCAACGGCGACCCGCTCCCTGACCTGTGGGGGGCGTGGCAGAGCAACCGATTCGACGCACGCCAGACCGCGGTGTACCGCGCCGCCGCCCAGTACGGCGTCGCCTACACCGTGGTGCTCCCCGGAAAGCCGTACCCGGTCATCCGCTCGGTGTCGCCGCGCTCGATGGCGACGCTCTACGGCGATGACCCCGACTGGCCCGTCTTCGCGCTCGAGCGCCTCCCCCGCGGTGGTGGCAAGCGCTGGCGCCTCTACGACTCCGAACACGTCTACGAGCTGCGCGGAGACATGGAGGGCTTCGAGTGGCTGAGCACCTCCGTGCACGGCGCCGAGGTGACGCCGGTCGTCCGCTTCCTCGACGAGATCGACGACGACGACGAGGACGAACCGCAGTCGCAGGCGACGCGGATGCCGAACGAGCAGGAGACGACCACGCGCGGGCAGGTCGCTCCGCTCATGGGCCTCCAGGACCAGATCGACCTGACGACGTTCGCGCTCCAGATCGCGACGCACTACGCCGGCAGCAAGCAGCGGTACGTGATCGGCTGGGCCGCCGACACCGAAGTCGACGCGATCAAGGCGGGCGCCACCACTCTGTTCACGCTCGACGAGGACCCGGCAAAGGTCCAGATGGGCGAGTTCGCCCAGTCCGACCTGACCGGCTTCATCAAGTCGCGCGAGGCGTCGCTCAAGCACGGCGCGGCCCTCTCTCAGACGCCGGTGCACGAGCTCACCGCCGACATCATCCAGATGTCGGCCGAGGCGCTCGCGGCCGCCGAGGCCGGCAAGGAGCGCAAGTCGCAGGAGCGGCACACGATCTGGGGCGAGGCCACCGAGCAGCAGATGTGGCTCGCCGGCAAGTACATGGGTATCGACGTGCCGCTCGACTCGCAGGTGGTGTGGCGCGATACCTCCGCCCGGTCGTTCGCCGCCACGGTCGATGCGCTCGGCAAGCTGAGCTCGCTGCTCGGCGTCCCGCCGCAGGAGCTCTGGGAGCGGATCCCGGGCGTGACCCAGCAAGACGTCGAGCGGTACCGCAAGGCCGCTGAGCAGGGCAACGCCTTCTCGCAGCTCGCGACGATGCTCGACCAGCAGGCCGCCGGCGCACCGGCACCGGCGAATGCCTGATCCGGCGCTTCTCACCGTTCAGCACCGCGCCGCGCAGCTCGCCGTCCGCGCGGCCGCCGCCCGCGACCTCGCCCGCGTCTTCCCGCTCTGGCGCGGCGACGAGGCAAGCTTCCGCAGCTTCATCGAGGTCGCCGTCCCGATCGTGACGCTGCGCCACCAGACGTCCGGCGCGCTCGCCGGCGCCTACTACCAGCAGCTGCGCCGCGAGGAACGCCCGGGCGGCAAGCGCCTTGAGGTGCCGCAGGCAGACCTGAACGTCGACGCGCTGAAGGTCTCGCTCTACACCACCGGCCGCAACATGACGGATCGCGCGATCGCCGCCGGCCTCTCGCCGCAGGCCGCGATCCAAGCGGCGCTGGTCCGCGTCACCGGCACCGTGACGAGGTACACGCTCAGCGGCGGTCGCGACACCCTCGTCGAAGCCGTCCGCGACGACCCTCGAGCTGAGGGCTACGAACGCATCATCGGCTCCGAGGCCTGCGCGTTCTGCCAGGACCTCGCCGGCACCAGCAGCACCGACGACTTCTCCGCGCACGACCACTGCGGATGCACCGCAGCGCCGGTGTGGACCCCATGACCGGGGACCACACCACCAACGACCCGACATGGGAGCACCGATGACCGACATGGCCACCGACACGCGCGTGAGCGTGCACGACCTCGATGGTGACGAGCGCGCGGCGTTCATCACCGACCACATCCGCCGGTGGGGCATCCCGCCTCTGGCCGGTGGAGCGCCCGAGGGCGACGACGGCGACAGCGGCGGCAGCTCTGACGAGCTCGCCAAGGCCAAGGCCGAAGCGGAGAAGTGGAAGGCCCTCGCGCGCAAGCACGAGGAGGCCTCGAAGAAGAACCTCGAGAAGGCCGGCAAGTTCGACCAGCTTGAGGAGTCGCAGAAGACGGAGCAGCAGAAGATGGCGGACCAGCTGGCCGCCGCCAAGGCCGAGGCCGACAGGGCCAGCGCCGAGCTCTCCCGCCTCGAGGTCGCGCTCAGCAAGGCGCCCGCGGGGATGCCACTCGACCGCGTGCGCAAGCTCGCGCGACGCCTCGCCGGCTCGACGCCCGAGGAGCTCGAGGCGGATGCCGCCGAGCTGTTCGCCGACTTCGGCCCGGACAAGGACGACGGCAACGGCAGCGACGACGGAGGCGACGGCGGCACCGACGACATGTCGGGTGGCCGCGGTCGCCCCACCGAAGACCTCAAGCCCGGCGGCGTGCCCAAGACGCGCGACGACGACGGCGAGACCAACCCCGCCAAGCTCGCGGCCCAGGTGCCGCGCATGTAACACGCCCTCGGCGAGAGCCGGCGGCGCGACCCCAGGAGATCCCTCCCCATGTCCAACTTCCTCAAGTCGTCGAAGGTGGTCGCGACCGCCGTCGGGCTGCTCGAGCGCGAGCTCGTGCTCCCGCGCCTCGTGTGGCGCGATGCGGCGTTCGACCCGACGCTCTCGCAGGGCGACACCGTGTCGCTCAAGCTGCCCGCCTACGCGCCGGCCCGCACCCGTGCGCTGCGCTCCGGTGCTCCGCGCACGAAGGACGCCCTGCACGAGCGCAAGGTCGACGTGTCGCTCGACGTCGACGTCTACAAGGACGTGCCGATCACCGACGAGCAGCTCAGCCTCGACATCGCCAACTTCGGCGAGCAGGTGCTCAACCCCGTCGTGGGTGGCATCGCGCAGCGCCTCGAGCAGGAGCTCTACGACACGATCGGCGGCGCCACGTACACCACCGTGCTGACCCACGACCTGTCGGCCGACAAGGCCTACAACACGGTCGTCGACGCACGCCTGGCGCTCAACGACGCGAACATCCCGCAGCAGGGGCGGTCGCTCGTCGTCGGCTCCGATTTCGAGGCGGCGCTCCTGAAGAGCGACCAGTTCGTGCACGTCGCGCTGTCCGGCACCGACTCGGTGCTCCGCGAGGCCCAGATCGGCCGTATCGCCGGTTTCGACGTGTTCTCCGCGCCGGGCCTCGCCCCCGACCAGGCCTACGCGTTCCACAAGACCGCGTACGCCATGGCGCAGCGCGCCCCGCTCGTGCCGGCCGGCGCGCCGTGGGGCGCAGTCACGACGTACCAGGGCCTCTCGATCCGCACCGTCCGCGTCTTCGACCCGGACCTCGTCGAGGACCGCTTCATCGCGGACGCGTGGTGCGGCTTCACGCCCGTCACCGACGACGGCTACTTCGACGGCAACGGCAAGTTCGTGCCGACCACGGAACCGGGCGTCACGCTCGGCGACGCGCTCGCGCTGACCTCCGGCGAGGCCGACGACGAGACCATCGTCGCGAGCAAGGCCCACGGGTTCTCGGCCGGCGACAAGGTGCAGTTCTCGGCCCTCACGGGCGGCGCCGGCCTGTCGCCGAACACGGACTACTACGTGATCGGCGCCGGCCTCTCGAGCACGAACTTCCGGGTGTCGGCGACGTCCGGTGGCTCGGCCGTGAACTTCACCACCGACATCACCGCTGGTGCCGTCAAGAAGCACGCCGCGCCGATGTTCGTCCGCGCGCTCAAGATCGTCGTCGTCCCGTAGGGGCTCGACCACCATCACAGACCTCGTGGGCGCCGGAGACGCGCGCGCCCACGAGGTCTCGACGACCCCCAGGAGGTCGAACCATGCCTCGGATGCACAACCCCTTCAACGGCAACACCTCGGCGGACGTCACCGACGAGCGTGCTGCCGTGCTCGAGCGCCGCGGCTGGGTCCGCCTCTCGGACGAGACCACCGGCGTCATCGCGACGACTCCCGCGGAAATCGACCCCGATCTCTTCTCCAGCCTGACCAGCGACGCCGTCGCCGACGCACGCGAGATCGCCGACTGGCTCGTCGCCGAGGCCCGCGCCGAGCGCGACGACGCGCTCAAGCAGCGGGACAACGCTCGCGCCGCCGCGATCGAGGAGCTCCAGAAGGCCGACGCCGACCTCCAGTCGGCCGCCGTGAAGATCGGCACGCTGACCGAGGAGCGCGACGAGCGCCCCACCGTCGAGCAGGCGCAGGAGCTGCAGCGGCAGATCGACGAGCTCACGGCTGAGCGCGACGAGCTCACCGCGGCGCTCGAGAAGGCGACCGCTCCCGACGGCGACGCCAAGGCCGCGCCGGCCGGGGAGCCGGCCGAGACCCCGAAGGCCGCACCTCGCCGCAAGGCCGCCGGCCCGGCGAAGGACTGATCCGCGGTGCCGCTCGAGGCGCCGACGCTCGCCGACTGCGGGTCGCGCCTTCGGGTGCGCACCTTCAGCGACGAGACGGGCGGCGAGATCGGCACCTTCAACGAGCACACCCGCCCGGTCGGCACCGAGGTCACGGGGTTCATCGCCGACGCGATGATCGAGGTCCGCGCGCTGCTCCCCGACGACGAGGACGTGCTCTCGGCGAAGATCCTCGCCTACGCGCAGCTGCTCGTCGAGGTCCGCGCGTGCATGTCGATCGAGGTCCGCCTCGGCGTCGACACCAGCGCGGAGGACTCCGCGTACGCGCGCCTCAACGAGATCTGGGTGAACGGTGTCGGCACCGACCGAGCCAACCCGGGCCAGCTGCGCTCGATGCTCGCCGACGCCGGCCAGTCGCGCCCCGATCGCGCGCGGCTCGTCTCCGCCCAGCTCGTCACGCCGTTCAGCGGCGACGCCGACCTCCTCGAGGACGACACCCTCGACGAGCTCATGGGCTGATGTTCCCCACCCTCACCGTCGAAGGCGCGAAGGCCACCTTCGAGCTGCTCTCCGAGATCGCCGACCGCGCCCGCGACGCCACCCCAGCGTGGGATGAGGTCGCCGACGACGTCTTCGACTTCGAGGCGAAGTGGTGGGCCGACACGTACGGCGGCAAGAAGGACCGCGATCAGCGCGCCGGCCGCAACCCCGAGTTCATGCGCGAGACGGGCGGACTCAAGAGCGCCGCCACCTCGCGCGGATCCGCCCGCCAGACGGTGAAGGCCGAACCGACGTTCCTCCTCGTCGAGGTGACCGACGGCCTCGCCGAGATCCACGAGCGCCGCGGCCGCGCCGTGCTCGGTGAGCCCGGCCAGGGCGAGGCCGACCGGATGGCCGAGCACGTCGCCCAGTACATCCTGACCGGGGAGCGCCGCCGTGGCTGAGCCTTCACCGGGCCCGATCGTCCTCAGCACCGACATCGAACGCGCCGTTCGCGACACGCTCAAGCACTGGGTGGCGTTCTACCTCGCCGACATCGACGAGCAGCATGACCGCGAGCGCGGCACCACCGTCGTCCCTCGGTACTGGTCGATCGCGTCGGAGAGCGGCGCGAAGTGGCTCGAGGAGACGCCGCCCGCACTCGTCGTCGCGTGCCCCGGCACCATGGACGCACCCGTCCTCCACGGCAAGGACGCCCACTACGGCGCGTGGTGGCGGGTCAACATCGGCGTGACCGCCAAGGGCGCCAGCGAAGACGGGGCCCGAGACATCGCCTCCCGCTACGCCGGCGCCGTTCGCTACGTGCTCGGCCAGCAGGGCACCATGGGCGGGCTCGTCGAGCGCACCGCCTGGCTCGGCGAAGCGACCGCCGAGGTCAAGCGCGAGCGGTCGCTCATGGCCGCCGAGGTCTCCGCCGCCGTGTTCGTGTCGAACGTCATGCAGACCCGCGGCCTGCTGCCGCGCGTGCGGCCGACCGACCCCAAGCAGCCCGCCGAACCGACCCCGACCCCGTCGCGCGTCGTCATCCGCACCGTCCCCCGATCGAACTGAGGCCCCCTTGGCGACGTATCGCAACACCACCGACGAGACGATCGACCTCACGAGCGGCCGCCGCGTCAAGGGCGGCGCCACGTTCACGCTCGACGTGCTCCCGCCGCACGAGGGGAACCTCAGCGACGCCGGGATCATCGAGCTCGTCTCCGGCTCGGTCCCGCCCGCACCCATCAACCCCGGCTACGTGCTCGGCATCGGCGCTCCGGCGCTCGACCTCCGCGGCGCGACCGCCGGGCAGGCGATCGACGCCAGCACCGGGCAGCCGATCGACGTCGCCACGCTCGTCGGAGGGAAGGTGCAGCCCGGGCAGCTGCCGTCGCTCGCCATCAACGACGTGTTCTCCGTCGCCTCTCAGTCGGCGATGCTCACGCTCACCGCTGAGGTCGGCGACGTCGCGATCCGCTCGGACCAGAGCAAGAGCTACATGCTCGCGGCGTCGCCGGCCTCCACCCTCGCGAACTGGAAGGAGCTCAAGAGCACCGACTACTCCAGCGCGATCGCAGCGAAGGCCGACCAGGCCGCGCTGGACGCCGAGGTGGCGGCCCGGACCGCTCTTGCAGGTTCGGTGGCATTCACGGCAGACCTCGACACCGATCCGTCGATGGCCGCGAACAGCGACACCAAGTTCCCGAGCCAGAAGGCGACCAAGACCGCACTCGGGCTCAAGGTTGCGAAGACGCAGCTGAACGTCCCCTCGACGGACAAGCATGTCCCCCGATGGGACCAGGCCAACCAGCGACTGAACTGGCGCAAGGCCGACCGCTACAACGTCGAGGACTTCGGCGCCGTCGGTGACAACTCGACGAACAACACGGCAGCCATCCAGTCGGCGATCGACGCCGCCGACGCGGCCGGCGGTGGAGTCGTGTTCTTCCCGAAGGGCACCTACAAGACCGGCAAGCTGACTTGCGCGAGCAACGTCTACTTCGCCGGCGTCTCCTACGACATCGCGTACACGGCGCGCGGCTCTCGCCTCTCCCTGATCTCCGGGACGAACGACGACATGTTCTTCGTCCCATGGGGCGTGCGCAACGTCTGTTTCGACGACCTGCACCTTGAGGGCAACTACGCCAACCAATCGGGCACCAGCCGCGGGATCGCCTTCGCCGAAGATCCCGCCAATACGGGCCCGCAGTCCTACCAGCAGGCTCACATCCGGCGCTGCTCCGTCAAGGGGTTCCTCACGGCCGGGATCTACGTCGGAAAGTGGAACGAAGGCGTCGATACCGTTCAGAGCTTCGTGGCCAACAACGCCGGCCACGGCATCTGGATCGAGACGAGCGACTGCCAGGTATCCCAGAACCACATTCTCGCCAACGGCGGCGATGGCGTCCGCCTCGGCAACAGCTCGTGCGTCGTCTCCAACAACTCGTCGATCAGCGGCAACCTTCGAGGTGTCGCCGTCGTGTCAGGTGGAGCTGGAGCCTCCTACTCGAGCGGAACGGCGATCTCTCAGCACCAGATCATCGGCAACCACCTCGACTTCAACCTCCGCCAAGGCGTCTACGTTCAGGGCAACCACACCTCGGTCGTCGGAAACCTGATCGCCACCAACGGCGCCGAAGCCAACAACACCTACGCAAACGTCGAGTTCGCTGGCCAGCTGACTGACAGCTCGTGGACGATCGGCAACGTGCTCTCGAACAACGTGTTTGGGCCGATGCGACCGGGCCAAACGAACAAGCCGAGCTACCACATCAACGTCTCTCCGCTCTCGGGCGCGAACCTCGTTCCCATCCGCGAAGCGAACAACACGTTCGACATGTCCGGCTGCTTCCAGTCGACGCCCACGAACGACTGGTCGTTCGTGCAGGCGTCCGCGGCCGGTCGACTCGTTGGCGGGCACCTGGTGATCTCGCACCCCGGCAGCCCGACAGTCGCGGCTGGCGCTGCAGCCGGGACGAGCCCCCCGTCTCCGGCTGTGACCGGCAACGATGGACGCGGACAGCTGTTCTCCGGCACGGGCACTTCGCCCGCGACCGGTGTGCTCGCGACCATGACGTTCAACAAGCCGTACCGCGATGCGGCCCCTACCGTCGTTCTGACCCCCGGCAACGCGGCCACTGCTGCGCTTCAGGCGTACGTCTCGACCACCACGACCGGGTTCTCCATCAACCTCGCGGCGGCGGCGGCGGCGAGCCAGTCAGGCAGCACCTACCAGTGGTTCTACTCCGTCATCGGGTAGCGATCCGCGGGAGCGCGATCAGCGTGCCGAGGACGAGCCCGAGCAGCGTTGAGAAGCGTGGGTCCGTGAAGGTGAAGCTCGCCGTGAGGTCGGCGAACAGCAGCGTCACGACGGCAGCTACACCCACCACGCCGACCAGGCGCACAATAGGCTCCGCACCGGCCGACCAACCGCGGGCTGCTGAGCGGATCGCCACCGCATACATCCAGACGTAGCCGATCGCTCCGAGCAGCCCAAAGTAGAGCCACTGCCAGAGGAACGAGAAGTGCACGTAGGTGAACGCGCCAATGTCTTGGACGGGGCCGTACCGCTGCCACTCGCTCTTGACGCCGATGCCGAACACCGGCGCGTGCCGGATGTTCTGGAGCACGTTCGCGCGCTCCTCGTTGCGGTAGGCGTCGCCCGCCGCACGGTCTTGCACGAACGTCGACTCGCCGCCGAGCCCGGCAACTGAGACGGCTCCGGACGCGAACGCGAGCACGGCGGCGGCCAAGACGGCGCCCAGTATGGCCCGGGTCGCTGGGTATCGCCGAACGAGCAGCAGGACGGCCACGACGAGACCAAGCGTCACCCCGATCAGGAAGCTCCGGCGCAGCGAGTAGTACAACGTCGCGCCGGCGATCAACCCGACCACAAGCAGCAGCGACCTCGACGAGATCCGCCGCACGACCTTCGTGCCGACGGCTGCGATGACGCCGAGACACAGGACCGCAAGGCTCCAGTTCGTCGTCGGGTCGTAGCTCGTGAGAACGAGGTCATCACCGCGCTGAAGGATCTTCGTCCCCTCGTCGCTCGCAAGGAAGATCCCCAGCGAGAAGACCGCGCGTGCGGCCACGAGCGAAGCGACAAATACGACCGCGCGCCGCAGGCGCCTGAGATCGTCTCCGATCCATCCGGCGGCGGCAGCGGCGCCCGCGAAGAGGACCGGGATCGGCGCGAGCGTGTGGATCATGTCGTTCCGGCCGTTGCCCGCGTAGTGCCCCACGAGGAACCCAGCGAGCGCGCCGGAGGTCACCACGAGCGCCGGGCCGCGTAGCGGGCCCAGGCGAGCGCGGCCCTGCAAGGCGACGCCGAACCAGCAGACCAAGACCATCGCCATGGGGGCGGAGAACCCGAGTGGCGCCGGCTCGTAGAGCGGCGCGAGACGCAGGACAGCGTTCTCGTCGTCCTCGAACACGAGCAGCACGATCGCTAGCAGGGCAAGGGCCACGCCCGGCCGCGCGATGGCGAGTAGTACGTAGCCCCCGCCCACGGCCGCAAGGCCGACCATCTTGAGGCTCACAGCCGTGATCGCAAGCCCAGCCAGTGCCGAAGCGACGATCCCGCCGAGAATCAGTACGACATCTAGCCGGGGTGAGGCGCGGTTGATCTGCACCGGAGCAGGGTACGACCCAGTCCGTTTCGCGTCCAGCGAGCCGTCTTGTAGGTCGCTGTGAGAAGCGGAAGACCGCTAGACCACGAACCAGGCGCCGGCGTCGTCGACTCGCCGGCCCGGGGCCGGCCCCTCCTCGGGGTCGGGCGGCCACTCCTCGAGCCGGCCGAATCGGCGGCGTAGGTCGGCCATGAGGGCGGGCATCTCCTCGGCGGTTCGCCACGAGAACTGCTCGCCGTTCTCCAACTGGACGAGGAACAGGGCCCCGAACCCCTCGTCGTAGATCCGAACGCGCACCGCTCGACGGTAGCGCCACCCCACCGACCCGGGAGGGTCCTGCATGCCCATCGTCAAGAACGTTGCGCTCGCTCCGCTCGACCTTCCGACCGCGCAGCTGCTGCGCCCCGGGAAGACGGTCGAGATCTCCGACGAGCTCGCCGCGCACCCGACCGTGGTGGGGCTCCTCGCCGAGGGGAAGCTCTCGAACGTCGACGACGCACCGAAGCTCGCTCCGCCGCGCCGTACCCGACCCAAGAAGACCGACGACACGAAGGAGTCCGCGTGACCCTCCCCGGCGCCACCGTCGAGACGCAGGACGAGCGGGGCCCCAGCGGCGCCGTCACCTCGCTCGGCACGGCATTCATCATCGGCGAGCTCGAGACGGGCCCCGAGACCCCGACGCGCATCCGCCGCGCCCGAGACCTCGCGCAGTTCGGCGTGCGCAACGCCGACACGCAGTCGGTGCACGACTACGTCGACGATCTCGTCGGCGAGGGCGGCGGCCTCGCGTACGTCGTGCGGCTCCTGGGCGCCGACGCCGACTACGCGACGCTGAACCTCTCCGACGGCACCACGATCGCGCTCTCGGTCCGAGCGCTCTACCGCGGCGCCTTCGGCAACCGCATCTCGATCGACATCGACGTGAGCGGCTCGACGTTCAAGGTGAAGGTGTACCTCGACGGCGCGCTCAAGGAGGACAGCGGCTTCCTCGCCGATGGCCCTGCGGCCGCGGTGTGGTCGCTCAAGTCGAAGTACGTGCGGATCACCGACGGCCCGGGCGGCGACCCGGTCGCGCTCAGCAGCCCGTCGCCGCTGATCGGCGGAGACGACGACCTCGACGGCATCACGACCGCCGAGATCGCCGCAGCGGCCGCCTCGTTCCCCGAGCACCTCGGCACCGGGTCGTACGTGCTGCCCGGCCGCACCGCGTCCGCGAGCTACCTCGCCGTCGCCCCAGCGGCCCGCGAGATGAACCGCCTCATCCGGGTGCAGCTCCCGCCGCTCAGCGACGCCCAGGCGCTCGCCGACGAGGCCGCCGAGTACCGCGACAGCGAGTACTTCGACATCGTCGACCTCCTCGCGCCGGCGCTCACGTACCCCGGCCTCACCCCTGGCGCCACCCGCTCCGGGTCGCCGACCGCCGTGCGCATCGGCGCCGAGTGCCGCAACGACCGCGCGGGCAAGAGCCCGAACCAGCCGGCCGCCGGTGACTGGGGTCGCGCGCAGTACGCCATCGCCCCCACCATCGAGTGGGACAAGGACGACCTCGATACGCTCTACGACGCCGGCATCAACGTCGTGCGCGTCGTGCGCGGCGAGCTGAAGGTCTACGGCAGCCGGACGGCTGCCGATCCTGACCTCGCCGACGTCGCGCTGCGCATCGGCAGCGCCCGGATGCGGATGGCGTTCGTCGAGATCGCCAAGGATCGCGCCGAGCGCGTCGTGTTCGCCGAGCTCGACGATGGCGGGACGGTGCTCAGCGAGCACGCCGGCCAGCTCGCGTCGGCGATCAACGTGTTCGCGCCGTCGCTGCACTTCCTCGACGTCACGGCCGCGATCGAGGAGGACGAGGTCGGCGGATACGTCGAGTTCGTCATCACCTTCCAGGCCGCCCGCGACGCCGAGCGCGTCAAGACCATCGTCGCCCGCCAGATCACGGAGGACTGATCACCATGGAGTCCGGCTACATCGCCAAGCTCATCGTCCCCGTGCCCGGAGGCGCGGAGATCGTCATCACCCTCGAGAAGTGCGAGGGTGGCGGGCTCGAGAAGGGCGAGAACAAGAAGCGCAACGCCATCACGCGCCGCGAGACGACGCGCGGCAGCACCGGCGGCAGCCGCGAGAACCTCAAGATCACGGCGGAAGCGATCGACATCGAGCCGTACATCACGCAGCTCGAGGACGCCGCCGACGCGAACACCCGCGTGAAGGTCACCAAGCAGCGCGTCGACGGCCGCGCGACCGCCATCGGCAAGATGCGCACCTACACCGGTGTGCTGCTGAAGGTCGGCGACTGGACGTACGACCTCAACAGCGACGACAGCTCCATGTGGGAGTCCGAGGTGTCGATCGACGAGAAGGTCACCACCACCGAGAAGGCGGGGTGAGCGGCATGGACACCGATCTCACCAAGCCGCCGGTGCGCACCGCTGGCCGCTCGCTCGTCTCGATCGCGAAGGAAGCGGCCGCGCGCGCCGACCACTTCGACATGTCGATCCCGCGCTTCGATGGCGCCGTCGTCGTGCGCTACAAGCGGATCTCGACGAAGTCGATGAAGGCCGCCGGCGGGAAGGGCAAGAGCGCCCGGGCCAGCAACGCCAAGCTGCTCGCCGACGCGTGCCTGGAGGTGTTCGTGCGCGTCGACGGCGAGCTGCGCTCGATCGCCGAGGACGAGGGCCTGCCGAACCCCGTCCGGTACGACGGCAACCTCGCCGACCTGTTCGAGCTGCGCGGCGAGCAGCCGGCCGAGATCGTCTTCGGCATGTACCGCGACGAGGTCGCGCTCGGCGACAACGCCAAGCGCCTGTACGACTGGCAGGTCGGCGCCGACCTCGACGACCTGGGCGACGCCCCGGACGACGAGGAGGAGATCGACGACCTCGTGGGGGAAGAGGACGCCGCGACCTAGAGCTCTGCGCTGCCGCCGCCCTTCGCGGCATCGCAGGCTGGGAGCGGCTGCTCACCGCCGAGAAGCCCGCCGAGCGGATGCTCGTGCGGGCCGTCCTCCGCCGGGCCCTGGCGCAGGAAGACGACCGATGGGAACGGCTCCGCGTCACCGTGCAGAACGGCGTCGCGGCGGCCTTCAAGTAGACGGAGGCCAGCATGGGATCTGTTCGCTCGCGTATCGCCCTGCTGGTGCAGGCCCAGGGCGCCCGTCGTGCCGGCGCCGACATCGACTCGACCGCGCAGTCGGCGAAGGGCCTCGGCGACGAGACCGGCAAGGCCGCGCGCCGCACCCGCGAAGCCGACCGAGACGCCAAGCGGTGGCAGAAGACGCTGCGCGCGACCGCCAAGACGATGGCGGTCGGCGTCGTCGGCGGCATCGCCGCGATCGGCGCCGCTTCCACCGTCGCGCTCAACAGCGCCCGGACCGAGAGCGGCGCCCTCGCGCAGGTGACGAACACCTTCGGAGAGGGCCAGCTCTCCGGCTTTCAGACGTGGGCGAACGGCGCCGCGGAGAGCATGGGCATGGCCCGCGCCGAGGCCTACAAGACCGCCGCCGACATCGGCCGCGTGCTCTCCGGGTTCGAGATCCCGGCCGGCGCGAACGCCGCGATGACGAAGGCGCTGCTGCAACGCACCGCCGACATCGCCCGGTTCACCCGCCAGGACCAGGGCGTCGTGCAGAGCGCGATGACGAGCGCGCTGATGGGCCGCACCAAGGGCCTCGCGAAGTTCGGCATCCAGGTCAACAAGTCCACGCTCCAGGAGTACGCCCTTCGCAAGGGCATGATCGCCACCGAGAAGCAGGCGCTGACCCCCGCCCAGAAGGCCATGGCGACCTACGGGCTCGTGATGGAGCAGACCCGCAAGATGCAGGGCGCCTACGCGAAGGACAGCGACAGCTGGGTTCTCAAGCAGAAGCGCGTCAAGGCCCAGATCGAGAACGTCAAGGCCACGCTCGGCACGGCGATGATGCCCGTGTTCTCGGCTGCGATGAGCCTCATGCAGGACGGCACCGCCGTGGCGATCCGCTGGGGCAACGCGCTCAGCGCGAAGGTGCGCCCCGCGATCCAGGCGGTCTCAGACTGGCTGCTGGAGAACAAGACCACCGTCGACAGCTGGGTCGCGACCCTCAGCGGCGGCGCCGGCCTCGTCGGCGACACCGTCGACATCTTGTGGCAGATCCTCAAGGGAGCGGTCGCGACCGTGACGGGGTGGGTCGACGCGTGGAAGCGCGGCAACACCGTCGCCGTGATCGCCGCCAGCGTGATCGCCGCTCTGTCAGCGGCCTACCTCATCCATCGCGCCCGGCTCCTTGCGGTCTCGCTCGCGACGAAGGCCGTCACCGTCGCCACCACCGCGTGGACGGCCGTCACGCGAGGAGCGGCCGTCGCACAGCACCTGTGGAACGTTGCGATGAACGCGAACCCCATCATGCGGTTCGTCGTGGTGCTGATGGCCGTCGGCCTGGCGCTCTACACGCTGTACAAGCGCAACGAGAAGTTCCGCGCCGCCGTTCAGGCGGCGGTCGTGAAGATCAGGGCCGCGTGGGAGACCATGAAGGGCGCGATCTCGGGCGTCGTCGCGACGGTCAAGTCCAGGCTCGACGGCATGGTCTCGTTCGTGCGGAACCTCCCCGGCGCCGTGAGGAAGGCGGCATCGGGCATGTGGAGCGGCCTCACCGGCGGTGCCAAGGGCGCCGTCAACGCCGTGATCACGCTCTTCAACAAGGGCTTCGACTTCATCAACAAGATGACGCCCGGCGACATCAAGGCCTTCGGGCGCGTGATCGTCCCCGGCATCCCCGACATCCCGCACATCCCGCTGCTCGCGGCGGGCGGCAACGTCTCCGGCGCCGGGTCGTTCATCAGCGGCGAGGCCGGCGCCGAGGAAGTCCGGAGCGACGGCAAGGGCAACCTCAAGGTCACGCCGCTGGAGAAGAACGGCGGGAGCGCCGCCGGCGGGAAGGTGATCGAGCTGCATTCGCACCTCCACGTCGACGGGAGGGTGGCCGGAACCGCCGTGCGCCGCGTCGCGCTGCGCGACCTCCTCGCCGGGGCCGCGACCTGATGCCCGACACGACGGGCATCGTGCGCGGCGGACTGGACCCGCGGCCGCTCCCGGCTGCCGGGTGGGTGCGGTTCCGCGCCGTCGACTACGTCGGCCTGGGCTTCGTCGCCGAGCTCGACGAGCGGATCCCGATGCCATCCGACGGCTACGGCACGCACAACGTCCTCGACCGCGGCCCGCGCGAGGGCGTGGCGACGTTCGCCGGCCGCGCGCCGCTCCGGATGCCGGTGGCGCTGCTCTTCGACCTCGAGGCGCAGGGCAAGAGCATCGAACCGGCGATCCGCGTGCTCGAGCAGCTCCACGGCCTCGACGACACGCTCCCCGCGCCGCCACGGATGATCGTGGAAGGCGTCGGCGTGCCGTGGAGCTACAGCCGCGCCGCGCACCTGCGCTGGGTGTTCGACGGAGCGCCCGAATGGGGAGACGACGTGCGCGCGGCCGCCGACGGCTCCGGCGACCGCAGCTACCTCTCGGCGACCGTCACGCTCCTGCGCGCCGGCGCCCTCACCACGGCTGCGACGTCGGTCGCCGCGGCGGCCGCAGCGGCCCGCCCAACGTTCACCGTCTCGAAGAACGCCAATCCGCGCACGCTGCGCTCGATCGGCAAGAAGTACGGGAAGACCTGGCAGCAGATGCTCGAGCTGAACCCGACGCTCACCCGCGACGTCGACCGGCCGCTGAAGAACGGGACCAAGGTGCGGTACGCCTGATGGCCACGGCCACCAAGCGCCGCACGCGCACGCAGATCCGCGGCCACCGCGCCCTCCCCGCCGACCGCGCCCGATCCGCGCAGCCGCTCGACCGGCTGCTCCTCGACGGCCGCCGCCTCGACATGCAGATCGGCGACCGCCTCACCGGCGCCAAGCTCACCCGCACGATCGAGGGTGCGTCGTCGGTCAGCCTCGACGTGTGGGACGGCGACGGCGCCGTGCTCTCCTCCAGCGCGCTCGGCGTGCGGATCATGAGTCGCGCCGCCACCGTCACCATCGACGGGATCACCTACGGCGTCAACGGCGTCGGCGGCCGCGACACGCTCTCGATCGCCGCCGAATCAGGCGTGGTGCGGCGCGCGAAGGCGCACGGCAAGAAGCAGCCGCTCCGCGTGAGCCGCGGCACCACCACCTGCGCAGCGTTCTGCGCACAGATGTTCCGTGCCGCCGGGATTCCGGTGCTCGTCCTCGACGAGCACGTCGGCCAGCGCATCGCCGGGACGAAGCAGCTCAGCGGCGCCATCGTGCAGGCGCGCGGAACGAGCACGGCGACCCGCAGCCGCACCTCGGCAAGAGGCGTCACCGGCGCCGATCTCACGATCAAGCGTCGCGCCCCCGACAGCGAGCAGCGCCGCGTGATGGCCGCCGGCCGAGACGCCGCGCGGCAGGCAGCCGCGCCGAAGCTCGCCGCGCTCACCCTGTTCTGCGCCCTCATCCAGGAGAACGCGGCGCGCGGCCCGAACGCCCTGCAGGTCACCGCCGCGACCGCTCGCGAGCTCGGCATCACCCCGAGCAACATCAAGCAGTGCGCGACCGCGTTCCTCACGAAGGGCTTCACCGGCGGCGCCGGCAGCACGAAGGGAGCGATCTACTACGCCCGCCAGAACCCCTCGTGGTCGCCCGGCCAGATCATCAACGCGATGCAGAACCCGGGCACGCCGCTCCACGACTACGACCAGTGGCGTGACGAGGCGCAGGCGTGGGTCGACGCGAGCGGCGCAGCCTCCAGCAGCGCGGCCGCGTCCGGCGGGTCGAAGGACTACGTCTACGAGCGCAAGCGCGGCGAGAGCACGTACGCCGCTGCACGCCGGCTCCTCGACGAGCGCGGCTGGCGGCTCTTCGACCGCGAGGGCGTGATGATCATCGCGTCCGACCCCGCGCTGATGCGCGCCCGCCCCTCCGTCTTCCTGGAGCGCGGCCTCACCGACTTCTGGCAGCCCGACATCGACTGGCACGAGGCGCTGCGCATCAACGAGCTCGCCGGCCAAGCCGCCGCCGGCCGCTACCAACTCGACCCCGGCGAAGTCGCGCACGTCACCGACCTCCCGTCGATCACCCGCGACTGGCTGATCGGCTCCACCACCGTCGACCTCCTCAACCCGTCCGCACCCGTCGAGGTTGCGCTGCGACGCCCGCAGCAGCCCAAGGCCGAGCCGGCAGCCGAGCAGGCCGACACCACGAGCAGCTCGAGCTCGTCGAGCGGGTCGCTGCGCGAGCGCATCGTGAAGACCGCGACCGATTCGCTCACCACCAAGACCGGGTACCGCCGCTACTCCCAGGCCGGCGCGCTCACCACGAAGATCCTCCCCGGCGCCGGGGAGCGCACCGACTGCTCGCAGTGGGTGCGGGCCGTGTACCTCGCGGCCGGCGCGCAGGACCCCGGCAGCAACACGTACCAGCAGGACGCGCGCGGCAAGCGCACCTCGCGGCCGCAGCCCGGCGACCTGATGATGACCAACGGCCACGTGGAGATCTACGTCGGTCCCAACGGCCGCACGATCGGGCACGGCTCGCCGCCGATCGACTACGCGAACGTGTCCGCCTGGCCGGGCCACTGGTTCGTCACCTTCGACTTCCTCAACTAGGAGGCTCATGGCTGGGCTTGGTGATCTGCTCCGCGGCGCGGCGCTCGTCGATACCCCGGGCGACTCGCCGGCCGTGATGGTCGGCCAGGTCGCCGACGTCACGCCGCTGCGCGCGCTCGTGCCGGCCGTCGACGGCGGAGCGCACGCGCTCTCCGTGTTCGGCACCCTGCCCGACGGCGCGGGCGAGGGAGATCCCGTGCGCGTGTCGTACGACGAGACCGGCGGGCTCGTGCTCGTCGCGTGGGAGCCGGCATGACCGCTCTCCGGCTCGCGTGGCCGCTGCGCCTCGCCGACGACGGCCGCCTGGCGACCGTCGAGCAGGACTCCCCCGAGGACGTGCAGCAGTGCGTCGCCGCGATCCTGCGCCACCGCATCGGCGACCGGTTCGACGCGCCCGGTCTCGGCGTGCCCGACCCGACGTTCGCCGAGCACGTCGACATCGCCGGCATGGTCCCGGTCGTCAGCCGCCACGAGCCGCGAGCCCCCGTCACCGCCGGCTCGACCGAGAGCGCGATCGAGCGCGCCCTCGTCGAGATCGGCGTCACCGTGCACACCACCGAAGGGGATCAGCGTGTCTGAGTACCAAGGCCTCCCGGCCGACGACGCATCACCGCAGACGCTCCTCGAGGACGCCAAGGACTACTTCCGTGGCGCCGTGCCCGGGTGGGAGCCGTCCGACGGGGCCCCCGAGGTCGCGCTCCTGGCGGCCGGCGCCGACGAGGGCGCCACCCTCTACGCCCTGGTCGACGACGCCGCCGAGGACCGCTTCCGCGACTTCGGCCGCACCGTGCTCGGCATCCCCGCCGACGAGCCGGCACCCGCCGAAGCGCTCACCACGTGGGTCGCGCGCGGCCCGGCGCCCGTCGGCGGATGGACGCTCAACGCCGGCGTGACGCTCGCCGCGACCTCGCCGGCCGGCCGCTTCGGGTTCGAGGTGATCGACACCCACGTCCTGGCAGAGGGCGGCTCGTCGCTCACCGCCGTCCGCGTGCGCGCGCTCCTCGACGGCGAGGACGCCAACGGCGCCACCGGCGCCGCCGACCTCGACGACCCGCCGGCCTGGGTCGCCTCCGCATCGCTCACGTCGCCCGCATCCGGCGGCCGCGCCGGCGAGGACGACGACGCCTACCTCGACAAGATCCTGCGCGGCGCGCGGCAGCTGCACCGCTCCCCGGTGCTCAGCGGCGACCTGGAGCTCGCCGCCCAGGAGGTCGACGGCATCGCCCGCACCCTCGTGCGCGACAACTGGGACGAAACGACCCTGACCGGCGGCCACGCACGCACCGCGAGCCTGTTCCCCGTCGACGCCAACGGAGCCGCCGTCGACGAGCCCCGGCGCGACGCGCTCGCCGCGCTGCTCGAGGCCCGCCGCGAGCCGAACTGGCGGTTTCGCATCGGCGAGCCGACGGACAACCCCGTCAACGCCTACGTGAAGGTATCGCGCCGCAGCGCCGAAGTCGACGTCGGCGAGCTCGACGCCGCCGTGGAGGCCGCCGTCGCCAGCGGACCGCTGAACCCCGCCCGCCACGGCGACACGCAGAGCGGCGAGCGCAGCCGCTTCCTGCTGCGCCGCTGGATTCGGCAGTACGAGGTCGCCGCGGCCGCCGACGCCGTCGTCGGCGTCGACTCCGTGATCGAGGTGCGCCTCGCGCTCGACCCGGCCAACACCGGCGTCACGCCGACCGACACCGATCTGGAGATGGTCGGCAGCGCGCCGCTGCCGAGCGCCCGCGACATCGTCGTCGAGGTCGTCGACCCGACATGAGCCGCCCGACCGTCTCCCCGTGCGCCGAGCGGATCTACGACCGCCTCGACGCGTACTCCGGCGCCGACGCTCCCGTCGCGCTCAGCGACGAGGCGAACGGCTGGATCCTGCTGCACCTGTGCGAGGCGTACGCCCGCACCCTCGCCAAGCCGACCGAGCTGCTGCGCCACGACGAGCGCGGCTCCGGCTGGCGCCGCGCGTACGACCCCGACCGCGCCGCCGTGTGGCTCCTCGCGTGGATCGCGCAGCACACCGGCGGCACCGTGCCCGTCCAGATCACCGACGAGAAGCTCCGCGCGCTCGTTCGCGACGCCCCACACCTGCGCCGCGGCAGCCTGCAGGCGCTCATCGCCGCCGGCCGCAGCGAGCTCACCGACCCCAGCACCGGGCTGCTGCACGTCCTGGAGTTCGACGACAGCACGATGCCGCCGGACGCCGACCCCGACGACGCCGCCTACTACCTCACCGTCGCCGGCTACACGTCGCAGATCACCAGCGCCGACGAACTCGAGGCCGCGCTCCTCACCCAGAAGGCGATCGGCCTCGTGCTGACCGTCGCCGTCGAGCCCGGCTGGGTCGTCGGCGTGCTCGAGACCGCACCCGCCTACCCCACCGTCGGCGACCTCGAAGACGCGTTCGCCACCGTCGCTCTCCTGGAGGACCACATCGAATGACGCTCGACCCCATCACCCGCGCCACGTCAGCGGTCTCGTTCCGCGACCGCATCAACTCGCTCATCAGCAGCGTCAGCGCGCTGCTCGCGCTGCGCCCCGTGGGCGAGGCGGCCGCAGGCGCCAACTACACGTCGGGCAGCAACGGCACGATCGCCATCGGCGCGATCACCCAGTCCGGATCGACCTATGCCCTCCGCGACTCGAACAAGAGCATCGAGGTCGCCGAGGCCGGCATCTACTCGGTGTCGGCGTTCGTGGTCCGCGACGACAGCTCGCCGACCACCGTCACCATCCGCCGCAAGTCCGACCAGGCCACGATCGCGGAGTACGCTCGCGCCGGCGACGGCGTTCCCGTCTCAGGGGTTCGACGCCTGGCCGCCGGTGATCGTGTCGAGGTCTACGCCACCCTCACCTCACCCGGCCATCTGGCCTGGCTGATCATCGAGCGGATCGGCCTGTGAGCCGTCGTGTCGACCGAGCGACGTACCCAGACAGCGTTCGCCGCGATCTCGTCGAGGACGACCTCGACGAGCACGAGGGCCGCCTCGATGCGCTCGAGGAGCGATCGGACGCCCGCCGCGCAGGGATGTGGGCGAACCTCACCACAATCGTCGTCGGGGTGCTGGTGCTCGCCGGAACGATCTTCGCGGCGGTCCTGAAGTGACCGTGCTGCGCTCCCTCCGCTCCTGGCAGCCGTCGCCTCGCCTCGAGACCCACATCGCGCGCCTGGCGCTCGTCGTCGCCGTCATCGCCGGCGGCATCGCGATCAATGGGCAGTTCGGCCTCTCCGACGCCCAGGACAAGCTGAAGGCCCAGCAGACGAAGACGTCGGCGATCGTGAAGGCCAACAGCGAAGCTCAGGCGCTCACGTGCTGGCGCTCGATGCTCGTCAGCCCGCTCATCGCCGAGCGCGTCTACCTGCGCCTCGGCGTGTTCGCCGATCCCGAGCTCGCCAGCTGGTACGTCGGGACGATCCCGACGAGCTGCCCGCCACTCCCCGAGCGGCTGATGCCGCCCGCGCGCTACCGGCGCTGACCCACCGCGCCGCCCGGACGGCGGCACCCCCGAATCGACTCGACCTCTGGAGGTCGCGATGACCCGTGCCCAGCTCAAGGCCTCGCGGATCTCGTGGCGTCGCAAGCGCGCCTGGCGCCAGCGGCGCTACCTGGCCGCGAAGCGCACGTCCGACACCGCCCTGCAGGCGAAGTGGAAGAAGCTCCTCAGCGAGGCCGACCGCATGATCGCCCGCCGCACCGAGCAGCTCGAGGCGAGCCGCCCGCTGCGCGCCCGCGCGTTCGACGTCGCCGAGGGCCTGATCGGAGTGATGGAGCACGGCGGCAACAACCGCGGAGAGATGGTCGAGAAGATCATCCGCGCCAACGGCGGCATCGCCGGCGAGCCGTGGTGCGGCGACTTCGTCGCCTGGTGCTACCGCGCCGCCGGATCCAAGGCCGTCACCCGCGCCTGGGCGTCGGTGTACTTCCTCGGCCGCATCGCCGGCGTGGTGAAGATCAGCGCCGACGACGTGCGACGCGGCGACATCGTGCGCTACTCGTTCAGCCACACCGGCCTCTTCGACGAGTGGATCGATCGCGCGGCCGGGACCTTCAAGGCCGTCGAGGGCAACACCGGCGCCAGCGGCGCCGTGAGCGACAGCAGCACCGGCGGCGACGGCGTCTACCGCAAGGCCGACCGGCGTCTCTCGCAGGTCACCGACTTCCGGCGGGTGACGAAGTGAAGCGTCCCGCTGAGAACGCCGCGGGCGGCCTCTCCGCGGCCGCCGCCGTCTCCATCCTCACCGGAGCCCCCGAGCCCGTTTCGATCGCTCTGGTGGCCGCAGCGGGCGTCCTGCCGCGCGTGATCTCGTTCGTCGTCGACCACGGCGGGATCCGCGGCGTCGCGCTCCTCGCGTGGCGCGGCCGCCCGTGACGCGGCTGGCGCAGGTGGCCGGTCGGCTCCCGACCGGCCACTCAGCCGGCGCAGAGCTCCTCGAGCACGCCGCCGGCCGCGCGCCGACCGGCGACACGCACGACGCCCTCGCCGACGCCGCGGCCGCGCTCGCCGCCAGCGACCTCACGCCCGTGCAGGTCGGCGCCGTCGGCCAGCACCTCGCGGCCGCGTGGGAGATCCTCACCCACTCGACCTGACGGCCCCCGGTCTACAATCGAAGCCCGCACAGCGCCCCGCCCACCGACCACCGGTGGGCGGGGCGCTCGTCGTTCCCTAGCCGATGTCCTGGCAGGTCGAGTAGGTGGCTCGCGTCGGCCCCGACAGGTAGCGAAGCGGGCGCCAGCGCGCGCGGTCACGAGGACGCGCGATCACCTCGAGGCGCATGTAGACCTTCGTGCCGTCCGCGCACGGGGAGAACTCGCCAAGTTGAACGGTCACCGGCACGTTGATCTTGGTTCGTGCGTCCCGGTAGGTGAAGCGTCCTGTTGCCCTGGGTAGGCGCACTCCCCACGTCCGCCATCGCAGATGCTCGAGGGCAGCGTGCGCGCTGAGCGGAATGGTCTTCGGACGAGCGATGAGCCTGCCACCCACGATGACGTACCCCGTCGTGTCGTTGCAAATCCCGAGGTGTGACGCGACTTCGAGGGGCACCGCCACCGTCTTGCAGTCAGCGCGCTCGGCATTGTGGTCGCCGCTCCAGACGGCCTCCATCGTCGTGCCGTCTGAGTGAGCGACGTGTTCCATCGTCGGACACCCAGGTTGGAGGTTCGCCGCGATCATGTAGTACGAGCGATCCTCGTCCGACTGGATCGCCGTGCCGCACGCCGGGTCGTAGTCGAAAAGGAGGAACAGCGCCGCGGCGTCAGACTCGTTCGCCTCCATGGCCGCGGCGCTCCCGGTGGCTCCAAGCAGGGCCACCATCACCAAGATCAGCGGTCGGAACTTCATGACGTCTCCCCTCCGGTGTCCCCGAGCCGCTCGAGCGGCGCGGTGAAGAACGTACGCGGCACCCCGGCGGCGTCGGCGATCTCGTCGGCCTCGTAGTCCCACATCCGCCGCGGGCGACCCGGGACCTCGATCTCGCGCCACGCGTCAGCGCTGATCGTCACGCCGAGCGCCTCCACGGCAGCGGCCGGGGTGGAGAAGTCGAGGATCACGCGAAGCGCCCGGAGCCGGCGCCCGGCGGCCGGAGGGAGTTGTCGCGCGTGAGCGGGCACCGTGGCCCGTTCTCGACGCCGACATATCCGCCCTTGACCCGCACAGAGACCCACCCAGCGGGAGTGGGCAGATCGGGGGACATCCAACAATCCGAAACCGCGCGTTTCGCTACGCAGACATTCCGCAAATTGGCAACAAAGGCGTGGCCACTCGGAACAGAAACGGCGTTAGCGTTCCGTTTTGCCGGACCGTTCCCGCCGGCATCGCGGTCCCCCGTCGCGGCCCTACCCCCAGTCCCCAGAAAGGCCCACTCGTGGACCCGCTCGCCCCTGCCTTCACGGCGAACGTCGATCAGCGCACCGCGCAGGCGGCGGCCATCGCGATTGTCGCGCTTGTCCGCCGCACCAGCGATCCGGAACTTGCCGAATCGTTGACGGACCTCGCGGAACAACTCGCTCACCACCGCGACTCAGCCCGTCCCGATTCCGACGTGCCGCTCGATCGCTGCTAGCCGGCGCTCGAGCTCAGCATCGTGCTTCACGGCGCTCCATCCGTGGAGCACGAAGTCGCTGGGAATGGCCAAGTAGTCGGCCAGGCGTAGAACGACGTCGACCGGGGGGCCGGGCTTCGTAGAGAAGTACCCCTTGAACGTCGAGGGGTTCACACCGATGGCCGCCGCCAGGGCTGGCTGCTCCTCTTCCGCCCAGGCCGCCATCGCCCGCAGACGACGCTTGAGGTCGGTTTCGCTCGGCTGTGCCACTGGCGCATTGTCGCGCACTGGAGCGCAATAAGGAGCGAATTTGACACCAGAGGATCTCAAGGTGCTACATTGCGCTCCATGGTGCTCCAGGGAACCCCAGGAAGCTCGACGCGGAAGGCGCCGAAGCGTCTTATCCCGAACAGAGCTCTCACGATCGCTCGGCTCAACAAGGGTTGGTCGCCGCCTGACTTCGCACGGATCTGTGGCGTCAGCGCCAGCACCATCCGAGCGGCCGAGGCCGGCTTCTACATCGAGATGCGCTCCCAGCGCGAGATCGCCAAAGCCCTTGGCGTCCCTCTCATGGAGCTGTTCCCCGAGGACCGTCAGAAGGAATTCCGGCGGTGAGCGGCTTCAACCTCATCGACGCTCGCCTCAACAGTGGGTTCACGACCAAGGCGCTCGCCCGCGAGATTGGCGTGCACGAGAACGTGATGCGTCGCCTCGAGGGCAAGGTCAACGGACCTGTCACCCCCGAGAACGCCAAGAAGGTCGCGGATCACTTCGGCGTCCTCGTGACGGACCTGGTCGACGAGCACTGCCGCTCGCTCCTCCTGCCCGAGGCGGCGCGGTCGTGAGCCGGCGTCTGTTGTTCGTGGTGACGCCGCCGATCGTGGCTGTCGGGTGGCTCGCCGGCGTGGTGTTCGACTTCTACGCGGCGCGGCCGGTGCCGCCGCGGGGGGACGACCGGTGACTTGGTGGCAGCAGGTGCTCTGCGGTCTCGCGGTCGTCGCGTCGCTTGGTGTGGCGTGGTGGGCGTTCCGTGGCCTCGGCGCCGTCGACGAGCTCCCTCCGGCGCGCCCTGCGTTCGGTTCGTGGTCTGAGGCCGACTTCGATTTCAACTTCCCGGAGCGCGCGGATGCGCTGCTCCCCCACAGCTTCGTTTCCCAGCCGGTGTTCCCCCGCCCGGCTGGGAAGCGGAGGTCGGCCGGACCCGGGCGGGTCGTGCGGCCGGCTATCCCCCACGGGTCGGGCGCGGCGGTCTCCCCCGCCGCCGCGCCCTCACCCGGCACCACCACCCGATCGGAGGCGTGATGCCCCTGCTCCTCTCTCGCCGGCGCCGAGCCGCGCTGCCGGCTCATCCGCACCGCGCGGCGGGCCCCGAGCTCACGCCCGAGCTCGTGCTCGAAGCGGTCGCCGCCTTCGCCGAGCGGCACGTCGACCCGCTCGCTCGCGCGTCGTACCTCACGCCGGCCGTGCTCACGGTCGAGGTGCTCGTCCCGCGGCCGCTGGACCACTTCCGCGCCGACGGTTACACGCTGGTCCCCCGCGCGCTCGAGTACCCGATTCCGGCCGACCTCGCCGCGCGCTGGGACGACACCCCCTCGACCGCCGTGCTGCTCGTGCGCAGCAGCGCGCCGCCCGTCGCGGTGGTGCAGACCCTCACCTCCGTGCGGTGGTCGAGCAACCGCGCCGCGCAGGTGTCGGTCGCGCTGCGCCCGGCAGGAGCGTCGGCATGACGCTCCTGGTCGTCGACCACAGTCAGGACCTCGCGCCGAACGTGCGGGCGTTCATCACGGAGTACCTCGAGGAGCCGGGCCGCAAGATGCCGTTCGGGGTGCACAAGGCCGGGCCGGTGAAGCTCCGCGTGGAGATCGGGACCGCCGAGGGCGTCGAGACCGCGCACCTGCGCGCCCGGCACCTCGGCGACGCGATCGCCGCGCAGATCCTGATCGACACCCGGGTGCGCGTCGCGTGCTTCGAGGCGACCGGTGTCGCGCTCGGCGCCGGCGAGAAGTACTCCGAGACGGTGGAGCTCCTGCCGTGGCTGGGGTGACCGAGGCGCGCCTCCAGCGGGCGCGCGAGATCTGGCGCATGGAGACGCTGCCGTGGCCGTCAGCCGGCCGGGCCGGCGTGCTCGTCGACGAGTTCCTGAACCCGCGGCGCTGCCGCAGCGGCGCGATGCGGTCGGCGAAGATGCGCCACTTCGGCGGCAATCCGTCCGCCGACCTCGAGGTCGTGCTCGCGTGGCCGCGCCCCGACGAGCACCTCCACCAGATCGAGGACGAGATGCTCGACCTCACGTGGGCGGTGCGCCGCGAGTTCATCGGCGCACCGCTGCCCGTCGAAGCGCAGGCGATCGCCGGCCGCCTCGCGCACGGCTGGATCGCGGTCCTCAGCGACGACACGCGCGTCCACGTCGGCGAGTCGCTCGTGCGCGTGCGCTGGGCCGACAACGGCACGCCCGCGGGATCCGTGCGGCTGGTGCCGGCATGAGCGACGCCGCTCGCGATCTCGACTGGCTCGAGCCGGCCGTCAGCACGAAGTACGTGCGCGTCCCCGAGTGGCTGATCGACCGCACCGACCTCTCGGCGCGCGCGAAAGCGCTCTACGCCGTCCTGGGCCGCCACATCAACCGTGGTGAGGGTGGCGTCGCGCGGCCCGGCCAGGCGCGCCTGTGCGCGCTCCTGGGGTGCGGTACCGATGGCCTCACGTCCGCCACGCGCGAGCTGCGCGGCTGGCGGGAAGGCGACGACACCCGCGACGCGTCGACGTGGACCGGCCCCGCGATTCTCTACGTCAAGCGGCGCGGCCAGGGCCTCACGAACCTCTACCGCCTGCGGTTCTCAGAACCCGACGCAGACGAGATCAAGACTTCGGCTCAGCCGGAATCAAGAACCCGGCTGAGCCGAAGTGCAGAGTCCGGCTCAGCCGGAGTGCAGAACACCCTGGATCCGGGTACGAACCAGACCGAGAAGAACCAGACCGAGAAGAACCAGGGGGCTAACGCCCCCAGCGCGGGGGAGATCGCAGCCGGGATCGATCCGGAAGCGGCGGCCCAGCGCCGAGAGCAGCTGGCCGCTGTGAAGGCCTGCCTCGAGAGGGCCGGGTACAACCGCGGAGCGATCGAGATCGACGAGCCGTCGATCGTCAGCGCGCTGGCCTTCGAGCAGCCTCCGCAGCACACGAACTGGGATGCGGTCGCCGACCGCATCGCCGCCGCGAACGCGGCAGGCCAGATCCGCGGCAAGCGCCCCAGCAGTGCAGTCCTGTTCGTGCTCCGCAGCTTCGAGCCGCTGCCGCTGTTCGGCCAGGCGCTCCCCTCGACGAGGCCCGGCACCGCTCGCGGCGCCAGCGCCGCGATGGTCGAGAAGTTCGGCGCCGTGGGGCGGTCATGACCGTGACCGAGCCGACCTTCATCCACACCGCGTGCAGCGAGTGCAAGACCGACGTCGCGCTGGAGACGACCGGCTACAGCCCGCTGAGCGCCGCGATCGCAGCGCAGACCGCCGCCGGCTGGCTCTGCGACCAGTGCTACGACGACATCGAGAAGCGCGAACGCTCCGAGCGTGAACGCGAGATCGCCGCCCGAGCTCACGCCGAGCACCGCCGAGCGATTCAGCGCAGCCGCGTTCCGCGTCTCCCCGACGACTTCGAGCTGCCCGAAGGACCGGCGGCGGCCGCCGCGCTCGCATGGGCCCAGCGCCGCACGCTGCGCCTTACCCTCTTCGGGCCCGTCGGCACCGGCAAGAGCACCCTCGCGCAGTGGGCGTTCCACGAACGCCTACGACCACGCGTCCTCGACGGCAAGCTCCGCACCCGCCCCGGCGCCTGGCGCTCGATGGCCGGCTACATGGCCCAGCTCGGCGCAGGGTTCGGCACGCCCGCCAAGGACGACGCGGTCTGGCTCGCCGGCGGCGGCATCGTGCTCGCCCTCGACGACCTCGACAAGACCACGCCCACCGAGTACGCGGCGCAGCAGGTCTACACGCTCATCAACGCCGCCTACGAATCGCGGGCACCGCTGATCGTCACCACCAACGCGAACCCCGCCGAGCTCGCGTCCCGCTGGCCCGGCGGCTGGGGCGACGCGATCGTCTCGCGCCTCTGCGAAGGCGACGTCGTCGAGCTCGACGGGATCGATCGCCGCATGGCCGCCCGGGAGGCCGCGTGACCCGCATCCACCCCAAGCGCCTCAGCGACGTCGACCTGGCCGCGATCACCGCCCGCGCAACGGCGTCGCTCGGCACCTCGACCTTCGGACCTCACCGACTCCCCGAGGCCGCCCGCGACCGGCTCGACCTGCTCAGGCACATCGCCGCGACCTCCTCCACCCCAACCACCACCACCGGAGACCACTAGTGCCCAACGCAGACAAGATCGCCAGCTCGGTCGATCGCCTCGCCGAGTTCTTCACGAACCAGCGCGACGGACAGTTCATCGTCGACTTCGCCGACCGCCTCGAGGAGATCACCCGCGCCGTGCAGCAGCACCGCAAGGGCGGCAAGCTCGTCGTGTCGATCAGCCTCTCGCCGCTCAAGAAGACGGCCGACGCCCTCTCGATCCGCGACACGATCAAGGCGACCGTCCCCGAGGCTGAGCAGCCCGAGTCGCTGTTCTTCGCCAACGACGACGGCGAGCTCGGCATCGAGCACCCCTCCCAGCGCCGCATCCCCGGCGTCGAGCGCCGCCCGCGCGCCAGCGACGTCGGGATCGACCCGACCACCGACCTGCGCCAGGCCGCTGCTCAGGCGACCGCCGACCTTCGAGCCCAGGGCCACGACGTCGAGGTCACCGTTGGCCCGCCCGCGAGCGCCGACCCCGACCTGCCGCCGGGCGCCGTCGTCGACCACGGCGACGACGAGCCCGAGCGCCCGCGCGTCGTCGGCGAGTAGCCCCACCCCACCGTCACCACCACGTCCAGGAGGACCCCCATGGAAGAACCGACCACCACCAGCGCCGTGCTCGCCGCGCCGAACCCGCCCCACGGCGACGCCATCGAAGCGATCGCCGACCTGACCAGGAAGGGCGTGCAGGCCGACGTCGAGCGGATCGCCGACCGCAACGGCGTCGAGCGCCTGCTGCTCGTCAAGACCAACGACGGCGCCGGCAACCAGAACGTCGAGCTCTGGGACCTCGACGACCAAGGTGACCAGGGGCCGCCGGATCGCCGCGTGCGCGGCACCTACACGCTGCACACCATCGACGCGCTCGTCGACTACGTCGCTCCGTTCGTCACCGACTACTCGACCGCCTGGGTCGACGGCGAGAACGCGTCGATCGAGGTCGTGCTCGACGACCACGCCGCGCGGGTCGATGCCGAGCGCGGCGACGAGCAGCCGGCGGGCCTGCGCGAGCACCGCGCGAAGCTCCAGCTCAAGGACAGCCCCGAGTGGGCGGCGTGGGCCAAGATCGACGCGCAGTACGTCCCGCAGGAGCAATTCGCGACGTTCCTCGAGGACTGGATCCGCACAGTCGTCGACCCGCCCGCCGCGAAGCTCCTCGAGCTGGTCACCGCGTTCGAGGCCACCACCTCCGGCCAGTTCAAGAGCGCCGTGCGCCTCGACAACGGCGAGCGCCAGCTCGTCTACGAGGAGACGATCACCGAGGGCGGCAAGAGCAAGGGCGGCGCCGGCACCGTGAAGCTCCCGTCCGAGATCACCCTCTCGCTCCGCCGCTTCGTCGGCGAGGACGCCCAGCGCGTGAAGGCGCGGTTCCGCTGGCGCAAGACGGGCCCCGTGCTCGTGTTCGGCGTGGTGCTCGACGACGTGGACGAGATCACCGAGATGGCCGTCGACCAGATCAAGACCAAGCTCACCGCCGCCGTGCCGCGCACGTTCAGCGGCACCGGAGCACGCGCCTAGCGGCACCCCCACGTCGGCCTCCGCTCGCCCCCGAGGGCGGAGGCCGACGCCTGCGCCCCACCGGAGAACCACATGCTCACCACCCACCAGGTCGACGCGCTCGACCCTGCAGACCTCAACACCCTCGACTACGGCGAACCCGACGAGCCGTCCACCGCGGGCGACATCGCCCCGGTCCCGTACGAGCTCACCACCTGGCCGGTCGCCCGGCAGGAGGACTGACCGATGGGGCTCTGCCAGATCACCACCAGGACCCTCCGGGCCGATCGCATCGACCGCGGCGAGCGGCCCGTCTTCGAGATCCACCTCGAGGACCACCAGGACGTCATCGCGATCACCATCGCGAGCATCGACCAGCCGCACCGCGAGACGATCGACCACGTCGCGAACGTCACCGTGCTCACCCGGCTCGGCGAGGGGCTGTAGCCGTGCCGCTCAACTTCAAGCCCCAGCTCCTCCCGAAAGCGCTCGACGGCAGCAAGACCGTGACGCGCCGCCAGATGAGCGACCGCCCGCGCAGCCCGTGGCTCCGAGACGGATCCCGGCTCCCGAAGCCCGGCCAGATCAAGAAGGTCCTCCCCGGCCGCGGCAACGGCCCCGCCAAGGGCGAGGTCCGCATCGTCTGGGTCAACTGGGTCCGCCTCGGCGACATCACCACCGACGAAGCCCTCCGCGAGGGCTTCAACTCCGTCGAGGAGTTCGAGGCCGCGTGGATGCTCATCAACGGCGGATGGGATGCCGACGAGATCGTGTGGCGGGTCGAGTTCGAGCCCGTCGATCCGGATCGCGACACGCTCTCCATCGACGCGCTCAAGACCGTCCAGCGACAGCTGCACCTCGAGAACGTGCACCTCGTGCACCTCGGCGAGGCGCAGTACACCGTCGCCCACACCGACGCCGAGCGCCGACTCGTCGCTCGCGAGCCCAGCGTCGACCTCACCGACTGCGATCTGCACTGCTGGCTCGCCGAGCTCGACGGGCCGCCCGCCGATCCCGGCGTGTACCTCGTCGATCTCCCCGACGAATGCGAGCCCAGCGACCAGCCGTACATCTTCGCGCCCCTTCCGACCCGAGCCCTGGAGGCCGACCGTGCCTGAGTTCCTCGTCAGCTGGGAAGCCGACGTCCCGCCGCTCCTCGGCGGCGGCCGGCAAGAAGTCGTGTCGGCCGCCGGCCACCGCAAGATGCAGCAGCAGCTCCACGCGGCGCAGGCGCGCCTCGCCGAGGTCGAGAAGACCCTCGCTGGCCCGGGCGCGTCGCCGGATCTCTCCCGGTCCGATGCGGGAAGCGCAGGCGCCGACGGGTCGAAGTTCGACGCCGCTCGCGTTCTCCGCGCCCTGCTCCTCGCGACGTGGGACCACGCCACCGACGAGTACGAGGAGCCGGACGGCTTCGCGGTCGACGACATCCCGGAGCGGTTCACGTACACCTACGGCCTACCGTCGGGCGAGTACGCCACCGACGTGACGGGGCCGGGCCGCGAGTTCATCCAGCAGGTGATGAACGAGCTGGCCGCCGCCGCTCCTGCGGGAGGCGCGGAGGACGATCCGCGGGCGTGGTCGCTCGACCGGTTCAAGGTGGAGCAGTGGGCCCACGCCGCTGGATGGCGGACCGAGGCGGGGGATGCGGTCGTGCGAGTCGTCGACGGCAATGCGACGGTGCTCGAGTCCGACGACTGGCGCGGGCTGGTTGCCGAGATCATGCACGAGGACGGCGGCAACTACTGGCTGGAGCCGGGTAGCGCGGAGACGGAGAGCGCCGAGGCCGTGCTGACGCGTGTTCTGGTCGATGCGTCGCACGAGTCGATCGAGGACGCGCTTGAGGCGGCTGGCTACGTGGCACAGGCGCTGCGCGAAGAGGGCTACGAGCTTCGCCGCCGGTCCACCGCTCCGCCCGCCCCCGCTCCCGTACCGGAGGCCGAGGGCGAGCAGGAGAACGGCAATGTCTGACCGTCCGATCGTCACCACGCTGTGCGGGTCGACGCGCTTCCCCGAGGCGTTCGCGCTCGCGAACATGCACCTCTCGATGCAGGGCCGCATCGTCATCGGGCTCGGCCTGATGGGTCACGCCGACGAGCCTCGCGGCGCGCGGTTCCTCACGTCCGACGGCGACGAGTCGACCCCGGAGAAGCAGGGCTTGGACCGGCTCCACTTCGCGAAGATCGACCTCTCCGACGGCATCTTCGTCGTCAACCCGGGCGGCTACGTCGGGTCGAGCACTCGCCGCGAGATCGCCCACGCAGAGGCCACCGGCAAGACGGTCGAATGGCTGTTCCCGCCCGCCCCGCCTGCTCCCGTACCGGGTAGCACGGAGGCCGACCGATGAGCTGGGTGCTCATGGTCCACGTCGCACCGAACCAGACGCACGCCGGGTCGCGCGGCGCGAAGCAGCGCACGCACATCCAGCGCGCTGAGGGTGCCGGGGAGTTCTCCTCGGGGCGCCTCCGCGTGCCGGTCCGACGCACGCTCTGCAAGAAGGCGCGCGGCTGGTGGGAGCGCCCCCTCGACCCGGGCGAGCGCGAGCGCATCGAGGTCTGCCCGAAGTGCCTGGATCGGGCCGTCCGCTACGGCATCGAATGCGCTCTGCGAGTTGCCTCGCCAGCCCCGGCGGGGAGCACGGAGGAGGTGAGCGGTCGTGCAGATTCCTGACGCGGTCAGCGAGATCCGGTGGCCGGACGGGTGGGTCGATGGCCAGCTCGTCGTCGAGCCCGAGATCCTCACGCTCAAGCTCGCCAGCGGCAAGCACGCCGCGATCGTGACGACGTGCACCGACAAGGGCACCGGCCTGTTCGTCCTCGACGCGCCCGGCGTGCAGCGGCTCGCCCGGATGCGCGTCCTGGAAACGCCGATGGGGTGCATGGGCGCCCCGATCGAGATGGAGCACCGCGGGCGCCCCCTCACGCGCGACGAGGACAAACCCCTCGTGGAAGCGTGGGACGCCCTCGAGCGGTCCTGGGCCAGCGCACGCGCGAAGGTCGAGGCAGACTGGAATCGACCGTGACGGCCGCGGCCCGCGTCCTCGTCGGCGACTGCGTTGAGCAGATGCAGCAGCTCGATGACGCATCGGTCGATGCCGTGGTCACCGACCCGCCGTACGGCATCGGCTTCATGGGCCACGAGTGGGACCAGCCCGGCCTGTCACACCGCGAGCGGTTCGAGAAGCTCGTGGCCGCCGATGTCGAGCGCTCCAAGCTGCAACGGCAGATGGAGCGCGCGCAGCGGCGTGGCTCGCATCGCCCGCCAGCCGTTGGTGCCGGGCATCAGCGCGATCGCGAAGCTGCAGCCGCCGGCGAAGGCGTCCGACCCGACGCGATGAACGCTGGGCGGTACGACCTCAGTCCGACCGCGAACCGTGCTTTCCAGGCCTGGACCGAGGCATGGGCGGCGGAGGCGCTGCGCGTGCTCAAGCCCGGCGGACACCTCATCTCGTTCAGCTCGACCCGCACCTACCACCGGATGGTGACCGGCATCGAGGACGCCGGATTCGAGATCCGCGACCAGATCGCGTGGCTCTTCGGCTCCGGGTTCCCGAAATCGCTGCAGCCCCGCCACGGCATGCTCTCGCTGCCTCGATCGACCACGCGGGCCGAGTGGAAGGCGTGGTGGCGTGCTGTGCGCTCGATCGCGACGGGAACGGCGCTCAAGCCCGGGCACGAGCCCGTGGTGCTCGCCCGCAAGCCGCTCGACGGCACGGTGGCGCAGAACGTCCTCCGGCACGGCGTGGGGGCGCTCAACATCGACGGCTGCCGGATCGCGGCAGGGTCACCCGACGGCGTCTCTCGCGATCGCGATGCTGAACCAACCAGAGGGAAGGTCTACGCCCGCACCGGTCGTCACCTGCATGCGACACCGGGGCCCCGCGGCGGCGATGCTCGCGGCCGCTGGCCGTCCAACGTCGCGCTCGACGACATCGCTGCCGAGGTCCTCGACGAGCAGTCCGGCACGCTGGCCTCCGGCACGGAGGCCTCCGGCGGGCACCGGCGAAGCTCGGACAAGTTCGGCCGCAACACCTATGGCACGTTCGCTGGCACCGAGGTCGAAACCGGCGTGCTCTACGGCGACTCGGGCGGGGCGACCGCCGAGCGCGACGCTGGCCTCGGCGCGCCGACCGCCGCGCGCCGGCGCGCGTCGAACGACTTCGGATCCCTGCACGACGCCGAGCCGGCGCTCGTCTCCAACATCCACCCGACCGTCAAGCCGGTCGCGCTCATGCGCTGGCTCGTGCGCATGGTCACGCCGCCCGGCGGCGTGGTGCTCGACCCGTTCACCGGATCCGGCACGACGGGGATCGCCGCGGTGCTCGAGGGGTGCGCCTTCATCGGGTGTGAACGGAGCGACGAGTACGCCGCGATCGCGCTCGCCCGGATCGAGTGGTGGCGCGATCACCCGCGCGCCGGCGACGACCTCCGCGCCGAGCTCGCCCGCGAGGCCCGCGAGCGCGCCGCACGTGAGCGCCGCGAACAGCGCGAGCGCGCGACCGCGGCCGCGCACCACTCCGCCCTCTTCGACCTCGACGTCGCGTGACCGATCAGCCGCTTATGGACGTGCTCGCGGTCGCGGCCAAGACCGGCTTCAAGCCGGAGACGATCCGGCGAGCGTGTCGGCGTGGCGAGCTCGTGGGGTCGAAGCTCTGCGGTGAGCTGCGCTTCGAGGTCGCGGATGTCGAGGCGTGGATCGAGCGCGGCAAGTATGCCGCGAAGAGCGCCCCGCGCCGCGATCGCGTCGACCGCGCGAGCGCCACGAATTCGTTGCCGCGCTCGTCGGGTGGGTCTAGCGTCCGCGACCGGATGAAGCGCAACCGCCAGGCCCAGTGAGCGTCGAGGCTCGCACGCGCGCGGACGGCACCACCTCGTGGGTCGTCCGCTGGAGAGTCGACGGCCAGCCGAAGTCGAAGTCGTTCAGCGAGGCGAAGCTCGGCAAGAAGGCCGAGAAGCTCGCGCACAAGTTCGACCTCGAGGTGACCGAGCAGCTCGTCACGACCGGCGTGGTCGTCGTGAACCGCGGCGCCATGACGATCAACCGCCTCTGGCCCGAGTGGTTCGACGCCGGATGCCAGGACTGGACGCCGCCGACGCAAGACGCCTACGCCTCCGCGATGGACCTGCACGTGCTGCCGTACTTCGGGCGCCGCCAGGTCGCCGCGATCACGCCCGCCGAGGTCGAGCAGTGGACCGCGAAGCTCAAGCGCGACGGCGTCGGCCCGAGCGCCGTGCGCAAGGCCGTGACGGCGTTCAGCTCGCTCATGTCGTACGCGGTTCGCGCGCGTCAGGTCGACATCAACCCGGTGCAGGTCGCCAAGAAGCCGGCCGCTCCGCGCGAGCGCGAGCCGGTGAAGATCACCCCCGACCAGGTGGAGATGCTCCGCGCGTGGTTCCTCTGGCAGGGCCTCGTCGGCGACGCGATGCTGATCTCGCTGCTCGCGTACGCTGGCCCGCGGCCGACGTCCGAGGCGCTCGTGCTCGACTGGCGCAACGTCTCGCGGTCCACCATCACCGTGCTCCCGAACCGCAAGCGCGGCGCCCGGCGGCGGCTCGTCGACATCCTCGACCCGCTCGGTGAAGACCTCATGGAGTGGCGCAAGCGTCAGGGCCGGCTCAGCGGCCTCGTGTTCCCGTACGGCGACGGCGGCGTGTCGATCGCCGGCCGGCCGTGGACCACCGCCGACTGGGACTCGTGGCGAGAGCGCCGCTGGAGCGCCGCGGTCGCCGCCGTCGGGCTGCCGGGCGACACCATCCCCCGCGACCTTCGCGGTTCGTTCGCCACGCTCCTGATCCGCAGCGGCCGCGACATCATCAGCTCGGCGCGCCAGTGCGGACACAAGCCGTCGACGTTCCTCGACGTGTACGCCGGCGAGTTCGAGGGGTTCGACCCCACGGAGCCGATCGACCCGGTCGAGAAGATCCGCGACGCGCGCATCATCGCCGCGGCGTGCTCGTCGTTCGGCGAGGACGTCCTGCGCCGCCACGTGGCCGATCCGGCCGCGCGCCGGGCCGGATCGCTGCTGCGAATCCGCAGCGCCGCGCGCTGATCAGGCCGTGTACGTGCGGTGTACGCGGCGCCCCCCCAGGCCGGCTCTCCGTGGTGCTCCGGAAAGCAAAACGCCCCGCAATGCGGGGCGTTTTGGAGGAGCCCTCTCCGGGACTTGAACCCGGGACCCCTTCCTTACCATGGAAGTGCTCTACCGCTGAGCTAAGAGGGCGTGGTTCCGGAAGAGTAGCGTGCCGGCGCGATGTGTGACGGCTGACTTGGCCGAACCGCAATCCGGAGTGCACCGGCCGGGGTTCGCGGGGCTGCCCGGAGCCGGCCGGCACGCATCGCCCGGGGGTGGCCGGATCGTGGTGGACCGCGCCGCCGCGATGGCTCGTAGACCAAGGGTGACGGCGGCGCCGGTGGGGCGCGGCCCGGATCTCCAGGGAGGCCGACATGGCTGGTGAGCAGGACAAGGTCGCGGGCAAGGTCAAGGAGAAGGTTGGCGCGGCGACCGGCAACGAGCAGCTCGAGGGCGAGGGCAAGGGCCAGCACGCCCACGGCAAGCTCGCCGACGCGGTCGACAGCGTGAAGGACAAGGCCGCCGGCGTCGCCGAGGGCATCAAGAGCGCGGTCGGCGGCGACAAGGACAAGCACTAGCGAGCAGGTCGCCCAGCACGGGCGACCGACCACTCGCCCCGGGCGGGACGCGCCCGAGCCGCGCCCCGCCTCGACCACCCCGGCTCGCTCGGGAGGCACCGACACCGGCGCCTCCCGGGCGGGCCGGAGCTCGTTCTGCAACCACGCGTAGCCCGGGAACTCGGGCGCTTGCTACCGTCGCGCAGTGCCCGTTCGCAAGCCCCAGCTGACCAGCGCCCACGCGATCGCGCTGACCGCGCTCTTCGTCGCGCTCGGCGGCACGTCATACGCCGTCACCCAGCTGCCGAAGAACTCCGTCGGCAGCCCGCAGGTGAAGGACCGCTCGCTCACGGAGAAGGACCTCAAGAAGGGCGTCCTCACGAGCGGCCCGGCAGGCCCGCGCGGGCCACGCGGCGCCGAGGGCCCGCCCGGGGCGAAGGGCGCCGACGGCGTCAGCCGACCGCCGATCGTGACGCGCCTGCCCACCTCGGGGCAGAACGGCGACGAGGTGTACCTCGACGTCGACACCGCCGGCAGCTACGGCGGCCCGTACCTCTGGCACCTGCGGTACGACGCGACGCTCGCCTCCGCGAGGTGGCGAGTCATCTCGGGCGGCGCGCTGTGGCGTTCGGCGGACTCCGGCTTCGCGACCCCGAGCGCGACGGTGTGGACGAACCAGGGCGCACCGCGCATCACGCCGCCCGAGCCCGGCGTGTACCGATGGGACGCCAAGATCCAAGGACAGAGCGACGGGTCGAATGGCGGACAGCTCGGCAGCCAGATCAGCGCGCCGGGCACACCGAACTCCGGCTTCGGCTACTCCTTCCTCGCACTGAACAACGGGTTCCAGCGTGCGTGGAACCTGCTCGGCCCGCAGAACGAGACCCAGACGACGCCCGCTGAGCGCACGATCAGCTACGCCCTCGGCGGCCCGAGCCAGAGCATCGGACCGACGGCGATGACGCTCACGGCGACGCCGATCCGCCTCGGCAGCTGACGCCTGCGCAGGGGCCTGCGCCCCGAGGCGCGAGCTCGAGCGGACCCGGGGCACGTCGGGGTCCGTTCCGGGGTGTCCCCGATGGTCGGCAGGGCGCTGCGGCAGGACGCTGGTGGCCACACCTGCCACCCTCACGAGGACCGCCTGCCCATGACCACCGCCCAACCCCGACCCGACGAGTCGCAGCCACTCGGCGCGACGCTGCGCCGCAGCTCCGGCGACCGCATCCTGCTCGGCCTCTGCGCCGGCGTCGCCCGCGCGGGGGGCCTGAGCACGCTCACCGTCCGCCTCGGGACCGTGATCGTCTCCTTCATCTTCCTGCCGCTCGTGCTCCTGGCCTACACGATCACGGCGGTGATCGTGCCGCGCGACGACGGCGCCACGCTCATCGGCACCGGCGTCCGCGACCGGCGCGACGTGTGGGTCGCCCTCGCGCTCACGATCCTCGCAGCGCCCGCCGCGCTGAGCATGGGCACCCTCGGCGGCTTCGACCGGGTCGGGGGCCACGTCGGATTCGTGGCGCTCCCGCTCCTCGTCCTCTGCGCCCTCGCATTCCTGGCCCTCGGCCGCGACCGCCAGGGTTGGAGCTCGCCGCGCGCCGCGACCGCCACGCCCGAGGCCCCCACCACCCCACCCGCGCCCAGCGACGCGGACGCCGACCCATCCGAGGACGCCGAGGCGAGCGAGGCACGGGCCACGCACGGCCCATCGTCGCTGGACGACGCCGATCGCACCGTCTCCTTCCAGAAGCCCGGCGCCGCCACGGGCGGAACCGGCGGACCGACCGCCCCGCCGCCGACCGGGCCGCGGTTCGTGCAGACCCCGATGGACCCCGCACCCCGGCGCCCCGGCCTCACGCTGCCCGTGCTCGGCCTCGTGGCGATGGTCCCGGCCATCTTCGCCGTGCTGCTCGCCGCCGGCGCCGTCGACGCCGGGGCGACGGCGTGGGCCGTGATGCTCGCCGTCATGGCCGTCGTCTCGGCGGCCGGCGCGGTCGCGATCGCGATCCTGCGCCCCAGCTACCTCGGCGCCGCCCTGCTCGTGCTGCTCGCGGTCGCGCTCGGGGTCTGCTCGATCGGCGCGGGCCAGTTCGGCTCGGTGATCGACGACGGCATCGGTGAGCGCCACTACCGGGTGACCGATGCCGCCGACCTGCGCACGCCGTTCGTGCTGGGCGCCGGTGAGCTCGACATCGATCTGCGGCAGCTGCGCCTCACGCCGCGACAGCGCGTCACGGTGCACGCGCGACTCGGCTTCGGCGAGCTGAACATCGCCGTGCCGCGTGGCGCCCGGATCACCACCACGAGCGGCTCCGGGATCGCGAACCTCTCGACGAGCGCCCGGGACAACGGCACGGCCGTCGCCGACCTGCCGAACGCCCCGACGATCGTGCTCGACCTCCGCGGCCGAGGCGTGGACGCGCGCATCCTCACCGGCACCGACCGCGACGTGCAGGACCTCGAGATCCTCGCCCAGTCCGATCTCGGCTTCTGGAACGGCTCGAGCAGCAACCGGCCGTTCGAACGCGAGGTTCCCGCGACCCCCGCCGCCCCCACCCCGAAGGCCGGCGGGTGAACGAGGGCGTCGGAGCTCCCGCCGCTGCGGCGCTGGTGACGCTCGTCGCGGTCCTCCTGGCCGCGGCCGGCGTCCTCGCGATCGACATCGCCGGCTTCGCCGGCCTGCTGCTGCTGCTGGTCGGCGTCGCCGCGCTCGCCTGGGGCCGCGCCGGAGACCCGGTCGGCGCCGCCGCCGGCGCGGCCGCGCCGCGCTCGCCACACCGCGCATCCGACGCCAGGCCGCGCGCAGCGCGCGGCGACGACGATCGGGTCGTCGCGGGCGTCTGCGCCGGACTGGGCCGCTGGCTCGACATCGACCCGCCAGCGCTCCGCCTCGGCTTCGCCTGGGCGAGCGGCCTCGGCGGCGTCGGCCTCCTGGCCTACGTCGCGCTCGCGGTCGCGCTGCCCGCGCCCGCCGGCGCAGGCAGCGCGGTGCCCCGTCGCCCGGCCCTGCGGCGGTGGACCATCGTCGGCGGTTTCGCGCTGCTGTTCGCGGGCGCCGGCACCCTGCTCTCGGCGGTCGGCCTCGCGCCGCGCCTCGGGGCGCTGGTGGTCGCCGCGCTCGCCGCGACCGGCGCGGGACTCCTCTGGCGCGCGGTGGCGCAGCGCCTCGACGAGCGCGAGACGCCCCGTTCGAACGTCGCCTCCGGCGCGCGCATCCTCTTCGGCCTCGCGCTGCTGGCCTTCGGCGCCCTGCTCACGCTCCGCCCCGATGGCGTGAGCTCCCTCGGCGTCGGCATCGTCGTCGCGGCGATCGTCGGGACGGCTGCAGCGCTGATCGTCGGCCCGTCGCTGCTGCGTGCCCGGCGCGAGGCCGAGGCCGAGCGCCTCGAACGCATCCGCGCCGACGAACGCGCCACGGTCGCCGCGCGCCTGCACGACTCGGTGCTGCAGACCTTTGCCCTGCTCCAGCGCCTCGACGATGCGTCGCCCCGCGTGCAGGGCCTGGCGCGCAGCCAGGAGCGCGAGCTGCGCGCCTGGCTCTACGGCGGCGAGGATCCGGAGGGCCCGCAGACCCTGGCCAGCGCGCTGCGCGCGGCCGTCGACGAGGTGGAGATGCTCCACAGCGTGCCCGTCGATCTCGTACAGCCGACCGATGCGCCACTCGACGGCGACGGCGCCGCCCTCGTGCAGGCCGCCCGCGAGGCGATGGTGAACGCCGCCCGACACAGCGGCGCCGACCGGATCAGCGTGCTTGCGCGCGTGACCCCCACCGCGCTCGAGCTCTACGTGCGCGACCGCGGCCGGGGGTTCGTGCTCGCCGAGATCCCGGACGACCGGCGTGGCGTGCGGGGATCCATCGTCGAGCGGATGCAGCGCCACGGCGGCACCGCCACGATCCGCACGGCGCCGGGCGACGGCGCCGAGGTGGAGCTCACGCTGCCGCGCCGTGCGGAAGGATCCGTCGCGTGAGTCTCCTGCCGCTGCACCCGCGAGGACGGACCCGGTGAGCCTGCCGCTGCGACGCGTCGTGATCGTCGACGACCACGAGATCTTCCGGGCCGGCCTGCGAGCGGGGCTCGGGCCGACGATCCAGGTGGTCGGCGAGGCCGGATCGGTCGAGGAGGCCGTGCCGCTCATCAGCGACCTCGAGCCCGACGTGGTCTTGCTCGACGTCCACCTCCCCGACGGCGGCGGCCAGACCGTCATCGCGCCGGTCCACGCGCAGCGTCCCGCCGTGCGGTTCCTCGCGCTCTCGGTCAGCGATGCCGCGGAGGACGTCGTCGCGACGATCCGCGCCGGCGCCCGCGGGTACGTGACGAAGACGATCAGCGCCGGCGACCTCACCGCCTCGATCCACCGGATCGCCGACGGGGATGCCGTGTTCTCGCCGTGGCTCGCCGGGTTCGTCCTCGATGCATTCGGCGGCAGCGAACCGGCCGCCCAGATCGGCGGCGATCCGGAGCTCGACCAGCTCACGGCGCGCGAGCAGGAGGTGCTGCTCCTCATCGCCCGCGGCTACACCTACAAGGAGATCGCCGGCCGGCTCGTCGTGTCCGTGAAGACCGTCGAATCGCACGTGTCGAACGTGCTCCGCAAACTCCAGCTCAGCAACCGCAACGAGCTCACGCGCTGGGCCGCGACCCGTCGCATGATCTGACGCTCGACCTGAGGCTGAGACTACGCTTGCTCGGCGAAGGCCTCCGGCCCCTGCTCCACGGCCTCCTGGCTCATCCAGACGACCTCCCAGTGGTGGCCGTCGAGGTCGTAGAAGCTGCGGCCGTACATGAAGCCGTAGTCGATCGGCTCGGCGGCAGGGGTGGCGCCGGCAGCGAGCGCGGCATCGGCGAAGGCGTCGACCCCGTCGCGGTCGTCGGCGGAGACGGCGACGATCACCCCCGTCGTCGCCGAGGCATCACCGACGGGACGCTCGGCGAACTCGGCGAAGCGCTCCCGATCGAGCAGCATCACGAACGCCTGCGGCGAGAGCACGAGGCATGCCGCCGACTGATCCGTGAACTTGGGATCGAAGCCGAGACCGAGGTGCTCGAAGAACCGCTGGGACGCGGCGAGATCCGAGACGGGCAGGTTGAGGAAGAGCGTGCGGTCGGCCATGGGGCGATCCCTTGCGGACGGAGGAGCGGTCGGGGTGTAGACCGGCGCCAGCCTCCGAAGTCATCGGTCGATTTCCGGCTCGGCTCGCTCTAGGGTTCCGGGCATGTCCGCGCCCACCTCGCCGCGCCCGTCGGCCCCTGCTTCGCCCGAGCTCGAGGCCGGCCTGGAGCGCCACCGGCGCGAGCTCACCGGCTACTGCTACCGCATGCTCGGCTCCCTCCCGGATGCCGAGGACGCCGTCCAGGAGACCTTCACCCGCGCCTGGCGGAGCATCGACCGCTTCGAGGGCCGCGCTGCGCTGCGCACGTGGCTCTACAAGATCGCGAGCAACGTCTGCTTCGACGCGCTCCAGGCGGGACAGCGCCGCGCGATCCCGGTCGACCTCGGGCCGGCGACGACCGCCGAGGGCATGCTCGCGAAGGGCCCGACGGGTGAGGAGGACTGGGTCGGCCCGGCTCCGGACTCGCTCGTGATCGATCTCGCCGCCGATCCGGCCTCGGTCACGCAGGCCCGCGAGAGCGTGCGCCTGGCGTACGTCGCCGCGCTCCAGCACCTTCCGGCCCGCCAGCGCGCCGTGCTGATCCTGCGCGACGTGCTCAACTGGCGCGCACAGGAGGTCGCCGAGCTGCTCCACCTCTCGACCGCCGCGGTCAACAGCGCCCTGCAGCGCGCCCGCGCGACCCTCGCCGCACGCGACCTCGAGCCGCTCGAGCTCACCACCGCCACCGCCGACGACACCACGACGGAGCTGCTCGCACGCTTCCTCGACGCCTTCGAGCGGTACGACATGGATGCGCTCGCGCTCCTGATGCGCGACGACGTCACCCAGTCCATGCCGCCCTACCCGCTGTGGCTCCGGGGCCGCGCGGAGCTGATCGCCTGGATGAGCGGCGCGGGCGCGGGCTGCGCGAACTCACGGTTCGTCCTGATGACGGTCAACGGCGTCCGCGGCTTCGCGCAGTACCGCGACGGAGGCGCGACGCCGTGGTCGATCTCGGTCCCGGTCTTCGACGCGGACGGCCTGCTCCAGGACATCACGTTCTTCCTCGAGACGGACGGATCGCTCTTCCGCGCCTGCGGCCTGCCGCCGCGCCTGGAGGGCGTCCCGGACGACGCCCCCACGCCGGGCGCCGTCGCGCCGCACCGGCCCGCCTGAGCAGCGCGCTGCCTGCGGGCACCGCGAGCTCGTCCGGCCCGGTCGGCGGCGGCCGGGCACGGATCGACCGCCCGGCCCGATCACGCACCGTTCGCGGCGCCGACGGGTCGGCGGTGCGCGCGAGACGTCCCCCGACGGGGCGTGCAGCGCGCACAGACGGACCACCAGTTGCAATCGATTGCAACTTAGAAAAATCGCCAGATCCAGGGACTTGTACACCGGTCCAATGGCTCGGCGCAATCGTTGGCCCGCCGTCCCAGGTTGACGGCAGGGGTCGAGGCGCAGGCTCTGGGCGCCCCATCGCGTCCAGTCCGTTCCGATCCCACCCCGGTGACCAAGTGACCTCGTCCACCACCCCTGAGCCCTATGACGACCTCGTCGAAGCCGCCGGCTACCCGCCGGGCCAAGGTTGGGTGAAGAAGGGCTACGACCCGCGACTCGCCAACGAGGACCTGGCGCCGCTCGAGCACCAGAACTGGAAGACGTACAACATCTTCGCGTTCTGGATGAGCGACGTGCACAGCGTCGGCGGGTACGTGACCGCGGGCTCGCTGTTCGCGCTCGGCCTGAACGCCTGGCAGGTGTTCGTGGCCCTCATCGTCGGCATCTGCATCGTGCAGTTCTTCTGCAACTTGGTCGCGAAGCCGAGCCAGGTGGCCGGCGTGCCGTACCCCGTGATCTCGCGGGCCTCGTTCGGCGTGCTCGGCGCGAACATCCCCGCGATCATCCGCGGACTGATCGCCGTGGCCTGGTACGGCGTGCAGACGTTCCTCGCGGCCACCTCGCTGAACATCGTGTTCATGAAGCTCTTCCCAGGGCTGATCCCCTATGCCGACGTCGACCAGCACGGGTTCCTCGGGCTCTCGTACCTGGGCTACCTGAGCTTCGCCGTCCTGTGGGTCGCGCAGGCCGCCGTGTTCTGGCGCGGCATGGAGACCATCCGCAAGTTCATCGACTTCTGCGGCCCGGCCGTCTACGTCGTGATGGTGGTGCTCTGCATCTACATGCTGGTCAAGGCGGACTTCAACGTCGGCCTCACGCTCTCCGACAAGCAGCTCTCGACCGGCGCGCAGATCGGCGCGATGCTGGGCGCGATCGCCCTGGTCGTCTCGTACTTCTCCGGTCCGATGCTGAACTTCGGCGACTTCGCCCGGTACGGCGAGAGCTTCGACGCGGTGAAGAAGGGCAACTTCTGGGGGCTGCCGGTGAACTTCATCCTGTTCTCGCTGCTCGTCGTCCTGACGGCCTCGGCGACGGTGCCGGTGTTCGGCGTCCTGCTCACCGACCCGGTCGCGACCGTCGAGAAGATCGACACCTACTTCGCGGTGCTGCTCGGCGGCCTGACGTTCGTGATCGCGACCGTCGGGATCAACATCGTCGCGAACTTCATCTCGCCGGCCTTCGACTTCTCGAACGTCAGCCCGCAGAAGATCAGCTGGCGGATGGGCGGCATGATCGCGGCCGTCGGCTCGATCATCCTCACCCCCTGGAACTGGTACTCGAACGCCGACGCGATCTTCTGGACGCTCGGCATGCTCGGCGCCCTGATCGGCCCGCTCTTCGGGATCCTGATCGCCGACTACTACCTCGTGCGCAAGCAGAAGGTGGTCGTCGACGACCTGTTCACGCTCAGCCCCGGCGGCGAGTACTGGTACCAGAACGGCTACAACCCGGCCGCCGTCCAGGCCGTCGTCTTCTCCGGGTTCATCTCGATCCTGTCGGTCGTGATCCCGAAGCTCGCCGACGTCGTCACCTGGCTGCCGGACTACTCGTGGTTCCTGGGCTGCGCCGTCGGCTTCGCGAGCTACTACACGCTCGCGCTGCGGTACGACGTCGCCGGGTTCCGGACCGCCAAGGAGTCCGAGGCTGCCGCCACGACGTCGGCCGCCTAGACGTCGGCGAGGAGAGAGCCCGGTGCTGATCAAGGTCATCAACGCCAACTCCACGGAGTCGATGACCGTGGTCATCGCCGAGAGCGCCCGGGCCGCTGCCGGCCCGGGCGTCGCCATCGAGGCGGTCAGCGGCACCGGCCCGGCCTCGATCGAGAGCCACTACGACGATGCACTGAGCGTGCCCGGCGTCCTGGCCGCGATCGAGGCCGGCGAGGCGGCCGGCGTCGATGCCTACGTGCTCGCGTGCTTCAGCGACCCCGGGCTGCTCGCGGCCCGGGAGCTGGCGACCGGACCGGTCGTCGGGATCGCGGAGGCCGCGATGCGCACGGCCGCCTACCTCGGCCGCGGGTTCAGCGTGATCACCACGCGCTCGCGCTCGGCTCCGCACACGCAGGAGCTCGCCGAGCGGTACGGGCTCGGCCACCACTGCCGCGGCGTGCACGCCACCGGCATCCCGGTGCTCGAGCTCGAGTCCGATCCGCAGGCCTACGCGAAGGTGCTCGCCCAGTCGGAGGCCGCGCTCGCCGGTGACCGCTCCGACGTGATCGTCCTCGGCTGCGCCGGCATGGCCGACCTCTGCGCACGGCTCCAGGACGACCTCGGCGTGCCGGTCGTCGACGGCGTCGCCGCCGCTGTCGCCACCGCCCGCGGACTCGTCGAGCTCGGCCTGCGGACCGGCAAGCGCGACGAGTTCGCGACGCCGCTGTCGGCCACGGTGCCGAGCTGACGGGCTCGCCGCACGGTGGCGCCCCGCTGCCGCCCCGCGTGCAAGGCTCCGGCGGAGCGGTGATGGCGGCAGGGCGGGAACACGACGAGTCGGCGCTGGCCCGCCCGACGCTGCGCACGATCGCCGAGGCGACGGGCCTGAGCGTGTCGACGATCTCGCGGGCGCTGCGCCGCGAGCCGGATGCCAGCCAGACCGCCGCGATCGTGCACGCGGCGGCCGACCGGCTCGGCTACTTCCCCGATCCGGTCGCGGCGAGCCTGCGGACGCGCCGCAGCGGCGTGATCGGCATGGTCGCGCACTCGCTGACAGACGTGGTGCAGGCCATCATCTACCAGCAGGTCGACAAGGTCGCGCTGCGCAACGGGTTCGACGTCCTCGTCGCGGCCACGGAGGACGACCCGGAGGCCCAGCGCGAGCGGGTGCGGCTGCTGCTCTCCCGACGCGTCGACGGGCTGATCATCGCCGACGCCCACCGCGACGGCGCCTACGCCGACTGGATCGCGACGCTCGACGTGCCGTACGTGCTCGTGATGCGCGACGCCCCTGGGCACCCGGTGATGCGCTGCGACGACTACGCCGGCGGGCGGATGGTCGGCGAGCACCTCGTCGCCCGGGGCCACCGCGAGCTCGCCCTGCTCACCGGCCCCGACCACTCCGCCGTGAGCTACGACCGCGCACAGGGCTTCCTCGACGTGCTCCGCGAACACGGCGTTGAGGTGGCGGAGCGCCTGACGGAGTACGGCGGCCTGCACACCGAGAGCGGCCAGGCCGGGATGGAACGCCTGCTCGGCCGCTCGCGCAGCTTCACGGGCGTCTTCTGCTGCGGCAACGACTTCGCCGCCTTCGGGGCGGTGAGCGCGCTGCGCGGCGCCGGTCTCGTCCCCGGCAGCGACGTGGCGGTCGTCGGCTTCAACGACGTCGCCGCCGCAAAGGCGCTCCAGCTGACGACCGTGAGCTCCCCGCAGGCCGAGCTCGGCGAACTCGCAGCGAACGCCCTCCTGGCGGCGATCGACGGCATCGAGGTGGAGCGCACGATCCGGCCGCCGCGGCTCGTCGTGCGCGCGAGCAGCTCGCGCTCGCTCGGCGAGATGCGCGGCGGAGCGGTGCGTTAGGGCGCGACCCGAGAATCCCGCTGGTCCAAGTTTTAGGATCTTGGAGGTGGGGGAACGCAGCCATGGCGGCTGGATCGGGGATCACGATGCCGAACTCGTGCGAGTGTCGCGCGATCGGATGGTGCTCCGGGTCGGCGGCCACGAGTACGACGTGGTGGCGTCGCGGATCGACCACCGGGTGGAGGACGGGGTCGTCCGCTTCGCGGCGAAGAACGGTGCCGGCGGAGAGTTCCGAGCGGCCTACCCGCACCGCGGCCCCACCGAGGAGGAGATCCGGTGGGACGACGTCGACTTCACGGCCGACGAACCGTGGACCTGGGAGGACGGCGACTTCGGCGAGTTCGTGTTCCACGTCGTGACCGCGACGGGACCGATCAAGTACCGCCACGCACTCGCGTGGCCCGACGGCGAGCTCGCCCCGACCGAGTGGGTGTCGACGATCGACGGTGATGTGCTCGTGCGCGCCGGCACCACCTGCGGTCTGCCGTTCGAGCACCGCATCCCGCTCGACGCGATCGACGAGATCGCCGCCAAGTTCGAGCTGTCGGGTATCTGGGCACCGTCGTCGATCGTCGTCGTGCGCTCGGCCTGCCGCGTGATCGCGGTGCCGGTCGACCGCACGTTCGCCGACGATCCGCTCCTCGTCGCGTTCCGCGCGCTGCCGGGTTGGGACGCCGCCGCCGATGCCGCGATCGCCGATGCGATCGAGTACGCCGAGCGGCGCGTCGTCGGCCCGCAGACGCCCGAGGAGACGCCGACGCGTCGCGAGCGTCCCGTGTGGACGCGCGGCGCACCGGGCTGAGCGGCAGCCGGGCGGGCGCTACGCCGGTCGACCGATCCGGTCGCTGGCGGCGGTGAGCTCGGCGACCTCGTCGGCCGAGAGCCGCAGCTCGAGCGCGGCGACGAGCGGCGCGACCTGGTCGACCGTGCGGGCACTCGCGATGGGACTGACGACGGTCGGCTGGGCGCCGAGCCACGCGAGCGCGACCGAGGCCACGGGCACGGCATGCGTGGCCGCGACGGCGTCGAGCCGATCGAGGAGGTCGAGGGCCGCCGGGTCGGCGAGCAGCCCCTGCTGACCACCGGCGCGGGCCGAGTCGACCTCCACCCCCGGCCGGTACTTGCCCGTGAGGAAGCCGCTGGCGAGCGCGAAGTACGGCGCGACGGCGATCCCGACGCGCTCGGCGGCCGGCTGCAGGTCGCGCTCGAAGTCGCGGGAGGCGAGCGAGTACTCGGGTTGCAGCACGGCGGGCCGCGCGAAGCCCTCGCGCTCCGCGATCGCGAACGCCTCCTCGAGCCGGCCCGCCGAGAAGTTCGAGAGGCCGATCGCGCGGATCTTGCCCTCGCGGACGAACGCATCGAACTGGGCAAGGCTCTCGGTGAGGTCGCCGCCGTCGTCGTCGTGCGCGTAGTAGAGGTCGATCGTGTCGGTACGCAGACGGCCGAGCGACGCCTCGAGCGCCGTGCGGAGCGTCGCCGGTCGGATGCCGGTGAGACCGGGCTCCTTGCCGACCTTCGTCGCGACGATGGTCTCGTCGCGCGCACCCGGACGCCCGGCGAGCCAGTCGCCGATGATCGACTCGGACTGCCCGCCGTGACCGCCGTTCGCCCAGGCCGAGTACACGTCGGCCGTGTCGATCGCGTGCAGACCGCCGTCGCGGGCGGCGTCGAGCACCTCGTGCGACTGCACCGCGTCGGCCGTCCAGCCGAACACGTTGCCGCCGAGGGAGATCGGGGGAAGGGAGAGGCTCATGCCTCCGACGCTAGCCGGGGGCGCCCGCCGAACCGGCCCGAACGGGCACTCCTGTCCGGGCCCCGAACGTGCCGACGGCGCGAACGTCACAGACTGGCGCCGCACCACTCATTAGGTTGCGCCCATGCGCGAGCCGATCCACGCATCCGCCGCGTACCTGGAGGCGATCCGCCTGGAGCTCCCGGAGTACGACCTCCTGCAGGACGAGGTCGTGCGCGCGACCGACGGCCTCGCGGTCACCCGGATCCTCGACCTCGGCGCCGGCACGGGCGAGACCAGCCGGCGCCTGCTGCTCGCCCACGAGTCGGCGACGAGCACGGCCGTCGACCCGGACCCGGAGCTCCTGCAGATCGCGCGTGACCAGCTCGGCGAGCGCGCGGACTATCGGCTCGGCGACCTGTACGAACCGCTCCCCCACGGCCCGTTCGATCTCGTCGTCTCCGCGCTCTCGGTGCACACGCTCCGCCCGGACGACCGCTCCCGACTGATGGTGCGGGCGCACCGCGTGCTGCGGCCCGGCGGCCGGCTCGTGATCGCCGACGCCATCACGCCGGGCATCGTGCGGAGCGGGCAGTCGCCACTGGATCTCCGCGCGCCCGATCGGCTCGAGATCATCGTCGATCGCGTCCGCGAGGCCGGCTTCGCGCCGCGGACGACGTGGTCGACCGCGAACCTCGCCGTGGTGGTCGGGCAGCGCTAGAAGAGCGGCCCGACGTGCACGAGCGCGAACGGGTACTGGCGCAGCCACTGCGGGAGCGTCGTCGGAGCCTCGCCGAGCAGGCCGGCCAGGGCGCCGGTGGTGACGCCCAGCTCGCCGGTCGCGATCGCGCCGAAGATGCTGAGGCGCGAGCTCCGCTCCGCCGGATCGTCGTAGCGCGTGGCGAGTGCCGCGCTGGCCTCCTCGCGCGTGGTCGGGCGGTACCGGACCGATTGGCGCGTGCTGTGCGCCATGACGGCGGCGACATCGCCAAGCGACAGCGATTCGCTTCCGGTGAGGTCGTACACCCTGCCGTCGTGGCCGTCGCCGAGCACGAGCGCCACGAGCGCGCGAGCGAGGTCGTCGCGGGAGACGGCGCTCACCCGCCCGTCGGCGGCCGGGCCGGCGATCTCCCCGTCAACGGTCACGAGCTGCGGCAGGAGATCGATCGGCAGGCCGGCACGCGCGATCGTCCACGCCATGCCGCTGTCCTGAAGGTCGCGCTCGATCAGCCAGTGCTGGCGCGCGGCGTCCCACGTGGCGTCCGGATCGGCGCCGAGCGCCGACAGCAGCACGACGCGCCGCACGCCGGCCTCGAGGGCGGCCTGGATCGCGGGGCGCTCGTCGCGGGCCGCGCCGAAGCCGTCGTCGCCCGGGAGCAGCAGGAAGGTGTCGATGCCGAGCAGCGCGGCGGTGAGTCCGCGGCGGTCGGCGCGGCCGCCGATCTCGACCACGTCGGCGCGGGCCGGACGCGGCGCGTGGCGCGCCGCCGGCACGGCGAGGCGCTGCGCCACCCCATGCTCAGCGAGGAGCGTCGCCACACGGCCGCCGATCTCGCCGGCGGTTCCAGTGATGGCGATACGGGGGATCTCGGTGCGAACCGAAGCCGTCATCGACTGGTCTGGGGAGTTGTCATGCTCACCAGGTATGTCGGCCGGTCCGCCGCCGACCTTCACGGGTGGGAGAACGTTCCGACCGCGTTCCGACCGTGGTGCCCGATCTCTGGGGTCATGACCCCAGCGGGTACCGACTATCGCGTGCGCTTGCGCTGCGGGGGGAGGTCGGTGACCGTGCCCTCCGCCACCTCGGCTGCGAGGCCGACGCTCTCGGAGAGGGTCGGGTGCGCGTGCACGGTGAGCGCCAGGTCGGCGACGTCGGCGCCCATCTCGAGCGCGAAGCCCGGCTCGGCGATGAGCTCCCCGGCGTTCGGACCGACGATCCCCGCGCCGAGCACGCGCCGGCTCGCCGGATCGACGAGCAGCTTGGTCTTGCCCGCCGAACCGCCGGTCGCGAGCGCCCGTCCGGACGCCGCCCACGGGAACGCGACGACCTCGTAGTCGATGCCGTCGGCCTCCGCCTGCGTCTCCGTGAGACCGACCCACGCGATCTCGGGATCGGTGTAGGCGACCGACGGGATGCCGCGCACGTCGAACGCGGCGCCCGCCTGGCCGGCGATCGCCTCGGCGGCGACGTGGGCCTCGTGGGTCGCCTTGTGGGCGAGCATCGGACCCGGCGTGAGATCGCCGATCGCGTAGAGGTGCGGCACGTTCGTGCGTCGGGCCGGGTCGACCTCGATCTGGCCGCGGTCGGTGACCGCGACGCCGGCCTGGTCGAGCCCGAGCCCCTTGCCGTTCGCGGCGCGGCCGACGGCGACGAGCACCGCGTCGAAGGTGGCCGGGGCCGGCGGCTCGCCATCGCCGGCGGCGGCGAAGGTGGCGGTGAGGCCGTCGTCCGATGGCTCCAGCGACTCGACCCGCACGCCGGTGTGGATCGCCTCGTAACGAGCAGCGAGGCGGGTCTGCAGCGGCTTGACGAGATCGCGGTCGCAGCCCGGGATCAAGCCGTCCGACAGCTCCACGACGGTCACCTTCGCGCCGAGCGCGTCGTAGACGGTCGCCATCTCCAGGCCGATGATGCCTCCGCCGATCACGAGCAGCCGCCCGGGGATCTCGGGCAGCTCGAGGGCACGCGTGGAATCCCACACGCGCGGGTCGTCGTACGGAATGCCCGGCAGGCGGACCACGGACGAGCCGGCGGCGATGATCGCGTGCTCGAACGAAACGGTCTGCGGCGAGCCGTCGCCGTCACCGCCTGACGTGAGCTCGAGGTGGTGCGGGCCGGTGAACCGACCCTCGCCCTGCAGCACGCGCACCTTGCGGCGCTGGGCCATGCCGGCGACGCCCTGCGTGAGACGGGCAACCACCTGCTCCTTGTGCGCGCGCAACGCATCGAGGTCGACGGTCGGCTCGCCGAACGTGACGCCGTGGTCGGCCGATTCGGCGGCCTCCGCCATCACCTTCGCGACGTGCAGCAGCGCCTTGCTCGGGATGCAGCCCACGTTCAGGCACACGCCGCCGAGCGACGGGTAGCGCTCTACGAGCAGCACGTCGAGGCCGAGGTCGGCAGCGCGGAACGCCGCGGAGTAGCCACCCGGGCCGGACCCGAGCACGAGCACCTGGGCGTGCACCTCGGCCCGCTCGAAGTCGTCGGGGGCGTCGGCCTGCTCGGCTGCCGTCGTCGTGGACCGGCCGACCGCAGGCTGCGCTGCAGGCGCCTCGACCTCCGGTGCCGGCGCGCCGGCCGGCGGCGCGGGCTCGGCGGGTTCGCCGTCACCCTCGACGACGATCAACACGGTGCCCTCGCCGACCTTGTCGCCGACGCGCACGCGCACCTCCTTCACCGTGCCGGCCGCGCTCGACGGCACCTCGAAGCTGGCCTTGTCGCTCTCGAGCTCGACGATCGGGTCCTCGATCGCGATCGCGTCGCCGACGCTCACGAACACCTCCGTGACCGGCACATCGGTGAAATCGCCGATATCGGGCACCGGCACTTCGACGAGGGGACTCATCGCTGGCGGCCTTTCGTCGTGGAGCTGGCGGGCGGACGCAGGGTGATCACGGCGCCGGGCATCTAGAGGAGCACCCGCCGGAAGTCCTCGAGGACGCCCTTGAGGTGGACGACGAACCGCGCAGCGAGCGCGCCGTCGATCACGCGGTGGTCGTAGCTCAGGGAGAGCGGAAGCATCAGGCGCGGCTGGAACGCCTGCCCGTCCCACTGCGGCTTGATCGCCGACCGCACCACGCCGAGGATCGCGACCTCGGGAGCGTTGACGATCGGGGTGAAGGAGGTGCCGCCGATCCCGCCGAGCGACGAGATCGAGAAGTTGCCGCCGCTCATCTGCGCCGGCATGAGCTTGCCCGCGCGCGCCTTCTGGCTGAGCTCGCCGACCTCGGCCGCGAGCTCGAGGATGCCCTTCCCGTCGACGCCCTTCACGACCGGGACGACCAACCCGTTCGGGGTGTCGGCCGCGAACCCGACGTTGTAGTAGCCCTTCACGACGAGCTCGTCGCCGTCGAGCGAGCTGTTGAACCGCGGGAACGCCTGCAGCGAGGCGACCGCCGCCTTCAGCAGCAGCGCCACCATCGTCACCTTCACCCCGTCCTGCTCGGCGTTGAGCTGCTTGCGGAACGCCTCGAGGTCGGTGATGTCGGCCTCGTCGTCGTGGGTGACGTGCGGGATCCGCACCCAGTTGCGCGCGAGGTTGGCGGCGCTGAGCTTCTGGATCTTCGTGAGCGGCTCGCGGGTGACCGGGCCGAGCTTCTCGAAATCGACCGTCGGCCACGGCGCCAGGCCGAGCGCGTCGCTCGCCCCGCTGCCGCCCTCCGGCGCGGCGGGCGCGGCTGCGGCCGCGGCCGCGGGATCGAAGCGCTCGACGTCCCCCTTCGTGATGCGGCCCTTCTCGCCGGTGCCCGCGACCTGCCGCAGATCGATCCCGCGCTCCCGGGCGATGCGCCGCACGACGGGGCTCGCGTAGATGAGCTCGCCGTCGCCCTTCGGCGCCTCGGCGGCGGCCCGGTCGACGGCGCTGCCGCCGCCCCCGGCGTCCTGCGGACCTGCAGCGGCCTGCTCGGCCGGTGGCCCGGGTGTGCCCGCCGGTGCGGGCTTGCGCTCGGGCGCCGCGGCCTCGGCGTCCTTCGTCGCTCCAGCATCACCGGGGGTGCCATCGGCCGGGCCGGCCGACGCGCCCTCGTCGACGGTGATGAGCACCGACCCCTCGCCCACCTTGTCGCCGATCTGCACCCGCAGCTCGGTGACGGTGCCCGCGGCGGTCGACGGCACCTCGAAGCTGGCCTTGTCGCTCTCGAGCTCGACGATCGGGTCGTCGATCGCGATCGTGTCTCCGACCGACACGAACACCTCGACCACCGGCACGTCGGTGAAGTCGCCGATGTCGGGGACCGCTACGTCAGCCACATGCGTTCCAATCCGTGGGGGTGAGGAGCCCTACCGGAGCCATGGGGCGTCCGAGTCGGTGTCGATGTCGAAGCGGTCGATCGCATCCGCGAGCACCGTCGCCGAGAGCTCGCCGAGCTTCACGAGCTCCGTGAGCGCCGCGAGCGCGACGTGGTGGCGGTCGACCTCGAAGAAGCTGCGCAGCTTCGCGCGGTAGTCCGAGCGGCCGTAGCCGTCCGTGCCGAGCACGGTGTACGGCCGTCCGATCCACGGCCGGATCTGATCCGCGAACGAGCGCACGTAGTCGGTGGCGGCGATCACGGGGCCGCGGCTCTCGTCGAGCTGCGTCTCCAGGTACGACCGCTCGGGCCGCTCGATGCCCGCCGCCCCGCGGAGGCGGTTGCTGCGCTCCACGTCGAGCGCCTCGCGCCGCAGCTCGGTGAAGGACGTGACCGACCAGACGTCGGCGTGCACGTTCCAGTGTTCCCGCAGGAGCTCCGCGCCGGCCAGCACCTCGCGCAGGATCGAGCCGGAGCCCAGGAGCTGCACCACCGGGCGGTTGCCGTTGCCGCCCGCGGTCGACCCCTCGGCGCTCACGATCCGGTGCATCCCGCGCAGGATGCCCTCCTCCGAGCCCTCCGGCAGCGCCGGCTGCTCGTAGTTCTCGTTCATCACCGTGAGGTAGTAGAAGACGTCCTCCTGCTCCCCGACCATCCGGCGCAGGCCGTCGTGGACGATCACGGCGAGCTCGTACGCGTAGGTCGGGTCGTAGGCCACGCAGTTCGGGATCAGGCCCGCCTGGATGTGGCTGTGACCGTCCTCGTGCTGCAGGCCCTCGCCGTTGAGCGTCGTGCGGCCGGAGGTCCCGCCGAGCAGGAACCCGCGGGCGCGGCTGTCGCCGGCGGCCCAGGCGAGGTCGCCGATGCGCTGGAAGCCGAACATCGAGTAGTAGATGTAGAAGGGCACCATCTGGATGCCGTGGTTCGCGTAGCTCGTCGCGGCCGCGATCCAGGAGCTGAACGCCCCCGGCTCGTTGATGCCCTCCTGCAGGATCTGGCCGTGCTCGTCCTCGCGGTAGAACATGAGCGCGCCCGCATCCTCCGGCGTGTACAGCTGGCCGACCTGGCTCCAGATGCCGAGCTGGCGGAACATGCCCTCCATGCCGAACGTGCGCGACTCGTCGGGCACGATCGGGACGACGTTCTTGCCGATCCCCTTGTCGCGCAGCAACGCGGAGAGGATCCGCACGAATGCCATCGTCGTCGAGATCTGGCGGTCCGGGCCGGTGCCCTCGAGCATCGCCTTGAAGATCGACCGGTCGGGGACCGGCAGCGGCTCCGCGGTGGTGACGCGGTGCGGCACCGAGCCGCCGAGCGCCTCCCGGCGCTCGCGGAGGTAGACCATCTCGGGCGCATCGTCCGCGGGCTTCAGGAAGTCCCCGGCCTCGGCCTGCTCGTCGGTGAGGTCGAGCCGGAAGCGCGTGCGGAACGCCTTGAGCGTGTCCGGGGTCATGTGCTTCTGCTGGTGGGTGATGTTCTGCCCCTCGCCGGAGGAGCCCATCCCGTAGCCCTTGATCGTCTTCGCGAGGATCACGGTCGGCTGGCCGGTGTGGGCGACGGCCTCGGCATAGGCGGCGTGCACCTTGCTCGGGTCGTGGCCACCGCGGTTGAGCTCCCAGATCTCGTCGTCGGTCCAGTCCTTCACCCGCTCGGCGAGCTCGGGGTACTTGCCGAAGAAGTGCTCCCGCACGAACGCGCCGTCGCGGCTCTTGAACACCTGGTACTCGCCGTCGACGGCCTCCTCCATGCGCCGCACGAGCAGGCCGTCGGTGTCGTCCTCCAGCAGGCGGTCCCACTTGGAGCCCCACACCACCTTGATCACGTTCCAGCCGGCGCCGTGGAAGATGCTCTCCAGCTCCTGGATGATCTTGCCGTTGCCGCGCACCGGGCCGTCGAGGCGCTGCAGGTTGCAGTTGACGACGAAGACGAGATTGTCGAGCTTCTCGCGGCCGGCCAGCGAGATCGCGCCGAGCGACTCCGGCTCGTCGGTCTCGCCGTCGCCGAGGAACGCCCACACCTTGCGATCGCTCGGGGCGAGCAGCTCCCGGCCCTGCAGGTACTTCATGAAGCGGGCCTGGTAGATCGCCATGAGCGGCCCGAGACCCATCGACACGGTCGGGAACTGCCAGAACCCGGGCATCAGCCAGGGGTGCGGGTAGCTCGAGAGCCCCTGGCCGCCGGCCTCCTGGCGGAAGCGGCGCATGTCGGCCTCACTGAGGCGTCCCTCCAGGAACGCGCGGGCGTAGATGCCGGGGGCCGAGTGCCCTTGGATGTAGACCAGGTCGCCGCGGTTGTGCTCCGTCGGCCCGCGCCAGAAGTGGTTGAAGCCGGTCTCGTAGAGCGTCGCCGCCGACTGGTAGCTGGCGATGTGGCCGCCGAGCTCGCTGCTCTCGGCGTTCGCCTGGAGGATCGTCGCCATCGCGTTCCACCGCACGAGCGAGCGCAGACGCCATTCCATGTCGGGGTCGCCCGGGAGCGGCGGCTGGCGGCTCGCCGGGATCGTGTTCACGTACGGGGTGGAGAGGTCGTCGGCCGGATGCAGTCCCTTCAGGCGCGCATCGGCGAACAACGCGCCGAGCAGCTCGGCCGCACGCTCCTCTCCGCGCTGGGCGATCACGGCGTCGAGGGCCTCGATCCATTCGCCGGTCTCAGCAGGATCGCGATCATCCGGTCGTAGGCCCATGGGACCAGTCATAGCGGCGTCTCGGAACCCGTTGTGGGTTTTTTCCGTCACCCGTCCACGCCCGGCGGGCGACCATCCGTCTGGCGAGGCGAGGGATCCGGGCGTGCCGTGCACGCGGGGGCCGCCTCCCTCTCCTGGTCAGCTCGGAGGCTCGCAGGCGGTCACGTCGATCGCCGGCAGCTCCTCGATCTCGAGCTCGACGCCGAGCGCCGCCAGCGCCCCGAAGAACGCCTCCTCGACCGTGTTCGCATCGTCCATCGAGGCGATCGCCGACTGGAGCGCGCCGTGGAGCACCGTGAGCGCGCCGACGTCGGTGCTGAGGCTCATCGGCTCGCCGCCGAGCACGAGCGTGTCGGCCTCGATCTCGATGCCGGGGAGTTCGGCCGCGTTGCGCCGGATGTGGTCGGCGAGCGGACCGACGTTGTTGCCGTCGCGGATCGCGTCACCGAGGGCGAGCCGCGCCTCCATCGTCGGGCTGCTCTGCACGAACGGGAAGCGCAGACGGCCCGCCGCGAACTGCAGCGCCGCCCACGCCGTACGGCCGTTGCCGTCGGTGAACGGGTGGATGCGGATGAGGCGCACGTACAGCCGCGCGAGGGCCTCGGCACTGCGGACCGGATCTCCGAGCGCGGTCGGCACCTCGCGCTCGAAGGCGTCGCAGGCGTCCCGCACGCCGCGCAGCACCTGGCTCGCCTTCGCCCCGCGCCGCACGACGATCGTCGGCTCGGGAGAGCGCGCGCCGCGCACCCAGATGGGGTAGCTCACCCCGTCGTCGAGGCGGTGCTCGCCGCGCGCGGGCGGCTCGCGGAACCCGAGGGTGCGGTCGCCGAACACCGGCCCGAAGATCGCGCGGTGCAGCTCGAGCACGAGGTCGGCCGTGAGCGGCTGACCGGCCCAGCCCGCGTTGCGGGCGTGCAGCAGCGCGATGCCGGTCGTCGTGAGCAGCCCCTCCTGCGTGTCCTGCGCGCTCAGCGGAGCCGCGATCGCATAGTGGCTCTCGCGATCGGCCTGCGCCGATGCCGGCAGCATCGAGGCGTACGTCGCGAGCGCCTGCTCGGCCGCATCGGTCAGCCAGTCGAGGAACGAGGGATCGATCCAGGCGATCCCGCCGAGCTCGATCTCGGCCGTGATCTCGACGTCCTGCGGCTCCATGGCTGCAGGCTAGCCGCGGCCCGGCGCTCCCGAGCCGGCGCCCGCCTCGACCTCGCCGCGGTCGATCTTCGTCACGCCCAGGTAGGTGACGACCACGAGGATCGCCGCGAGGAAGATGAGACTCGTGCCCGTGGTGCCGAGGGCGAGCCCGCCGTCGCCCTTGGGCTGGCTCATCCAGTCGCCCATCGAGGCGCCGAGCGGACGCGTGACGATGTAGGCCAGCCAGAACGAGAGCACGGCGTTGGCACCGAGCCCGAGGTGCGCGACCGCGATCGCCACGAACACCGCGGCGAACAGGCCGACGGACGTGAGGTAGCCGAGGCCGACCTGCTCGCCGATGAGGTCGCCGGCGGCCGTGCCCAGCGCGAAGGTGAAGAGGATCGCGAGCCAGTAGAAGCCCTCGCGGCGCGCCGTGACGATCGAGTGGATCGAGAGCGTGCCCTCGCGCCGCCACCAGGCGAAGAACGTCAGCGCGAGCAGCACCGAGAACACGCCGGTCGAGAGGTACAGCGACACGCCGAAGCGATCGGTGAGGTTGTCGGTGATGAGCGTGCCGACCACGCTGATCAGCACCACCGCGAGCCAGTAGACGCCCGCCACGTACCGCGCGAGGCGGAACTGCAGCGCGAGCACGCCGATGAGCAGCACGCCCATGACGACCGTCGTCCAGGTGAGGCCGAAGCCGAGCGTCTCGTTGAGGTTGTCGGCGGCCGTCTCGCCGACCGTCGTCGCGAGGATCTTGATGATCCAGAAGAAGACGGTCACCTCCGGCACGCGGCTCAGGAGCGAGCGGCGCGCGGAGGCGCGGGCGGTGGTCGGTGAGAACGCGATACTCGTCATGACGTGAGCATCGGACGGCGTGATGAGCCTCAGATGAGAGGGGGCGCGGCCGTCAGGCCCGCGGCCTGCGCAGGCGGTAGCCGGCGCCGCGCACGGTCTCGAGCGTGTCCTTGCCGAACGGCCGGTCGATCTTCTCGCGGAGGTACCGGATGTACACGTCGACCACGTTCGAGCGGTTCTCGTAGTGGTAGTCCCAGGCGTGGTCGAGGAGCTGCGCGCGGTCGAGCACGTGGCCGGGGCGCCGCATGAACACCTCGAGCAGCGCGAACTCCTTCGCCGAGAGCTCGATGTCGGTGTCGCCGCGCCACACGCGCCGCGTCGCCGGATCGAGGTGGAGATCGTCGACCTGGAGCACCAGCGGCTGCTCGACGGGCCCGCGCCGCCCGAGCGCGCGCAGCCGCGCCGACAGCTCGGAGAGCGAGAACGGCTTCGTGAGGTAGTCGTCGGCCCCGCCGTCGAGCCCGCGGACGCGATCCTCGACGGCATCGCGGGCGGTCAGCATCAGCACGGGCGTCCAGATCCCCGCGGCGCGCAGCCGGCGGCACACCTCGAAGCCGTCGATGCCGGGGAGCATCACGTCGAGCACGATCACGTCGAACGGGCTCGTCATCGCGAGCTCGAGGCCGACTTCCCCGGTCGCGGCCACCTCGGAGAGCACGCCGTCGTCGCGCAGCCCTCGGTGGATCACGCCCGCGAGCCGGACCTCGTCTTCGACGATCAGGACGCGCATGGGCGACCGCCTTCCGGCTCGGCGGGGAGCACGAGCGTCACGCACGCCCCGCGACCCGTGAGGTTCTCGGCGATCGCCCGGCCGCCGTGGGCGCTCGCGATCGCATCGACGATCGAGAGGCCGAGGCCACTGCCGCCGCGTCCGCGGGCCTTGTCGGCGCGCGTGAAGCGCTCGAAGGCGTGCGGGAGGAAGTCCTCGGGGAACCCGGCGCCGTCGTCCAGGACCGCGACGCGGTACTCGTCGCGGTCGTCGTCCCACCGCGCCGACACCGTCACGGCCGCGGCCGCGTGCCCGATGGCGTTGTCGACGAGGTTGCCGAGCGCCTGCTCGAGGCGGAGCTGATCGCCGAGCAGCGCGGGGCCGGCGGTGATGGTGCCGATCGCGAGCTCGATCCCGCGCTCCCCCGCGGTGCGCCGGTGGCGTTCGAGCACCGTGCCGGCGAGCTCCGCCACCGACACCGGCGCGCGGCGGAGGGCGAGCTCGCCGCCCTGGGAACGCGCGATCACGAGCAGGTCCTCGGCGAGCTGCACCAGCCGGTCGGTCTCCTCGGCCGCGAGCCCCAGCGCGGCAAGGTGCTCCTCGCCGGTACGAGCCGGCCGGAGCGCGTACTCGAGCTCGGCCTTGAGGATCGCCAGCGGTGTCCGGAGCTCGTGGCTGGCGTCGGCGACGAACGTGCGCTCCACCTCGACCGCCGCCTCGATCCGGCCGAGCAGGTCGTTGAGCGTGAGGGCGAGGCGGTGGATCTCGTCGTCCGCAGCCGGCACCTCGAGCCGCTCACCGGGGTGGGTCGCGCGGATCGCCTCGGCACCGCGGCGCAGCTGCTCGACGGGTCGCAGTGCGGCGCCGGCCAGGAGGTAGCCGGCGAGGCTCGCGAGCAGCAGGACGAACGGTCCGCCGAGGAGCATGAGCTCGCCGGCATCGGTGAGCGCCTCGCGGCTCTCCTCGGTCGACGTGCCGACGACGAGCACCTCGCGGTCGCCGCGCGCACCGTCGATGCGGACGGCGAGCAAGCGCACCGAGTCGCTTCCGGCGCCCGTCCGGCGGTGGTCGACGAGCACCTCGCGGCCAGCGAGCGCGCGCCGGAGCTCCCCGGCCGTCAGGAGCGCATCGGTGCGCAGGCCGGGCGTCGCGTCGAGGATCCGTCCGGCGGGGCTGAGCCGTTGCGCGAGGTGCTCCCCACGCTCGGTGAGCTCGCTGCGGCCGCTTGCGAAGGCCGTCGCATCGTCGGTGGCGACGCTGCGGAGATCGTCGGCGCGGCCGCGGAGCCCGAGGGTGATCGCATTGTCGAGGCTCTTGCCGAGCCGCACGTAGATGAACCCGCCGCCGAGCGCGAGCACGAGCGCCATCACGACGACGAACGCCGCCGTCAGCCGCGCGCGCAGTGGCCAGGGCTCGATCAGTCGGTGGGCGCGGGCGAACACGGCGGGAGCATCGGCGAGGTTGATGAAGCCAGGATGAGAGCGGCATGAGCGCAGGCAGGACGCGCTCTCGCCTCATCTTCCTCTCATGTGCGGCTGGCACAACGTGATCGCCCGCTTGCAAGGAGCCTCGTGAACATCGTCCAGTCCATCGTCCTCGGCGTCGTCGAGGGCCTCACCGAGTTCCTGCCCGTGTCGTCGACCGGGCACCTCACGATCACCGAGGAGCTGCTCGGGCTCTCGGTCGACGACGCGTCGGTGACCGCCTTCACGGCCGTCGTCCAGTTCGGGGCGATCGTGGCCGTGCTCCTGCACTTCCGCGACGAGCTGCTCGCGCTCGTGCGAGCCGGCGTGCGCGGGCTCGCCTCGGCGGAGGCGCGTCGTGCGCCGGAGTGGCGCTGGGCGTGGGCGATCGTCGCCGGGTCGGTCCCGATCGGGGTCGTCGGACTGGCGGCGAAGTCGGTGATCGAGGGGCCGCTGCGGAGCCTGTGGGTGGTCGGTGTCGCACTGATCGTGTGGTCGTTCGCGATGATCGCCGCCGAGCGGATGGCGCGCGCCACGGCCGAGGTGGCGCCGGGGGCCGAGCGCCCCGATCCGTCGACCCGCCAGATCGTCGCCGTCGGCCTCGCCCAGTGCATCGCGCTCATCCCGGGCGTCTCGCGGTCGGGCGCGACGATCAGCGGCGGCCTGGCACTCGGCCTGGACCGCGTGACGGCCACGCGCCTCTCCTTCCTGCTCTGCATCCCGGCCCTCACGGGCGCGGGGCTGCTCGAGCTCAAGGACGCGCTCTCCGGCGGTGTCGGTGTCGCCCCCACGCTCGTGGGGACTGCGGTCGCGTTCGTCGTCGCCTACGCGTCGATCGCCTGGCTGCTGCGGTTCGTCGCGCACCACTCGATCGCGGCCTTCGCGCCCTACCGGATCGCGGTCGGAGCGCTCACGCTCGGCGTGCTCGCGGTCGGCTGAGCACGGCGGGCGCCGCCCCGCCCGCGCCCGCTAGCGGCTCTGGACGAGCACCTCGACCGGGTCGCCGTCGGCCGTCGCGAGGGTGACCGCGTGGCGCTGGGGCGGCGCCTTCGGCACCGGCGGATCGGTGACGAGCGCGGCGAAGCGCTCGGCGACCGTGCCGGCCGCGGCCCGGAGGGGCGCGAGCGACGGGTCGGTGGCCGCGGTCCGTCGGAGCACGGGATCCCGCGAGACGAGCGCGTGCGTGAGCACGGCCAACGCCTCGCGCAGGTCGGCGGCGGCCTCCTCGGCCTTCCCGGCCTTCGCGCGGGCCGCCGACCGACGCGCGTGGAAGCAGGCGACGTTGTAGGCCACGTGGCGCCTCAGCCAGGTGTCTTCGCCCGTTCCGCCGGCATGCGACAGCCCGGGGAGCGGCGTATCGAACGCGCCGTCGAGCAGCTCGACCGTTGCCGTCACCATCGCGTGCGTTGCGACGACCGACGCGCGGAGCTGGGCGAGCGGGTCGGGGTCGCCGACCGGCAGGTCGAGCGCCGCCGCGATCTGACCGAGCGCGCGGCGGCTGGCCGTCAGGTGCTCCGGAGCCGGCGGGTCGGCGAGGTCGGCCAGGTACACGTGGGCGATCGCCTCGAGCAGTCGCGCCCGCACCTTCAGGACGAGCGCGTCGGTGTCCGCGACCTGCTTCGTGGCGCCGAGCGGCGCGAGGAGCTCGAGCACCGTCGCGAGCCGGCGGCGAGCGGCGTCGTCCGGCTCGTCGACCGTCGGCGGCTGCAGGAGCAGCGAGGCGAGGTTGTAGCGCGCCGCCTGGTTCCCGGCCGAGAGGTCGAGGGCGAACCGGTACTGGCGCTCGGCGATGGCGAGGTCACCGCGAGCGTGCGCGTTGGCACCGACCGCCGCGTGCGCGTAGCTCTTCCAGTCCGTCGTGCCGAAGTGCCCGGCGGCTGGACGCGCGTGGAACGCGATCCAGATCGCGGCTGGCAGCAGCAGCGCCTGCAGGCGAGTGTCGGCATGCTGCCCCGAGAGCGCGGGTTCGCCGAGGAGGTCGAAGTGCGCCTCCCGGATCCGCGGGCTCCACGCGCCGTCGATCGCGACGAGCAGACCGAGACCGTTCGCCGCGTCGGCGGGCAGCAGCTCGATGCTGAGCGTGCGGCGACGCTCCGCGGGAATCGCCGCCGCGACCGCGTTCACCACGCCGAGCAGCAGCCCACTGCCGGGAACCACGGCGTCGAGCGTCTTCGGCAGCTCGAAGTCGCCCTGCTCGACGGGCTTGAGGATGCGAAAGCTCTCGTGGCCGGTCGCGCCGGCGTCGAGCGCCCGCAGGTGACCTCGGAGCGCGACCTCCAGCGCGTGCGCCGTTCCGGCGGCGACATCCGACGGAACCCGCAGCTCGAGGGGCAGATCGTCGTCCTCCGTGGTGAGGCTGGCCGCCCACGCGCCGAGCCGTCGGACGAGCTCGACGAGCAGGCTCAGCACGAGCCAGAGCACGACGAAGGCGGCGATCGTCGCGACGACGGGACCGACGTCGTCAGCGATCCGCTGCACGCGTGGCGAGGGCTTCGTGGTGGCGGTGCGCTTCGCGTCGTCGATCGCGCGGGCAAGTCCGTCCGGCACCGTGAAGCCGGGTGAGGCGTCGAGCCGGCCCCTGAGCTTCTTCTCCGCGTCGTCCGGGTAGCCGGCCTCGAGCAGCTGGCGGGCGAGCACGACCGCGTCGGCGTCGAGCTTCGCAGCGGCCGCGGCCGTGGTGGCGGCGACCGGCTCCGGCGTCACCCGCGGTCGTTCGGCGGCCCCGAGCCCGACGCGCTCGCCGCCGGCGCCAGGCGCACGCGGGGCGTGCGGGGCGGAACTGCGCGAGGGACCGTCACCCGCGCCAGACGTGGCGTACGCGAGCGCGAGGAGCAGCGTGAGCAGGGCGCCGACGGCGCGCGACGAGGCAGACACGGAACGACCCTACGTCGCGATTCCGCCCCCGGCAACGCCCGACTTCAGGTGCGTCGCGGGCACCTCCCGAACGCAGAAGGCCGGCGCGGGGCGCCGGCCTTCTGTCAGTGGAGGGAGCAGGATTCGAACCTGCGTAGGCAGAGCCAACGGGTTTACAGCCCGTCTCCTTTAACCACTCGGACATCCCTCCGTGCGGTTCGCAGATCTTAGCGACCTGCCGCCGTTCGCGACTCGCGGCGGACGAGAGGCCCAGAACCACGCGCCGCACCGCCGCCCGGGACACACGGCGGCGGCGGTGGGCACGGTCTGCGTGCGGCGCTCACCAGGCAGGCAGCGCCGCACGACAGTTCGATCCGGCCGGGCTTCCGCCCGGCCGAAGTCTGTGGGCCCCGCAAGCGCGGCACGCCCAGGGGCTCAACTCGCGTCGCGCAGGGGCTGGGTCTGCGGGAGGAGCCGGAGGCGCCGGAGCGACTGGCCTTCGATCTGGCGGACGCGCTCGCGCGTGATGTCGAACATGCGGCCCACCTCGTCGAGCGTGTGCTGCTCCCCACCGTCGAGGCCGTAGCGGAGGGCGAGGACCTGCCGCTCACGCTCGCCGAGCTCGGCGAGGGCCTGGTCGACGTGCGACTTGCGCATCTCGGCGGCGGCGACGTCGAGGGCCGTGGGACTCTGGGTGTCCTCCACGAAATCGCCGAGCGAGGTGTCGTCCTCGTCGCCGACCGGCTTGTCGAGCGAGACGGGCTGCATGCCGTACTTCTGGATCTCGCGCACCTCCTGCTCGGTGAGCTCGAGCTCGGCGGCGAGCTCGGCGATCGACGGCTCGCGGCCCATGCGGGCCAGGAGCCGGCGCTCGGCGTGGTTCACGCGACCGATCTTCTCCACCATGTGGACGGGCACGCGGATGGTGCGGGCCTTGTCGGCGATGGCGCGGGAGACGGCCTGGCGGATCCACCAGGTGGCGTAGGTGGAGAACTTGAAGCCGCGGCGGTAGTCGAACTTCTCGACGGCGCGGATGAGGCCAAGCGAGCCCTCCTGGATGAGGTCGAGCAGGCCGAGGCCGCGACCGAGGTAGCCCTTGGCGATCGACACCACGAGGCGCAGGTTGGCCTCGACCATATGCTGCTTGGCGCCCAGGTCGCCCTTCTCGATGCGCTTGGCGAGCTCGATCTCCTCGGCGGCGGTGAGGAGCGGGACGCGGCCGATGGCGCGCAGGTACATGCGCAGCGCGTCGACGCCACCGTCGACCGGCTCGTCCTCGACATCCGACTTTCGTCGCTTCGGCGTTCGGGCCTCGGTGAGCGCCTGCAGTTCGCTGTTGACGTCTGGCGGCCCGTTCTCCGGGTCCTTCCATGCCGCTTCGTCGATCGAAACGATCCGTCCGCTCATGAGCTCTCTCCCCTTGAGGCCCCGAGGCCGCGCGACATCCCAGCCCGCTCGGGCATGGGGTTCGTGGTCGTCGTGCGGTCGCTCACCGTTGGTCGTGTGTCGTGCTGCGATCCGCTTCGACGACGTACCCACCCCAGGCAGGGCGGCCAGCTCGTACGCTGTGTCGAAGGATCGGATCGTCTGAACCATTGGTTTGTAGCAAACCGGATGGATCTCACACAACGTTCGGGTCCACAAATTCTTCCGGAGCCAACGAACTTCGCTGTGAGCACGACCTCTTCCACGTCCACCCGACCGTCGCTCGACGTCCAGGCATCGCGCCCGCGCGTGCCGATCAGCCTCACCCACGTGGGGGTCGCGGATTCCGAGAAGGTGATCCGCCTCAAGACCCCCGAGGGCGAGCAGCGCTTCGCGGCCACGTTCGCGTGCGCGGTCGAGCTCGGCGGCAACCAGAAGGGCGCGCACATGAGCCGCTTCGAGGAGGTGGTCAACGACGCGATCGGCGAGGTGGTGCTGGGCGAGACCGCCGTGCCGCGAGCCGAGCAGCTGGCCGCGCGCATCGCCGAGGTCGTCCGCGAGCGGCAGGGAGCCCGGCGGGCGGAGGTGAGCCTCGTCGCGCGGTATCCGGAGCACAAGCCGGCACCGGTCTCGGGGATCGAGACGCAGGAGATCTACACCCTGCTCGCCACGGCCGCGGCGAGCGCCCAGGGCACCCGGCGGATCGTCGGCGTGCAGGCCCAGGGCATGACGGCCTGCCCCTGCGCCCAGGGACTCGTGCAGGACAGCGCGCGGCAGCTGCTGCTGGCCGACGGGTTCGACGATGCGGAGATCGAGCGGATCTTCACGGCGGTTCCGGTGGCGACCCACAACCAGCGCGGTCTCGGCACGCTCGAGATCGGCCTCCCCGAAGGCGTGGAGCTCGACCTCGACGCCGCGGCGCTCGTGAGCATCGTCGAGGCGTCGATGTCGTCGGAGATCTTCGAGCTGATGAAGCGCTCCGACGAGGGCGCGGTCGTCGAGCGGGCGCACCGGAATCCGCGATTCGTGGAGGACTGCGTGCGCGAGACGATCGCGGGCGTGATCGCACGGCTGCCGCAGCTCGGCGATGCGACGTGGATCCACGCCCGGCAGCAGAACCTCGAGACGATCCACCAGCACGACGTCGTCGCGAGCCGCACCGGCCTGCTCGGCGAGATGCGGGCCGAGGCGCGCGGCGACGCGGTCCTGAGCCAGCACCTCTCGCGCGAGTCGTGGCTCGCCGGGCTCGATCGCTAGACGGGCGCCTCCACACCCGCCCCGCCGGCGCGGGCGCGGTCGCGGCAAATTGAGCGCTGCTTGAGAATCTCCCTTACCCTAGGCCCGACGGGGGTGTATGGTCCTGGACGCGCCCGCTGCAGCGCCCCTCTGTCCCGAGCAGCACGCGCGCCGATCCAGCGCGCACGAACTGAAAGGTTCATCCATGCGCCTGTCCACCCGCCTGGCCGCCGGCCTGGCCCTTGCCGCGATCGCGGCCGTCCCGAGCGCCGCGAGTGCCGTCGAGAACGGCCCGGCGCCGACGGCCGCCAACCTCCGCGCGACCACCGGCTCCTACGCCATCAACACCAAGGCGTACACCGACGCCGAGACGGGCCCGGGCTTCGGCGCCGGCACCGTCTACTGGCCGAAGGCGAACGCGGGCGAGCGGTTCGGCGTGATCGCCTTCGCCCCGGGCTGGACCGAGAGCGCGAGCGCCGTGGACTGGCTTGCGAAGAAAGCCGCCTCGTACGGCTTCGTGACGATCTCGTTCAACGTCAACAACACCTTCCTGGACCTCCCCGACACGCGCGGCAAGCAGCTCCTGGCCGCCCTCGACTTCACCACCGGAACCTCCGTGGCGAAGGATGCGGCCGACGTCTCCCGCCAGGCCGTCGCAGGCCACTCGATGGGCGGCGGCGCCACGCTCTACGCCTCGCGCCTGCGCCCCTCGCTGAAGGCGGCGGTCGGACTCGCCCCGTGGGCGACCAGCACCAGCTGGACCGACATCTCGACGCCGTCGCTCGAGATCGGCGCGCAGAACGACTTCATCGCGCCGGTCAACGGTCACGCGAAGGCGTTCTACGAGAGCATCCCGGCGTCGACGCCGAAGCAGTACCTCGAGATCAAGGGCCTCGGCCACCTCGGCACCAACTCGGCATCGGCCAAGGTCGGCGCTCCGGCGGTCGCCTGGTTCAAGCGCTACGTCGATGGCGACACGCGCTACCAGTCGGCGATCTGCCCGAAGCAGATCGGCGTGCTCGACAGCGAGATCAGCCTGTTCCAGAGCAACTGCTAGTCGGGCGCGCCCGAGGCGGGCGCATCTGACGGCCGCGACCCCGTCCGTCGCGGCACCGCCGACGGCGTCGCGTGGCCTCCAGCCCGCGGCGCCGTTCGCCGTCCTAGCCCCGCAGGCCGGCGAGCACGATCGGCAACAGACGCCGTACCTGCGACAGCTGGTCGGAGTGGCGGTCGCTCGCGAGGACCACGCCGTTCACGAGATCGAGCACCTCCGGGGCCGTGAGATCGGCGCGGAGCCGGCCGGTGGCCTGGGCACGCGCGAGGAGCCGGGCCGCCGCCTCCATCGTCGTGGCGCAGTGGCGGACGAGCGGGTCGTCGCGACAGCCCTTCGTCGCACAGTCGACGATCGCGGCGACGAGCCCGCGCATCGAAGCCTGGTGGAACGCGAGGGCGGTGAGCCAGCGGTCGAGGTCGTCGACCGGGTCGCCATCGCCCTCGAGCGCGCGCACCTCGGCGTCGAGCACCACCTGCCAGTCGTCCTGGACGACCGCGAGCACGAGCGCCCCGCGATCGGGAAAGTGGCGGTAGAGCGTGCCGGCTCCCACCCCGGCGCGACGGGCGACCTCGTCCATCGGCGCGTCGACGCCCTGCTCGGCGAAGAGCTCGCGAGCTGCACGCACGACCGTCTCACGATTGCGGCGGGCGTCGGCGCGGAGCGGCTTGGCGGCTGGGCTTGTGCTGGTCGTCACAGGAATCGCGGAAAGCGGAGAAGCTCTCCGATTGATTGTAGCCTCGTGAAAACGGAGACACCTTCCGTTTCCCGGATCCCACCCGCCGACCCTCCCGCACAGGAGCGTTCCCCATGCCCGCCATGCTCGATCGACCAGCTGCCTCTCCCCCGCCCACCGAGGCCGAACGGGCGCGCCGCGCGAACCTCGCCCTCGCCCTCGTGGTGACGGTGCAGCTGATGATCGTCCTCGATGCGACCGTCGTGAACGTGGCCCTGCCCGCGATCGAACGCGACCTCTCGTTCTCCCCGACCGCGCTCTCCTGGGTCCTCAATGCGTACGCGCTGGCCTTCGGCGGCCTGCTGCTGCTCGGTGGCCGCGCGGGCGATCTGCTCGGGCGCCGGCGGGTGTTCATGGTCGGCGTGTCGATCTTCGCGGGTGCCTCGCTGCTCGGCGGCCTCGCGCCGACGAGTGGCACGCTCCTCGCCGCCCGCGCGCTGCAGGGGGTCGGCGGAGCGATCGCCGCTCCGAGCGTGATCGCGCTGATCATCACGGCGTTCGCCGAGGGCCCCGCTCGCGCGAAGGCGCTCGGCGTGCTCTCGGCCGTGTCGGCTGGCGGCGGCTCGCTCGGACTGCTCCTCGGCGGAGTCCTGACCGATCTCGCCTCGTGGCGCTGGAGCCTCATCATCAACGTGCCGATCGCCCTCGCGGTGCTGGCGTTCACGCCGCGCCTGATCGACGAGACGGAGCGGCGCACCGGCCACTTCGACGTCGGCGGCGCGTTCCTGTCGACGACGGGCGTGACGGCGGTCGTCTTCGGCGTGATCCACGCGTCGACGCACGGGTGGGGATCGACGGTCACCGTGGCCGCGTTCGTCGGCGGCGCGGTGCTGCTCGCCGGGTTCGTGGCCGTCGAGCAGCGCGCGGGCGACCGCGCGATCATGCCGCTGAGGCTGTTCGCGAGCAAGCTCCGCGCGAGCGCGTACCTCGACATGGCGCTCATCGCCGGCACGATGTTCGGGTTCTTCTTCTTCGTGTCGCAGTTCATGCAGCGCACGCTGGGCTACGACCCGATCGAGACCGGCTTCGCCTTCATCCCGCTGACGGCCGCGATCTTCGCGGTGTCGACGTACCTGCCGCGCGTGCTGCCGCGGGTCGGCGCGCAGCGCGCGCTCATCGCGGGCGGCGTGCTGACGCTGGTCGGCCTCCTCTGGCTGACGAACCTGTCGGCCGACTCGGGGTATGCGACCGGCCTCCTCGTGCCGCTCGTGATCCTCGGCACGGGCGTGTCGATGGCGTTCCTGCCGCTCAACCTCCTGATCCTCCACGGCGTGCGCGGCGAGGATTCGGGGGCTGCGTCCGGGGTGCTCCAGGCCGCGCAGCAGCTCGGGGGCTCGGTCGGGATCGCCGTGCTCGTGAGCGTGTACGCCTCGGCGAGCGGCGGTGCGAGCGCTGCCACCGATGCCGGTGCGGCGACGAACGGCATCACACATGCGCTGACGGCTGCCGCCGGCTTCGCGGTCGCCTCGATCGTGCTCGCGGCCGTCGCCCTCCGCGAGCCGAAGGGCCAGCCGCAGCTCGCGGTCGACGACGAGTTCGTCCCGACCGCCCACTGACCGCGATGGCGCGCTGCGCTGGCGACCGGCCAGCGCAGCGCGACCGGCCAGCGCGCCGCGACCCATGGCGTGCCGCGATCCCCGGCCAGCGGTGAAAGGCGAACGTCGAGTACTCTCGCCGCCCCGATTCCGTTCACCTCGCTGGTGCGGGTGGTCGCGGCCGGCACCGGCCGCGCCCGCCCGCACGTCGTCGCCCCACTCCCCCGAACTGCGTGCGCCCTAGAACGCACGCGCCTCGGGTCAGTCACCACCCAACGGCCGCCGAGCACTCACCCGAACCCGCCGCGCCCCAGAACGCACGCACTTCGAGTGAGTCACCACCGAAACGCCCGCCGAGCACTCACCCGAACACGGCGCGCTCCAGAGCGCACGCACTTCGGGTCAGCCACCACCCAACCGCCGGCCGAACACTCACCCGAACACGGCGCGCCTCAGAGCGCACGTACTTCGGGTCAGTCACCACCCAACCGCCGGCCGAACACTCACCCGAACACGGCGCGCCCGAGAGCGCACGTACTTCGGGTCAGTCGCCCGCAACCCCTCGCGAACTCCGACCACGGCACGAGCGAGACCCGCTCAACCAGCTCCGGCGCGCCGCCACCCTCGGTGAAGGCGACCTCCCGCCCGACGGCACGCGGCGCCGGGCCGTGCGCACAAGCCGAGCCACCCAACCGCCCTCGCCGAACACTCACCCGAACTGCGTGCGCCCGAGAACGCACGCGCCTCGGGTCAGTCACCACCCAACCGCCCGCCGAGCACTCAGCCGAACCCGGTGCGTCCCAGAGCGCACGTACTTCGGGTCAGTCGCCGCGTCGCCAGCGCGCGCTGCTCCCCTGCAGCGGGTCAGTCGCCGAGTCGCCAGTTCGCGCTGCTCCCCTGCAGCGGGCCTCTCGCGCGCCGCTAGCTCTGGCTGACCGCGGGCTGCGGCCCGCGGTAGGTGCGCCAGTAGAAGTCGACGGCCGAGATGACCGTGAGCAGCACGGCCGCCCATACGACGAGGTCGACGAGCAGCGGCGTCGGGTCGAACAGGATCACGAGCAGGATCGCCCAGAGCTGGACGACGGTCTTGAGCTTGCCGAGCTGCGCGGCCGCGATCACCTCACCGCCGCGGCGCTTGATCTGCATGCGGCTGAGCGTGACGAGCGCCTCGCGGGCGATGATGACCGCGGCGACCCACCACCCGAGCCGGTCGCGCGCCACGAGCGGCAGCAGGGCGCCGACGACGAGGAGCTTGTCGGCGATCGGGTCCATCAGCTTGCCGAAGGCGGAGATCACGTCGGCGCGGCGCGCGAGGTAACCGTCGACGAAGTCGGTGATCGACGCGATCGCGAAGATCACGGCCGCGATGTAGTCGCCGTCACGGGTGTCGACCGAGAGCGCGACGACCATGACGGGCGTGATCGCGATCCGACCGACCGTGAGGGCGTTCGGGATGCGGGCGTTCACAGGTGCTGTGGACGGACGGGCACGGCCTCCAAGCCTACGCGGCGCGACGGCTGCGCGGCGCCGCGGGGCGCTCTCGTGCAAGCGTCGGGCGCCCGGGCAGCAGGGAGTAGGCTGCTCGCCATGCCCTTCGTCCCGACCGTCATCGAGCGCACGTCGCGCGGTGAGCGCGAATACGACATCTACTCGCGCCTCCTGAACGACCGGATCATCTTCCTCGGCACCCAGGTGAACGACCAGATCGCGAACCTGATCGTGGCGCAGATGCTGCACCTCGAGAGCGACGATCCCGACAAGGACATCTCGCTGTACATCAACTCGCCGGGCGGCTCGATCTACGCGGGCCTCGCGATCTACGACACGATGCAGTTCATCAAGCCGGACGTGCGGACGATCTGCTGCGGCATCGCGATGAGCATGGGCTCGCTCCTCCTCGCGGGCGGCGCCGCCGGCAAGCGCATGGCGCTCAAGAACAGCCGGATCATGATCCACCAGCCGTCGGGCGGCTTCGAGGGCCAGGCGACCGACATCGAGATCCACGCCAAGGAGATCATCGACATCCGGCACCGCGTCGACGGCATCTACGCGCACCACACGGGCCGCTCGCTCGAGCAGCTCAAGGAGGACATGGAGCGCGACCGCTTCCTCGACCCGGTGCAGGGCATCGAGTACGGGATCATCGACCAGGTCCTCACGCGCGAATCGCGCAACCTCAAGTCGGAGGGCTAGCCGCCCCGCTAGCCGGCCACACCAGGCCGCATGCGTGCGAAGGGCGCCCGCGAGGCGCCCTTCGTCGTGCTCGGGCGGCGCGCGGCCGCTGGTGCGCCGCGCCGTCGACGCGCGCTCGCCAAGCGGGGGAGCAGTATTCCGACCGGCTCAGTCGGATATGGTGGGGACCCCTCCGGGACCTCGACATGCACCCCTGCACCACCAGCTGCCACGGCGCCGCCGCCTGCCGCCTGCACGTCGAGGCGCTCCTCCGCCTGCACGGCACCCCGGACGACGCAGAGTGGGTCCGGGACTCGCTCGACACCCTCCTTCCCCTCGCCCGGGCCGGCACCCCCCACGCCGAGCTCGACCGCGTCGCCGAGCTCCTCCGGCGCCGCATCGCGATCGACGCCGACGGGTCGCTCGATCCGAGCGCGTTTCTGCGATCGCCCGAGCTCCCGGCGCACCCCGTCCTCGCGGGCGCGCTCGCCGTCACCGCGGCGCGCGCCGAGGGGGTCGCCCTCGGCGTGCTCACGCACCACAGCGGGCGCCTCGCGCTCGCGCACGCATCGCTCCCCGACCCGGTCGTGATCGAGCTGACGACGGGGTACCCGCAGATCGACGTCACCGGCTCGGAGGCCGGCTGGCGCTGGGCGTGCGCGCACGAGCTCGCCGCCCTGACGGGCCTGGGGCTGCCGGTCGCCAGCGGCTGAGCGCGCACGACCGAGCGAGGCGCCCGCCCGAGCCGTTTCACGACGTCGCGTCCGTCGCGGCGCGTTGTCGCACGCCGCCGCCCCGGTCGCCTACGATGGGCGCGCGTGCCGCCCTCTCCTCGCTCATCGCAGCGGGCGACGGAGTACCTCGAGGTGCTCTACAGCCTGCTCTACCCCGTCGGCGAGTTCCGTCCGAGCGAGGCGGCCAAGCCGATCGCGGCGCGCGTCGCCGCGCGCCTCGGCGTGTCGCGCCCCTCGGCGAGCGAGACCCTCCAGCGCCTGAACGACCAGGGCTACATCGAGCGCGCGACCAGCCACGCGCTCGCCCTCACGCCGAAGGGCCTCGAGGTGGCCGAGCAGGCGATCCGCTCCACGCGCGTGATCGAACGCTTCCTCGCCGACGCCCTCGGCTACGACCCCGCACAGGTGCACGAGCTCGCCCTCCAGGTGCGCGACGGCTTCACGCCCGAGATGGTCGATCGACTCCACGCCCACCTCGGCTCGCCCGAACGCTGCCCGCACGGCTGGCTGCTCGGCGCGGCCGCCGAACGCGACGAGGCCGACGGCCTCGCGCGCCTCGTCGACCTCGCCAGCGGAGCGCGCGGCGCCATCGTCGGCGTCGTCGAGACCGATGCCGACCTCGTCGAGTGGCTCTTCTCCGCCGGACTCACCCCGGGCAGCGACGTGACGATCGTCAGCGTCGAGTCGGCCGCGGGCCTGCGCACCGTCGAGGTGGGCGGCAACGCACTGGTCGTCGCCGACCAGGCCGCCCGCCAGGTCTTCCTGCAGACGGCGTAGCGCGGCGGCCCCGCCCTCAGACCACGTCGTGCTCGATCGACCCGAGGAGGTCGATCTCGATGCGCACGTGGTCGCCGCTCACGAGCGGCACCTTGGGATCCCGGCCGTAGCCGACGCCGGCAGGCGTGCCGGTGAGGATGAGGTCGCCGGGCTCGAGGCGGCTGACCTCCTGGATGTGGCGGACGATGGCGTCGACGTCGAAGATGAGGTCGGCCGTGCTGGCGCTCTGGCGGAGCTCGCCGTTGACGTAGGTGCGCAGGTGGAGGTCCAGCACGTCGGGCACCTCCTCCTCGGTCGTGATCCACGGACCCCACGGGCAGAACGTGTCGGCACCCTTGCCGCGCGTCCACTGGCCGGAGTCCGAGTCGAACTGCAGGTCGCGGGCGCTCACGTCGTTCGCGATCGCATAGCCGGCGACCTTGCCGCCTGCACCCATCACGACCGCGAGCTCGCCCTCGTAGTCGACGAACCGGCTCGCGCGCGGGAGACGGACGGGGCCCGACGGGCCGGTGCTCGAGCGCGACAGCTTCGCGAACACGGTCGGGCGGTCCGGAACGGCGTTGCCGAGCTCCTTCGCGTGGTCGGCGTAGTTCCGGCCCACGCCGAAGATCGCGCCCGGGCGCGGGACGGGTGCGAGGAGCTCGACGTCGCGCACCGGCCAGGCAGCCCTCCCCGGCGGCGGACGGTCCTCCGCATCGACCGACAGCAGCTGCTCGACCGTCCAGTTCGGTGGGAACGTGACGGCGAGCCCGTCGACGACCTGCGCGGCGAGCGGCTGGTCCATCCCGGGAGGCTTGATGGTCGCGAGCCGCATCGCACCAGTGTCCCACCTCGCGGGGCGCAGCCGAGCCGCTCGTGCCGGGCCGGGCGGGGCGCGTCGCCGCCGCCGAGCAAGCCCCCGCGAAGACCGGTAAGCTGCGCGGCGTGATTCTCGCAGTCGAGCAGACCACCTGGGACCTCATCGGCCAGATCGGCGTCTGGATCGTCGGTTTCCCGCTCCTCATCGGCATCCTGGGCTGGTACATCGTCGCCCAGGTCGTGAACGAGCGCCGCGCCAACCAGCAGCTCGAGGGCCGCTGGGGCGTCGCCGCGAAGTCGCGCGCTTCCGAAGAGTAGTCCTCCGGGGACGCCGCCCGGATGGAGAACCTCCGCGGCAAACTCCTCGTCGCGCACCCCAAGCTGGGTGAGCGCGCCTTCAGCCGAGCTGTCGTCCTGCTCGCCGCCCACGATGAGGCCGGCGCCCTCGGCCTGATCCTGAACCGACCGACCGGCCTCGAGGTCGCGGACGTCGCGGCGCCCGTCGCCGAGCTCCCGTGCGACGGCACCGTCTACGAAGGCGGACCGGTCGAACCCGACGGCCTCGTCGTCCTCGCCGACTTCCTCCCCTCGATCACCGATCAGCTCGAGATCGACGGCACCCTCGGTCTCGTCCGCTCCGACAACGGCCCGCCGTCGGAGGTGGCGCCGCACATCGACCAGTGCCGCGTGTACGCCGGCCACGCCGGCTGGGGCCCCGGCCAGCTCGAGGGCGAGATCGCCGAGGGCGCCTGGCTCGTCACGGACCGCCAGTCCGGCGACCTGTTCGGCGACGACGTCGAAGACCTGTGGCTCCACGTGCTCGACCGCCTCGGCGGCAGCTATGCGCAACTCGCACACCCGCCGGACGACCCACGGCTCAACTAGATGAGCGGCGGGCGCCCCACCGCCGACGAGGCGATCGAGCGCGTCACCGCGATGAGCGGCGGCGCGTTCTGGTTCCTCGTCGTCGCCGGCCCGAACGAGGGCGACGACTGGTGGACGCGCGACCGCGCCGTCGCCGGGCTCGACGACCTCTTCGCCCGCTTCCCCGCCGGCGACGGTCGCAGCGCCGACGCCGTCCAGGGGTCGCTCCTGCTCGAGGCGTGGGCGTGGACGATCCTCGCTCCGACGACCGCCGCCCTGCTCGGCACCGGCATCGTGCTCGACCTCGCCGCCGCCGGCACCGCCGTCCAGGCGCCGCCCGGCCAGCGCCCCGTGTTCCTGGGGATCGACGTCACCCAGCCGTGGGCGCAGGCGCCGACCGTCGTCGATCCGGACGACCCCGCGTCGATCGACCTGCTCCTCGGCCCGATGGTCGCGCACCTGGCACCGCTCGTCGCAGCGATCTCCGAACGCACCGGCCGCTCGCGCACGGCCCTCTGGCGCGGCGTGCGTGACCGCCTTGCCGGCACCCTCCTGTGGGCGGGCGAGGCGAGCGGCCGACGCACCGTCGCCGAGGCGATGCTCGAGCGGGCCTTCGGCGACGGCCGCGTGCGTGGTCCCGTGCCGCGGCTGGTGCCGGGCGAGGGCCAGCCGGCGCTGGTCCGGGGCGGCTGCTGCCTGTGGTGGCGGGCCGGCAACGATCCGTGCGACACCTGCCCCCTCAGCCACCGGGGCGAGGCGAGCGCTACCGCCTCAGGCTGAGCGGGAGCGTCGCGGCCGCGCCCAGCACCGCGTCGCCGCGCGCATCCCTCACGCCCGTCGCCGCGCGGGTCTCGACCACCACCGGGATCGACGTCCGGGTCTTCAGCAGGGTGCGCGCCTTGCTGGCCACGCTCCCCACGACGGTCGCCCGGTCACCGGAGCCGAGCTCGTAGTCGTTCCAGGGGAGCACCTCGACGCGGGCGCGCCGCTTGCCCGGCAGCGTGTAGGCGTTCTTCGTGCGCACGCGGATGCGGCCGGTCGCCGTGATCAGACCCTGGTTGGCGAGCCCGAGGCTCAGGCGCCTGCCGCCCTTCAGCTTGAGGGAGGTGCTCGTGACCGTGATGGCCGGCGACGGAACGGGCGGCGCGGGAACGCCGGTCGGCGGGGCCGACGGGTCGGCGTAGGCGACCTCGAACCTGGGGGCGGCGCCACGGGTGTAGGCCTTGAAATCCGCGGTGGGAGCGCCGGGCAGGCAGTCGAGATCGAACGCGATCGACGACGACAGCTCGGCGCGGATGAAGATCGAGCCGATCGGCTGCACGGAGGACGCGCCGCCGTAGCCGGGGATGCGCGGCAGCTGGCCCGGGCTCCCCTGCGTGAAGTCGATCGCCGCGCCGTCGTCGGTAGGGGCCGTCCACGTGGTGTCGGGCAGGGTGACGGTGACGGCGAGCGGCGTGGCCGACACGAACTTCTGGCCGTCGGCGCTCGCGGTGATCGTGGTGTTCGCCGTCACGTCGGCCTTCACCACCTGCGTGCCCTGCGCGCTGCCCTTGCCGTCGACGGCCACCCACACGTGGGCCTTGATCGCGTTCGGCCCGGCATCGAGGTGACCGAGGTTGAAGCCGTACTCGGCGATCCAGTCCGGGAACGCTGCGGCGATGGCCGCGCCCTTCAGCCCGAAGCCTCCACCCGGCGGCACGTACCCGGGCGAGGCGGCGCCGGCGATCCGGAAGTCGAGGCCGCGCCAGAAGCCGTCGATGGCGTAGAAACAGGCGTTCTTGGTCACGCTCTCGGCGGCGGTCGCGGCCCCTGGAGCGACGGATCCGGCGACGGCGAGGAGACCGGCGAGCGTGGCGCCCCGCAGGCGTCGGCGGGCGAAACGGAGCTGGGGCGGGTGCATCGGGGCCTCTCGGAGCGTGGACGGGATCCTGCCGCGCGGGCAGTGGCGTCCGCGGCGGACGGCGCGGCGGACCATAACACCGACCTCGCAAGTCGGGATTGCTGGATCTCTGACATGCTTGAGCGGTCCGCCGCCGCGTCGAACCCGCTGACGAGGACGCGCACCGCCTGTGTCGACCCCCACCCCGCAGACCTCGCCGCACCCCGCTCCGCCCGCCGCGGACGCCGACGCGATCGCCGCTGCGCACACCACCCAGGTGCTGCTCCGATGCGCCGCCCGTGAGGCCGACGACGCACTCGGCGACGGAGGGCTGCGGCTCCCGGTGCTCGGCGGGGCAGCCGCGATCACGGCCACCCTGGCCTACCGCTCGCCGACCGGTCACCACGACTTCCTCCTCCCCGCGTTGCTCGAGACCGCGGGCGGCGCGCCACGTCCGTTGGATCTCCCGCTGCTCGCGAGCCTGCTCGTCGACGCGCTCGCCGCTGACGACCAGCCGGGCACCTCGGAGGTCGCCGACCCGGCCGCCGTGGCGGCGCGCCTGGCCCTGCTCGAGCGGATCGCCGGCAGCACCGCGAACACCGCGACCTTCCTGCGCGAACGGGGCCCCGACCTCGCGGCCGCCTACCCCGACGGCGCCTGGGAGTTCCTCGCCTCCGAGCAGGCGCTCGTGCTCGGACACCTCGTCCACCCGACGCCCAAGAGCCGGAGCGAGTTCGGTCCGGCCGAGCTCCGGCGGTACTCGCCGGAGCTCGCGGGGCGCTTCCCGCTGGCCTGGCTCGCGGTCGACCCCGACCTCGTGCAGCAGGGCAGCGCCGTCCCCGCGGCCGGGGCGCTCGGAGCAGCCGCCGACCGCGGCGCCGGCGCGAGCGACGAGCCCGTGCAGCGCGCCGACGTGCTCGCGCTCGAGCTGCTCGGCGGCCTCGCCGGCGGGCTCTCCGAGCTGGCCGACGGCGCAACGCTCGTGCCGGCCCACCCCTGGCAGCTCACCCAGCTCGGGGACGACCCGCGCTACGCGGCACTCCGCAGGGACGGCGCGGTGCGCGAGCTCGGCGAGCACGGCGCGGCCGTCACGCCGACCTCGTCGATCCGCACCGTCTACGCCGAGGACTGGGCTTGGCAGCTCAAGTTCTCGCTCAGCGTGCGGGTCACCAACTCGATGCGGGTGACCCTGCCGCGCGAGCTCGACCGTGCCGTCGAAGCCGCGACCGTCGCCCAGACCAGCCTCGCGGTGCAGATGGCCGAGGTGGCGCCGCACTGGATCGTCGTCCACGATCCCGCCTACCTTGCGATCCGGTCGGCCGACGGCGGCCCGCTCATCGACGAGCTCTCGGTCCTGTTCCGGCAGAACCGTTGGCGGCGTGGCTGCGGGCTGGACGCCTCCGCCGTCGCCTCGCTCTGCCAGCCGCACCCGTCGGGCGGCCCGTCGCGCCTCGCGCGGATCGTGCTCCGCCTCGCCGACGAGACCCGGACCGATCCGGCGACGACGGCCCGTGCCTGGTTCGCTCGGTACCTCGACGTGTTCGCCCGCTCCGTCCTGCGGATCTACCTCGACGTCGGCCTCACCTTCGAGCCGCACCAGCAGAACCTCGTCCTCGAGCTCGAAGGCGGCTGGCCGGCCCGCGCCGTGCACCGCGACAGCCAGGGCTACTTCCACCGCGAGGCGGCGCACGCCGACATCGGCGCACTGATCCCGCGCCTCGGCGAGGCCACCGAGTCGATCTTCCCCGAGGCGCTCGCCGACGAGCGCCTCATCTACTACCCGTTCGTCAACAACGCGTTCGGCGTGATCGGCGCCCTCGGCGGCGCCGGACTCGTGAACGAGCGCGTGCTGCTCGGCGATCTGGCGGCCGTGATCGCAGACGAGCGCGAGCGCGGCGGCCGCTACCCGGCGACGCTCCTGGACCACCTCCTGGGCGACGAGCGCTGGCCGTGCAAGGCGAACCTGCGCACCCGGATCCGCGACCTCGACGAGCTGGTCGGCGACATCGCCGACCAGTCGGTGTACGTGACGATCTCCAACCCGTTCCAGCTCACCGCCGCCGGATCGGCGACGCTCCGCGCATGACCACGCCGAGTGCCCACCACCGCAGGATCGTCGGCCGCGTGCCGGTGCTGCCGACGCGCCCCGCCGACGCCCACCCGTTCGCCCTCGAGGGCACCTACGGCGACGGCGACGCGCAGATCACCCTGCGGCGGATCGATCCGATCGCCGACCTCGACGTGGTCGACGCGTGGATGCACGACCACGAGGTCGCCCAGTGGTGGCGCCTCGACCGTGGCCGCAAACAGGTCGCCAACTACCTGGCCCACCAGCACCGCCTCGCCCACAGCGCCGGGTGGATCGCCGAGGCGGGCGGCGTGCCGTTCGCGTACGCGGAGACGTACCTGCCCGCAGCCGATCCCCTCGCCCGGTTCTACGACGCGCAGGCGGGCGACCGCGGCTTCCACGTGCTCGTCGGAGACCGGCGCGGCACCGCCGTCACCCGCACGCTCGGGCACGCGATCGTCGACCGGCTCCTCGCCGAACCGGAGGCGACGCGCGTGCTCTGCGAGCCCAACGTGAAAAACGGGCGGATGCTCGCGTGGTGCGAGCGGCTGGGCGGCACCGTCAGCGCCGAGCTCGACCTGCCCGAGAAGCGCGCGGCCCTCGTGACCTGGAGCCCGGAGGAGCCGACGTGAGCGCCGCACCTGCACCCACCCTCGACCTCGTCGGCATCGGCCTCGGCCCGTTCAACCTCGGGCTCGCGGCGCTGCTGTCGCCCGTTCCCGGCGTGCGCGCGGAGTTCCTCGACCGCAAGCCCGGCTTCGACTGGCACCCGGGCCTCATGCTCAGCGGCGCCGAGATCCAGGTGCCGTTCCTCGCCGACCTCGTCACCCTCGCCGACCCGACGAGCCGCTGGAGCTTCCTGAATTACCTCCGCGAGACGGGCCGGCTCTACCGCTTCTACTTCTACGAGCACATGCACGTGCTGCGCAGCGAGTTCGGGCGCTACTGCGCATGGGTGGCCGGCGAGCTGCCGCAGCTGCGGTTCGGGGAGGACGCGACGGGCGTGGACCTCGACGCCGACGGCACCTGGACGATCACCGCCACCGGGCCCGGCGGCCAGACGGTGCGGCGCGCGCGGCACGTCGCGTTCGGGGTCGGCACGGCACCGACCGTCCCGGCCTGCACCGCCCGATCCGTCGCCGACCCGGCCGCCCCCGTCCTGCACTCGGCCGACTACATGAGCCACCGCGAGCACCTGCTCGAGCTCGGCACGGTGACCGTGATCGGCTCGGGCCAGAGCGCCGCCGAGATCGTCCTCGATCTGCTGCAGCACGGCGGCGACCGTCTCCAGATCGACTGGTACAGCCGCTCCCCGGGGTTCCTCGCGATGGAGTACTCCAAGCTCGGGCTCGAGACGTTCTCCCCCGAGTACACCGCGCACTTCCGCGGACTGCCCGCCGACCGACGCGATGCGCGGCGCGGCAGCCAGGATCTGCTCTACAAGGGGATCTCGCTCAGCACCAGCGAGGCGATCTACGACGAGCTCTACCGCCGCAGCGTCGACGGCGAGCCGACGATCGACTACCGCGCCGGCGTGGAGCTCCAGGGGGTGCGGCGGACCGCCGGCGGCGGCCTCGGTCTCGAACTCCGCCACCTCGACGAGGGGACCACGTTCACCCGCGGCACCGATGCCCTCGTCCTTGCGACGGGCTACGAGGCCGCCCCGCTCCCGCTGCCGGAGCGCACGCGTGAGCGGCTCGCGTTCGACACCGAGGGCCGCCCCGAGGTGACGGCCGACTACCGACTCGTGCTCGCCGACGGCACGCCGTCGACCGCCTTCGTGCAGAACGCAGAGCTCCACACGCACGGGGTCGGGACCCCGGATCTCGGGCTCGGCGCGCACCGCAACGCCGTGATCATCAACGCGTTCCTCGGGCGCGAGGAGTACCCGGTGCGAGACCGCAACGTGTTCCAGCGCTTCGGCGCCCCTGATTCGTCGGATGTCGGCGCCCAGCCCGGCACGGGCTCCCGTCCCGCACTGCGGCGCATCGCCTGACCATGTCGGCCCTCGTCCCACCACGCCTGGCCGGGGCGCTCACCCCGGAGATCTGGGGGCGCGCGAACCGGGAGCTGATCGCCAAGCTCGTCACCGAGCTCGTCTACGAGGACGTGCTGACCGCCGAGCACGCAGGCCCGGCTCCCGCCGGGCGCAGCGGCGCCCTCGGCCTCCGCGGCCGGTTCTCGCTCCGCCTCGACGACCACCTCGAACTGACCTACGAGGCGACGGCGCGCTCGTTCGGCGACTGGCGGGTCGATCCGGCGACCCTCTCGGCCACGCGCGACGGCGCGCCCGCCGAGCTGCCCGATGCCGCGGAGGTGATCGCGCGCGGCGCGCCGGCCGTCGGCGCGACGCCGGAGACCACCGCCGGGCTGATCGGCGAGGTCACCGCGACCCTCCTCTCGGATGCGGTGCAGCTCGCCGAGGGCCGGCCCGTGAGCGAGCTCGTCGACCTCAGCGGCGCCGAGCTCGACGGACACCTGCGCGGCCACCCGTGGATCGTCGCGAGCAAGGGGCGCATCGGGTTCGACCCGCGGGACGTCGACGCCTACGCCCCCGAATCGGGTCGCACGGTGCAGCTCACCTGGCTGGCGGTGCGCGCCGACCTCGCGAGCGTGGCGACCGTGCCGGAGCTCGACCTCGAGCAGGTGGTGCGCGAGCAGCTCGGAGCCGACGGCCTCGCCGAGCTCCATGCGCGCGTCCGCGCGGCCGGCCGCGAGCCCGCCGACGTAGTGCTGCTGCCCGTGCATCCGTGGCAGCTGCGGGAGCGACTCACGGCCCTGCACGCCGCCGAGCTCGCGCGCGGCGAGATCCTCGTGCTCGGTGCCCCGCTGGAGCGCGACTACCGCCCCCAGCTCTCCCTTCGCACGCTCGCCGACGCCGACGATCCCGCGCGACGCGACGTGAAGCTACCCGTCTCGATCCTCAACACGAGCACCTACCGCGGACTTCCGCGCGAGGACACCCTCGCCGCACCGGCGCTCACGGCCTGGCTGCGCGAGCGCTTCGCCGCCGACCCGTTCCTCGCGGACCGACTCGTGCTCCTGGGAGAGGTGGCGGCCGTGAGCGTCCCGAGCCGCGCGATGGAACTCGTCGCAGGCGTGCCCTACCAGCACACCGAAGCGCTCGGCGTGCTCTACCGCGAGCCCGTCGGCCCGCGGCTGCGAGACGGCGAGCGGGCGATCACCCTCGCCGCACTGCTGCACGTCGACCCTGCCGGCGACGCGCTCCTCGCCGAGCTGATCGGCCGCAGCGGCCTGACCCCGGGCGCCTGGATCGACCGCCTGCACGAGGTCACCCTGCCGCCCCTGCTGCACGTGCTCTACCGGTACGGACTGACCTTCTCACCGCACGGTCAGAACGTGCTGCTCATCCTCGACGCCGCCGGCGCGCCGGCCCGGATCGCCGTGAAGGACTTCGCCGACGACGCCGTCATGAGCGCCGATCCGCTGCCCGAGCTGGCCACCCTGCCGGCGCCCGTGAAGGCGGCGCTCGGCGGCGGGGTCGCGTCGATGATCGCCAGCCAGTGGATCCAGTCCGGGCTGCTCGTCTGCGTGCACCGCTACCTCGCCGAGCTCGCCGCCGAGCACCTCGACCTGAGCGAGGAGCGGTTCTGGGAGTCGGCGGCGCGCGCGGTGATCGACTACCAGGAGGCGCTCGCGCCCGCACTCGGCGACCGGTACGCGCTGTTCGACTTCGCGGCGCCGGCGTTCGTGAAGCTCTGCCTGAACCGCGTGCGGATCCTCGGGCGCGGCTACGGCGACGATGCCGAGCGACCCGTGGCGGCCGCGGTCGGCGTGGTCGAGAACCCCCTCGCGGCCGCAGCCGAGCGCCTCCTCGCGCAGGACCCGTGCCCGACCGAGCACGGCGCATGACCGAACCGCTCGCACCCGTGCTGCCCCAGCTGGCCGCGTACACCGAGGAGGACCCGGCGCTCGGTCGGCGCCTCTGGAGCCGGCCCGTGCTCCCCGAGCACGACACGCAGCTCCTGACGGCGTGGATGAACAAGCCGCACGTGGAGCAGTTCTGGGCCATGGCGTGGCCGGAGGCGTGGATCGAGGACTACCTGCGCCGCCAGGTGGCCGACCCGGCCCGCTCGCCGTACCTCGGGTTCGTCGACGACGAGCCGGTCGGCTACATCGAGGTCTACGACCCTGCGCGCGACGTGCTCGGCGCGCACGCGCCCGTCCGACCCGGCGATCTCGGGGCGCACGTGCTCATCGGCGAGGAGGAGCACCTCGGCCGCTACAGCGTCGCGATCGGACGGGCCGTCGCCCGGTTCCTGTTCGCCCGCCCCGGCGTGCTGCGGCTCGTCGGCGAGCCGGACGTGCGCAACGAGAACTTCCTGAGCCTGCTCGCGTTCCTCGGCTTCACGAAGGAGTGCGAGGTCGACATGCCCGACAAGCGCGCGGCGTTCATGGTGTGCGACAAGGCCAGCTTCGAACGGCTCTCCAGCCGACGCCGCGGAGTGCTGCGTTGACGACCGCAGCCGGAGACCGCGGCGCACCGGTGCTCATCGCGGAGGGGCTCAGCAAGCGGTACGCCGGGCGCACGGTGCTCGACCGGGTCGACCTCACGGTCGGCGCCGGCGAGGTGCTCGGGCTCCTCGGGCCGAACGGCGCGGGCAAATCGACGCTCGTCGGGATCATCGCCGGCATCGTGCGGGCCGACAGCGGCAGCGCGAGGGTCGACGGCATCCCGAGCGCGAAGGGCGGCCGCGAACTCGCGCGGCGCGTCGGGCTCGCCCCGCAGGACATCGGCGTGTACCCCGTGCTCACGGTGCGGCAGAACCTCGAGCTGTTCGCCGAGCTCTCCGGGATGCGGCGTCGCGACGCTCGCGCCCGGGCGCAGGAGCTGCTGGAGCCGATGGCGCTGGCCGGCCTCGCCGACCGCACCGTCGGCCAGCTCTCCGGTGGCGAGCAGCGGCGCGTGCACACCGCCGCAGCGCTCGTGCACCGCCCGAGGCTGCTGATCCTCGACGAGCCGACCGCCGGCGCCGACCCGCAGACCCGCGACGGCATCCTGCAGATCGTCCGCGAGACCGCCGCGACCGGCGCGGCGATCGTCTACACCACGCACTACCTGCCCGAGGTGGAACGGGTCGCCTCGCGGGTCGCCCTGCTCGAGCGCGGACGCGTGATCGCGCACGGCACCCTCGCCGAACTGATCGCCGCCCACGCGGCGGCCGCGCTGATCGTCGAGCTGGTCGAGGGGCACGGGCTCGACCTCCCGCAGCTCGCCGCGGCGACATCGCTCGGCACCGCCCCCGAGGGCCGGGTGCGGTTGCAGCTGCGCTCCGAGGATCCCGCGGGGCTCCTGCGCACGCTCGTCGCCGAGCTCGGCGATCGCAGCTCGCTGCTGCTCGGCGTGGAGCTGGTGCAGCCGTCGCTCGAGGCCGCCTACCTGCAGCTGACCGGGCGCCGCACGGCCAACGAGGCGGGCACATGAGCGGCGTGCTCGCCGTGCTGCGGATCGAGCTGCGCCACCTGCGCCACGATCCGCTGCCAGCGGCCCTCCTCGTCGGCATGCCGATCGTGCTGATGGTCATGCTCAGCCGCGCGATGGACCTCGCGATCGCCGACGAGGGCTACCTCGGGGTGACGGGATCGGCGCAGACCGTGCCGGGGATGGCCTGCGTGTTCGCGTTCTTCGCATCGGCCATCGCGAGCTTCTCCGTGTTCCGCGAGTACGGCTGGAGGACGTGGCCACGCCTGCGCGCCTCGGGCCTGGACAGCCGCACGCTCCTCGTCGCCAAGCTCGTGCTCCCGGCGATGATGCTCGTCGCCCAGCACGTGCTGCTGTTCGGGTTCGGCGTGCTGTTCCTCGACTTCGACAACGCCGGTCCGTGGGGCGCGATCGCCCTGACCGCCGGCGCGCTCTCCCTCGTCGTCCTCACGGCCGGCATCGCCGCGACCGCCGTGCTCTCGACCGTCCAGCAGGTGAACGCCGTCACCAACCTCGGCGCGATGGTGTTCGGGGGCCTTGGCGGCGGCTTCGTGCCCGTGGCCGCGCTGCCGCCGTGGATGGCCGATGTCGCGTTCGTCTCGCCCGTCTACTGGGCGATGAAGGCCTACCGCGCCGTGATCCTCGACGGCGAGGGCTACGGGGCCATCGCGGTCCCCTGCCTCGTGCTGCTCGGCTACGCGACGGTGTTCGCAGTGGTCGGCATCCGCTGGCTGCGCCTGGACCGGCCGAAGCGCACCTGGGGCTGACCCGGGCAACCTGACGCCGCGCGTATGGGCGACCTACGGTTTCGGCGCCCGATTTCCGCCACCTCGGGGTAGGCAGAATCCCGATCGCCGCAGAAGGATTTATAGTGCGGCCTCGCACGGGCATTTCCGACTGGGCAAGTTGGATATGCCAGGTCTCGCTCTCGCCCGGAGCTCGGCCCCCGCCCTCCGACCGGAGGGCGGGGTGCGCACAACGATTCCATGGAGTCATCCCGGTGACCAACACCACCCACCTCAAGCGCGCCGCCGGCCTCGCGAGCCTCCTCGGCGCGACCGCCGCAGTCGCCTCGATCCCCTCGACGGCAGCGGCCGCTCCGACCGAGTACGCGACCGGTTGGCAGTGCATCTCCCCGTTCATCCAGACGTTCGCGGGCGCCGCGACCCCCGACGGCTTCCTCGACTCGCTCGACATCTCGGTCGGCCGCGGCGCGGGCAACGCTCTGACTGCCGTCAAGGGCCAGCCGCTCTACCTCGACAGCACCCAGCTGTCGCTCGAGTTCAAGAACCCGGGTCCGCTGAAGTCGCTCTGGAGCCGCACGGGCGGCGTCGGCCTCACCTACACCGGTTCGCCGGGCTGGGCGAACGACGGGAACGGTGCCGCGCAGCTGCTCACCGGCTCGGATCCGAAGCCCGCCTCCACGAACATCACGCTCCGCGTGAAGGCCGCGGACGGCCTCACCTACTGGTCGTACGCCACGGGCACCTCGCCGAACCAGGTGATCCACTACGCCCCGACCCCGGTGTCGGCCAGCGTGCTGAAGGGCCTCTCGGCCCTGCCGGTCCCGACCGCCTACCCCGGTGAGTCGCTGACCTCCACCTCGCGCCTCAGCGAGCAGTACCTCGGCAACCGCAACAACAACAACTACCCGCTGAGCGCCTACGTCACCCTCGAGGCGACGAACACCGTCGAGCGGTTCCAGACCGTGCACGTCGACGGCACCTGGACCGTGAACGTGCAGGACCCGACGCCGGGCAGCTCCACCTGGCTCGGGGGCTACACCAACGGCGACGAGACCGTGACGGCGCCGAAGCGCACCTACACGCTGCCCTCCTCCAAGTGGACCCCGACGGGCGACGGCCCGGTCGAGTTCCGCATCGCGCCGCCCGGCAACAGCGCGCCGGTGATCGCGGAGTCCAAGGGCTACGACCGCGACGGCTACAACCGGCCGATCAAGGTCGTCCCGTTCGGCTCGGTGTTCGTCCGCGCCGACACGAAGTCGTACGGCTCGTCGAACGACTGCGTCAACGGCACGATCTCGGTGAAGGACAGCACGATCTCCGCCGCGGGCGTCGCCGGGTTCATCGGCAACGCCTCGCCGACCGCGGGCGATCCGAGCCTCGCGCTCCTGGGCGACGCCGAGTTCCCGGGCTTCACCCTGGCGAACTCGGGCGGCGCGAAGAACCCGATCAAGGGCGTCGCCGGCCGGTACGCGACCACGCAGGCCGTCCAGCCGACGTTCGCGAAGGCCGACCTCCCGGCCGCCCCGGCCCCGACCCCGGTGCCGGTGCCGGTGACGACTCCGGCTCCGGCCCCGGCCGGCCCGGTCGTCCTCTCGGCCGACGTGCTCGGCGTGAAGTCGAAGAAGACCACCGTCAGCGTCACCAACACCACGACCGCGTCGAACGAGTACACGATCTCCGCGACCACGAAGAACGCGTACAAGAGCGGCAAGAGCAAGAAGAAGCTCAAGGTCGCCCCGGACGCGAAGACGACCGTCGCCGCCGGCAAGACGAACGAGATCAAGCTGAGCGTCACCAAGGCGGTCCGCGACCTGCTCCGCAGCAAGTCGATCACGGTCGTGCTCACGGTCACCCCGAAGGGCGGCACGGCCACGACCTCCACGGTCACCCTCACCGAGCTCTAGGGCTCACCCGGCGCGACCGGCGCAGGCTGCTCCGGCGGCCTGTCGCGCACCCCGGGGCCGCACGTTCGCATCGCACGTGCGGCTCCGGACCGGCCGGATCTCCCACCAGAGCCCCCAGGACCCGCTCCATGCCCCGCCACTCCAACGCCACGCTCCTTCGCCGCGCTACCTGCGCGCTGACGGCGCTCGCCCTCGCCGCCGCGTTCGCCGCGACGCCGGCCTCGGCAGGCGTCGCCAGCCTCCCGAACGCCTGCCTGTACTCCTACGACCAGGAGTGGCGCGAGGTCGACCTCGGCATCCTCGGCACCACGACCGCGAAGACCGCGGGCGGCGCGCCGGTCGCGGCCGGCGGAGCGCTCGCCCCCGGCGACCGGGTCACCCTCTCCGCCGCGGAGCTGCGGTCGGTGCTGCCGGACTGGATCGCCAAGTTCGGCGTGGAGGGCGGCTGGCTCGAGCAGGGCACGCAGCTCGCCGTCGAAGGCTGGCTCGCGCTCGACGCGACGAACACCGTCGAGGGCACCACGGCTCCGATCCACTTCACCACCACCGCGCGCACCGAGCTCGCCTACCTCGACAACGGCCAGGTCGACGGCGACGCCTCGAAGGTGCTCGTCGACCCCGTCGCCCTGCCGAGCACCACCTGGACCGCGGCCGGCGGCCCGGTGCGGGTGGGCCAGGCCCTCGGCGACACCCTCGGCGAGCTGCCGGTCGGCCGCAACGGCTCGACGACCACGCCCGCCGGCAGCCTCGCGATCAAGGTCTCGATCCCGGCGGGCGGCGACACGTTCGTCCTCACCCTCGAGTGCCTGCCCGGAACCACGGGCGGGCTCGGAGCGAACGGACTGGTGGAGGCCGTCCCGCCGCTCATCGGCAGCGCGTGGGCCGCTCCCGCCTACACCGGAGCCCTCGCGCCCGGTGGGGCACTCGCCGAACCGGCCGTCGACGCCGATCTGCCCCGTGCGAGCGGACCCGTGCGCGCCGCCGTCGGCACCGAGGCGGCGGTCGCCGGCAACCAGCTGCGCGTGGCGCTCACGCCCACGCAGCGCGACGCCTGGCTCGGGACGGACCCCGTCGACCACGCGGTCACCGGGACCGTCAACCTCGCGGCGAGCAACGCCGTGCCGGCCACGCAGACGGTGGTCCTCACCGGCTCGCTGGCCGACGGCGCCGACCTCCTGCAGCTCCAGCTGCCGACGACCCGCTGGACCCGCTCGATCGATGCGACGGCCGGTGTGCGCGCGTCCGGCCCGATCACGCTCACGAGCCCGGGCCGCCCCGACCTCGTGCTCACGCCGCGCGCGACGGGCCCCGGCGCGTTCCAGACGGTGCAGCGCCCGCGCAGCTCCGTCAAGAACCCGAGCGATGGAACGGGCGGCGGGACCGGCGGCGGCGCGACGGAGACGCCACGAGCGAGCACGACCAATCCGCCGAGCCTCGGGGAGACCGGGACGTTCCGCCCGCCGCCGGCGACCGCCACCAGCAAGCCGAAGGTCGCGACCGTCGGCACCGCGAGCCTCAGAACGAGCAAGGGGAAGGTCAAGATCAAGCTGACCAATCCGCGCCCCAGCTCCGCGAAGGTGAGGCTCACGCTGAAGACCACGCGCGCGGCGAAGGTGGGCGGCAAGCGGAAGATCGTGACGGTCGCGTCGGCGACGACGGCCACGCTGAAGGCCGGGAAGTCGGTCACGGTCTCGCTGACGCTCAGCCGCGAGGCGCGTGCCCTGCTGCAGAAGACCGCGAAGGTCGGCGTGACGTTGACCGTCTCGCCGGTCGGCTCCACCACCACGCAGGCCGTCGCGCAGACGCTCACGCTGCGCCGCTGAATCGATGTCCGCGCCCCGCCCGACCGCGCCGAGCGTGCCGCCCCGCCGCGGTGCGCTGGCCCGTGCCTCGCTGCGCGAGCGACTCGCCGCCGGCGAGGTCGCGGCGGCGCTCACCTTCGCCGGACAGGGCACCGACCCCCTGCCCGAGCTCGAGGCGCTGCTGATCGGCGTGCCCGGACTGTCCGGGCACCTCGCCGCTGCCGAGGAGGCCCTGGCCCAGGTGGCCGCGAGCGGCGAGGCCCGCGCGCTCGGCGCCTACCGCCACGGCACCGACCTCCGCGACTGGGTCCGCGACCCGTCGCTCGCACCGCCGGAGGCCGACCGCCGCGCCCCCGAGCTCTCGTACCCGCTCATCCTCACCGCACAGCTGCTGCTCTGGCAGTCGCTCGCGGCCGACGGGGTCGGCGACGCGCTGCAGTCCGGCCGCACGCCACTCGCCGCCGGGCACTCGCAGGGGCTGCTCGCTGCGCTCGCCGTGAGCGAGGCGTTCGGCACGCCGGGCGCCCAGCTCGGCGAAGCGCTCCTGAGCCGCTACGTGCGGCTCGCCGCCCATCTCGGGCTCGCCCTCGCGCGGGCCGGCGCCGAGGTGCCGCCGACGGCCGGCGACCACACCCCGATGCTGTCGGTGCGCCGCGTGCCTCGCGACATCCTCGAGGCCACGCTCGGCGCGCTGCCGGAGCCTCCGCAGATCGCGCTCGTGCACGGCCCCGGCGACGTGGTGCTCGGCGGCGCCCCGCGCGCGCTCGCCGCCGTGGAGGCCGCACTGGCCGCGCGCGCCGAGGCCGATGCCGACGCTGCCCGGGCCGGACAGCTCGGGGGCGCGCCGCTGCGGCCCCTGATCGAGGCGCTGCCCGTCGCCGCGCCCTTCCACACCGCCCTGCTCGACGGCGCGCGCGAGCCGTTCGCCGCGTGGCTCGCGGGCGCGGGCGCCGCCGACGCCCCGCGGCCCGGCGCGCTGCGCGTGCTCTCCCCGCTCACCGGCACTCCGCTCGGCTCGGGCGACGACCTCACCGCCCTCCTCCTCACCGCGCAGACCGGCCCGGAGCCGCTGCGCTGGGACCGCTGCATCGAGACCCTTCGCGCCGACGATCCCGACTGGATCCTCGACCTCGGCCCGGGCACGGCCATCAGCCGACTCACCGCCGACGCACTGCGCGGGACGGGCATCCGCAGCCTGCCGCTCAGCGCGCCCGATGCGCGGCGCGTGCTGCTCACGCCCGCGAGCCACCAGGCAGACCGCGATCTGGTCTACGCCGACCTCATGCCCGGACTCGTCGAACTGCCGGACGGCTCGGTCACCGTGGACACCGCCTTCACGCGCCTCCACGGCGCGCCACCCGTCGTCCTCGCCGGCATGACGCCGACCACGACCGACGCGGGGATCGTCGCCGCTGCGGCGAACGCTGGGTTCGTCGCCGAGCTCGCCGGCGGTGGCCAGCCCGACGAGCGCACCTTCACCGAGCGCCTCGCAGAGCTCGGCGAGCTGCTCGACCCCGGCCGCGAGGTGGCGTTCAACACGCTCCTGCTCGACCGCCATCTGTGGGACCTGCACGTCGACGGTGCCGGGCTCGTGCCCCGCGCTCGAACGGGCGGCGCGCCGCTGCTGGGCCTCACGGTGAGCGCCGGCATCCCCGAGGTGGAGGCAGCGGTGCGGCTGCTCGACCGCCTCGCGGCGGCCGGGCTGCATCGCAACGCGTTCAAGCCCGGCACGGTCGATCAGATCCGCCAGGTGCTCGCGATCGCGGGCGCCGCCCCGCACCACGCGATCACGATGCACGTGGAGGGCGGTCAGGGCGGCGGGCACCACTCGTGGCTGGATCTCGAGCACCTGCTGCTGGAGACGTACGACGAGATCCGCCGAGCCGACAACGTCGTGCTCGCGGTCGGCGGTGGGATCGGCACGCCGGAGCGTGCCGCGGACTTCCTCACGGGGCGCTGGTCGCTGCGCCGTGGCGAGGCCGTACCGATGCCGATCGACGCCGTGCTCGTCGGCACCGCTGCGATGGCCTGCGCCGAGGCCACCGCCTCGCCGGCCGTGAAGGACGCCCTGGTCGCCGCGAGTGGGACGGGCCCCGGTGGGTGGGTACCGCGCGGCGGCGTCGTCGGCGGAGTGACCTCGGCCACCAGCAACCTGAACGCCGACATCCACCTCCTGGAGAACGCGGCCGCACGCGCCGGCAAGCTCCTGCAGGAGGTCGCCGGCGACCCCGAGGCCGTGCAGGCCCGGCGCGACGAGATCATCGCCGCGCTCGCGCCGACCGCGAAGCCGTACCTGGGCGACCTCGATGCCCTCACCTACCTCGAGGTGCTGAGCGCCCTCACGGAGCGGCTCGCGACCGGGCGCGGCGGCCGGTACGACGACGGCGCCTGGGGCCACCCGACCTGGCGCTCGCGGTTCCTGGAGATCGCACGCCGGTTCGCGGCCCGCCTGGATCCCGCCGAGCGCGGCGAGCTCGACCCGCCGCTCGCCCAGCCCACCGACCTCGACGATCCGGCTGCCGCCCTCGCCCGCTTCGAGCGACGCTACCCGCACGCGGCCTCCACGCTCCTGCACCCCGCCGATCGCGACGTGGTGCTCGAGGTGTGCGACCGCCCCGGCAAGCCCGTCCCGTTCGTGCCCGTGCTCGACGGGGAGGTGCGCCGCTGGTTCATGGCCGATGCGCTCTGGCAGGCCCAGGACGACCGACGCGGGTTCGACGAGGTGTTCGTGATCCCCGGCCCGGTCGCGGTTCGGGGCATCGAGCGCGCGAACGAGCCGGTCGGCGAGCTGCTGCAGCGCTTCCACGCCGGGACGATCGAGGCGCTGCGCGAGCGCGATGACGCCCCCGATCCCGTCCGCCGCGACCGGCTCACGGTCGGCGGGGCCGCGCCGCCGCCGCTCGCCGGCATCGCCGCCTCGGCGCAGGGCCCGATCGCGGCGCTCCTGACCGCCGCGCACGTACGGGCGGGAGCCGCCGGTGCCGTTCCCAATCCGATCTGGCGCCTTGCGCGCGCGGGCGACCTCCTCGAACGCGAGGACGACGACGCGGGCCGACTCGTGCGCCTCGCGATCACACCGGCCACCGGGCTCCCCGGCGAGCGCGCCGAGCTGACCGACGCCGGCGACGGCACGGGCGTGCTGCTCCATGCCGCGATCCCCGGGCCGGACGGCGCGGTCCACGCGTTCGAGGTCACGTTCGCGCCACTGGGTGCGGGGTGGCAGGCACCGGGGCTCCTCGCCGCCCAGGCCCGATTCGCCGCCGACGCGCTCGGCGCCGGGGTGGGTCACACGGCCGCGGGCGCCGGCAGCTGGCGCTGCCCGGTCGACCTGCCCGCCGTTTACCGCCGAGCGACCGGCGCCACGCACGGCGCCACCCCTGCCGACCTGGCCTTCACGCTCGCGTGGCCGTCGGTCGTCGCCACCCTCACGGCCGACCCCGATCTCGCGCCGCGCCTGGGAGAGCTCGTCCACGCCGAGCACGCCGTCGAGCTCGACGCCACCTGGGCCGCCGTCGCCGGCGGGCACGGTCCGGCCGATGCCCGCATCCAGGCGGTCGACGACCGCGACGGCGCCGCGAGCGCCGTCACCGTCGTCACCCGTCTCGGCTGGCCGGCCGGCGGCGCGCCGGCAGCCACCGTCACCACGCGGCTCGTGTTCGCCGGCACCCGCCCGCTCGGCGCCGCGCGGGCTGTGCGCCGGCGCCAGCTCCACGGCGTGCTCGAGCTCGACGCGCCGACCGCCGCTCTGCTCGCCGAGCTTCCGGGCCTGCTGCTCGAGCCCGACTGGTCGCCCGCGGCGGGCGAGCAGGTCGAGCTCGAGGCCGCTGTGGAGAGCACCGTCGACCACGCGGAGCCGGCCACGGCGTACCACCGCTGCACCGGCGGCGAGCTGCGGATCGGCGACCGCGTCGTGGGGACCGTCGCACCGGAGATCACCGAGGCGGCCGGCCGCGGCGAGCCGCCGGCCCACCCCCTCGCCCGACTGCTCGACGCCCTGGCTCCCGAGGCTCCGGCCGCCCACCCCGGCGACCGCGCACTGCTCGGCGAGCTCGAGGACGTCGCCCCGCTCGACCTCTCCGGCTTCGCACACGTCGGTGGCGACCACAACCCGCTGCACCGCAGCACGCTCGCCGCACGGCTCGCGGGACTCGACGCTCCGATCGTCCACGGCGCCTGGCTCGCCGCCCGCGCGAGCGCCGCACTCGTGGAGCTCGCCACGCCGGCAGCTCCGGAGGCGCTCGTGCGCTGGCAGGTGCAGTTCCTCGCGCCGGTGCCGCTCGGCGCCGTGCTCGTGTTCGCGGCGCGCGCGATCGGCCGCACCGCCGGCCGCCAGATCGTCGAGGTGGAGGTCCGCGACGGCGACCGGCTCGTCGCGCGCGGCAGCGGCGAGATCGACCTCACCACGCGCGACGCCCGCGCCTTCCTGTTCCCCGGACAGGGGATCCAGCGCGCCGGGATGGCCGACGAGCTCGTGCGGTCCTCACGGGCCGCACGCGAGGTGTGGGCTGCCGCCGACCACTACCTGCGCACCGCGCACGGCGTGCCGCTCGCCCGGCTCGTCGCCGAGAATCCGCGCGCCCTGCGGCTCGCGGACGGCGCGATCGTCCGTCACCCCGGTGGGCTGCTGATGCGCACCGAGTACACCCAGCCCGCACTCGTCGCGCTCGCCGCTGCCCAGCTCGCGGCGCTGCGCGCCGATGGCGAGCTGCCGGCCACGGGCGGCGTGCCCGTGGCTGCCGGCCACAGCGTCGGAGAGTTCGCCGCGCTCCACGCCCTCGGCGTGCTGAGCCTCGAGGCGGCGCTCACGCTCGTGCACCGTCGCGGCCAGGCGATGCAGCGGCACGTGCCGCGCGACGCCGAGGGCCGCTCCCCGTTCCGGATGGCCGTCGCCGACCCGCGGGCGATGGGCCTCACCCACGACGAGCTGGCGGGCGCCATCTCGCAGATCGCCCCGAGCGCCGAGATCGTCAACGAGAACGCGCGCGGCCGGCAGTATGCGGTCGTCGGGCCGTGGGAGGAGCTCGAGGCACTCGCCGCCGCCTACCCGAGCGGGGGCTCGGGCCGCTCGGCCGTGCGGGTGCTCGACGCGATCGACGTCCCGTTCCACTCCTCGGTGCTGCGACCGGCCGCGAGCGAGCTGCTCGCTGCGCTCGACGCCGAGCTCCCGGCCACCGTCCCCGCTGGGTCGCTCGTCGGTCGGTGGATCCCGAACCTCACCGGTCGGCCGTTCGCGGCGACCGATGACGCGGCCGCCGCGATCGTCGCCGCCGCCGCACTGCCGGAACGGCCGCTCGCCGATCTGCCGCCCGCGGACGAGCCCGACCGCCGGGCGCGCTGGCTGCTGGTCACCGCGCTCGCCGGGCAGCTCGCCGCCCCCGTCCGCTGGATCGGCACGATGGAGGCGCTCGTCGCAGAGCCCGGCGATCGCGCGGGCGGGCTGGGGCGTCGGACGTTGATCGAGGTCGCCCCCGCACACGCCGACGTCCTCACCGGCCTCGCGCGCAGCGGAGGGATCGCCGACCGCGCCGCCGTGCTCCACAGCGTGCGGGATAGGGCGCAGCTCACGAGCGGCGCCGCTCGGCACGATGGAAAGGCTGAGGCTGAGGCTGAGGTGGAGCCTGAGCCGGCGGCGCTCGTCTCCACCGAGCAGGCGCCCGAGCCCGCGCGGCCTGCCGCGCTCGTCGTCCCCACGGCACGGGCCGGTGCCGACGCCCCGGGCGACCTTCCGGGCGTCGATGCGGGCACCGCGCTCGAGCTCGTCCTCGCGATCCAGGCACGGATCCGCCTCGACCAGCTGCCCGCCACGGAGACGCTCGACGAGCTCTTCCAAGGCGTCTCCAGCCGCCGCAACCAGGTGCTGATCGACCTCGGGCGGGAGTTCTCGCTCACGGGCGCCGAGGGCGCCCAGGGCCGCACCATCGGCGAGCTCACCGAACAGCTGCGCCGCGGCGGCAGCGCCTACCGCTACCCGGGCGACTACCTGCGGGTCGCGATCGATGCGAGCCTCACCGCCGGGCTCGCCGGCACCGGCCTCGCCCGCAGCGCGGCCGCCGAGCACCTCACGCGGCGCGGCCTGCCCCCGCGGTTCGTGGAGCGCGTCCTCGCCGAGGTGGCCCTCGACTTGCGCGAGGGCGCCTCCACGCGCGGCGGCCCGCTCGGCCGCTCCGGCCGACCGGCGCACCGCCCTGCCGCGCTCGAGGCGATCGATGCCGCCGCCGCCCGAGTGGCCGCCCGGGCCGGCATCGCACTCCCGGCCACCCCCGCACCGGACGCGGGCGACGGGACCGCCGCAGCGCCCGCCTCCGCCCTCTCCGCCGAGGCGGCCGAGGTCCTCCGCCACCTTGCGACCGACCTGCTCGGCGTGCTCGGCCAGCGACCGGCACCGCTCGATCCCGCGCCCGCTGGCGACCCGGCGGCAGAGCGGCTCGCGACGCTCGAGGCCGCGCTCGGCGACGACCTCGCCGATCGGCTCGCGCCCGCATTCGACCCCCGCCGGCACGTGCGCCTCGACGACGCCTGGGCCCACGCCCGCTGGGACCTGCTCGACCTCGTCCATCGCGCCGTGCGGGAGGAGGCCGGCCGCGCCGAGGTGACCGCCGAGCTCGCACGCCTCGCCCCGTTCGCGGCCGACCCCGAGTTCTCCGCCACGGCGAGCTGGCTGGCCGGCCGGCTCGCCGGTCTGCCATCCGCCTCCGGCGCGCTCGACGCCGCCGAGCTCGCACGCCTCGCCTCGCCGAGCGCGCCCCCCCGCCCGGCCGCGCTCCCGATCGCCGGCGAACGACCGCGCACGACGATCGGCGCGGACGGCGTGCCGCGTGCGGGCAGCATCCCCGCCCCCGAGCGCCCCGCGGATCTGCCGGCCGCCGTCTCGAGCCCGGACGCCGAGCTCGAGGGGGCCGTGCGCGCCGAGCTCGCGGCGCGCCTGGCCGACGCTCCCGATCTGCGCGACGAGGTGGCCCTCGTCACCGGCGCCGCCCCCGGCTCGATCGGCGAGGCCACGGTCGCCCAGCTGCTGCGCGGCGGGGCAACCGTCGTCGCCACCGCCAGCGCCCTCACCCCCGCCCGTCGCGCCTGGGCGCAGGAGCTCTACCGCCGGAGCGCTGCGGCCGGCGCGGTGCTGCACCTCCTCCCCGCGAACCTGGCGAACACCGCCGACATCGACGCGCTCGTGGCATGGCTCGCGAACCCCACGCCCGTGCAGCGCCAGCGTCCCGACCTCACGCTCCCGTCGCTGCTGCCGACGATCGTCGCCCCGCTGGCCGCGACAGGCGCCGAGGGCGAGGCCGGCGACGGCGACGGCGCGGAGCTCGCGCTGCGGCTGCACGTGACCGGTGTGCACCGACTCGTCGCCCAGCTGGCCGCCCATGCCGCTCCGGGCCGCCGCACCACGGTGGTGCTGCCGCTCTCACCGAACCACGGCACGTTCGGCGCCGACGGCATCTACGGCGAGACGAAGGCCGCGCTCGAGGTGCTCCTCGCACGGGCTGCGGCGGGTGAGTCGTGGGCGGCCTCGACTGCGCTCATCGGCGCGCGGATCGGCTGGGTGCGCGGCACCGGTCTGATGCAGGCCGCCGGCCTCATCGCCGACGACCTCGAGACCGAGCTCGGGATCCGCACCTTCTCGACCGGCGAGACCGGGCTGCTCCTCGCGACCCTCCTCACCGGCGCGGCGCGCGAGCACGCGCAGGCGGGCGCGCGCGTCGTGGTCGAGGCGACCGGCGGGCTGCGGTCCGACACGCCGCTGCGCCCGCGCCTCGCGCCGCTCATCGACGCGCTCGCCGCGCGCGCAGCCGAGGCGGCCGACACCGCGGCCCTGCGCCGCGCGGTCCTGCCACTCGCCGGCGCCCCGAGCGCACGGTCGGTCGCCGCCCTCCCCACCACCACCACCGACCGGCGCGCAGGCCGCGACGCCCTCGAGGCGACGGCCGCGGGCTGGCCGCAGCCGCCCACGGTGGGGCTCGGCGCGCTCGTGGTCATCGCCGGCACCGGCGAGCTCGGCCCGGTCGGCTCGGCGCGCACGCGCTGGGCGCGCGAGCAGTCGGCCGAGCCGTCGCCGGGCGCGGTGGCCGAGCTCGCCTGGCTGTGCGGACTCGTGCGCTACGAGCGCGCCGGCTACCGCGGCCGCTGGATCGACGAGGCCAGCGGGGAGCCGGTCGCCGAGCACGAGCTCCTCGGTCGCTACGCCGACGCCGTCCACGAGCGCACCGGCCTGCGACCGCTCGACGACGAACCGGCCCTCCGCGCTCGCGGCCTGCAGCAGCTCGCGCCGCTCACGACCACGCGCGAGACCACCTTCGCCGTCGACAGCCCCGCGGATGCCGCGCCGTTCCTGGAGGGCACGCCGGGTGCGGTGCTCCGCCAGGCTGGAGACGGTTGGGAGGTCGTCGTTCCGGCAGGCAGCACGCTCCGCCTGCCGCGGCAGATCGAGCACAGCCGCCGCGCTGCCGGCCAGCTCCCCCGCGGCCTCGATCTCACCCGACTCGGTGCCCCGGCCGACCTCGCCGCGACCGCCGACCGGATGGCGCTCGTCGACCTGCTCTGCACCGTCGAGGCGTTCACCGAGGCAGGGCTCGAGCCGGGTGAGCTGCTCGAGCACGTGCACCCGACCCAGGTGGCGAGCACCCAGGGCGCCGGCCTCGGCGGCCTCGCGTCGCTGCGTCGCCTGCTCCTCGACCAGCTCCTCGCCGAGCCGCGCCAGGCCGACCGCATCCAGGAGTCGCTCGGCAACGTCGTCGCCGCCCACGTGGTGCAGGCGTTCGTCGGCTCGTACGGCCCGATGCTGCACCCCGTCGGTGCGTGCGCCACGGCGGCCGTCAGCCTCGAGGCCGGCCGCGACCTCATCCTCGCCGGCAAGGCCCTCGCGGTGGTGACCGGCGGCTTCGACGACCTCACCGCCGAGGGCCTCACCGGTTTCGGCGACATGGGCGCGACGGCCTCGAGCGACGACCTCGACGCCCTGGGCATCGCCGCGCACGAGGCATCCCGCCCTGGAGACGTGCGGCGGCGCGGGTTCGTCGAGGCGCAGGGCGGCGGCGCGCAGCTGCTGCTCCGCGCCGACCTCGCCGTCGCCCTCGGCATCCCGGCCCGCGGCGTCCTCGTGTGGGCCGGCAGCTTCGCCGACGGGCTGCAGACCTCGATCCCCGCGCCCGGCCTCGGCCTCCTCGGCGCCGCCGCCGGCGGCCCGGCCTCGGCGCTCGCGACCGCACTCGCCGCCCACGGCCTCGGCGCGGACGACCTCGCGTTCGTCTCCAAGCACGACACGTCCACCGAGATGAACGACCCCGGCGAAGCCGACCTGCACCACCGCATCCAGGCGGCGCTCGAACGTTCGCCCGGGAACCCGCTGCCGGTGATCTCGCAGAAGTCGCTCACCGGCCACAGCAAGGGCGGGGCCGCCGCGTGGCAGGTGGACGGTGCGCTGCGGGCGCTCACGGACGGCGTGCTGCCCGGCAACCGCTCGCTCGAGTGCGCCGACCCGGCGCTGCGCGCGTCGACGACCCTGATCGTCGGTCGCCGCACGATCCGCACGGCCGCCCAACTCCCGCTGCGCGCGGCGCTCGTCAGCAGCCTGGGCTTCGGCCACATCTCCGCCCTCGTCGCCGTTGCCCACCCGGCCGCACTCGTCGCCGCGATCCCCGACGCCCGGGTGCGCGACGAGTACCTGCGCCGCGCGGGCCGTCGCCGCGCGCGTGGCGCCCAGCGCCTCCTCGCCGCCCGCCACGGACTGCCCGTGCCCACGCGCCGCCCCGCGCCGCGCGCCGCCGACCGCGACCGCGATGCGGAAGCCGCCCGGCTGCTCGCCGCGCCGCCTACGCCCCCGTCCCCGCCCCTCACGCCGGAGGCGACGGCGTGACGGTCCTCGGCATCGGCACCGACGTGGTGCACGTGCCCGCATTCGCGGAGCAGCTCGCCGACCCGGCATCCGGGTTCGTCGACCACACGTTCACCGCCACCGAGCTCGCGTTCGTGCAGACGCGACCCGGGCCACGCGCCACCCACCTCGCCGCGCGCTTCGCCGCGAAGGAGGCGTTCGTGAAGGCCTGGTCGAGCGCCCGTCTGGGCCGGGCGCCGGCGCTCGGAGAGATCGACCTGCGCGAGATCGAGGTCGTCGCCGACGCGTACGCGCGGCCGTTCTTCCGGTTGCACGGGCGTGTCGCGAGCGCCGTGCGCGAGCTCGTCGAGCCCGACCCGTCCACCCTGCTGCTGACGCTGAGCCACGACGGACCGGTCGCCACCGCGACCGTGCTCCTCCAGCGCCCCGACTCCCCTGCCGGTCGACCATCCGGCACCTCCACCACCGCCTCCGAGGAGACCCCGTGACCCGACGTGTCACCCACCTGCCGCGCCGAGCCGTCGCGCTCGTCCTGTGCACGCTGCTCGCCGCCCCCGGCGTCGCCCTGGCCGCCAAGCGGTACCGCGTGAGCGCGAGCGGCACCGTCAAGTTCGTCAAGCGCGAGGCCAAGACGAAGATCGTCGAGCAGCGCGGCACCGTGAAGGGCCAGCCGTTCGGCACCGGCACGCTCACGCTGCGCACCAAGCTCGCGGCCCGCAAGAAGCTCGAGTACTCGATCCGCTTCGCGAGCAAGGCCGGCGATGTGTGGGGCAACGGCACCGCGGCGCTCGAGGTGTCGGGCAGCAGCGCCACCTACAAGGGCACGCTGAAGATCCAGGGCGGCGACGGTCGGTACAAGGGCATCGGGGCGTCGACGCTCACCGTGAGCGGCAGCGGCCCCGCGAACGTGAAGACCACGAACGTGCGGATCAGCGGCACGGTCTCGTACTGAGCGCCGTCATCACGCAAGGAGCTTCAGCATGCACCGTCACCTCCGGTCCCTCACCATCGCCCTCGTCGGGCTGCTCGCCTTCGGCCTCGGCGCGGCCGTGCCGGCGAACGCCGCCGCCAAGCGCGTCGTCGCCCTCGAGTGGGACGGCCTCGAGAACCTCTCCACGCTCGGCGTGAGCGCCGTCGGCGCCGCCGACGTGAAGGGCTACGACGCCTACGTCGGCATCGGCCGCCGCGGCACACCGACCGATGTCGGCCTGCGCCAGTCGCCGAGCCTCAGCCGGATCCGCCAGCTGAAGCCCGACCTCATCATCGTCCCCGACTACCGCTCCGAGCGGAACCTGAGCGCGCTCAAGAAGATCGCGAAGGTGCTCGTCACCCACCCGTACCCCGCAGGCGACGGCGACGTGCAGTTCAACGCGATGGTCACCGACTACCGCCGCATCGCGAGAGCCGTCGGCAAGCGGCGGCAGGGCGAGGCGGTCCTCAAGGCGATGACCCAGTCGTTCTCGGCCGTGAAGGGGGCGATCGCGCGCAAGGGCCGTTCGGGCATCAAGCTCACGGTCGCGACGCCGGGCGGCACCACCAGCGCCCCCGCCCTGCGCCTCGCGACGAACAACTCGCAGGCTGCTGGCGTGCTGCGCCGGATCGGGGTGAAGAACGGCTGGAACACGGGCACGCCGCGCTACGGCTTCGCGACGGTCGGCGTGAGCGCGATGGCGCAGATCAAGAACGACTGGGTCGCATTCGTCTACACGAAGCCGTTCGAGCAGCAGATCAAGCAGATCCAGGGGCTCGACTCGTTCAAGAAGCTGCCCGTGATGAAGAAGCGCCGCTACCGCAACCTCGCGGGCAAGACGTGGCTGTTCGGCGGCCCCGGCTCGGCGCGCCTGATCGCGGCCCAGATCGGCGCCGCACTCCTGCGAGGCTGAGCTGAGCACGCGCGCCCGCACCTCCCGGGCCGCCTCGGCCGGACTCCTCGCGCTCCTGCTCGCGGTCGTCCTCGATCTGATGCAGGGCGCCGACGGCTACGGCGCCGGCGCGGCGCTGCGCGGGTTCCTCGGCGGGACGGGCTTCGAGGAGGAGCTCGCGCAGGCGCTACGCGGACCGCGCGCCGCCGCCGGCGTGGTGGCCGGATGCAGCCTCGGCGCCGCGACGGTGCTCCTGCAGTCGCTCACCCGCAACCCGCTCGCCGAGCCGGCGACCCTCGGGCTCTCGGCCGGCGGCATGCTGACGGTCACCCTCGGCGCGGCCTACGGCGGCGTCGCCGCCGGCGCTCCGACGATCGCGGTCGCGTTCGTGGGCGTGCTCGCCGCAGCCGGACTCGTGGCGGCGATCGCAGCCGCGGGTGGCACGAGCCCGGTGCGGCTCGTCCTCACCGGCATGGCGGTCGGCCTGGCGCTCGCCGCCGTGACGGGCGCCGTGCGGCTGCTGCGCGAGACCGAGACGTCCTCGCTGTTCCTCTGGGGCGGCGGCAGCCTCCTGCAGCTCGACGGCACGGCGGCACGCGCTGGGGCGCTGATCGGCGGCGTCGCATTCGCGTTCGCGCTCCTGCTCGGGCGCTCGCTCGACGTGGCCGAGCTCGGCGACGAGGCCGCCCGCGCGCTCGGGTCGGCGATCGGTCGTCTGCGCATGGCGACGATCGGCGTGGCCGCGCTCCTCACGGCGGTGTCCGTCGGTGTCGGCGGACCGTTCGCGTTCGTCGGCATCCTCGCCGCCGGCCTCGCCCGGATGGTGCGGCCCGCCGGCACGGTCGGCCGCCTCGCCATCGTGGTGCCCTGGGCGGGCGCGCTCGTGCTGTTCGCCGATGTGCTCACCCGCGCGCTGTTCGGCGCCACCGAGGAGCTGCCGGCCGGCGTGATGTGCGCGCTCGCGGGTGCCCCGATCGTGGTCCTGATCGCGCGGCGGATGGCCGACGACGGCCCGGTGATGCTCGATGCCGGTGGCTCCGGCGGCGGATGGCGCCCGGGCCACGCCTGGCTGCTGGCGGCCGCACTGCCTGCGGCGGCGATGCTCGCGCTGTGTGTCGGCGAGCCGAACCTCTCGCCCGTCCACGCCCTCCGCGCGCTCCTGGACGGCGCCGACGACCTCCATCCGATCCTGGCCGAACGGGCCGAGCGCCTGCTCGTCGCCGCGCTCGCCGGAGCGGCCCTCGCCGGAGCCGGGGTGATCCTGCAAGGTGCGCTGCGCAACCCGTTCGCCGGACCGGAGCTCGCCGGCGTGACGGGCGGCGCGAGCGTCGGCGCGCTCGGCATCCTGCTGCTCGTGCCCACGGCCCCGGACTGGGCGCTGCCGGGAGCCGCGTACCTCGGCGCGGCGATCGCGCTCGCGATCGTGCTCGGCGCGAGCGCCGGCACCGCCGCGTCGCCCGCCCGCATGGCGCTCATCGGCCTCGCGATCACCGCGGCCACGGCCGCGATCACCACGCTCATGGTGCTGCGCTCCCAACCGGCCGCCGCCGAGGCGATCACCTGGCTGGCCGGCTCCACCTACGCCCGCACGACGGACGATGCGCTGATCGTCGGCCTCCCGCTCGCCGTCCTGGGCACGCTCGCGCTGCTCTCCGCCACGCGCCTGGATCTCCTCGCCACGGGCGACGAGCTGGCGACCGCGCTGGGCCTGCGCGTCGGCCTGGCGCGTGGCGCGCTCCTCGCGCTCGGGGCCGCGATGGCCGCTGCGGCCGTCGCCGTCTGCGGCGCGATCGCGTTCCTGGGACTGCTCGCGCCCCACCTCGCCCGGCTCGTGGCCGGGGGTGAACACCGCCGGCTGCTCCCGATCGCCATGCTGAGCGGTGCCGCACTGCTCACCCTCGCCGATCTCGTCGGCCGGGCGCTCGTGCCGCCGCTCGAGCTCCCCAGCGGGCTCGTCGTGGCGGCCATCGGCGCGCCGGCCCTCGTCCTGACGCTGGTCCGCACGCGAGCTGCCGCATGACCGAGAACGCCACGCCCGTGACCACCGCCGCCGCCACCCACACCGCCGACGCAGCCGCCGACGCAGCCGCCGGCGCTGCGCACCCGTTCGGGGGCGCTGCCGCGTTCGAGGCCCGCGGCCTGCGCACCGGCTACGGCGACCGGCCCGTGCTCGACGCCCTCGATCTCGTGCTCCCCGCCGGGGAGGTGACCTCGATCGTCGGCGCGAACGCGTGCGGGAAGTCGACGCTCCTGCGCAGCCTCGCCGGCCTGCTGCCCAGCGGCGGCGAGATCCACGTCGCCGGCCGTCCGCTCGCCGCGTACGCACGCCGCGAGCTGGCCCGCACCGTCGCGTTCCTGCCGCAGTCGCCGATCCCGCCCGAGGGCGTGAGCGTCGACGAGCTCGTGCTGCGGGGCCGCTTCCCGCACCGGGGCCTGGGCCTGCGCCCGAGCGCGGAAGATCGCGAGCAGGTGCAGTGGGCGATGCATGCCACGGACACCGCGCAGCTCGCGGGCCGGCCGCTCGCGACCCTCTCCGGCGGCCAGCGCCAGCGCGCATGGATCGCCATGGCGCTCGCCCAGGACACGCCGATCGTGCTGCTCGACGAGCCGACCACCTACCTCGATCTCGCCCACCAGCTCGATCTGCTCACGCTCCTGCGTCGCCTCAACCGCGAGTCGGGCCGGACGATCGTGATGGTGCTCCACGACCTCAACCAGGCCGCGCGCTTCTCGGATCGGATCGTCGGCGTGAAGGACGGCGTGGTCCATGCGAGCGGCACGCCCGGCGAGGTGGTCGACGCCGCCTTCGTGCAGGCCGTGCTCGGCGTGAACGCGATCGTCGTCCCCGATCCGGTGACGGGCACGCCGATGGCGGTTCCGCGGTGAGCACGCTGCGGCCCGCGGTCGACCGAGCCGCGATCCTCGAGCGTCAGGCGGCGCGCGAATCGGGGGCGCGCACCTACGCCCGCTGGCTCGACGTGGTGCCGGTGCGGGGCCACGGGATGGAGATCGAGGCGGCCGACGGTCGCACCTACCTCGACGCCCTCAGCGGCGCGGGGGCCCTGGCGCTCGGTCACGACCATCCCGTGCCACGCGCGGCCATCGAAGGGGCGCTCGCCGCCGGGCGCCCGATGCAGCTCCTCGACGCGGCGTCGCCGGAGCGGGACGCGTTCACCACCGCCCTCCTCGATTCGCTCCCCGCGGGGCTCCGCGCGCGCGATCCGCGGGTGCAGTTCTGCAGCCCGTCGGGCGCCGACGCCGTCGAGGCGGCGGTGAAGCTCTGCCAGACCGCGACGGGCCGGCGCGGTGTGCTCGCCTGCACCGGCGGCTACCACGGCATGACCCTCGCGGCGCTCCAGCTCACGGGCGCCACCGCGCCGGGGCTGGCGGTCACCGGCGGCGGCCTGCCCGTCACCCGCATCCCCTTCCCCGCCCCATACCGCTGCCCGTTCGGCACGGGCGACCGTGGCGCGCTGGCCGCCGCCTACCTCGAGCGGCTGCTCGACGACGCCTCGGGCGGGGTCGAGCCGCCGGCGATGCTGCTCGTCGAGCCCGTGCAGGGCGAGGGCGGCATCCATCCGGCGCCGCACGCCTGGCTGCGCGAGGTCCGTCGCATCACCGCCGAACGCGGCATCGCCCTCGCGGTCGACGAGGTGCAGGCCGGCGTCGGACGCACCGGTTCGATGTGGGCCCACGAGCAGGCCGGGATCGTGCCGGATGCGATGGTCGTCTCGAAGGCCGTCGGCGGTGGGCTGCCGCTCGCAGCCGTCGTCTACGCCGGCGAGCTCGACGCCTGGGCGCCGGGCGCCCATGCGGGCACGTTCCGGGGCACCACGCTCGCCCTCGCGGCCGGCGCAGCAACCCTCGAGCACGTGCGCGCGGAGGGACTCGCTGCCCGGGCGGCCGCCCTCGGCGAAGGCCTGCTCACGACCCTGCGCGCCGCCGCCGGCTCGCGCCCGCAGATCGGCGATGTGCGAGGGCGCGGACTCATGGCCGGCGTGGAGCTCGTCGATCCGGGGAAGCCGGCCCGACGCGCTCGGCACCCACCCGGCGTCGCCCGAGCTCGCCGTGGCCGTACGCGCAGCCTGCCTGGAGGCCGGGTTGATCGCCGAGCTCGGAGGCCGGGACGACACCGTGCTGCGACTGCTGCCACCGCTCGTCGCGACCGAGGCGCAGCTCACGACGGTCGCCGAGATCGTCACCGCCGCCGTCGACACCGCGAGCGCGCGGGTCTTCGCATGAGCGTCGCATTCGCCGACGACGAGCGTGCGCTCACGGCCCTGCTCGCCGCTGCCGTCGAGGCGCTCGCTGCCGGCCGCGATGCCCGCGGCGGCCCCTGCCGGCTGCTGCACCCCACGCCCCGGGCCACGTGCTGCGTCGCGCCGCCGGCGAGGCGCTCCCCGCCGAGGGGATGGGCGATGCCGACGCCCTGCACCGACTGACGACCGTCCTGAGCGCGGGCCACACCGATCCGACCGATCCCGCGTGCGCCGCGCACCTGCACTGCCCCCCGCTCGCCGTGGCCGTGGCCGCCGACACCGCCGTCGCCGCGCTCAATCCGTCGCTGGACTCCTGGGACCAGGGCCCGAGCAGCGCGGCCGCCGAGGACCTCCTCCTGCGCTGGCTCGCCGAGCTCGCGGGGTTCGATCCCGAGCGGGCGGGCGGCACCGTCACCACCGGGGCGTCGGCGTCGACCCTCACCGCGCTCCTGCTCGCGCGTGACGCAGCCGCTGCCGAGGGCCGGAGCCTGCGGATCGCCTGCTCGCCGCACGCCCACTTCTCGATCCTGCGCGCCGCGCACGTGCTCGGCCTCGGCGAGTCGTCGGTCGACCTCGTCGCCACCGACGAGTCCGGGCGTCTCCTGCCGGGCTCGGTCGCCGAGCTCGCTGCGCGCGATGCCGCCGACCCCGCGCGCCCCGAAGCGGGCGGTGGTGGCGACGGCCGGCACCACCGACCTCGGCGCCATCGATCCGCTGCCCGCACTCGCCGACCTCTGCGACGCGAACGGCTGGTGGCTGCACGTGGACGCCGCGTACGGTGGCGGCACGCTCTGGTCGAGCGCGCTGCGCCGGCTCGTCGCGGGCATCGAGCGGGCCGACTCGATCGCGCTCGACGCCCACAAGCTCGGGTGGCAGCCCCGTCGCCTGCGGGCTGCTGCTCCTGGCCGACCGTGCCGCGATGGCGCCCCTCGAGCGCGAGGTCGCCTACCTCAACGCCGCCGACGACGACGAGGCCGGCTACGAGGATCGCCTCGGTCGCTCGCTGCGCACGACGCGTCGCCCGGATGCCTTCAAGCTCCTCGTGACGATCAAGGCGCTCGGAGTGGATGGTCTCGGCGTCCTCGTCGACCGCTGCCACGCGCTCGCCCAGCTCGCCTACCGCGCAGCCGCCGAGCACCCGGCCCTCGAGGTCCACAGCCCGCCGACGCTCACGACCGTGCTGCTGCGGCCGTCGATCGACGACCCGGCCGCACGCGATGAGGCCTGCGCGCAGCTCCGCCGCGAGCTGCTGCGCACCGGGCGGGCCGTCGTCGGCCGCACCGAGCTCCCGGGCACCGGCGCGGGCCGGCGCTGGCTCAAGCTCACCCTCCTCCATCCCGGCGCCGCCGACGAGGCCGTCACGGCGCTCGTCGGACTCGTCGGCGAGGCGGCGGCGCGGCAGGCCTGAGCGGCTCGGCAGCGGGCGCCGCGCGCCCCGCTGCGGCGAGGGGGTCGGGGGTCAGATCCGGTCGGGGGCGAAGGTGTCGCAGCTGCCGGGCCTGCCGCTCTCGTAGCCGACCTCGAACCAGTGCTGGCGCTGCCTGCTGGTGCCGTGCGTGAACGTGTCCGGGCGGACGGTGCCGCCGCCAGCGCCCTGCAGCCGGTCGTCGCCGACAGCCTGCGCCGCGCCGAACGCCTCCTGCAGATCGCCCGCGTCGAGCTGCCCATAGCCGTAGGCGGCGTGCGCCCATACGCCGGCGTAGCAGTCGGCCTGGAGCTCGGTCCGCACCGAGAGCCCCTGTGCACCCTCACCGGCCTGCGGGTCGTCGCGCTCGGCCTTCTGCACCTCGTCGAACGTGCCCGTGAGCTCCTGCACGTGGTGGCCGAGCTCGTGGCTGATCACGTACGCCCAAGCAAAGTCGCCGGTGGCGCCGAGCTCGTCGCGCATGTCGGCGTAGAAGCTCATGTCGAGGTACACGCGCTGGTCGCCCGGGCAGTAGAACGGGCCGACCGCGCTGGTCGCATCGCCGCAGGCCGTGTTGACGGCGCCGCTGTAGCGAACGATCTTCGCGCGCGTGTAGGTGGAGCCGTCCTGGCGGAAGAGGTCGGTCCACACGTCCTGGATGTCGGCGGCGACGCGGCCGCTGAACTGCGCGAGGGAGTCCTCCTCCTTCGAGGAGCGCACGGGGGCAGAGCCGTTCGCGATCGCTGCGGACGGGTCGAACCCGGCCGGGATCGACACCTCGCCGCCGCTGAGCAGCTGGATCGCCAGGAGGATCAGCACGCCCGTCAGTCCGAGGCCGCCCGCGCCCTTTCCGGCGCGGCCGAGACCGCCGCCCGAGCCGCGGGCGTCGATCATGTCGCCGGCATCGTCCGTTCGCCTCGTGCGCATCGCGCCGAACGGTAGCCGCTGGCGCCCGCGGGGCGGCGTGAACGGGCTGCATGGTTGCCACGAGCGCCGATCCTGCCCGTGCAGCGAGCGCCGCTGGAAGAATGCGTCGCATGAGCACGTCCGGCGCCGATTCGTTCACGTACGTCAGTGAGGACGGCTGGCCGGTGCCCGGGCTCTACCGCCACTACAAGGGCGGGATGTACGTGCTGATGGGCGTGAGCCGGCACTCCGAGACGGAGGAGCTGCTCGTCGTCTACCGCGCCGCCGACGACCGCCTCTGGGTGCGGCCGCTCAGCATGTGGAGCGAGCTCGTCGCGACGCCGACGGGCGGCCGTGCGGAGCGCTTCGCGCTTGTCGAGGCGGCGTAGTACGGCGACGCAGGGGCGGGAGCCGGTGCCCCGCGCGCCGTGGTTCGGGCAGCCGGGCGAATGGTGGGCCCGGCCGCCCGTGGGATCGGCGGGTCAGGCCGTGACGGCGACGGCGACGGCGAGGGCCTTGCCGTGCTCGCTCGCCTTCGCCTCGGCCGCGGTCTTGAACTCGGCGGCGAGCTCCTTGAACTCGTCCAGGGCCGGGTTGACACCGACGAGGGTGAACTCCTGCTCGACGGTGCGCAGGTCGGTGCCCCACGCGTCGGCGAGGATGCGCTGCAGGTACGGCGTGGAGTGGTCCCAGCCGGCGCGCGGGGTGCCCTCGCCGTAGGCGCCGCCGCGGACGGTCGCCAGGACGGTCGGCTTGCCCTCGAGCACGAGCGGTGCGCCGGCAGCGAGGCGCGGATCGGTGACGGCGAGGTCGATGTACGCCTTCACGTGCTGCGACGGGCCGAAGTTGTAGAGCGGCACGGCCCAGACGATGGCGTCCGCGGCGATGAGCTCGTCCGCGATCTCGGTGGCGAGGGCGACGGCCGCCTTCTGCAGGTCGGAGCGCTGGTCCTCCGGCGTGTGACCGGCGGTGACGGCGGCGGCCCAGTACTCGGCCGGGATGGGGTTGGTGCCGACGTGGCGGCGCGTGACGGTGGCTCCCGGGTGGGCGGCGACGAACTCGGCCTCGGCGAGGTCTGCGAGCGCTCGGCTGCGGGAGTTGTCGGCGAAGATGCTGGCGTCGAGGCGGAAGAGGTTCATCGCGTGTCCTGGCGTGTACTCGGGTGGAAAAGCGGACCAGAGTCCGCGTCGTGATGACACCGTACTAGGTTTTTCCAAGTGACTCGCAATTTCGTAGCTCATAGCCTCGAACGAGCGTCCAGTCGACGGGGCAATACGCCTCCGCCGCGGGTGATTCCCCTGCCGCCGGCACACCACCCGGGTAGACTCGGCTCCGTGGAACCGGTTGACCACACCCACTGCGACGGCGGGATCACCCGCGCGTTCGAGGTGCTCGGCAAGCGCTGGAACGGCGTCATCCTCGGCACGCTCTCGAGCGGTCCGGCCGGGTTCTCGGAGCTGCGTCGTGGCATCGGCGCGATCACCGACTCGGTGCTCTCCGACCGTCTCACCGAGCTGTCGGCCCTCGGCCTGATCGAGCGCACGGTCACCGACACCCGCCCGCCGCGAGTGCAGTACGACCTCACCGACGCCGGTCGCGGCGTCGTCCCCGCGCTTCGCGCGCTCTCGTCGTGGGCCGCCGAGCACCTGAACGAGCAGGCCTGCACCGAGCACGCCGCCGCGACGAGCGGCAGCCCCGCGTCCACCCCGGCCTGAACCCCGCGCGCCGGCCGGACGCGGCCCCATCAACGACGAAGGGCGCCCGTCGCTTGCGCGACGGACGCCCTTCACACACTCCGAACGGTGCGGTTCAGCCAGGCGAGAGAGTGGCCGGGCCGAACCACGCGTCGACGGCGCCCCACGCGGGGGCGCCTGACGGCGAGGGTGTTAGCGGATGCGGATGCCGGAGATGGCGCGCGAGATGACCAGCTTCTGGATCTCCGAGGTGCCCTCGAAGATCTCGTAGATGCGCGAGTCGCGGTGCATGCGCTCGACCGGGTACTCGCGGGTGTAGCCGTTGCCGCCCAGGATCTGGATGGCCTCGCCGGTCGCCCAGGTGGCAACCTGGCCGGCCTTGAGCTTCGCCATCGAGCCCTCGGCGTTCTTGAACTGCGGGGTCTCGCCGCGGAAGATGCCGGCACCCATCCAGGCTGCACGCCAGACGAGGAGGCGAGCCGCGTCGATCTCCATCTTCATCTCGGCGAGCTTGAACGCGATCGCCTGGTTGTCGATGATCGGACGGCCGAACTGCTCACGGTTCTTCGCGTACTCGAGCGCGTAGTCGTAGGCAGCGCGGGCGATGCCGAGCGCCTGGGCGCCGACGGTCGGGCGGGACGCCTCGAAGGTGGCCATGGAGGCGTTGCCCTTCGACTTGGTGCCGGCCTTCGCGCGGGCGATGCGCTCGTCGAGCTTCTCCTTGCCGCCGAGGAGGTAGCGGCCCGGGACGCGCGCGTCGTCGAGGTTGACGTCGGAGGTGTGCGAGGCACGGAGACCGTGCTTCTTCACCTTCGCGCCCTGGCTGATGCCGGCGATCTCGCTCTTCGGCACGACGAACGCAGCGTGACCGCGCGAGCCGAGCGACGGGTCGACGGTGGCGATGACGACGTGGATGTCGGCGATGCCGCCGTTCGTCGCCCAGGCCTTGGAGCCGTTGAGGATCCAGTCGCCGGTGGTCTCGTCGTACTTCGCGGTGGTGCGGATCGCGGAGACGTCCGAACCCGAGCCCGGCTCCGAGGAGCAGAACGCGGCGACCTTGACGTCGTCCTTGGTGCCGAAGCAGCGCGGGACGAACTCGCCGATCTGGTCGCCCGTGCCCTGGCCGAGGATGGCGGCGACGCCGAGCGTGGTGCCCATGATCGCCATGCCGATGCCGGCGTCGCCCCAGAAGAGCTCCTCCTGCACGACCGGGAGGGTCAGACCCGTCGGGTCGGCCCAGATCTGCGCAAGGCCCTCGAGAGAGTAGAGGTCGATGTTGGCGGCCTCCTGGATGATCGGCCAGGGGGTCTCCTCGCGCTCATCCCACTCGTGCGCGGCGGGGCGCACGGTGTTCTCGGCGAAGTCGTGGATCCAGTCCTTGATGGCGAGCTGGTCCTCGTTGAGCGCGAAGCCGATCTCGGTCTTCGTCTCGGTCTCGGTCTCGGTGGTGCTCATGATCCTCGGGAGGGTTCAGGGAGGGTTCCGGTTGCCGCGACGACGGATTCGGCGGCGTGGTCGGCAGTGTAACCGACGGTTACACCGATCGTCTAGTCGGTTGTCGCGTGTGGTTGAATGCTCATCCATGGCCGTTGGCACGCGACAGTCCTCCGTACGCCGAGAGCGGCGGCGCGAGATCATCGATGCCACCCGCGCGCTCCTCGACAAGCAGGGCGTGCAGGACGCTCCGATCGACCAGATCGCCCGCGCCGCCGGCATCAACAAGGCCCAGATCTACCGGTACTTCGAGAGCAAGGACGAGCTCCTCGCCCTCACGCTCGACCGCTACCTGGAGGAGCTCGACGAGCAGCTCGGCCAGGCGGCCCGCGAGGAGGATCCGGTGCGGCGCCTCGATCAGCTGATCAAGACGCTGATCGACTACACGACCGACCACCCCGCGTTCCTGGACTGCACGTTCGCGCTCCTGCGCCAGCCGGCCGGCGAGCTGACGTCGGGGATGAGCGAGGGCTCGATGTTCCGGCTCGGCCGGGCGCTGGGCCGGAGCGTCGACCACCTCGCGCAGGTGCTCCGCGACGGCCACGAGAAGGGCGTGTTCGTCGCCAACGATCCGGAGATGCTCGCGAACCTCCTGTGCTCGCAGGCACTGGGGATCATGCAGCTCATGCGCGTCGGCGCCGGCGTGCGGATGACGGGCGGCGGGTTCCCCGAGATCTTCCCCCTGGATCCCAACACCCTGCGCGAGGCGTGCCGCAACGGCGTGCTCGCGAGCGTCGGCGCGTCGCGCGACGTCAAGCCCGGCTGAGTCGCCGCTCACCGAACGACGCTCGGCGACTCAGGCTCGGACGACGACGGCGTCGCACGCCGAAGACGCCCCACGCGGCCGCCTGTCCGTCCGTCACGGAACGATCGCGTACCAAAACCGACCGGCGGTCGGTTATGGTGCGCCAATGCCCGCTCGCCTGCTCAACTACCACCGCCAGGGTTCGGGCTCTCCGCTCGTGCTCGTGCACGGAGTCGCGGGGAGCTGGCAGCACTGGCTGCCGGTGATCGACGAGCTCAGCGAGCACCACGACGTGATCGCGGTCGATCTCGCCGGCTTCGGCGGCTCCACTGCGCTCGGCATCGCGCAGCCGACCATTCCCGCGTTCGCCGACGACATCCTCGCGCTCCTCGACCACCTCGGCATCGACCGGTTCCACGTGAGCGGCAACTCGCTCGGCGGCGCGGTCACGATGGAGCTGCTCAGGAGCGGCCGGGTGCTCTCCTACAGCGGCATCTCGGCGGCCGGGCAGACCTACGGCTGGTACATCGAGATCACGCGGTGGTCGCTGCGGTTCGCGTACTACGGCTCGCGCCTGGTCCATCCGGTCGCAAAGCTGCTCGTGAGGTCGAAGCTCGCGCGATGGGCCTTCATGTGGCAGATCGTCGGCAAGCCCGGCAAGCTGACGCCCGACCTCACCTACGAGATGATCCACGCCTGCGCGATCGGCCGCGGGTTCGAGGCGACGATCGGCAACGCGATCCCCAAGCACGGGCTCGTCGTGCCGGAGAACGACGTGCCGGCGCAGATGCTCTGGGGGACGAAGGACTGGATCCTGCCGCTGAGCGCGGTCGCACGCTGGCGCGATGCCTGGCCCGAGCTGCACATCGTGGCGATGGACGGCCTCGGCCACGTGCCGATGCAGGACGACCCCGAGCAGATCACGCGGCACATCCTGCGCCTCACGCAGCAGGTCGACGCGTCGGCGAGCACGCCGACCCAGGCCGCCTGAGTCCCGGCGCGGCGCGGCGCGGCCGAGCGTCGCGCCTCAGCGCACCTGACTCTCGCCGCCGACCGGGCCCTCCTGCGGCTGGTCGTTCAGCCCACCCTGCGGCACGCCACCCGGCGACGTACCGCGGGGCGCCTCGGTCGGTTGCTCCTGCGGTGCAGCGGTGCGGACCACCGACGGCGATGCATCCGGGTCATCGCCCTGGCTCTGGGCGAAGACGAGCATGATCGCGCCCCAGAGCAGCACGAGCGCCACCGCGATGGACGCGACCCACGTGCGCGTGCCGCATCGTCTCATACGTGCGCGTGGTGACCGGGCGTGTGACGCACGTCCCAGCGCACGCCGGACACCGGACGGGTGAGCAGCGCGCCGATGATGAGGCCGATGCCGACGATGACGTGCGGCAGCCAGGCCCCGGTGCCATCATCCGTGGTGTCGAAGATCAGCGGGGTGAGCGCGAGGAACGCGCCGGCGAGGGCATCGAGCCCGAGGTGCGCGGGCATCGGGACGAGCCGGGCGAGGCTCAGCCGGTAGTCGGTGAAGAGGCTCTGCGCGAGGATCACGGCGCCGATCACGATCGGCACGGTGACCGCCGCCCCTCCCACGTCGGAGAATCCGAAGATCCACGGCGCGGCGATCAGGGCGATGCCGCCCGGGTAGTCGAGCAGTCCGTGGGCGTTGCTGGAGATCGGCTTGGTCATGCCGTGCGAGTGCCCGCGGTGGCCGGCCGCGAAACGCGCCCCGCCGGGCAGCGGCGGCCGTCGCACGGTCCGGCGACCGGTGTTAGCTTCTGCCGGCACCGGCGCCGAGGCCGGCGTGCACCCCCAGGAGCGCAGATGAGCAAGTGGACGGCCGACCAGATCCCCGACCAGTCGGGCAAGCGGGTCGTGATCACGGGCGCGAACGCGGGCCTCGGACTGGAGAGCGCACGGCAGTTGGCCAGGCGCGGCGCCGAGGTGGTGCTGGCATGCCGCAACCCGAGCAAGGGCGAGGCGGCGCTGGCCGAGATCCGCGGACTGGCGACCGGCGCGGAGCCGTCGCTCGTCGCGCTCGATCTCGCGGATCTGACGAGCGTGGAGCGGGCGGCGGCGGAGATCTCCGAGCGGTTCGACGGCGTCGACGTGCTGATGAACAACGCGGGGCTGATGGCGATCCCGCACCGTGAGACGACGGTGCAGGGCCATGAGATGCAGTTCGGGGTGAACCACCTCGGGCACTTCGCGCTCACGCTGCGCCTGCTCCCCGCGCTGCTGCAGACACCGGCGCCGCGCGTCGTCGCGCTCGGCTCGGTGGCGCACACGCCGGGACGGATCAACATCGACGATCTGAACTTCGAGCGGTCGCGGTACGTGTCGTGGACGGTGTACTCGCAGAGCAAGCTCGCGTGCATGATGTTCGCATTCGAGCTCGACCATCGGGCCAAGCAGGCGAACCTGCCGCTCGTCGCGCTCGCCGCGCACCCGGGCTACACGTCGACGAACCTCACGGCGACCGGTCCGCTCGCGGGCGGGTTCCATCCGATCAACTGGGCGATGCACCAGGCGACGCCGCTGTTCGGGCAGTCGGTGAAGGTCGGTGCGCTCGGGCAGCTACGCGCGGCGACGGATCCGACCGTCGCGGGCGGCGAGTACCTCGGCGGCACGTTCCTGCGCGGCATGCGCGGCTACCCGGAGCATGCGCCGACGACGCGCAAGGCCCGCGATGCCGCGATGGCCGCCCGCCTGTGGGATGCCTCGGAGGCGCTGGTGGGCCTGCGCCTGGCCGACGCGATCGGCGCCTAAAAGAGAGCGGGCCCGACAATGTCGGGCCCGCTGAAGTCGAGGAAGGGAGGCATCGCCCGAAGGGTCTGCCCATCTCGTCGCCTGCTCGTGGCCACGTGCTGAGGCGACAACGCTGGGTTGGGAATACCAGCTCGAGAACCCACCGGGAACCGATGAGCTCGCGGACGAGCTTCGCGCTCTGGAGACCAATCGCGAACGAGCCAATCGTGTTCTTGGCCCTGCTCGCCGACGGCAGTCGCCTTGAACTCGACGACGAGTCTTCGAGGCTGGCTCAGGCCCGCCTTCAGGCGTGCGTCAGGAGCCCCGTGGAAACGCTCCGATCAAGAGTCGCGGCCGCCGAGCGCACGGTACGACGTCTCTATCGGCAGCGGAATCTGGTCCTCCACGGCGGTCGTGTCGATGGCGTCGCGCTCTCCCGTTCGCTGACGACCGCAGCACCGCTGGTCGGTGCCGGAATCGACCGTCTCGCCCACGCCCACTTCACCGCTGGAACCGAGCCGCTGGACTTGGCGGCACGAGCAATCCACGCGGTCGCAGTCGTTGGCACGGCGAGAGCGAAGCCGCTCGGCGAGTTGCTCGAATAGCGAGGCGCCCCAGAACGACGAAGGCGCCGCCGTCCCAGCAGGACGACGGCGCCTTCGCGTGAAGCGTGGTGCTTCGGGAAGCGCTCTAGCGAGCGTACTTCTCGATGACGAGCTGCTCGGTGACGGGCGTGGCGATCTCGGAGCGGACCGGGATGCGCAGCACGGAGCCCGAGAGGCCGTCGTGGTCGGCGAGGAGCCAGGCCGGGACGCGGCCGACGTCGGCGGCAGCCTGGCGGGCGAGGGCTTCGATCGGGGCGTCGGCCTTGATCGAGATCGTCTGGCCGACCTTGACGCGGGCCGAGGCGATGTCGACGCGCTTGCCGTCGACGAGCACGTGGCCGTGGCCGACGAACTGGCGGGCCTGCGCACGGGTGGCGGCGAGGCCGAGGCGGTAGACGACGTTGTCGAGGCGGAGCTCGAGGTACTGCAGCAGCGCCTCACCGGCGGTCACGTCGCGGCGGCGGGTGGCGGCGGCGACGAGGCGGCGGAACTGCTTCTCGCGGATGCCGTAGGTGATCTTGAGCTTCTGCGACTCGCGCAGCTGGACGGCGTAGACCGACGTCTTGTTGCGGCGGCGCATGCCGTGCTGGCCCGGCGGGACGGGGCCGCGGCGCTCGAGGGAGGTCTTGCGCGCGAGGCGGCGCTGGCCCTTGAGTCCGAGGTCGACGCCTTCACGGCGCTCGAGCTTCTCGACAGGTCCGGTGTAACGGCCCATGACGTTCTCCTTGGCCGGAAGTCGGTTCCGGCAAATCCGTGCCCACCAGCCATGGGTGGGCGTCACTACTCGTGCTCACGCGCCCGTCGGATCGCTCCGGTGGGTGCGCGGTGAACTCGGAAGGGTAGCGGGCGTAGTCGGGTCGGCGCGTTGCGGCCGGGCAGCCCGGGCGCGCGGCCGCGGATGGCGCGGGCAGCGCGACGCCACCCGCGCCGAGCGGTGTCAGGGGGCGACGGCCGCCTTCACCTTGCCGAACAGTCCGGTGCTGCCGCCGTTGCTCGTGGCCTCGGATCCGGCGTGCACGTACGGCGGCACGGGCTGGAGCTCGGGTTCCTGGCCGGCGGGCGCGAGCGGTTCGAGGATCGAGAAGGGCTGGCCGTCGCGGGCGGTGCCGTGCGCCCAGGTGGCGTCCTCGGGCGGCGTGACGTCGGCGTGCGTGAGGAAGGCGTGGGAGTACTGCGCGTAGTCGCCTTCGTCGGCGACCTCGACGGGAACCGCGCGGCCCTCCGGGTTGAGCTCGTCGATCGCGGCGAGCCACTGCTGCTGGTGCATGGTGTCGCGGGCGATGAGGTAGCTCAGGAGGTCCTTCATGCCCGGATCGTCAGTGAGGGCGCGCAGGCGAGCGGCGAGCGTACGCCCGATCGCCTCGGCGGCGACGTTGGCGTGGAGGTTGGCCAGCAGGTTGCCGCCGATGTCCAGGCAGGCGGCGCTGAACGGCACCCCGTTCGCATCGGCCGGGGTGGCGGCCAGCCCTGTGCTGAGGATGTGGCGGGGCTCGAGACCACCCAGCCGCGCCGCGACGACCGGGTTGGTGACGACGTCGTCGATCATCTCCTCCGGGGCGCCCTCCATGTTCATCGCGACGGCGGTGGCGAGCACCTCGATGTGGCCGATCTCCTCGGTGCCGGTGTGCAGGAGCATGTCGCGGTACTTCGCCGGGCCGCGGGTGCCCCAGGCCTGGAACAGGTACTGGTTCATGACGCGCATCTCGCCCTCGGGACCGCCGATCGCCTGCTGGAGCAGGCGTCCGAAGACGGGATTGGGCTTGTCGACGCGGACGGTGTAGGCGAGTTCCTTGTTGTGGAAGAACATGGGGCCTCCTCGGGCCGTGGGGTGACGAGCGGACCGTAGGAACGAACGATGCGTGCACCGGCGGCCTCGGCGCGTTCGCCGCCGCGCCCGTCGGTGCGTGCGCGGGCACGGGAGCGCGCGCCGCGTGGCATCCCCGCTGACCGGCCAACGCCGCGCATCGGTGTTTCGCCGCGCCCTGCACCGGCGGGCCGCGGGCGGCGACGACTTCCGTTTCGCGCGCGCCGATCGCGGGCATGACGGAATGCCATGACCCTCGTACGTGACGTGATGACCGCCGACCCGCAGACCGCTGAGCCGTCCGCGAACCTGGAGGAGGTGGCGCGCATCATGCGGGACCGCGACACGGGCGCCGTGCCCATCGTCCGCGACGGCGCGCCGGTCGGGATCGTCACGGACCGGGACATCGCAGTCCGCGCCGTCGCCGAGGGCCGCAGCCCCAGCGCATGCCAGGCCGAGGACGTGTGCACCGACGACCCCGTCCGCGTCGGACCGGACGACGACGCACGCGATGCCGTCGCTCGGATCCGGGAGCGCAAGGTGCAGCGCGTGCTCGTCGTCGAGGGCGACGAGCTGCGCGGCATCGTGTCGATCGGCGACCTGGCGCTGGCGCTCGACGGCGACTCGGCGCTCGCCGACGTCGCCCAGGCCGACGCCAACACCTGAGCCGGCCTCGGGCCTGCCGAGCGCCTGGCTGCGCGAGCAGATGCTGCACGCCAATGTCGCCGAGGGCGTCCACCGCATCGAGGACGCCTACGTGAACTGGTATCTCGTCGAGGACGGTGACGCGCTGACGATCGTCGACGCCGGGCACCCGGCCTCCTGGGGATCACTGCATCGCGCGCTGCGCGCGATCGGGCGTCCACCCGGCGAGATCGAGGCGGTCGTCCTCACGCACGGGCACTTCGACCACCTGGGATTCGCCGAGCGGGCGCGACGCACGTTCGGGGTGCCGGTGTGGGCACCCACGGCCGACCAGCCGCTCGCCGCGCACCCATGGCGATACGACCATGAACGCAGTCGGCTTCGCCAGGCCGCGACCCACCCCTCGTTCATCCGCGTGTTCGCGACGATGGGCGCCGCCGGAGCGCTGTGGGTCCGGGGATGCCGGCAGACCCGGGGCTACGAGCCGGGGACGACCCTCGACGTGCCGGGGCACCCGATCGCCGTCCCGACGCCCGGACACACCCTCGGGCATTGCGCGCTCCTCTTCCCGAGGCGCGGCGCGCTCCTCACCGGCGATGCGCTCGTGACCTTCGACCCGTACACCGGGAGGCGCGGGCCGCGGATCGTGTCGGGTGCGGCCACCGCCGATTCGGCGCGGGCGCTCGGCTCGCTCGATGCCCTCGCCGAGCTCGACGCGCGCGTGCTGCTGCCCGGCCACGGCGGCCAGTGGTATGGCTCGCCGGGTCGTGCGGTCCAGCAGGCGCGCGCAGCGGCGACCACCCGTCGCTGACGGGCCGCGGCTCCGCGGGCGACGACCACGGGGGTCGTCGTGCGGCTCGGCAAGGCTGCCGAGCCGCACGTCGAGCGGCGCATGGGGAGCTGCGCGGCGCGTGGGGACCTGCGCTGCTCACTGGATCGCCCGGAGCGCCGTCGCCCTTGACGGGCCACGTTGCTTTCCAACGCCGCGAGTCGCTGCGGCGATCGTCAGACGCGCCACGAGCTAGGGGCCCGCTCGATGCGGCGCGCCGCGCAGATGAGCGCGAACCGCGCGACGAGAAGATCGGCGAACGGAGCGGACGCGCCGACGTTCGCGGGCGTGTCGGCGCGCACGCGCTCGCCGCCACACTGGCCGTGCCAAGGTCCTGGCCGTTTGCGCGACGGAGTCGCGGGGACCGCTCGGCGCCCGGCCGTGCGCGGGCCTGCCCGACGCTGGCCTCGCGGCGTTCACGGAGCGGTAAGGCGCCGATCTGCACGATGCGGATCGTGTCTCGCCTCCATCTCCTCCGCCCCTCACCGAAGTTCGCGCTCGTCGGCGCGGTGGCCACCGGCCTCCTCGCGGGCGGCGCGCTCGCGCCGGCCGCGGTCGCCGCCCCCAAGCAGTACCTCACGATCGCCAAGGACCCGTCGGGTGACGGCCCGACGCCCTCCCGCGACATCATCGAGACGATCGCGCGCTACAAGGACGACGGCAGCATCCTGTTCGTCGTCACGCTCGCCGGTGCCGTCGATCCGGTGAACGCCGACGCCGGCGTGTCCGTGAGCCTCGGCTCGTCCTGCAAGAAGACGATCGGGCTCGGCGTCGGCCTGCTCTCCGATCCGGCGGTCGTGCAGTTCGCCGCCGTCTCCGATGCCAAGCAGAAGCTGAGCAACCCGCGCGACGGTCGCGGCGAGATCACCGGCAACGTCTTCACCTTCCTCGTGAAGCACCCGTCGATCGCCGGATGGAAGCCCTCCTGCTACGCGATCGCCCTCGCCGATCCGAGCACGCCGGACGACGAGGCACCGGTGCTGTTCGACCAGACGGGCGAGGTCAAGCTCACGCCGCGGAAGTAGCGCGAGGGCGGCAGGGCCGCCGGCCGAGCGCCGGCGGCCAGCCTACCGCTCGATCCGCGCCATGAGTGCCGATGCGGCCGCGGAGACGAGCGCTCGGTCGTACGTGAGGCAGAACGAGAAGCGGCGCGTCATGTCGGGCACGTCGCGGTCGCCGAGATCGAGGGCGAGCATCGCCCCGGCGAAGTGCGGGCTGATCACCGTGACGGACCATTCGAGTGCGAGCGGGTCGTCCGTGGCGTAGGCGCCGCCGCGAACGCCCGGTGCCGGCTCCTCCGGCACCCCTGCCCCGATCAGTCCGGCGAAGGCCGCCCCGCTCGCGAGTGCGGCGTAGCGATCCGCGGTGTGCGGGGTGAGGTGACGCTCGTGCTGGAGGTTGCCGATGATCGCGACGTCGTCGCCGAGCGTCGCGGCCTGCACCTCGAGCTGACGGGAGAGGGCGAGGATGAGGGCCTTGTCGCCCTGCTGGACCGGGCGCCCGCTGCGAACGACGTCGCCGAAGGGCGTGCCGTCGCTCGCGATGCGCACCGGGCGGGAGCGGCGCCGCATCGCGACCGCGTCGACCGACGCGGGCGGAGCCTCCGGGCGCCCGAACAGCCAGCCCTGACCGTGCGTCGCGCCGAGCGACCGTGCGGCGGTGAGGTGGGCCGCGGTCTCGATGCCCTCCGCGACGATCGCCGCGCCCGTGCGCTCGGCGTAGGCGCCGACCGCGTGCATCACCTTCGCCGTGTGCGCCGACCGCGCGCCGTGGACGATGCGCATGTCGAGCTTGACCACATCGGGCTGCAGGAAGGAGAGCAGCGCGAGCGAGCGCGGGTCGACCCCGATGTCGTCGAGGGCGATGCCCGCGCCGAGGGTGCGGAGGCGTCGGGCGGCCGCGAGCACGTCGGCGGGCCGTTCGGTGAGCGCACGCTCGGTGAACTCGAAGATCACGCCCTGCGCAGACGGGGCGCCGGCGAGGACGTCGTAGGTGGCGACCATCGAAGGCCCGGTCACCCCCGGTTCGACGTTGATGAAGAGCGACCCGCCGCTCGTCGCGATGGCGGAACCCGCCGCTCCGCGGATCGCCGCCAGGCGGCACTGCGCATCGAGCTCGTCGAGGCGCCCGGCCTCGCGGGCCGTGTCGAACAGCCGGTCGGGGAATTCGAGGTCAGAGCCCTGCGGGCCGCGGGCAAGGGCTTCGAAGCCGGCCGGCCGCATCTCGACGAGATCGATGATCGGCTGGTAACGGCTGACGATCAGTTCGTCGTCGAGGATCCGGGTGAGTTCGTCGTGGGTCCGCACAACTGGTTGGGTCATCCCCCGTGAATTCGGTTGCTCACGCAACGATCTCCAGGGACCCCGGTCATTCGTCCGCCAACTTGGCGTCCGCGCGGGGTGCTGCCGGCTCGTAGTGATCGGCGGCGTCGGCTTCGGCCATGGCCTCCATCTCCTGCTGGGTGGCGGCGAGCTCGGCCTCGTCGAGCTGGTCCGGGAGCAGGCCGGCGGCCGCGGCGACGCCGGCGAGGATCGGCGTGGCGAAGAAGGCCCCGAGGATCCCGAGGGAGGCGCTCCCGAGACCGACGGCGAGGAGCACGGTGATCGGGTGGAGCTTGAGGTTGCGCCCGATGAGCAGCGGGTACACGACGTGCCCCTCCACGAACTGCACGAGCATCGCGATCAGGATGATCGCGACCATGGCCGCCGGGCCCTGGGTCGAGAGGGCGACGAGCGCGATGAGCAGCCCGGAGAGCGTCGCGCCGACGTACGGGATGAAGCTGAGCACGAACGTCAGCACGGCGAGCGGCAGGACGAGCGGGACGCCGAGGACGACGAGCCCGATGGCGATGCCGATCGCGTCGAACGCCGCGACGACGACCTGGCTGCGGACGAACGTGATGAGGGCGTGGGCGGAGCGGCGCCCGGCGAGGAGCACGCCCTCGCGCCGGTCGGGCGAGAGCAGCCGCACGGCCCCGTGCCAGAAGCCCTCGCCGTCCCAGAGCAGGTAGGTGAGCAGGACGAAGGTGAGGAAGGCGCCGAAGAGCACGCTCACGCTCGCTGCGGCCACCGAGAAGGCGCTCGAGCTGATGGAGCCGCCGATCTCGCCGAGGTTCTCCTTGGCGCGCTCGGTCGCATCGTGGATGACGGTGTCGCTCGAGCGGATGCCGAGATCGCGCAGCAGGTCGGGGAGGCGTGCGAGACCGTCCTGCGCCTGGCTGGCCGCGCGGCCCGCCTGGTCGAGGATCGTCGGCACGATCCAGGAGATCCCCCCGACCACGAACAGCAGGAACGCCCCGATGACGATCACGACGGCGATCGGGTGCGGCACCTTGTAGCGCCCGAGCCACAGCACACCGGGTGCGAGCAGGGCGGTGAGCAGCAGCGAGAAGAGCAGCGGCAGCACGATCGGCGAGAGCGCGTGGAAGCCGAGCACGCCGACGTAGAGCGCCGCAGCGATCGCGAGGAACTGGAGGGAGATCAGCGCGCCGCGCTGCAACGCATTGGCGGGCTGCATCGTCGTGAAGTTAGGCAAGCGGCGCGGACGCAAGCGCGCCAGCTCCGGGCCTGCCCGGGCGGAAGGGCCCTGCTAGCGCGGGGACGCCACGCGTGCGAGGCGGATCGGGCCGCGCGCCGTCGCCGGATCGACGCGCGCGCCGCCCTGGCGCACCTCGACCCGGCCGGCGTGGTGCTCGGCCGCCGCGACGCGCCGCACGTCGTCCATGAGGTCGCGCCAGCGGTCGGCGGGCGCGAGCGCGCGAGCCACCTCCGACGGGCAGATCGTCGCGTCGTCCTCGCGGGCGGCCAGGAGCCCGTCGATCGCGCGGCCGATCTCGACGTCGGACGGCCGGTCGGTCACGAGGCGGTGCGTGCGTCCTTCGGCGCCGTGGCGGCGATGAGCGCGCGCCGCTGGCGCAGCATCGCGAGCGTGGTCTTGAGCTGCGCGGAGCCCTTGGGGTCGGCCTTGTCCATGCCCATAGGCAAGCGCAGGCGGGCACGCGGCCCGATGACGAACTGGTGAACGCCCGGTTCCGCCGACGGGCGGCCATGGACGCGACCGCCCGGGTGGCGCCTACACCGCCGGCTCGGTGCCGTCGTCCATCCGCGTGATCTCGCTGCGGGTGGGCTCGGGCTGCTCGAGCTCGAGGAGGGCGCCGAGCTGGAGGGCGGCCTCGTCGTCGAGCTCACCGCGCTGCGGCGTCGAGGTGCCGAGGTACCCGTTGGCGGCGCTCGGACGGCCGCCGGGGATCGGCTCCACGTCGGCCATGATGCGGTCGATCTGCTCGCGCTCGAGCACCTCGTGCTGCAGGAGCTCGGCGGCGAGGGCGTCGAGCTGGGCGCGGTGGGAGGTGATGATCGCCCACGCGATGCGGCGCGCCTCGAAGGCGAGCTCGCGTCGCTCCTCGTCGCGCACGCGGCGCGTGGCATCGGAGACGAGGTGGTTGTCGTCGGCGGCGCGCTGGGCCGTCTCGAAGGTCCCCATCGCGTACTCGTAGATCATGGCGTGGGTGATGTTCGCGACGGTCTGCAGATCGCTCGACGCGCCCGTGGTGATCGAGCCGAACACGAGCTCCTCGGCGACGCGGCCGCCGAGGCACATCGCCATGTAATCCACGAGGTCGTCGCGGCTCTTGAGGTAGCGGTCCTCCTCCGGGAGGTTCAGCACGTACCCAAGCGCGCGTCCGCGCGGGACGATCGAGATCTTGTGGAGGCGGTCGACGCTCGGGAGCAGCTCGCTGCAGAGCGCGTGACCTGCCTCGTGGAAGGCGACGATCTGCTTCTCCTTGGGCTGCAGGATCCGCCGGCTCTGCACGCCGGCGATGATCCGCTCGAGGGCGCGGCTGAAGTCGAGCTTGCTGATCGCGTCGCCGGAGCGGCGGGCGCAGTTGATCGCCGCCTCGTTGCAGATGTTGGCGAGGTCGGCACCCGTGAGGCCGCTCGTCTGCTGAGCCACCTCGTGGAGGTCGGCGTCGTCGGCGAGGGACTTCTTGCTCGTGTGCACGCGCAGGATCGCCTCGCGGCCGGCCACGTCCGGCGGGCTCACGAGGATCTGGCGATCGAAGCGACCTGGGCGCAGCAGCGCCGGATCGAGCGACTCGAGCAGGTTGGAGGCGGCGATCACGACGACGTCCTCGGAACCCTCGAAGCCGTCCATCTCGACCAGCAGCTGGTTCAGCGTCTGCTCGCGCTCACCGTTGCCGCCGTTGCCGCCGCTGCGGTGGCCGCCGACGGCGTCGATCTCGTCGATGAAGATGATCGCAGGCGCGTTCTTGCGGGCTTCGCGGAAGAGGCGACGGATGCGTGCAGCGCCGAGGCCGGCGAACATCTCGACGAATGAGGAGGCCGACTGCGAGAAGAACTGCGCGCCCGACTCGTGGGCGACGGCCTTGGCGAGGAGCGTCTTGCCGGTGCCCGGCGGGCCGTACAGCAGCACGCCCTTCGGGAGCTTGGCCCCGACCTTGTGGAAGCGGCGCGGATCCTTGAGGAACTCGACGACCTCCATCAGCTCCTCCTTGGCATCGTCGGCGCCGGCGATGTCCGGCCAGCGGACGGCCTGCTTGGCCGACGGCTCGATCTTCTTCGGCGCCGTCTTCGGCATCGCCTTGATCGAGCGCCAGATCAGGAAGATCAGGGCGACGTAGAAGCAGAGGCTGAAGAACCCGCCCCAGCGGTCGGCGAACTCCAGCAGGGGACTGAAGTCCGCGTGGAACGGCCGGTCGACGACGCTGAACCAAGCACCCTTGGTGCCGGCGAACTGGTCGGCCGATGCGGCGGCAGCCTTCGTGATCGTCGCTGAGTCGGCCACTGTTCTCCTCATCGGCAGCGCGGTGCCTCGCCTGAGTGCGGGCTGCGCGGTCGGGGGACGCCGGAGGTGCCCGCGCCGGGGTCAGCCGGCGGCGGCGCTGCGGCGGTCGCTGCGCACGGCGGTTGACGCACCACCCAGCCGGCGACGCTCGATCAGCGGCGGCTGCGGGCGGCGGGGCACCTTGCCCTCGCGGCGCGCGGCAAGCCCGAGCGCGTCGGCGATCGCATGGTAGGCCTGCGAGCTGGACGCCATGCCGACGTGACTCGCGCGGATCTCGACCGGTCGGTAGCCGGGCGCCACGCACGCGCGAGCGCGCACGATGCCATCGGTGCGGGAGTAGATGGCGGTCGCGACCACGTCGGCCGACACCTCGGCGGCCAGATCGGGCCAGAAGTCGTGGCAGCAGGAGCGCGGCGAGTCGAGCAGCTCGGGGTGCTCGTGCACGAGGCCCGTGTCGGGGACCGGGTGGCCGGGGGCCCCGACCCAGCAGGAGCTCGCGATGTACCCGGTGCGGCCGTCGCCGAGGCGGCTGAGCCAGGTGAGATTGCGGCGCAGCAGCGGATGGAAGTCATCGACGGTGCCGTTGATCGGGCTGCCGAGCGTGGTGACCGAGGCGACGAGGTCGGGCCGGCGCACGGCCAGGACGTGCGCGAGCATGCCGCCACGCGACTGCCCGATCACGTGCGCGCGACGCCCGTCGATCGCCACGGCCCGCTCGAGGCGCCCCTCGAGCTTGTCGATCACGCGCTCGGAGCACTGGACGTTCGAGCGGATGCCGGAGGTCAGCGGCGCATAGCCGAGCCGGCCGAGCCAGGACCGCAGCAGGATGAGCGTCTCGTCGCCGACGAACAGTCCCGGGATCGCCAGCACCTGCTCCCCGTCACCGCGGCGCACCCCCTTGGCGCGCCACACGTCCGAACGCATGAGCGCGCCGTACTCGAAGGGGATGCGGAGTTCGCCGAAGATGTTCATGGGGCAGCGCGGATGAGGGACGGGGTGATGTGGTACCCGTGCGAACCACAAATGGTAGGCCGTGTTCCCGTCACCTCGTTCATCGGCGCGGGCAGCGACGGGTAGCACCGACGTTCCGTCATGCCGGCGCCCGAACGCTGGACGGGCCGCACCCCTGGAGCCTCGGCAGGAGCGAACGGGGCGTCAACAACGACCCGGAGCATCGAACGCTCAGCAACTCTTTGCCGCACAAGACGGTCCCATATCCGGTTCAATGATTCCGATATATGACGAGCGCGAGCCCCTCAAAGGACGAGGACCGTCAGCCGCGCCGGCGCGGCCGGCCACCGACCCTCGACCGCGACGCCGCACTCGACGCGACGCGCACCGTGATCGCGCAGCGCGGCCTGGATCGCACGCGCTACGCCGACATCGCAGAGGAGAGCGGGGTCGCCGTGAGCACCCTCCAGCATGCCTTCGGGCGACTCGACTCGATCCTGCAGCTCGCCCTCGAACGCACCCATCAGCGGGACGACGCCTTCCTCGCCGCCCTCCCGGCCGCAGGCGAGGCCGACCCCTGGACGCGCATCGAGACGCTCGTGCTCGGCGCGCTCGCCGGCGAGTCGCCCGAGGACTCCGAGCGCGCCTCGCCCGAGACGGTGAACGGCTGGCTCGTCTGGGCCGAGCTCTGGCGCTCGGCCGCGCGCTCCCCCGACACGTCGGCCCGCGTGCAGCGCGCCTACGAACGGTGGTGGACCGCGGCCGAGCGGATCATCGCCGACGGCCAGGCCGACGGCACCTTCACGACGAGCGCGACGCCGCGCATGCTCTCCAAGGCGATCAACGCGGTGCTCGACGGAGCCGCGGTCAGCCTCCTGATGCGGCACGACGGCGGCGCCCCCACGGAGGCTCGCGACATCGCCCTGCTCGCCGTGCGTCGACTGCTTGGGGCAGACCCGCGGGAGGGTGGCGCGCCGGCGACGGACGCCTCCGCCTAACACCCTGCGCCCAGAGGTCTTTGGGGTGCAGACCGGTTGCCGTATGGCGGTACAGGAACTGCTACGATCCCACGCGTAGTCTGTGCTTCGGCCTGGCTGACACTCACGGACCGCGGCGTTGGGGGATGCCGCGCTCCGTTCGAGGACCGCGGGTCGCCACGTCCACGGACGTGGCGACCTGTCCTCGTCCTGCCCCGGCGCCGGGCTCAGGCGGCCCGCCGCTGCGGGACCAGCACCTCGCGCAGGAGCGCGTCGATCCGCTCGGGAGAGACGGGTCGGGAGAAGTGGTAGCCCTGGCCGACCTCGCAGCCCCACGCACGGAGCTGCTCGGCCTGTTCGGCGTGCTCCACTCCCTCGGCGACGACGTCGAGGCCGAGCGAGTGCGCCAGGCGGATCACGCCTGCGACGATCGCCGCATCCTCGGCGCCTTCCATCACGCCGTCGACGAACGACTTGTCGACCTTCAGCGTGTTGAGCGGCAGGAGCTGGCGCAGGTGCATGAGCGAGGCGTACCCGACGCCGAAGTCGTCGACCGCGAGCTGCACGCCGAGCGTGCCGAGCGCCTCGAGGGCGGCGCGCGTGGCGTCGGCGTCGCCGAGCACCGCGGTCTCGGTGACCTCGAGGCACAGCAGCGAGGCGTCGACCGCGTGCCGCTGGATCGTGCGGCGCACCGTCTCGACGAACTCGGGTTCGGCCAGCTGCCGGCTGGAGACGTTCACCGCCACCTTCAGTCCCGCGTGGCGCCACGCGCTCATCTGCTGGCAGGCCCGGTCGAGCACCCATTCGCCGATCGCCACGATCTCGCCGTTCTGCTCGGCGACGGGAATGAAGTCGACGGGCGAGACGACGCCGAGCTCGGGGTGGGTCCAGCGCAGGAGCGCCTCCACCCCGTCGACCTGCCCGCTGCGCAGGCCGACGAGCGGCTGGTAGACGAGGCTGAGCTCGTCGCGCTCCACGATGCCGCGCAGCGCGCCCTCGATCGACAGCCGCCGCAGGGCGTCCTCGCGGAGCTGGTCGTCGAAGCGGGCAGCGGTGCCCTTGCCGGCGTCCTTCGCGCGGTACATCGCGAGGTCGGCGTCCCGGAGCAGCTCGTCGGTGGTCGCGACCTCGCCGGGGCGACTCACGCGCACGCCAACGGAGCAGCGGATGTATCGGGTGTCGCCGGCGAGCTGGAGCGGCTCGGCGACGACGTGCCCGACGACCTCGGCCAGCTCGTCCACCTCCCCGGGCTCGATCAGGCCGGGGACGACGAGCACGAACTCGTCGCCTCCGAAGCGGGCGGCGAGACCACCGTAGGGCCCGAGGGTCCGAGAGAGGCGGGCGGCGAGCGCCTGGAGCAGCGCGTCGCCGACCTCGTGGCCGAGCGAGTCGTTGATCACCTTGAAGTCGTCGACGTCGACGAAGAGCAGGGTCAGGCCCTCGCCGCGGGCCGCGAGCCCGTCGACGACGCGACCGAGTTGGCGGCGGTTCGGGAGGCCCGTGAGCGGGTCGTGCTCGGCGCTCCAGGTGAGCTCCTCCTCGAGCTGACGGCGCTGCGAGATGTCGATGCAGTGGCTGATCCAGCCCGTCTGCTCGCCGCCGGCTGCGCGCAGCGGCGCATGGTGCCATGAACCCCAGCCCGAGCGGTCGCCGTGGCGGACCTCCACGTGGTCGAGACCCGGGAAGCACCGGCCGGCGAGGTCCTCGGCGTCGACGAGGTGCCTGAGCCGGCGCCCGACGACGGCGACGTCCGGTCCGGCGGCGACGGCCCAGCGACGGTCGAGCTCGCCGTTCACCTCGACGATGCGACCGTCCATGTCGACGAGCGCCATCGGGATCGGCGCATCGGTGAACGCGCTGCCGAACCGCTCGCGGTTCTCGTCGGCGCGGTCGCGTGCCTGCTCGTTGACCTTCCACGCGACGACGCACACGATGCCCTGCGCGCCGATGAAGAACGCGTGGATCGCCGCCCACGTCCAGGGGTGCGCGATCGCATCGCCGTGCGAGAACACCGACGCGCTCGACAGCGCGCTCATCACGCCGTGGTGGAACAGCACGTACCCGAAGGCGAAGAGGTACGGGAACCACTCCTCGTAGAGCGCGAGCAGCGAGACCATCACGAAGAAGTGGAAGTGCCCCTCGATGGCGCCGTCCATCAGGTGGACGACGACCGCCGAGCTCGTGAGGAGCCCGAAGGCGACGCAGACCTCTCGGACCCGCCGGCTGAGGTACGCGTTGCCGGCGAACCAGGCCGGCACGAGGACCGGGACGATGTCGAGCACCGAGTGCCAGACGGGGAAGCCCTTCAGCAGCCCCCACGCGAGCAGCGCGACGACGTGCAACCGCAGGACGACGACCATCGCGCGATGACGTGCTTGCCAGAGATCGGGGGGCAGTCGATGGCCGCGGGGAAGGGCCTCGCGCAACGCGCGAACTGCGGAGTGGGGGCGCTCCATGACCGAGACGTCGACTGGTACACCCAGAACCTGTGTGACGGAGAACCCGGAATACCAGTTCCTACCTGCATTCTGGCGCGTTGCCGCTTGGCGCGTGGACGTTCAGGGGCTGGTGGCGAGGAGCACCCTGCTCTGCGAGAGTGGCGGCGTGACGAGCGGCCGGCCCATCGAACCGCCCCAGCGCCGGCGCGTCGGCCGGCCCCCCACCCTGGATCGCGAGGGGGCGCTCCTGGCCGCGCGCACCGTGATCGCTCGCCGCGGCATCGACCGGACGCGCTACTCCGACGTGGCCGAGGCAGCCGGCGTCCCCGTCACGACGCTCCAGCATGCGTTCGGCTCGCTCCAGGCGATGCTGCTCGAGTCGGTGTCGACCGCGGCCGCGAGCGAGATCGCCGTCCTGCGCGACCTCTCCCACGACTCGACGCTGAGCGCTTGGGAGCGGATCCAGGAGTTCATCCGCGGGGCGATCGACTCGCCGGACGACCCCGACTCGTGGCGGGTGTGGCTCGAGTTCTGGCGCATCGCGAGCCGCGACGCGGAGATCGGCGAGGACGCCGGACGCATCTACGAGCAGTGGTGGCTCTACCTCGGCGAGCTCGTCCAGGACGGCCGCGACGCCGGGCTCTTCACGAGCCCGATCACCGAGGATGTGCGCGCGACCGCCATCGCCCTCGTCGGACTCATCGACGGGGTGGCCGCCGCTCTGGTGCTGCGGGCCGACGGGCCGGATCACGAGCGCACGCGGGCGATCGTGCTGGCAGGCGCCGCGGCGATGCTCGGCGTGCCCCCGCAGCCCGCGAACTGACCGGCCGCCAGCGAGGCGCGCAGGCGCTCGCCGCCGAGCGGAGCTGCGCCTCGAATTTCGACCGCCGCCATCCACGGAACGTCCAGATCCGGACCGTCCAAACCCTGCTCCTGCCTCCTCTGGTGAAGCGGATGGGGCAAGCGACCGATGAGCCGGCTGACTGACTGCGCAAGTGATTGGTCCAGTTCGATGACGGCCGCCTCCACCCCCAACGCGCTCCTTCCCGATCCCCTGGCCGGGATCACCCTCCTCGGCGAGCTCGGCCGCGGATCCGCGAGCATCGTGCACCGCGCGCGCCGTGGACCGGTGGAGTTCGCCGTGAAGGTGCTCCGCGACCGCCCGGACTCCGACGCCGCCCGCACCACCTACCAACGTGAGGCGGCGGTGCTGGCGAACGTGCGCCACCCCGCGCTCATCCGCATCCACGCCGTCGGCGAGATCGACGGACGCCCGGCGCTGGTGATGGACCTCGTCGACGGTGAGACGCTCCAGGACGTGCTCGTGCGGCGCGGCGCCCTCGACGAGCCGACGGCCGTGCGGATCGCGCTCGACGCTGCGGGGGCGCTCGCCGCCGCGCACGCCACCGGCCTCGTGCACCGCGACGTGAAGCCCGCGAACCTGATCGTGCAGGCCGACGGTCACGCGAAGCTCATCGACTTCGGACTCGTGACGCGCGCCGGCACCCGCCAGTCGCGCGACGCCACCGTCGGGACGGTCCGGTACAGCCCGCCGGAGCAGACCGGGCTGCTCGGCCGCGCCATCGACGGCCGCTCCGACCTCTACTCGCTCGGCGTCGTCCTCTTCGAGATGCTCACGGGCCGCCCGCCGTTCGAGGCCGACGACGTCGGCGAGCTCGTCCGCCTGCATGCTGCCGTGCGGGCGCCCGCCCTCGCGGAGGTCACGACCACGGCGGAGGCGTCGCCGTCGCTCATGGCGATCGTCGCCCGACTGCTCGCGAAGGACCCCGACGACCGCTACCAGACCGCTGCCGGCCTCACGCGCGACCTCGAGCGCCTCGCCGCGAGCGAGCCCGGCCGTGCGGACTTCGCCATCGCCACCCACGACGACCCGCGGGCGGCGGCACACGACCTGCCGCTCATCGGACGCGACGACGAGGCGAGCGCGTTGCGCGAGGCCTGGAATCGGGCGCACCGCGGCCACGGCAGCGTCGCCCTGATCGAGGGATCGGCCGGCCTCGGCAAGGGGCGGCTGCTGCGCGAACTCGGCCGCGTCGCGACGAGCCAGGGTGCGCTCGAGCTGACCGGTCGTTCGGTGACGGGCGACCCGACACCGCTCGCGCCGCTGCGCGAGGCGATCGACGGCCACCTCACCCGCCTGGCCTCCCTCGACGGCGCGGACCGCGAGCGCGCGCGCCGCGAGGTGCGGGACGCCGTCGATGCGGCCGGCGCAGTGGTCGCGCAGCTCTCGCCGCGTCTGGCCGCGCTCACCGGCCGCAGCACGAGCGCGGCGCCCGAGCTGACCGGCGACCAGTACACCGCCGCGATCGCCCGGTTCTTCCTCGAGCTCGCCACGCGTCACGGGGGTGCGGTGCTGCGGCTCGTCGACGTCGCCCGGCTCGACGAGACCACGCTGCAGGTGCTCGCCCAGATCGCGGCCCGGCTGGCCGACACGCCGCTGCTCGTCGTCGGCACGAGCCGTGACGACGCGACGAGCGTCGAACTGCGCGAGCCGTTCGAGCAGGCCGTCGGCGACCTCCTCGCCACGCGCGTCGCGCTCGCCCCGCTCTCCGCTCCGAGCACCCGCACGCTGCTCTCGGCGCTGCTCGGGGGCGTCGACCTCGATCCCGAGCTCGTCACCCAACTGCACCACCGCTCCGGCGGCAACCCGTTCGCCCTGCAGGAGTACGTCCGCGCCATCACGCACGCCGGTCTCGTCCGCCCCTCCTGGGGCACGCTGCTCGTCGACCGCACCGGGCTCGAGCAGCTCGCGCTCCCAGAGGACGTGATGGGGCTCGTGCTCGCCCGCGTCGACCGCCTCGGCGCCCCGGCGCGGACCCTGCTCACGGCGGCCGCCGTCGCCGGCAACCGCTTCTCGGTGTCGGTCACGGCCGGCGCCGCGGAGCTCGAGCTCGAGGAGGCCGTCGAGGCCTGCACCGAGGCGCTGGCCGAGCGCCTCATCGAGCGCCGCGGACCGGACCGGTTCGCGTTCACGCACGAGCGGGTGCGCGAGGCGCTCGTCGCACCGCTCGACGACGGCGCGCGGGCGGGCCTGCACCTGCGGCTCGCCGACGCCATGGAGGCCCGCGGCACGGGGCTCGAGGCCACGCCCGAGGAGACCTTCGCGATCGCGCACCACCTCGCGCACGCCCCGCGCGAGGGGACGGCCGCCCGCCGGCTCAGCTGGAGCATCCGCGGTGCCGACGCAGCCCTGGCCGCGCACGGCGCACGACGCGCGACCGAGCTGTTCGCCGCGGCGCAGGAGGCTGCCGACGAGCTCGGCCGGCCGCTCGACCTCGACGTGCACGAGCGGTGGGCCATCGCGCTGCGACAGGTCGGCGACGTCGCCCGCGCCGATGCCCACGCCGACCGCGTGCTGGCCGAGAGCAGCGACGGCATCCAGCGCGCCCGCGTGCTCCTGCACCGCTCGCAGACGCTCTTCAGCGTGTACGACGCCGCCGGCGCCCAGGCCGCCGCCGACGCCGGCCTCGCCGCCCTCGGCCGCCCGCTGCCCACCGGCCGCCTGCGGCTGCTGCTCTCGACGATCGCGAGCGCGCTCGTCGGCCTCGTCATGCTCGCGACCCGCCGCGGGTTCGGATCCGTCACCGAGCCCGCCGCCCGCGAGGCGCTCGGTCTGGAGGTCGACCTGCTCCGTGCCGGCGGGCAGGTGTCGTACATCAGCATGCGGCCCCTGGGCGTCGCCGCGTTCATCCTCCGCGCCCTGCCTCGCGCCGTGCGCCTCGGGGCCTCGCGGCAGCTCGCGCAGGTGATGGCGTCGACGACGGTCGTCATCGCCTCGCTCGGCGCGTTCCGGCTGCGCACGCGCCTCGTGGAGGGCTCCGTCGAGATCGCGAAGGAGATCGACGACCCGAGCGCGCTCGCCTACGCCGAGCTCTACCGCTTCCTCTCGCTCGAGGCCGCGGGCCGCACCCGCGAGGCCGGCGCGGCCGGCGAGGGGCTGCTCGCCGACCACGGCCGCTGGCTCGAGACCTCCGATCTGCTCATGGCCGCCGGGGCCGTCGCCTACAACCTCGACCTGCGCGGCCACACCCGCGAGGCGCTCCGCGAATGGCGTTCGGTGCACGAGCGCGTCGTACGCGCCAGCGCCTCCGGCACCGGCGAGAACCCGTACCTGCTGATGGGCTGGATCACCCTCGAGACCCTCGGCGAGCGCACGGAGGCCGCGCAGCTGCGGCAGGCCGTGCACGAGCTCGGTCGGCTCGCGGGCAACAACGCGTACCGCCACCAGTCGTACCTCGGCGCCCTCATTCGGTACTTCCGCGACCAAGGCGAGTACGGCGCCGAGCTGCTCGAGGCCATCCGTGCCACCGACGGGCTCGGGATCGATCCGCGGACCGCCAACCCCTGGGTGCAGGCGCACGTGGCGCAGCCGTTCGCGGTGCACGTCGAGTTCGCGGAGCGGATGCACGACGAGGTCGCCCGGGCGGCCCACCTCGCGGAGGCGCGGCGCCGCTGGAAGATCGTGCGGCGCGCGCGCTGCGCTCCCCTGTTCGAGGGGTACAACCTGGTCGCGTACGCGAACCTGCTGCGCCTCTCGGGCAAGCCGGCCAAGGCCGAGCGCACGCTCCGCCGCGCCGAGACCGTCGCGATCGCCTGCGACAACCTGCGCGTGCACTGCGAGATCGCTCGCGCACGCTGCCTGCTCGCCCGCGAGCGCGGCGAGGAGAGCGAGGCCGGCCGGCAGGCGCAGATCGCGCTTCGGCTCGCTGCCGATCACGGCTGGCGCGGCCTGCTCGACGGCCTGCGCCGCGATGTCGGCCCGGCGCCCGGCGTCGTGATCGTGCCGAGCCATGGGGGCCCGCGCGGCGACGCATCGAACGTGGGCCGGTCGCTCGGCGCATCCCGCACGAGCGGAGGCCAGGGCAGCAGCGGCTCCCTGCGCAGCCGCCGCACGCTCGACACCCTCCTCGCGCTCAGCCTCGCCGCCTCCCACACCCACGATCCGCAGCAGCTCGCCAACATCTCGCTCGATCACGTCGTCGCGCTGCTGGGCGCCGAGCGCGGCTTCCTGTTCCTCACGGACGATCACGGCGAGCTGCAGCTCAGCGCCTGCCGCGACGCCGCCGGCACCGACCTGCTCGGCGCAGGCGTCGGCTGGTCGGCGACCGTGATCGAGCGGGTCCTGCAGACGCGCTCCCCGCTCCTCATCACCGGCGCCGAGGAGGCGCTGGCGATCGGTGCCGAGAGCGCCGTGCAGCACGGCCTGCGCTCGATCCTCGCGTGCCCACTGCTCGTGGAAGGTCGCGTGCTCGGCGTGCTGAAGGTCGACTCGCGCCTGGCCCGCGGCATCTTCGGCGAGGGCGACAGCGACATCCTCTCCGCGATCGGCGCCCACATCGCCGTCGCGCTCGAGACCACGCGCGCCGCGCAGCTCGAGCGCACCGTCGCCGCCGAGCGCGAGCAGCGTGGCCTCGCCGAGGCGCTGCGCGATGCGATGGCCGACGTGGCGACCACCCTCGATCCGGTCGAGGTGCTCGACCGCACCCTGGAGCGGGCCTGGCGCGTGATCGGCTACGACCGCGCCGCCGTGCTGCTGCGCGATGCGGCGACCGGGCAGTGGTCGGTGCCGACGGTCTCCGGCGACCTCGCGCTCGACGACGCCCGCGCGGCGCTCGCGACCGACGCCGACCGACCGTTCCTGGACCACCTCGCGAGCCGTACGGAGCCCGAGGTGATGAGCGAGTCGATCATGGGCGGCACCCCCCGCCGAGCGTGTTCTCGGAGCGTCTGGCGCCTGGCTCTCGGTGCCGCTCGTCGCGCGCGGCGAGCTCGCGGGGATCGTGCTCATGGCGACCGACGAACCGGGGCTGCTCGACGAGGCGAAGCTCGGGCTCGCCGCCACGTTCACCGGCCAGGGCCTGATCGCGCACGAGAACGCACGGCTCTTCAAGGCGGTCGAGCGGATGGCGACCACCGACGAGCTCACCCAGGTCCACAACCGCCGTCACTTCTTCGAGCTCGGCGACACCCAGTTCCTGACGGCTCAGCGGTACGACCTGCCGCTCGCGACACTCATGCTCGACGTCGACCATTTCAAGCGCGTCAACGACACCTACGGCCACGCGGCCGGCGACGACGTGATCCGCGGGGTCGCGGCTCGACTGCACGCGCTGATCCGCACCGTCGACATCGTCGGGCGCTACGGCGGCGAGGAGTTCGCGTTCGTGCTGCCGTGCACCGGTGACGACGCCACGATCCTCGCCGAGCGGCTGCGCTCCGCCGTCGCATCGGAGCCGGTCGACACCTGCGAGGGCCCCATCACGGTGACCGTGAGCATCGGCGTCGCCGTCTACGACCACGACGACGCCCACCTGTCGGCGACGCTCGGCCGTGCCGATCTCGCGCTGTACGAGGCCAAGCGCCTCGGGCGCAACCGGGTCGAGCTCGCGCACGAGGGCGGAGAGCGGCGCTGAACGGGCAACGTCGGTCGCCGTGGCCGCCCAGGATTCTGTTCACCGCCGGCGGGCGACTAGCGTGAAGGTGGAACGCCCCTTCCGCCTGTGACGACCGCTCCTCCCCCACCTGGCTCCCGCACCTTCGCGGCGCTCGGGGTGCGCAACTACCGGTGGTACTTCGGTGGGCAGGCGGTGAGCCTGGCGGGCACGTGGATGCAGGCGGTCGCGCTCTCGTGGCTGGCGCTCGAGCTCAGCGGATCGGGCAGCGTGGTCGGGGCCGTGCTCGCGGCGCAGTACCTCCCGGTGCTCCTGCTCGGGGCGTACGGCGGCGTGCTCGCCGATCGCCTCGACAAGCGCCGGCTGCTGCTCGTCGCCCAGGCGGTGCACGGCAGCCTGTCGCTGGTGCTCGGCGTGCTCGCGCTGACGGGAGCCGTCGAGCTGTGGATGGTGTTCGCGATCGCCGCTGCGCTCGGCGTGGTGGTCTCGGTCGAGATGCCCGCGCGGCAGTCGTTCGTGATGGAGATGGTCGGGCCGGCACATGTGGGCAACGCGGTCAGCCTGAACTCGATCCTCGTGAACGCGACGCGCGCCGTCGGGCCGGCGCTCGCGGGCCTGCTCATCGCGGGGTTCGGCGTCGGCGTCTGCTTCGTGCTGAACGGGGTGAGCTTCGCCGGTGTCCTCTTCGCGCTGCTCGTGATGCGGACGGACGAGCTCCATCCGGCACCGCCGCTCGCCCGCGGCAAGGGCCAGCTCCGCGACGGCCTGCGGTACGTGCGGCGCACGCCCGAGCTCGGCGTGCCGCTCGTGATGATGGCCGTCGTCGGCACGTTCGCGTACGAGTTCCCCGTCGTGCTGCCGCTCCTGGCGCACGAGTCCCTCGGCGGCGGGGCGCAGACGTTCGGCCTGCTCACGTCGGCGATGGGCGTCGGCGCCGTCGTCGGCGGCCTCGTGATCGCCTCGCGGCGCCGGACCGGAGCCCGCGCGCTCAGCACGGCGGCCGTCGGCTTCGGCGTGGCGATCGCGCTCGTCGCCATCGCCCCGGGCCTGGCGACGGCGCTCGTGGCGATGCTGTTCGTCGGCGCGGGAAGCGTGAGCTTCATGTCGACCGGCAACACGACGCTCCAGCTCGGCGCCGATCCGGCGTTCCGCGGCCGCGTGATGGCGCTCTGGGCCGTCACCTTCCAGGGCAGCACGCCGATCGGAGCCCCGATCATCGGCGCCATCTCGGAGGGCACCGGACCGCGGGTCGGCCTGGCCGTCGGCGCCGCGTCCTGCCTGTTGGCCGCCGCGATCGGGACGCTCCGCGCCGGCGCGCGTGGATCCTCCGCCCCGGTGCCGTCGGAGGATCCACGTTCGGCGCTCGCGGGTTAGCCGACCATCACCGCGGTGCTCGTGCCGGGGGCGACCATCGGCAGCACCTCGGCCTCGCTGGGGACGACGACCCGCAGCAGCGCGGGGCCGCGGGCTGCGAGCAACTCGGCGACCGACGAGGCGACGGTCACGCCGCATGCAGCGGCGAGCTGCTCCCAGTCCGGTCCGGCGCCCAGGTCGGCGGCGAACGCCCCGCCCAGGAAGCGGTCCTGCTGGGCGCGCACCATCCCGAGGCAGGCGTTGTCGAGCAGGAGCACCTTCACGGGCAGGCCCTCCGCTGCTGCGGTGACGAGTTCCTGCACGTGCATCAGGAGCGACCCGTCGCCCGTCACGCACACCACCTCGCGGCCGCGCTCGGCCGCCTGCGCCCCGAGCGCCGCGGCGAGGCCGAAGCCCATCGTGCCCGCGCCACCGGAGGTGAGCCAGCGCCGGTCGCCGCCGAGGTCCAGGCGGCGGGCCGCCCACATCTGGTGCAGGCCGACGTCGGTCGTCACCACGGCATCGGGCGCCATCCGGCGGCTGAGCCCGTCGAGCGCCGCCTCGCCGGCGTGGGCGGCCGGCGGGATCGTCGGCGCGGCGGCCAGCTGGTCGTCGATCGCAGCCCGCCACGGTGCGCGGTCCGAGGTGGCGGGGAGTTCGGCGATCAGCGCCTCGAGGGCCAGCCGGGCGTCGGCGTGGATCGCCACCGTCGCCGGGACGAGCCGCCCGAGCTCGGATGGGTCGGCGTCGATGTGGATCACGTCGGCGCGTTCCGCGAATCCGTCGAGGTGGCCGGTGAGCCGGTCGTCGAAGCGTGCGCCGACGGCGACGATCACGTCCGCCTCGTGGAGCGCCCAGTTGGCGGCGGGCGTGCCGTACACGCCGGCCATCCCGAGCCAGCCGGCGCCGCGCCCGACCTCGAGCCCGTGCAGGGTGCTCACGTATGGGGCGTGCAGCGCCGAGGCGACGCTGCGCACGAGCCGGCCTGCGCGGGCCGCGATCGCGCCGCCTCCGGCGAGCACCACGGGCCGCCGCGAGGTGCGCAGGAGCGCGGCGGCGCGGACGATCGCGTCCGGGTCGGGCGCGAGGCCCGCCGGCTGCGGTCGCCGGCCGTTGTAGGCGACCACGCGATCGTGCACCGACAGCCCGCTCACGGGCGTGCCGTTCGAACGCGGCTCGCTCGCAGTGGTCACGGCGGGCGCCTTGGCGACGTCGACCGGGATCTCGAGCAGCACGGGGCCGGGGCGGCCGGAGCCGGCGAGCTCGTAGGCGGCGTCGAACATGGCGGCGAGGTCGTCGCCGTGCCGGGCGGTCGCGGCGTACTTGGTGATCGGGACCGCCATGCCGGCCACGTCGGTCTCCTGGAAGGCCATCGTGCCCTGTAGGTGGGTCGCGACCTGTCCGCACAGGAAGACGACGGGGACGGAGTCCATCCAGGCGTCGGCGACGGCGGTCAGGAGGTTCACGGCGCCCGGTCCGGAGGTGGCGAGGGCGACGCCGGGTCGACCGTTCAGTCGAGCCCAGCCCTCGGCGGCGTGGCCTGCGGCGGCTTCGTGCCTGGTGAGCACGTGCCGGATGTGCGGGGCCTCGGCGAGAGCGTCGTAGAGCGGCAGCGCGGCGCCTCCGGGGATCCCGAAGACGGTGTTCACGCCGCGGCGGGCAATCGCGGCGATCAGGGCGTCGGCGGCGCGCATGACTCGGCCTCCCGTTCGAAGTGCGGGGCGGTGGTAACGGTGGTGGCGGGAGCGAGTACGGCGACGAGCGCGACGCTGGAAAGCGAAAGCATGGGAGACCCTCCTGGGGTCGTAGCGAGAGAGGAGTACTCCCGCTACAGCGGAAGTACGACGAGCAGGACGAGGACGACGGGCGCGGAGATGCGCGTGTGTCGAGCCAGGGTCTGCACAGGTCGATGGTGCCACGGACGGCGCGCCGGCGCAACCCGCATCTCAGCGCAGCAGCGCAGACCGGGATCGCTCGGCCCACGGATGGCCGCCGGTGCGCTCGCACAGCTCGAGCGCCTGCCGCAGCAACCGCTCGCCCTCCACGCGGTCGCCCGCGAGCTGGCGCAGGCGACCGAGCGGAAGGTCGACGGGGCCGATCAACCCGCTGTGGCCGAGGCTGGCGATCTGGCCCGCGTACGGCTCCAGCAGCGGCACGATCCGGGCGCCCACCTCGGCGAGCTCGAGGTCGGCGGCGACATCGCCGAGCAGGGTGAGGCACCCGAGCGTGACCCACGTCCATGTCGAGAGACCGTCGAGCCAGGCGGTCGCATGGCGCTCGGCGCCGATCCGGTCGCCCTGCGCGGCGGCGATCGCCGCCTGCCAGGCGTCCCGCTCGAGTGTGGTCTCGTCGGTCGACTCCTCATCCATCCGCCCTTCGGCGAGCGCGAGGCCGTGCTCGGCGAGCTGGATCGGACCGACCGACGGGATCTGCGAGAGAAGGTGCACGCGCGTCGCGACGGCGTTCTGCCGGCGCGCCTCGCCCCAGTTGCCGTGCCACGCCGCGAGCGCGCCTTGCATCCACCGGAGCTGGAGCCGCAGCACCGGCAGCCCGAGTCGCTCGCTCACGGCGACGGCCTCACGCACGACCAGCTCCGACTGCACGACGTCGCCGAGCGCGAGGTAGGCGAGCGAGGCGAGCGTCTGCCCGATCGCGACGTCGACCTCGGCATACGAGTGCTCGAGCGTGCGCAGCCGTGCGAGCAGGTCCAGGCACTCCTGCTCGTGGCCGGCGACCGCGGAGAAGGCGATGAGCCGCGCCATCACGGCATCCGACGTGACCTCGTCGTCATCGACCTCGGCGGCGTGGCCGAGTGCCTCCTGGGTGAGCTGCGCCCGGATCGACGGATCGGGGTTGTACGCGTGGCCGACGGCGAGCGCTGCGCAGATCCGGGCGCTCGCCGCGGCATCGTCGGCCACGAACGACCGCAGGCTCGCGAGACGGTCGAGCATCGCGAAGGGCTGGTCGCCGTACGCGAGCCACGGCCACGCCCCGGCACACCGCACCAGCGAGGCCGCAAGGCGACCGACGGTCGCGGCGCGGCCGGCGCGCAGCGCGCTGACGAGCTCGCCGTCGAGCACGTCGAGCACCGACTGCCCGCGGCCGGCGCGCGAGAGCGCACCGAGCTGTGCGATGACGAGCTCGTCGCGCAGCTCGGCCGCTCCGGCGATCGGCTCACGGTCGTAGGCGCGCACCGCTTCGGCCCACCACTCGGCCGCCGCCTCGGAGCTCCACCGGGTCTCCGCGCTCTCGGCCGCCCGACGGCACGCTTGGATCACGTCGGCGCTCTCGACGAGCGAGCCGGCCGCGACGAGGTGCCGTGCGCGTTGGCTGATGCGGTCGGCGTCGGTGGAAGCCGCGAGCGCGTCGGCGACCCGTGCGTGCCAGCGCTGACGGCGCAGCGGCGCCATCGCGGCGAGCAGCTCGTCGCGGATCAGCCCATGCGCGAACGCATAGCCACCGGTCTCGGGTGCAGGCACGAGCAGACGCGCGTCGGCGGCTTCGTCGAGGAGGTCGGCGAGGGCATCGGCGCTGCGCTGGGTGACCGCACTCAACGCGCGGATGTCGACGACATCGCCCAGCACGGCCGCCGGGCGCAGCACGCCCAGGACCTCGTCGTCGACGCTCCCCACGCGTCGACCGAGCACCGACCGCACGGCGAACGGCGCCTCACCCTCGAAGCGCGAAGCGGCGGGAAGGCGGGCGAACTCGCTGACGAACAGCGGGTTGCCGCCGGTGTGATGCGCCAGCTGGACCGCCTCGTCGGCGCTGAGTGGATCGGTCGCGACCCGGCCGGCGAGCTCCGCGACCGCAGCACCGTCCAAGGGACCGATCTCGAGCTGCCGCCGCCCCTCGGCGCGCGAGAGCGCCGCCAGGAGCGGCTCGATGGCGTCGGTCGCCTCGCCCGAGCGCAACGTCAGCGCCACGATCAGGGGCAGCCCTCGGAGGGCGCCGACCAGGTGCGCGAGGCATCGCGCGGAGGTGCGGTCGGCCCACTGGATGTCGTCGATCGCCACCATGATCGGAGTGCCGACGAGCGACTGGCCACCGATCAACGTCGCGACGCGCTCGTAGATCACGAAGCGCGCTTCGTCGGTGCCCACGCCCGGCGGGGGCTCCAGGAGCGCATCGGGGTCGTGACCGAGGCCGCGGATGATCTGCCGGATCGGCCACCACGCGGGTGCACCGTCCTCCTCGGAGCAGCGTGCCCACGCCTCGCGGGCGCCGGCGCCAGCGGCGCGCGCACCCAGCTCGGACGCAAGGCGCGTCTTGCCGATTCCGGCGGGACCGGTGAGCACCACCCACCGCACCTGGCCACCCACTGCCTCTGCGAGGGCGCGCTCGATCTCCTGCAGCTCTCGCGCACGGCCGACGAGGGTGGCGCCCTCGTCGTCGACGGGACTCTCGGGGGCCGCGGGCTCAGCTGCCGGCGCCGGCTCGGGCGTCCTCGGCTCGGCGACCTCTCCCGCTCCGGTCCAGCGGGCCTTGCGTGGCCAGGCGGCGAGTTCGGGATCGTGCCGCAAGATCGCCATCTCGAGGTCTCGCAGCTCGTTGCTCGGCACGAGGCCGAGTTCGTCGTCCAGCAGCTCCGTATGCCGGCGGAACTCGTCGAGCGCCTCGGAGCTGCGCCCGCCGACGTGGAGCGCGACCATCAGCAGCCAGCAGCCGCGGTCGCGATGCGGATGGGCGGTGCGCACGGTCTGCGCGACGGCGATCGCCGGGGCGATGCGCCCGAGCGCCAGGAGGGCGCTGATCTGGACCTCACGGCACTCGGTCCGCAGCTCCTCGAGCGTGCTGGCGTCGGCCTGCACCCACCACTCCTCGCGGAAGTCGTCGAGCAGTTCTCCCTCGTACGCCGCGAGTGCCTGCTCCGCGAGCGCGAGCGCCGCCTCCCACTGCTCCCCATCGAGTGCCGCGCGGGCCTCGCGCGCCACCTCGGTGAAGCCGGTGACGTCGACCTGCGCCGGGTCGATGTCGAGCAGGTAGCCCGGCCCACGCAGCACGATCGGCGAGCTCGCCTCGGCGGAGGGCCGCAGGATCCGGCGCAGGTTCGAGATGTAGGCCTGGAGACTGCCGAGCACGCTCGGCGGCGGATGCTCGCCCCAGATGGCCGCGATGAACTGGTCGGTACTCACGATCCGGCCGCGGCGCAGGAGCAGGAGCGCGAGCACGGCCCGCTGCTTCGGCGGGCCGAGCGCGAGGGTCTGCGGCCGACCATCCGGTTCCGCAGGTGCGCGCTCGGCGGCGAGGGGACCCAGGAGCCGGAACGTGATCGTGCTGCGCGGTGAGGGATGGTGCGCAGACGGAGCCATCGGGCTCGGAAGGTTATGGCCTTCCGAGCCCGGTGACGAGGGTGCGGGGTCGCGCGGGAGGTCCACCGGGGCAGCGACTCAGCGAACCGTGACCGGACCGGAGCCCTCGACCCGCTCGGTGTCCGACGCGCTGAGCGTGCTGCGGACGAGCGCCGCGCTCCGTCCGCGCAGCGCCGCGAGCGCCTTGCGTCCCGCCTTCGAGAGCCTGACCGTGACGGTGCCTGCCGCCTTCGCCGTTGCGTGACCGGTCGCAATTGTGGTGACGCCCGAGGTGAGGCGGACGTCGACGCGGCCCGCTGCGCTCACGCGCAGCCGCAGCGTGGCCGTGCCGCGGCGCAGGGCGCTCCTGCGGACGGATGCCGAGACGACGGTCACGCTCCCCGACGGACCGTTGACGGCGCCCGGACGCGGCAGGCCACTGATGGGAGTCCCGTCCTTCGAGCTGTTGCCGGCGTTGTTGGTCGTCGCGGTGCCCGCGCCGTTCGCGCCGGTCGTCGCTGCGCCGCCGTTGCCGGCAGCCGGCGGTGCGGGCGTTGCCGGCGCGTACCGAGCCGCGGGCGGGTTGGCCGGCCCCCAGTCGGGCTCGGCGCCGGGACCGAGGATCGAGGAGCCGGCCACGGTGCAGCTGTTGGCGGCGATGGCCGAGAACCTCAGGATCTCGATGCCGTCGGTGTCGTGGAACGCGAGGCTCAGACCGTCCGGCGACCACGTCGGATCGGAGAAGTTCGCGTCCCGGCTCGTCTCGCAGGACGGGGTGCTCGGCGCCGGGAACGGGGCGGTGCGCGGGTCGCCGCTGAGGGTGTCGATCGAGATCTTCGTGTTCAGCCCGTAGTCCCAGACGTAGGCGAGGTGCCGGCCGTCCTTGCTGATCTCGCCGTCGTTGACGTCCTTCTGCATCCACGGCATCCACTTCGTGAAGCTCGAATCGCCGCCACCGGCGAGATCGTCGAGCGAGATCGCGGTGCCCGCGCCACCGAACAGGATCGTGCGGTCGTTCGTGACCCATTCCGCGTCGCTCACGCTGAACTGCTCGCCGAACATGCTCTGCGGCGTCGCCTCGGTGACGTTCGCGTAGGTGTAGAACGTCGACCGCTGGATCGTGCCGCAGCTCACGCCCGGGGAGCAGGAGTTCGCGACGTACGAGTAGGCGATCCGCCCACCGTCCGGCGAGAAGCTCAGCTCGACCGGACGCGGTGCGAACGTGGTGCCGTCGCCGGCGCGGGCCTGTGCCGTCGCGATCGTCCGGATCGGTCGGCCATCTGCGGCCATCACCGTGATGAGGTTGCTCGCGCCCTCGACCGCGGCGATGGTGCCGTTGTCGGACTGCGTCGGCGAGTGCCAGTCACCGCCGTCGGTGAGCTGCACCTTGCGCGTGCCGTCCGGCGAGGCGCTCCACACGTTGCCGCCGTCGATGTAGACGATCGAGTCCGCGAATGCCGGGGCGGTCAGCGCGAGCGTGCTGGCCGCGGTGAGTGCCGCGGCGGCGATCAGGCGCCGCGAGCGGCGGGGCGAGGTGGGGATGGAAGTGGGTTCGAGACGCATGTGCTGGTCCTGCTGGAGGGGTTGATGGAGGCACCTTGCGCCGTCGCCCTTGGTGGCCCCTAGGCCGCGGCTAGGAGGCCGCAAGGTGCTCGCGTGCGGCGATCGGCCGGTCGCCGACTGGCCGGCGCGTGGGCCGACCGAGGGGCGCCTGCCCAGCAACGACGTTCGCCGAGCCCGCGATCGGTCGCGGGCTCGGCGAGGAGGACTGTGATCCGCCGGCGGGCCGGCGCGTGGTGTCGAGCGACGTGGCGGGCGACCGGTGAACGCGCCCGCGGGAGCACCCGGGACTACCCGGCGGTGCGCACCACCTGGCCCACCCGCAGCACGCCCGCAGGGTCGTGCTGGTCGGCGAGGGCGCCGAGCCAGTGGCGGGTGTCGTCGTCGTAGCAGCGTGCAAGCCGCTCCGGGTCGTCGGTCGTCGTGAAGTTCGGGAGCGTGCCTCCGGTCGACCAGGGCGACAGGGCGTCCATGATCGCAGCGCCGTGCCCCGGCACGAGCTCGGCGGTCTCCGGTGCGAGCACGCCGACTGCGAGCACGGTGAACGCGGCTTCGCGGTGTGAGAACGCGCTGCGGTGCGCGCCGGGACGCGCGAGCGCGCCGCCGAGCAGGCGCAGCTCGACCGCCGTCTGCGGCGAGCCGCTGCCTGGTCCGGCGAGCTGCACGAGGCGCTCGGCGGCCTGGCCGGGGAACTCGCGAAGCAGCATGCTCGTCTCGGAGCTCGGCACCGGGTCGACGGGATCCGCGTGCACGGCGCCGACGGCGGCGTAGGGCATCGAGGCGATGCCGTCGAGGATCGGCGTCGCGGCGGCGCGCAGCGGCGCGAGCAGCGTCTCCCCCACGTCGCTCGGCTCGGTCGTGGTGAAGCGGACCGCGATGCTCATCATGCCGGCGATGGGTGCCGGGATCTGCGGGAGCGGCGGCAGCTGGAGGATCGCGAGCGACGTGTTCGCGTGTTCTGGCAGGCGTGCGCACAGCTCGCGCCATGCCTCGATGACGACGGCCGCATCGTCGGCGCCGAAGTAGAGCGCCCCGCCGTAGAAGCCGGGCAGGTCGACGAGATCGATCTCCACCTCCGTGACGATGCCGAGCGTCCCCTTGCCGCCTCGCAGGCCCCAGAACAGCTCCGCGTGGTCGCTCGGGGTGGCGCGGAGCACGCGGCCGTCGCCGGTGACGACGGTGATCGCGCGAACGTGGTCGCTCGAGAGACCGAAGGTGCGCACGAACGGCCCGATGCCCGCACCCGTCAGGAACCCGGCGACTCCGACGTTCGGTGAGCTGCCCACGAGGGGCGCCAGGCCGTGCGGCGTGGCGGCATCGAGCACCTGCTGCCAGATCGCGCCGGCGCCGACGCGCGCAGTGCGGGCCTCGACGTCGACCTCGATCTCGTCGAGGAGACCGGTGTGGACGAGCACCGTCGGGCCGTCGATGTGCACGGCGCCGTGGCCGGTCCGGCGGACCGCGACCTTCAGGCCGTGGGCGGCGGCGCATCGCACGGTGGCGACGATGTCGTCGGCGCCTGTGGCCTCGACCACGACGACCGGCTCCTGCCGCACGGCGACGTTCCACGGCCTGGCCAGTTCGTAGCCGGGCTCGCCGGGCGCGGCGACGCGGCCGGCGATGCCGTGGCGCAGGCATGCGATGGCGCGTGCGGTGAGGGCGTCTGCCGGCACGGCGCTGGTGGTTGAAGAGCCTGACTCATGGGAGTTCCTCTCGAGCAGTGCGGGCCGCCGATCGGCCCGCTTCACTGCCCGGCACGGTCGGCGCCAGCGCTTGGCGCGTCCTTGCCCTGGCCTTGGAACGCGCTTGTGGCGGATGCGCACGGTCCTTGCAGGCTCGGTCGTCGCGACGCCGGCGAACGTATCGACGCGAGTCCGCGAGCCGCTGGGATCCCGGCCGCGGCAGCTCGGCCGCGGCGGCTAGCGCCAGTCGAAGTGTTCGCGGTGGATGTTGCGGGCGCGCACGCCGGCGCCACGTAGGTCGTGCTGCAGGGTGCGGAGCAGCGCCGCCGGGCCGCACATGAACACGGACAGCTCGCCGGGTGGGGTGCCGTGCAAACCCGCGAGGATCGCGGCAGCGGTGAGGTGGCCGACCGCGTCGGCGAGTGGCCCGGACACCTGGATCAAGTTCGCAGGTGGACACGACATCGGAGGCGGCCTGCTGCACTACGGAGCCCGCTTCTACCAGCCCGCCACCGGACGCTGGACGCAGCAGGACCCGCTGCTGCAGCCTGGTGACCTGCGCCAGGCCAACCGTTACCTCTACGCAGGTTCGGACGGCGTGAACTAGTTAGGGCGGTGGTGTTGCCACCGACGGTGATGCGGGAGACGCCGAGGGCGGTGTTGGTGAACGTGTCGCTGCCGAGGGCGACGAGCTCGTTGTTATTCGGCGAGAGGATGCTCGAGTAGCTGGAGCCGAGGAGGTCGATGCGGCCCTTGGCGTCCCAGGTGGCGGTGATGCCGCCGGTGAGCTGGTTTCCGGCCTTGTCGTACGTGTACGTCGTCGCGCCGGAGGGCGGGCCGCCGTACGGCGACGGTGTCGAGGAGCCGGTGTCAACTCCGCCGGGTGCCTTGCCCTTGCACAGCGTCGAGCTGGCGGCGTTCAGTGACCAGCAGAGCTGGTTGTTCTCGTTGTACGCCCACGTCGTGGTCGTCGGGGATCCGCCCGTCGGTGTGTAGACGCGGCTGGTGCGGTTGCCAGCGGCGTCGTACGTGAACGCGGTCGTGCCGGTCGCGGTGCCGTTGGTCGAGGCGGTGACGGTCTTGAGCTGTCCGCCGACGTCGTAGGTGTACGCCTCACCGGTCGTGGTGGAGCTGGTGTTGCCGATCTGCGTGGTCTTGCTCTGCAGGTAGTTCTTGGCGGTGCCGTAGGAGAACGTCTGCTTGAGCGTCTGCGAACCAGCCTTCTGCGCCTCCACGCGGATCAGCTTGCCGGAGCGGTCGAACGTCTGCAGGATCTTGCCGCCGCCCGGAAGGGTCGCGGTGACCGTCTGCGTTGTCGCACCAGCAGCGGTCTGGTAGCCGGGGTCGTAGCCGGTGGTTTCGGTGCCGCCGCCGATCTTCGGCGAGGAGATCGCCGTCAACGAGTTCGCGGCGTCGTACCCGTAGGTGACGGTGCCGGACGCGTCGGTGAGCGTCTTGAGGTTGCCGAGCTTGTCGTACGTGTACGTGGTGGTGACGCCGTTGAGCGTTTCGCTGGTGCGGCGGTTGAGCTTGTCGTAGACGTAGCTCGAGCTCTGCCCCGGCGCGGTGCGCGTAAGGACGTTGCCGTTGGCGTCATACGTCAGCGTCGTCGTCTGCCCATCGCTGTCGGGGACGGTGAGCTGGCGGCCGACCTTGTCGTATGTGTAGTCGACGTACTGGCTGGTGCGCCCGTCGGTGCTCCGGGTGACGCGGGAGATTCCGTCGTACGTGTACGTCGCGGTCGCGATCGGCGACGGGTTGCCAGAGATCGCAGACTGCTGGGAGTGGGATCACCTCGAAGTTGCCGCCGCGCGTGACCACGCCGTGGCTACGCCAGCCACTACGGCACCGAGCGCGAGCACTGCGATCGCCGCACGAGCGTGGTCATACGCGATCCGTGCTCCGACCGCGATGGCGACCGCGGTACCAAACAGGCGCGGCAACGCAGAGCTAACTCGCCGCATCGCTGACGACCTTGCCCAGGCTGCGCGAAACGTTCAACTCCCGCTCCGCCGTTTTGACCTCTTGCCAGACGCCACTAGCGCTCGTGGCCCCCCTTGGCGGGCGATCGCCAAGCCTCGATGACGTCACACACCGGCGTGGTTCAGCAGGTGGTTAGGCCGTACGTGTCGGCGTTGTTGCTGGCTTCGCGGGAAGCGGCGGCTGGGTACCACTTGCCGTCCGTGACGTGGAGCCAGAGGTTCCAGTCTTCCTTGTGGCCATCCTTGTTGGAGACGACGTACGTGGCGGCACGCCGGACGCAGTCAACGGCGACACCGAGGCCGTTGGCGTACCAGTAGGCGCCGTTGGCGGGGCGGTCGTTGCGGTTGTGCCACGTGCCGTCGTCGGGGTCGGTGCGCGCCCAGGTGCCTCCGAGGTAGGAGTCCTCGACGGTGAACCCCCGCGGCTGCGGCGCCGGGGTCGGGGTAGGCGTCGTCGGCGGCGCCTGAACGGCAGCGTCGGGGGCGTTGCCGGACGTGACGGTCGCGCCCTCGTTGACGGGGCCGCCCTCAGCCGGTGACCACGGCAAGCTCGCGCCGGTGTTGCAGTCGATGTGGTTGTAGTGCAGGTGCGGACCGGTCGAATTTCCGGTCGTGCCGCTGAGACCGAGGCGGTCGTAGCGCGCGATCTGCTGGCCCTGCGCGACGTCGACCTGCGAGAGGTGGCCGAGCACGGCGCACGTGCCGTCGGGGGCCTTGAGGTAGATGTAGTTGCCGTAGCCGGAGCCGCAGCGCGTGTTCCCGACGACGCAGCCCGTGTTCACCCGCGCCACGACGCCGGTGAAGCCGGCGCGCAGCTCGGTGCCCTGCGGCAGGCCGAGGTCGATCGAGTCCTTCGTCGCGGGGCTCGAGTGCGAGAACCGCCCGCCCGCCGCCTCGGTGATCGTGGCTCGAGCTCCAGTGGCCAGCGGCCAGTACGTGGAGAACTCGCCGCCGCCAACGTTCGGGGGGAGGGCGACGTTCGCGTCTCGCGGGTCGCCCTTACCGGCCGGAAGGCCTTCCGTCAGCTTGAGCTTGGCGTTGCGCTTCGAAGACCGTGCGGCGACCGAGATCCTCGCCGCCCTGACCATCGCCGCCTGACCGGAGCCCGAGGCGACGCGCACCGTCGATGAGACGGCCTTGGGGTTCGAGCCCCTACGCTTCGTCGCGCACGAGGCCGTGACGGTGTAGTCCCCACCAGCCGCAACCTTGGCGACCTTCCACGTCAGACGCAGCTGACTCTTCGACACTCGCCGAACCGGGCCGGTATCAGCGCCGCCAGGCCCGACGACCGAGATCGCACACCACGTTCCCGACACGTCGAGATCGAGGTACGCACGATCGCCCGGAGCGACGACGCTGGACCCCCCGACGACCTTCGGCTCCTTCGCCGACGCTGCGTCAGTGGCGAGCAGAGCGGCAAGCATGGACAGCGCTGCGGCAACTCGTGTGGACATGACCGGTTCCCCTTCCGTGTTGTCCGTTACGTAAGTGCCGAATCTCGCCCGCCGGGCGGGCAACGACGTGCAGGCAGACGCCACCGGGCCCTGCGCGGCATCCGCCGAGCGGTGTCCAGCCCAAGGGCTCGTGGCGGCGGACACCCAACGGGAGTCGGCGTCAGCGACGCTGCCCTCGATATCGGCTGCGGGTCCGAGAGCCCGCGGCGCTATTGAGGGCGAACACCACCACGCCAAGGATCAAGCCGGTAAGAACCGCCCGCCACGTGGAGACGTGTGCCCCATCCTGGCCGAAGACCAAGAGGCCGCAAGCCGCGAGCACAGCTGCTGCGGCCGCGATCCAGCGGCGGTGACGATGCCTGAACCGGCCCCACCGCGCCAAGCCAGGGATCGCTCGCATCCGCGGCTCGATCAGCTGGCCGGGGCGTCGGCCTCGGTCATGCAGAGCGCGACGGCGTTCTTGAGCGACTGCAGCGTGCTGCCCTTCGAGGCGAAGCAGTCGGCGCCAGCGCGCAGCGCGCGCGTGACGAGCGCCGGGTCATCCGAGCCGGAGAGCACCGCGAGGCGCGCCCGGTCGCCGCCCGGGATGTGGCGGATGGCGTCGACCACCTCCGGACCGTCCATGCCGGGGAGGTTGCCGTCGACGATCACGAGGGCGAAGTCGTCGAGCCGGTCGCGCCCCTCGAAGGCGGCGAGCGCCTGCTCGCCCGTCGGCCAGCGGAGCACCTCCACATCGGGCGCGAGGATCCGCTGCACCGCGAGGAAGTCCTCGCGGCTGTCTTCCACCACACCGACGCGAACAGCACTCATGGGAAAGAGTGAACCGCCGTTCGCGCACGAGGTGGTGAACGTTTCCTTGCGACCGGGCAGCGCACCCGGTCGCAGGGAGTCCGGCCGCGCTCAGCGCCTCCGCTGACGCGCCTTCGCGCCGGCAGCGGTCGCCGCGACGAGCTTCACGTAGCCCGACGCATCGAAGGCCTTCACGAGCTCACGAGCCTGCTTGCGCTGGCGCGGAGTGAGCTTGCCGGGGCGACCGTGGCTCTGCTTGAGCAGATCGACGGCGCGCTTGCGCTGGGCGGCGCTCAGCTGGCGACGCCAGTGGTCGTGCGTGGCGCGACCGACCTCCACGAGGACGAGCCCCGGGACGACGCGGCGCGTGGCGGTGCGGATGGGCAGCTTGGGCAAGGGAACTCCAGTCGTGGACGAGGACGCACCGAACGTACGAAGCTGCGACCCGCAAGCGCCGCAGGCCGACCGGTCACGGCGAGACGCCGCCGTGACCGGCCACCCGCCTAACGCCGACGGGCCGCGCCGCCCCCGCGGGCCGTGCGCGGCGCGCCCGTGGCCTCGTCCGCCGCGCGCACACCGCGCACGGTGACCACGACGGCGCCGCGCACGCGCAGGCCGCGCACCACGATCCGGCGCCCACGCTGCAGACGGGAGACGGTGCGGCCGTCCGGCAACTGCACGAACACCTCGTAGCCGCCGGCGGCGCGCCGCGCCGCGCCCCACGTCGCCGTCACCGCACCGCCGCGCCGGACGATCCGGATCGCGCCCGGGCGCCCGGGCTTCAGCGGCGCCGGCGCCACGTACGACCCGAGCTCGAGCTCCATCCGCGGTCGCCCGTCCTGCTCCACGACCGCCACGATGCTGCGGCGGCCGCCCGGCCCGAAGCCGGGCGTGAAGGCCGCCGACGCCGACCCGCCGCTCGACCGCGCGAGCTCACGCAACACCGGACCGCCGCGCTCGACGAACCGCACCACCTGCCCCGGCTGCCGCTCGACGGACGTCTGCAGCACCCAGCCGCCATGGCGCCCACGGCGCACGCGAGCAGTGGCCCTCGGCTGCGGCAGCACGTCGAGCGCTGCGACGCCCGCCAGCGCCGGCGACCCCTCCTCGGTGACGACCCGCCAGTGGCCCGCCGCCGGCCGGCCGAGCACGAACGCCGTCGTGTCGCCCTGGCCCGTGAGGACCATCGCGTCCACCGACTCGTCGACCATCCGGTCGTCGGGCGTCTCGTACCGCCGGCCGTCCGGCGCCACGAGCGTGACCCGCGGCGCCTGACCACCCTGGCCGCGCACCGTCACCACCTTCGCCGACGCACCGGGCGCGATGTCGAAGCCGCTCGCGTCGCCGGCGAGCCGCCGCGCCGACCCGGACGCCCCATCCGCCAGCCGCGCCGCCCGCGCTCCGCTCGCCTTGTCTCCGTAGTCCGCCACGTCGCAGGCGCCCGCGATCCAGTCGAAGCTCACCTGCCACGGCGTGCTCGGCCGCGACTCGTCGTACGAGTACCGGGCCACGTAGCCCACGCGCACGCCGCCGAGCATCGGCACGCCCGAGCGCATGCAGAACGCCTGGGTGACGGGCTGCCCCTTGTAGCGGGTGATCCGCATCTCGGACTTCGCTGCGCACCACGGCTCCTCGAAGGTCTTCCACATCACCTTGCCCTTGATGCAGAACTGCAGCTGGCTGCCCATGTCGAACTCGCCGAAGTTGCTCGCCTGCCCGACGAGCGTGCCCGTCGGGGTGAGCTCGAGCGCCCCCTCGTTGAAGCTGATCTTCCGGCCGAGCTTCACGCTCAGCTTGCCGCCGGAGCCATCCTCGTACTCGACCGAGCCGGAGCCGATCTGCTGACCGACGACGGACGTCGACCCCTCGAGCTTGAACTTCCACGGCGCGCCCCAGCCGACGGTCAGGTCGCCGTCCCACATGAGCGCCGTCGTCCCGCCGATCTTGCGGAAGAACGACACCGCGAGCCCGATCATCAGCTCGGTCTGCTTCGTCTCGTCGAGGAAGCCGCTCGCTCCGAGGCCGAACCGCTGGAGGAAGAACCCGGACGACCCCGAGCGGGATGTTCAGCGAGTTCGCCTCGCCGTAGATCGAGGAAAGCTGGCCGTCCTTGAAGCCGAGCTTGAGCTTGACGCCGATGCTCGAGACGGCCGGCAGCTTGGCCTCCATCTCCACCTTCCACTCCGCATCGGCCCGGCTCCACTCCACGCTCACCGAACCCTCCGAGCGGAACGGCCCGAACCGCAGCGCGCCGCCGACCTTGCCGTTCGCCTTCTCGATCTGCAGGCCCGACTTGTTGGTCGTCGCGAGCGTCATCCCGACGCCCGTCGCCTGCGAGCGGTCCTCGAAGTCGCCCCACGGCACGGTGCAGGCGTCGTCCTCGGCGTCGGTCTTCTTGTCCTTGTCGTTGTCGATGCCGTCCGAGCACTGCACCATCGACGTGCCCGTCAGGCGCGAGGAGAAGATGCCCGGCAGCTCGACCGAGAGCGCAAGCTGCGTGCTGCCCTTGCCGATCGAGAGGCTCACGGCCCCCTTCACGCCGGCCCCGAAGAGCTTGGCCTCGGTCTCCTTGGCGAAGAGCGTGCCGTCCTCGGACTGGATCGCGCCGCCGTCCGCCGGGTACTTCCAGTCGAGCTTCTTGCGCGAGTCGTCGCTGAAGCTCCACAGGTGCAGGCCGCCCTTCTCGGAGACGGGCAGGCTCACCCACACCTCGCCGCCGCGGCTCCACACGCGGCGCGTCTTCGTGTTGACGAACAGCTTCACGAACGAACGCTGCAGCTCGTAGTCGAGGCCGTTGATGCGGACGGTCGCCGGCCCCTCGACCTTGTAGATCCCGTCCTTCGGATCGCCCTCCGCCTTGAAGCAGTCGGCGATCGCATCGACGTTCCCGAACTTGAGGCGGCGCACGGCGCGCTTGTCGCCGCTCCAGCCGAGCAGCTGCGGATCCTGGATGACGGTCTCGCCGCTTGCGTCGTCGTTGGAGCCGGTGCAGCCGGGCGCGTAGGCCGGTCCCTCGCCGGGTGCGTCGACCGACGTGCCGAACACGACATCCTGCGCGACGCGCTGGGCAACGTGCACGCCCTTCGTCGCCGCGGTGTACTCGGCATCGGCGCCGTGGGCGTAGCGGAGCTTGGCATCGCGCTTCTCCGACGTGTCGGCCAGCCCCTTCGCGAGGTTCAGCGCATCGTCGGTGTAGATCGTGCGGTGGCTCGGGCTCATCGCCGTCGCGCTGCTGACGGGCGCGAACCGGTCGCCCGCGAGCGCGATCACCGACCAGTCGGTGCCGCCAACGCCCTGCGGCGCAAGCCCGCCCGCGGCCTCGCTCGTCAGGAGCTGCCAGTGGGTCGCCGGGTGCTCGTCGTCCTTCTTGAGATCTGCGCAGTACTGCGCGGGCGCGGCGCCGCACGAGCTGCCAGGAGCCGGGTTGCCGTCCATCGGCGCGCCGATCGCGATGGCGTCCTCGACGGCCAGGCTCTTGGGGAAGCCGCCGGCGCCGAAGGCGGTGAGGCCCGCGCGGTTCCTCGCCGACATCAGCAGCGCGTACCGCAGCGCCAGGCCACCGGAGCCGGCCGCGACCACGTCGATCGGGCCGGAGGCGCTGTTCATCATCTCGATGTGCCGGGCGACCACCATCGCAGCCTCGGCGAGATTGGCGGAGCGGGCGGTGGTGGACTCCTTGCGGGCGCACTCCTTGCCCGGGCTGAGCGCCAACACCTCGAAGTCGCCCGTGAACCGGAGCTTCTGCCCGCCGACCGTTGGCGTGTACTTCTGGATCGCCGTGCGGATCGGCTGCATCGCGACGCACGGGTCGCCGGCCACCTCCGGTCCTGCGAGCAGCAGGACCGGCTTGGCGAGGTCGTTCGTGCGGGCGGCCTGGGCGGCGGGGGTGCCGAACCCGAGACCGAGCGTGCCCGCTGCGAGGCCGGCGAGGGTGAACCCGCGCAGCGCGCGATGGCCGCGCCCGCGGTGCAGGCCGCGGGCCGGGGTGGCAGGGCGACGGGTCATCGGGCGCTCCGGCGGGTGATGTCGGCGGTGGTGGTCTTGGTGGTCCGCTGGGCCTTGAGGGTGCGGATGGTGGCCTTGCCCTCGCGGGTGTCGAGGCGCATGCCGCGGGCGGTCACCCGCACGCTCGTCGCGGCGCGCACGCCCGTGAGGCGCACGCTCCCGGCCTTGGTGGCCGGGCGCGCGAAGAGCACGCGGCGCCCGTCTCGCGTGGCGACGACGACGTTGATCGTCTGCGCCACGGTCATCCGGCGCCAGCGCACCGTCACGGTGCCGGCCTTGCGGCTGACCGCCAGGCGCGGGCGCGGCGGGAGCTGATCGGCAGGGGCCGTGAAGCGCGCGACGATCGTCGACTCGCGTCCTTCCCCGTCCTGGCGCACCTCGGCGCGCAGCTCGCGAAGCCCGGCGCCGCCGTCGGCGGGGCCGAAGGGCACCGTGCCGCACACGCGGCCGGCGCTGCGGTCGGCGGCCGCGGCGCAGGTGCCGCCGCTCGCGGTCGTGATCGTGCGGGCCGTGCGCGGGCCGAGCTCGGCGAACGCGACCGTGCGGCCCGGGGCCGGCACGAAGCTGTACGCGATCGCGCGGCTGCGGCCGGAGCCGGTGACCCGTGCGCGCACGGCGGCGTTCGGGAGCGTGTCGGCGGCGTCGACGCCTGCGATCGGCACGGAGCCGGGCAGCGCCTCCACGCGCCAACGCCCGGGGGCCGGGTCGACGATCAGGACGGAGAGGGACTGGCCCTCCTCGTCGTCCATGAGCATGTGACTGTCGGCGACGTAGCCCGCGCCAGGCGCGACATCGCTGCTGATGCGCCGGCCGTCCGGGCCGACGAACGCGACCTTCGGCACGCCGCCTGCGCCGCGCACGCGGATCGCGATGCCGTGCTGGCCGCGGCCGACCTCGACGACCGGATCCGTCGCCTCCAGGCGGCGGCCTTCCCCGTCACCGGAGCCCGGCTCCGCCGACGCGCGCGCGGCGCTGGCCCGCTGCGCACGCCACTGGTCGACCGAGCAGGAGCCGGCCATGAGGCTCACCTTGCCGCCCCACTTGTAGCCCACGCCACCGCTGATGTCGAAGAGCTTGCCCTTGAGCGTGGCGCAGCCGGCGAGGCCGACCGACGAGACGAGCGCGTTGCCGCCGATGCACCCGATCAGCTTCGCGCAGACGCTCACGTTGCCCTCGACGTTGAACCGGCGCGAGCCGACGGTCTCGACCCAGCCCTCCACACCGCCGTCGATCTTGGCGACCTTGAAGTCGAATCCGGCGTGGAACGCGAAGTCGACCATGCCGCTGCTCACGTAGGCGAACGACGCATCGGCCATCGGGCGGTCGAACAGCTCGAGCGAGCCGCCTGCGCGGATCTCCCACGGCGCACCGGCGTAGGCGTCCGTGTACTGCATCCAGCCGTTGATCTTCGCGGCCTTGTGGCCGTTCCAGTCGGGCCCGAACGCGATGCCGACCTCGCCCTTCACCTTGAACGGCGGCGGCTGCACGCACACGCCGATCGCGACGCGGTCCAGGAACACGCCGGGCGCGAGCGGCACCGCGTTGCCGAGGTTGTCGACGTACGCGCCGGCATGGCTGAGCTGCCCGCCGGGAGAGCCCGCCCCAGAGGCCGAGCTCGGTCTTGGAGGCCGTCGGCAGGACGATCGCGAGCGCGCCGTCCCAGCGGTCGACGCCCGTGTCGGTGGAGCAGGAGATGAACGGCTCGGGCTTGCCCCTACCGATCGACGGCGCGGTGCATCCGGCGGCGAACGTGGCGCCGGCCTTCAGGTAGCTCAGGCAGAGCGACTTGATGCCCATGCCGCCGATGTAGGCGTTGCCGATCTGGATCTTGATCCCGTCGAGCTGCACGCCGTGGGTGGGGTCCATGCGCACGGCCACATCGCCGGTGAGCCCGCCCGCGCCGGAGCTCGGGCCGCTCTTGAACACCTGCGGCAGCGCGATGCTCAGCGCGAGCACGGCGCGGCGCTCGTCGGTGCCCTTGGGCCAGCCGAGCCGCAGCGCGGCCCTGCCGGCGACGGGCATGCCGAAGGCCTTGCCGCCCGGCGAGAAGCTGACCGCCTCCTTCTCGTCGCCCTGCACGCCCGCGGGCAGCTTGAGCGAGAGGTCGCCCTTGAAGAGCTGGATCCCGGCGGGCGCGATCGTCACGCCCCGCACGGTGAGCAGGCCGTCGGTCTGGCCGACCGGTTCCTTGATCACCGCGGTCGCACCGCTCGGGACCGGGATCGGCAGGCCGTTCAGGCTGAACGGCTGCGTGGACTCCCACACCGGCGCCTCGTCCGTCCCGGCGCCCTGCAGGCAGGTGCCGCGGAGCTCGACGAGCGCGAACCGCACCACCTGCTCGCAAGCCGTCACGCGGAACGTGCGGCGGGCGGGCGTCGGGTCGGCGTTCCCGGCCGGATCGATCGCGCGCACCTCGACGGCGTGCGAGCCGCCGCGCAGCGTGGGGGTCGTGAACCCGGCGGTGTCGCACGCCTGCCAGGCGACGAGCTCGACGTCCTGCTTGGCCCTCGGATCCACGCGGCACTCGAACCGGCTGCCCGCTTCGGTGGCCCGGTAGCCGAACCGCGGCGTGCGGCTCGGGCTTTCCTTGCCTTCCTCCGGGCCGGCCGTGAACTCGGTCTCCGGGGCGGTCGCGTCGACGGTGAACGCGCGCCGCGCCGGCGTCTGGTCGACCTTGCCGGTCGGGGCGACGGCGCGCACCTCGAACGTGGCCGGCCCGTCGACGAGGGTGGGGCGTGGTGAGCGGCGCGCTGCAGCTGCCCCACGACGGGAGCGGCGAGCGCTCACCCACGATGCGGCACTGGAACGTGGCGCCGGCGTTCGTCGTCCCGAACGCGAACGTCGGGGTCGGGTCGTTGGTGAGGCCGCTCGGACCGCCGTCGATCGTGGTGTCGACGCCCGACGTGTCGACCGCGAGGGTGCGGGTGGCCGGCGTCGGATCGGTGTTGCCGGCCTCGTCGGTCGCGCGGACGGCGAGGACGTGCTCGCCGTCGGTGAGGGTGGGGCTCCACGGCGAGGCGCAGGTGGCCCACGCTGCCTCGTCGACCCGGCACTCGAAGGTGCTGCCGGGCTCGCTCGAGGAGAACGTGAAGGTCGGCGTGGCGTAGGCGATCTGGCCGGTGGGGCCGTCGAGCACCGACTGCGGCGCATCGTCGGCACGGGCGGCCGCGGCCGTGCCGAGCCCGAGGCTGCTCGTGAGGAGCAGACCGGCGGCGGCGCGGCGCGCGATGAGGGTGAGGCGACGGCGGGGCATCGGGGTGGTGTGGGTGGGTGCTGGAGCTGGGGTCGGATGAGGGGTGTGGAGCGGCCTGCGGTGGATCACCGGGTGCCTCCGACGACCGCGCGGGTGACGGCGGCAGGGCCGGTGGCACCGTCGGCACGCAGGCCGACGACACGCACTTCGCGCACGAGGCGTGGGGAGAGCCCCGGCACGGTGAGCCGTCCGGCGCGGGCCGTGAAGAGCAGGCGGCGGCCGTCCGTGGTGACGACGGTGATCGCGCTCCGGGCGGTGCGGGCCCCGGCGCGCCAGGTGATGGTGATCGCCGGCGTCGACCCGGCCGCTCGCCGCACGGCGAGCGCCGTCGGCCGGCTCGGCCGCAGCGGCGCGGGTGCGGTGTAGCGGGCCACGGCGCGCTGCTCACGCGGCACGCCGTCCTGCTCGATCAGGGCCTGGATGGTGCGGCGTCCGCCGCGGCCGGCCGCCGGCTGGAACCGGAGTCGCCCTGACGCCGCGCGGGCGGTGCCGATCGTGCGGGGCAACGCCCTCGGCGCGTTCGACGAACCGCACGTGCTGGCCGGGCCGCGCGCTCACGCGGTATCGCAGCACGCGCTCGTGGCCCTTGCCCGACGGCAGCACCTGCGCCTGCACCTTGGCCGGGGCGAGCATCGGCGCCGCGCTGATCGCGGCGACCGCATCGTCGGCCGACGCGGGCGTCACGGTCCACGCTCCGGCCGGCGGCGCCTTGAGCGCGACGTAGGTGGTGCGCGCCGCGATGCTCGCGAACGCGAGCGCGGTCGACGTGCGGGCCGAGCCCGTCTGATCGGCGGGCGTGGTGATCGTGGTGCCGCCGGGGCCGCGCAGCGTGACCTGCGGCGCGCGGCGGGCGCCACGGACGGCGACGAGCACCGAGCGTCGCCCAGCCTCGAGGCGGAACCCGCGAGCCGGAGCCCCGGTGCCGGCGAGGCGTGCGGCGCCGGCCGGCGGCGCGCTCGGGGCGACGCGCCAGGCGCCAACATCGCAGGACGACGCCATGAACTTCAGCTCGCCGTTCCACGCCTTGCCGGCGCCGATGCGGCCGATGTCGGTGCCGCCGACGCGCAGGCTGCCGCACACCGCGAAGCCCGTGCTCGAGACGAGCCCTTCGATGCCGGGGCACACGTCGGAGAACGGCACCGCCGGCGCGGACGAGACGGTGAACGTGCCGTTGAAGCAGCCGGTCGCCTTGAGCTCCACGTTGAACCGCGAACCCTCGACGAACCCGCTCGCCTCGGCGTCGACGTCGACCGCCGCGTCGAGGGTGACCGGGCCGGCGGCGCCCTTGAGCGGCACGGAGAACTTCACGCCGCCGCCGAAGCTCACGGCGCCGGCCGAGCTGACCTGCACGAACAGGTCGCGGAACGCGAACGGGATCGCGCCTCCGAGCGTCGCGGCCGGCGCCTCGGCGCGGATCGTCCACGGGCCACCGGCGGTGCCGCCGGTGTAGATCAGGCCGGCGTCCGGGATCTCCAGGCGCGGTTTGCCGTCGGCGCCCGGCATGGCCGTGAGCGCCGCGCGGCCCATGAGCCTCAGCGGCGGACCGGCGCACAGGCTCACGCCCAGCTGCTGCAGGCGCACGCCGCCACCGAGGTCGGCGCCGGTGCCGCCCGGCTTCCAGGTGGCCTCGGCGTGCGAGAGCGCGCCGTCGGCGAATCCAACGCCGACGTCCGTCAGCTGCGTGCGATCCGCGGTCGGGAGCACGATCACGCTCGCCGACCCCTCCCAGCGCAGACCGGGCGAGGGCGTGTTGCAGGTCGGGCTCGCCGCGCCGCTGCCGTCGCCGATGAACGCGACCGAGAGGTTCTGGAGCTCGAGCTTGCCGATGAACGCGAGCGGCGCCGTCACGCGGGCCTGGTCGATCCGCGCACCGCGGGCGTTGTCGGCCGAGAGCTTCACGGTGCCCGTGAGGCCGTTGCCCTCGGGGTCGGTGAACACCGCGGGCAGCTCGATCGTCGCCGTCAGCACGGTCGCGCCCCGGTCGAGCTCGAGCGTCGCGGAGCCCTTCAGCGGGAATCCGCCGGCCTGCGCGTCGTCGTCGCCCTGGAGATCGAGCGCGGCCTCGCTGTCGGCGGCGGGCGCGTCGGTGCGGCTGTGGGTCTCGAGGTCGATCGTGGCGAGGGTGAAGCGCTCGGCCTCAGGGATCGTGAAGTCGAGATCGCCCGTGTAGAGGACGATCGAGCCGACCCGCAGCTGCACGTCGGCCACCTTCACGGTGCGCGCCTTCGGGTCGATCGTGATGGTCGCCGCGCCGGCCTTACCGCGCGGATTCAGCGTGATGCCGTTGATGCGCACCGGACCGCTGGCCGTGAGGCGTTCGCCGTCGCTGCGCAGGCAGGCTGCGGCGATGTCGACGGCGCCGATGCGCACGCTGGTCTGGCACTCGGCCACGCGGAAGCTGCGCTCGGCGGGGGTCGGGTCGCCGTTGCCCGCGGCGTCGATGGCGCGCACGCTCAGGGTGTGGGCGCCGAGCGGCAGCTCTTCGGCCGGCTGCCAGGCGGCGCCGCACGCGATCGGCGCGGCGCCGTCGAGCGTGCAGGCGAAGCGGGAGCCGGCGCGTGACGACGCGAACGCGAAGGCCGGGCGGCGCTCGGCGGTGTCGCCCTCCGGGCCGGCGGTGATCGTGGTCTGCGGCGGCGCCGCCTCCACCCGCACCACGCGGGCGCGCTCGCTCACGTTGCCGGCCGGGTCGACGGCCTGCACGCGCAGCGCGTGCGTGCCGTTCGGCAGGGCGGGGTGTGGTGAACGGCGAGGTGCAGGGCTCGGGTTCCGTGGCGTCGACCGCGCAGCGCGTCCCGATGCCGTCGTCCGCCGTGAACGCGACGGTCGTCACGGGCTCGGTGAGCACGTCGGACCCGTCCTCGATCGTCAGCACGGGCGGGGCGGTGTCGACGCTGAACGCACGCGCCTCCGACTCGCCGGCGACCGTGACCTCGACGACGTGCGGGCCGTCGGCGAGCTCGGGCGTGGTCCACGGCGAGGTGCAGGCGGTGGCCGGCGCGCCGTCGAGGGCGCAGGTGGCCGCGCCGCTCGCGCTCCACGTGAACGTGGGCGCATCCTGGTTCGTCGGCCCGCCCGGGCCGCCGGTGATGAGGGTGCCGTCGGCGGTCGCCGCACCCGTGCAGGTGAGCGCGACCGCCGAGGCGAGCACGGGCAGGACGGCCGCCGCGGGGCGGCGGAGGGATCGCAGGCGGATCACGACTGGGCTCCTCGGAACAGGGTGAGATCGACGGCCTTGGCCTGGGCGGGGAAGCCCCAGGTGGCCCGCAGCGACACGGTGGTGGTGCGGCGCGCAGCGACGGTGCGCGCCGCGTCCGGGGTGAGGGTGAGCGGCACGCGCACGAGGCGTCCGGCCTTGCCGCGCAGCGGCACCGAGGCAGTGGCACGGCGCGTGCCGAGGCGCAGCTCCACGCGACCGGAGCACCGGCGCGCCGCCGGGCAGCGGACGAGCACCGTCACGCGGCCACCGCGGGCGACCGCGATGCGCGTGGCCGCCGACCGCAGCTGCGGTGCCGACGGGTCGGGCGTGAGCACCACGCCGACGGGCGCGGCGGTGCCGTCGGGCGAGAGTAGCCGGGCGCGGGGCGAGCACGCGGCCGGTGCGTTCGATGCGGGCACGCACGCTCGCGGCGAGGCGGAGCCGCACCCCGAGAGTGGCGCCCGGGCTCACCGAGTAGGCGGTGCGGGCGAGCTCACCGGTCGGCGTGGCGGTGGCGGCGCGCCGAGCGGTCGCTGCGCGGGCGGCCGTGGCCGTCGTGCTCTCGAGGCTCACCTGCCCGGTGCACGGCGTCGGCGATGCCGGCGAGCAGGTGACGGGCACGCTGACCGACCCTTGCCCGTCGACGCCGAGCTGCGGCGCAGCGCCGTCGCCGAGTCCGACCGACGCCGACGAGCTCGTCGGCGTCGCCGCCGGCGCGGGCGCCGTCTTCGTGCCCCAGCTCGTCGTCGGCGGCGTGGTGTCGACGCGGAAGCTCAGCGCGGGCCGGAGTCGGATCGGCGTTGCCGGCGGGGGTCGACGGCGCGGGCCGCGAACTCGTGCGTGCCGTCGGGGAGCTTGGGCGACTGCCAGCGCGGGCCGCACACCGTCCACGGCGCGCCGTCAAGGCGGCATTCGATCCGCGCGGTGCGGTCGTCCGTCGACATCGTGAACACCGGCGCCGGGTCGTTCGTCACCCGCCGCGGGCCGCTCGTGATCGTCGTCGTCGGGGCGACCGTGTCGATCGTGAAGCCGTGGCTCGCCGGCGTCGGGTCGACGAGGTCGCCGTCGAGTGCGCGCACCTCGAACCGGTGGGCGCCGTCGACGAGCGCCCGCACCCGGTGCGGCGTGGTGCAGCGCACCCAGGCGCCGCCGTCGACCCGGCACTCGAAGAGGCCACGCGGCACGCTCCCGATGAAGGTGAACGTGGGCGTCGGCGTGTTCACGAGCGCCGCCGGGTCGCCGGTGATGCCGGTCTGCGGAGTCTTCCCGCCCACGTCGTCGTTGCGAATCGTGGCGATGGCGGCACGCGCCGGGCCGGTCACGTGCTCGAGGTCGCCGAAGCCGAGGGAGAACGTCTCGTCGGGCTCGGGCTGGGTGTCCCCGTGAACGGGCACGGCGCACGGTGCGCTCGAGCTCACCCGGCGCCCAGGTGAGCGCGGTCGTCGTCGCGGCGTAGTCGTCGCCGTCGGCGGTGCCGTCGGCGGTCTGGGCCGTGGCCTTCACCGTCCAGCCGGACTCGGCCGAGAGGCGCACGGTGAAGACGGCGTCGGTGTCGCCGAGGTCGCCCTCGTCGAGCGACACGTCGCCCGCGAGCAGCACCGGCGGGGCATCGTCGTCCTCGATGGTGACGGTGCCCGTGGCGCGCGTGATCGAGGCGTGCAGGGCGCCCGAGAGCTGCACGGCGAACGTCTCGTCGGGCTCGTCCATGGCGTCGGGCGTCACCGCCACGTCGTACGTGAAGGTGGTCGTCCCGGCCGGGATCGTCTGCGTGGCCGCGGCGCGCGCGGCGTAATCCCGCGCGCTCGTGGCGGTGCCGTCGGCGGTCTTCACCGTGACGGTCACGTCCTCGTCGACGGGCCGCGTGAGGCTGAGCGTGACGTGCGCGGGGGTCGAGGCCGGCGCGGGGCCGGTGCCCCTCCACCACGCGCGCGTCGGCGACGGTGAGCCCCGGCGCGGCGTACTGCTGGGCCCAGGTCGGATCGCGGTCCGTCGGACCGGTGGTGATGAGCGACGGCTGGCTGCCGTCGAGCAGTGCGCGGGTGAGGCCGCTGGAGGTCTCGTAGGCGATCGAGCGCGAGTCGGGGCCGAACGCGGGGTGCCGCGCGCCGAACGGCTCGTTCGTCACCCGCTCGGCGCCCGAGCCGTCCGCCCTGGCGACGACCACCTGCGAGTTCCCGGTCGCCGCCTCGCTCACCCACGCCACGTGCGCGGCGTCGGGCGCAGCGGCCGGGGTCGTGCCCCTGGCCGAGCGTGCGGGTCGCGGAGCCATCGAGCTTCGTCGCCCGGATCTGCGGGAACGCGCCGCTCGGATCGGCGGTGTACACGAGCGTGTCCGCACCGAGGAACGCGGGCGCCTCGACGCCCTTGCCGCCGGCCGCGATCACTTCGCGCGCCTCGCCCGTCTCACGGTCGTGCACCCAGATCGAGCGGTCGGCGCCGGTGCCACGCACGAACGCCACGCGGCGGCCGTCCGGCGAGAGCGCCGGGCGCGATTCGCTCACGCCCGCCGTGCGGGGTGATCCGCTCGGTGGCGCGGCCGCCCGGCGTGCTCACGTAGATGTCGCCGGCGTCGCCGTCGCGGCTGGAGCGGAAGGCGAGCCATGCGCCGTCACGGCTGAGGCTCGGCTCGGCGTTCTCGCTGCCGGTGGAGGCGACGACCTGCTCCTCGGTGCCGTCGGGGCGGGCCGAGAGGAGCTGCCGCTGCCCGCTGCCGTCCCGTCGCGATGCGCGTGAACACCACCCGGCCGTCGTCGGTCGGGCCGTCCGCCGGGGCGGGCGCCCAGTCGAAGTCGGTGTTCGGCAGCTCGTCACGACGCGCGTCGGCGGTCACGTCGTACCGGGTGGTGATCGCGCCGCCCGCCGTGGGCACCCTCCGCGAAGCGGTAGCGCTGCACGCCCTCGGGCGTGTCGTTCTCCAGCCAGAAGAACGCGACGCGCGAGCCGTCCGGCGAGAACACGGGCGCGCTCAGGTTGTTCGAGCCGCCGATCTCGCCGTGGTTGGCCGTCGGGGTGAGGTCGCGGACGCTGCCCGTGGCGACATCGAGCACCGACACGGTCGGCGAGTCGTAGA
>JAQIJQ010000074.1:0-15374 GCA_036946195.1 Patulibacter minatonensis | reverse complement strand
AGCGCGCAGAACGCGCCGACGCCGAGCAGGCCGCGCCACCCCGGTGCAGCGGCGATCCAGGCCGCTCCGGCGAGCCAGAGGGCGCCCCCGGCGAAGACGAGCACGGGGAGCTCGTGACCGTCGACCTCGAGCGCTGCGACCGTGAGGACCATGGGGAGGGCGGCCAGCACGGCGGCCGTGAGCGCGGCCGGGGCGGAGGGGTGCGGCCGCGCGGTGGCCGTGCCGGGAGCTGGCGACCTGCTGCACGGCGCTCCCGGAGCCCAGGAAGCGCGATGCCTTGTACGCGCCGTGCGCGACGAGGTGCACCACCGCCGCCGGCCAGAGCCCGGTGCCGCACACCGCGATCATGAAGCCCATCTGCGCGACCGTGGACTGCGCGAGGGCGCCCTTCACATCCGGCCGCGCGAGCATGAGGGCCGTGCCGACGGCGGCCGTCGCCGTCCCGACGATCAGGCACGCGGCCGTCACCACGGGAGCGCGGCCCAGCAGGGGGGGAGAGGAGCAGCAGCAGGATGCCGCCCGCGTTCACCACGCCGGCGTGCAGGAGCGCCGAGACCGGGGTGGGGGAGGCCAGCGTGGCCGGCAGCCAGCCGTGGAACGGCACCTGCACCGAGCGCGCCATGGCGGCGACCAGGACGAGGGCCGCGGCGAGCGTGGCCTGCGCCGGGTCGAGGGCCTGCGCCACGGAGGCGAGGTCGTCGAGACGCACCGCCCCCGCGTTGCCGATGAGGATCGCGGCCGCCGTCCAGAGCGCGGCATCACCGATGAGGAGCGCCGTGGCGGTCCGGCGGGCTCCTTCGTCGGCCTCGTCGTAGCCGCGGTAGAGCGCGATGAGTGCGATGAGCGCGACGCTCGTCGCACTCCAGCCGACCACGAGCGTGAGCAGGGTGGGTCGCGGCCGGAGTCACCGCCGCGGCGGTGGTGAGTGCGCCGGCGAGCACGAAGAACCGGCCGGCCCGTGCGTCGCCGGCCAGCGACCGCTGCGCGAAGCGCTGCACGATCCACGACACGCCGGTCACGAGCAGGAGGCAGGATCACGGTCAGCTCGTTCGCGCGCAGGCCGATCGCGAGTGCGTCGTCGGGGCCGCCGAGGGGCGAGCTCCGGTACCCGGCCGCCGAGTGCGACGACGGCCGCGAGCGCGAGGGCGCAGAGCGCGGCCAGGCCGGTCGCGGTCGTCACGAGCCGCTCGGATGCCCCGCGCCGGGGTGAGCGGGGGCGAGTGCGGCGGCGACCCCCGGGGCGAGGACCCGAGCAGCAGCGCGGACATGGTCATGGCCTGGCCTCCTCGCGAACGGGCACGCCGAAAGGCGCACCACGTCTCGCGTTCTGTTTTGCATGTTTTGGAACACGCGAAACAAAATAGACGTAATCCAAGTCGTGTGTCAAACATCGCGTTCTGTGATGCTGGTCTCGCCGGTCAGCCGTCTAAGCTGAACGCGTGGCGGAGTGGACCTTCCTGACCAACCACGCGCACGTCATCGTCTGCGTCGCCCGCGATCCCGACATCCGCGTGCGCGACATCGCCGAGCGCGTCGGGATCACCGAGCGCGCGGCGCAGCGGATCGTGGCCGACCTCGTCGAGGCCAACTACCTCGATCGCGAGCGTGAGGGGGCGGCGCAACCGCTACAGCGTCCGCGCGGAGATGCCGCTGCGCCATCCGCTCGAGCAGGGGCACGCGATCGGCGAGCTCCTGGCGATCCTCGGCGCGCAGCGCTGAAGACCTGGGCCGGCGCGCCTCAGCCGGCTTCGTGCCGGCCGGCTGGCTCGCCGCTGGGCGTGCATGGCGTGCTCCGACCGCTCCCGTGCTCCGCGGAGACGGCCGGCGCCAGCCGCTCGATCACGGCGTGGCGCGAACGGGAGCGGAGGCCACGGGCGACCTAGTCGTCGCGGTCGGAGTAGTCCTCGTCCGTCCCGCCCGATCCGAGCGCGAACCCGAGCGCGAGCTCCCCGAAGATGTCGAACGCGAGCGTGCTGTAGCGGCTCGAGGTGATGCCCGAAAAGGAGCCCGACGTCAGCTCCTGGCCGGCATGCTCAGCGGCGAAGGCGATGTGCTCCGCGATCCACGTGCCGTCCATGAGGTTCGCGGTGACGGTCACGTAGACCGGGCTCTGCGGCGTGACGTCGTTCTCGTCGTTGGCGCAGTAGTTGCGCAGCCCCTGCTCGACGGCAAGCATCTGCGTGTTCGCATCGAAGGTGCCGGCGACCAGGTTGCCGAGCGCGTTGGGACCGCCGAGCGCCGATCCGAACAGGTGGAGCCATTCAAAGCTCGCCTTCGTCCACCGGGGCTGGTGTGCGAGGACGTAGTCGCGGGCCGAGGTGTTCCCCATCGCGGCGGCCTGCTTCTTCGTGACGTCGCCGCGGAGCACCGCGCCGCGGATCTTCGCCTTCACGGTCACCTGCTTGTCGGTCCATTCGAGCGTCCCGGTCGTGACCTTGCCGACCTTGAACACGCTCGAGCCCGCCTTCGGCTCGGGCACCTTGCTGGCTTTCGCCTTGCTCTTCGCGCGCGGATTGGCCCGCGCTGCTTGGGGAAGTCCGGGCCGACGTAGTAGGCGACGACGCCGTGCGGTTGCGCGAACGCCTCCACGTGGTTCCCGCCGAACACCGGGTCCTTCACGTTCAGCTTGCTCTGGGTGGTGCCGAACCTCTGCTTCGGGTAGTCCTGCTCGAACTGCTTGGGCGTGCGGACGTCGAGGCCGTGCTTCTCGCCGATCGCCACGAGCCCCGATGCTTCGTGTAGAGCCGGCCCTTGCCGGATGTCGTCGGCTCCGCGCGCCCTCGGACGTTGAACTGCTTCGTCGCCTTCGTCGTCTTCTGCTCGAAATCGCGTGTGATCTGCCCGAGCAGATCGCCGACGCCGATCAGATCACGGAGCGCGACGCGCCTGCCGCCGTCCGTGTTCACGGTGATCTCCTCGGCGAGCGGGAGCGTCGGGTCGTGGAGCACTTCGAGCAGGTCGGCTCTCTGCTGCTTGGAGAGGTGGTGGATCTGCCTGGTGCCGCCGCGGTAGACGTCTGGGTGGCCGATCATGATCGGCTCGTCGAGCTCGCGCGGGGGCTTCGACGGGGTCGCGGACTGCTTGGCCAGCAACGAGTTGCTGAACGACTTCTGCTTCTTGTTCGAGCTCTTCGGGGGCGCCTGGATGGCCACGCTGTTGTCGCGCTTCTTGTGGTTCACCGGCGCCGGCTGCGGGTGGGTCACGACGCGAACCTAACCGCGGTGCGGCGGATCGCGAGCCGTCGGGCGGAGCGGTCCTGCGCTCACGTCGCGCGGCCTGCCCGAACGGGCGGACGCCCCGCCCGATCCGCATCACCTTCGGGCTTCGCACCGCGCCCCTCATGCGGTATCGGCTGCCGTGTGTCCGGTTCGATGCTCGCCCACCCCATGCTCACGAACCAGGTGCTGCTCGATCTCGACGATGCGATCGGGCGGCTCCTCGAGCGCGAGCTGGCTGCCGTGGGCATTCCCTCGGTGAGGGTGGTCTTCGAGCCGCCGACGCGCGAGGGGACGGCGGGCTGGCCTGCTCCGGCGCTGAACGTGTTCCTCTACGACGTGCGCGAGGCGGAGTTCGCCCGCGACCGTGGCTGGCATCCGTCGACCAACGCCGACGGCGCCGCGACCCTGCAGCGCGGTGCGATGCGGATCGAGTGCTCCTACGTGATCACCGCGTGGACGAAGTCGATCCGTGACGAGCATCGGCTGCTCTCCCAGGTGATGGCGATCCTCCTCGCGCACCCCGTGCTCCCGGCCGGCGATGTCGCGGGCGATCTCCTGCTCGGGGATCCACCGGTGCCGGTGACGACCCGAATCGCGCGCGGAGGACCGACCGACCGAGCGAGCTTCTGGAACGCGATCAGCGGCCCGTTCAAGGTGAGCCTCGAGCTCGGGGTGACGGCCGTCGTGCAGTCGGTCCAAGAGCAGCTGCGCGGTCCCGCCGTGACCCACGCCCGTGTCGCCGGGCGGTACGGAACCATCGACGAGCCCGACGACGCGGCTGGCGTGACGCAGGGCGGCACCCTCGCCTTCCGGAGCGGGTGCTCGACCGATGGCGCGGTGATCGTGGTGCCCGCCGTCGGGTTGGCGGCGCTCGTCGACCGGATCGGCGGATTCCGACTGCGCGGCATCCCGGCGGGCACGTATGCAGCGGTGGTGCGCGAAGTGGAGGGGACGGCCCATCCCGTGCAGCTCACCGTCCCGTCAGCTCGCCTGGAGATCACGATCGACGACTGATCCTCAGCAGCGCGGTGCCGCCCGTTCGGGCAACCGCCTGCCCGAAGGTCCGCCTGCTCGGCCGGTGCGCGGCCGGAGTGCGCGTGTGAAGGTTCCGCAACTCGCAGGCCACGGGGCCAGCGCACCGAGAGCAGAGACGAGCCAATGCCGTTCGGCCAGCCGACCCACACCCCTGGCGTCTTCATCAACGAAGTGGCGAGCAAGAGCCGCCCCATCAGTGGCGTCGCGACCTCGGTGGCGGCGTTCGTCGGCATCACCCCGGGGGGACCGCTCGACACGCCGATCAAGGTGACGAGCTGGATGGAGTTCGAGCGCACCTTCGGCAGCGACGAGGGGGTGTTCCTCCCGGAGGTGCACCTGTCGCACAGCGTTCAGGGGTTCTTCCAGAACGGTGGCAGCACGGCCTGGATCGTGCGCGTCGGGGCGCCGTCGTTCGCCGACCGTCCGTTCGCCGTGCTCCCGAGCGTCGCCGGCGACCAGGTGCCCGCTCCGTTCACGCTCGTCCTCCGCGACGACGTCTCGTTGACGAGCACGCCACCGGCGAAGGGCAAGAAGGGCGACGACGAGGCGGCCGACGCCACTCCGGTCGCTCGCGCGTTCAGCGCCACGCTGACGGCGACCACCGACGCCGGGCACGCCTCCGTCTACACGCTCGAGCTCACGGACGGGACCGTCACCGAGACGATCGAGGGCCTCACGCTCACGCCCGGCCAGCGTTCGATCGTGAACGCCGTCAACGCCGAGTCGAAGCTCGTCCGCGTGCTGGCGAGCGGCGCTGCGCTGCAGTCGAGCGAGGCGGTTCCGAAGGCCGGTGAGTACGGGCTCCTCGCCGTGCCGGCCGCCGACGCGCGCCCCACGCCCGACCAGTTCATCGGCAACCCCGCCTACCTGACGGGCCTCTCGGCGCTCTCGGTGGTGGACGAGGTGACGATGGTCTGCGTGCCCGACCTGATGGTCGTGACCGCCGACCCCGATGAGATCAAGGCCGTGCAGGATGCCGTCGTGGAGTTCTGCGAGGCCGGCCGGCGCATGGCGATCCTCGATCCGCCGCCGTCGCGCAACAACCAGGAGATGGAGGCCTGGCGCAGCGCGCACGTGACCGCGAGCGAGTTCTCCACGCTCTACTGGCCGTGGATCGAGGTGCTCGACCCGGCCAGCAAGCACATCATCGCCGTGCCGCCCAGCGGCCACATCGCCGGCGCCTGGGCCGGCAACGACTCGGCCCGCGGCGTCCACAAGGCCCCGGCGAACGTCACCCTCGGCGGGGCCATCGGGCCTGCGTTCACCGTGAACGATGCCGGCCAGGGCGCGCTCAACGACGCAGGCGTGAACTGCATCCGCGCGTTCCCCGGTCAGGGCACCCTCATCTGGGGAGCGCGCACGCTGAGCTCGGATCCGGAGTGGACCTACCTCAACGTGCGTCGACTGTTCAACTACCTGATGGGCTCGATCCTCAACGCCACGTCGTGGGCGGTGTTCGAGCCGAACGACGAGACCCTCTGGGGCGCCCTCGAGATCTCCGTCTCGAACTTCCTCACGGCGACGTGGCGTTCCGGTGCGCTCTTCGGCTCCTCGCCGGACGAGGCGTTCTTCGTGAAGTGCGACGCGGAGACCAACCCGCCAGAACTGCGTGACCTCGGCCAGGTGAACATCCAGATCGGGGTCGCCCCCGTCAAGCCGGCCGAGTTCGTCGTGTTCGAGATCAGCCAGTACCAGCCGAGCGCGTAGCCGGCGACACCCGCCTGAGAAGGAGCGCCACCGATGGCTGCCGTTCAGACCCCCGTCTCAAACTTCATCTTCACGCTCAATCTCGGCGGTGCCGAGGCCGCCGGCTATTTCGCCGAGGTGAGCGGACTCTCGACCGAGAACCAGGTGATCGAGCACACCGCCGCCGACGCGACGGGGCGGCCCCTGCCGCAGCGGTTCCCGGGGCAGGTGAAGTGGTCGAACATCACGCTGAAGCGCGGCGTCGACGCCAACCTCCTGCTCTGGAACTGGCGGAAGGACATCCTCGACGGAAAGGTCGACGCCAGCCGCCAGGACTGCACGATCAACGTCCTCGACCAGACGGCCGCGGTCATCGTCACCTACTCGATCACGCGAGCATGGCCGGCCAAGTACTCGAGCCCCGGTCTCAACGCCTCCGGCAACGAGATCCTCGTCGAGGAGCTCGAGCTCGCGCACGAGGGCTTCGTCCGCACCAAGTAGCGGGGACCGCATGGGCGTTCAGACCGAGGTGGCGTTCACCCTGCCGATCGGCGTCCTCGACGGCGAGGGCGGCGCGCATCGCGAGGGCATCATGCGCCTCGCCACCGCGCGCGACGAACTGACGGCCCTCACCACTCCCGAGGTGCGACGCAACGAGGCCTACCTCGCGGTGCACCTCCTGGCTCGCACCGTGCGGTTCATCGGAGCGATCGACCGCATCGACGAGCAGGTGATCGAGGAGCTGTTCGCGGCCGACTTCGATCACCTGCAGCGCCTCTACGAGCGCCTCAACACCGATGGCGACGCGACCGTCCAAGTGCGATGCCCGCACTGCTCCGAGGATCTCGACGTCGAGCTCGCGACGGCGCAGGATGCTGCGCTCCCAAAATGACGAGGCCGTCTCCCACCGCGATGTACGAGGAGATGGCCCGGCTCGGTCGAGCGATGCACTGGAGCGCCGACGACCTGCTCGACCTCGAGCACGGCGAGCGTCGCCGTTGGCTCCACCACGCCCTTCTCCTGGAGGCGTCGTGAGCGAACGTCCGCCGATCGGCGGCGCTGCGCGCCGCGCCCTCACCCGTTCCCGCGCCCGGATCGCGGCCCGCCGACTCGCAGCGTTCGACAACGCCCAGCGGCTGCGTCCGAGCGAGGACGCGGCGCCTGCTCGGGCACCCCGTCCGCGGGAGGTCGTGCCGGTCGACGGCGTCTCGAGCGCCGCCGACGAGCTCGGTCTCACCGGCACGGCAGCGGAGTGGCTGACCACGGGCGTCGTCCCGGACGGCCTCGTGCCCCTGCTCGGCACGCCGCGTTTCCCCGATGCGCCGACCGCGGACGACGCGCCCGTCCCGGTGCCGGCTGCCGACGAACCCCGCGTGCACGCGGCGGCGGTGAAGTCCGTGGCGTCCAAGACAGCCGGCTCGGCGCGGATCATCGAACGTGCGTCGGCACCCGCCGGCGACGGGCGAGACACCGTCGCCCGACGGTCGGCGCAGCACCGGGTCCGGGTCGTGCCCGTCCACGAGCTCGGCGACGTGATGGCGCCGGCGTCGGCCGCGGAGGCTCCGGTCCACGGCAGCGTGTCGCTGCCGCGCGGCGCTGACCGGCTCCTGGATTCGCTGCAGGGGGCCGCACCGCGGGACCCGGCGTCCGGCGCTGCGCCGCAGGTGGCAGGAAGCGCGGCGATCGCCGGCGCCGGCGCGCCCGTCGGTGGTCCGGCCGAGGACGCCGCGTCCGTGTCGCCGTCCATCGACGAGATGTACGAGGCGGTGGCGCAGCGGCTGCGTGACGAGCTGGTCATCGAGCGGGAGCGGCGCGGCTGGGGCGGGCCTTGAGCCCCGCTGCGAGCAAGCCCGCTCCGACGGCGCTCGAGCATGCGTTCGTCGTCACCCTCGCCGGAGGGCCGCCGATCGGTGCGTTCCTCGAGCTCAGTGGGCTCGGCGTGCAGATCGCCGTCCACGAGTACGCGGAGGGGGGCGCGAACTACGGCACGTGGAAGCTTCCCGGGCGCGTCACCCACTCCAACGTCACCCTCAGGCGCGGGGTGACGAACCAGGCGATCTTCTTCGACTGGGCCAACAGCACGTCGATCGAGTCGCGTGATGTCCTGCTGTTCTTCGTCGGCCCGGATCGTCGCGCGCTGCACAAGTTCGCGCTCACGGCTGCGTACCCGGCGAGCTGGAGCGGCCCGTCCGCGAACATCGGCGCGAGCTCCGCGGCGACCGAATCGCTCGAGATCGCGCATCACGGCATCGTGCGGGTCGGCGGCTACCAGTCGGTGCCCGGTGTCTGAAGGCGTCCCGGAGAGCTTCGTCGAGGCGACGCTCGACGTGGAACGTGGGACGAAGATCGCGTGCTGGTTCAACCCGGCCACCCTCCAGCGGAGCCGCTCGGCGAACTGGCAGGCGCGCGAGGGACTCGACGGAGGCCTCTACCGCGACTACGCCGGCGCCGGCGGCGAGCGCATCTCGCTGGAGCTCCTGCTGCACGGCCGCGACGGCATGCCGGGGCGCGAGGCGAGCGATCTCCCGGCCCAGATGCAGGCGCTGATCGGTCTCGTCGAACCGACGATCCAGGTCGGCAATGCGAAGCGCCCACCGACGGTGACGCTCGAGTGGGGCGCCTACACCTCGTTCCGCGGTGCCGTCACGGCGGTCGACGTCACCCAGGAGCTGTTCGGGGCGAGCGGCGCTCCGCTCCGCGCGCTCGTGCGGCTCTCGCTCGAGCAGGCGGTCCCGGAGGCCGGCCAGACCACGGCGAAGGGGCAGAACCCCACGACTCGGGCCAACATGCTCCGGCAGGTGCACGTCGTGCGGACCGGCGACACGCTGCCTCTCATCGCCTACCAGTACCTGGGCGACGCCGAGCGCTGGATCGAGATCGCCGAGCTCAACCGCGTCGAGGATCCGACGCGGCTCGCGGCCGGCGCTTCGCTGTTGATCCTGCAAGGGCAGGCGTGACGTCGCCGGAGGTCGGGGTCGCCTCGTTCGCGCTCGAGGTGAACGGAGCGGCCGTGGCACCCGAGGTGCGCGACGCGGTCGTCGAGATCGTCGTCGACGGAAGGCTCCGCGTGCCCGACCGCCTGGCGCTCGTGCTGTGGGACGAGGCCAACGAGATCCTCGACCGCGGCACCTTCTCGGTCGGCGCGTCCGTGACGGTGAAGCTCGCCGGCGTGGCGAGCGCCTCGAGCACCCTGGTCTTCGACGGACGCGTGGGTTCGTTGATGCCAGAGTTCACCCCGGGCATCGCGAAGCTCACCGTGTCGGCCTTCGACCGCGGCGTCATGCTCCAGCGCACGCCGCGCACCGCGAGCTACTTCGACGAGAGCTACGGCGCGATCGCGCGCAAGGCCGCCGCAGCAGCGGGCATCGGCGTCGGCACGATCGACGACGGCCTGACGCTGCCGTACGTGCAGCAGAGCGACGAGACCGACTGGGACTTCCTGTGGCGTCTGGCCGCCGACGTGGACTACGAGGTGAAGGTGATCGGCCGCGAGCTGAACTTCCGCGCGGCCTCGAGCGGTACCGCCGCCGCCCCGGTGCGGCTCTCGATGGGACAGGAGCTGCGGCGCTTCGCGCCACGCGTGACGGGCATGGGCCAGACCTCGACCACGACGGTCCGCGGCTGGGACGCGGCGACGCAGCAGGCCGTCTCGGCGAGCGGCGGACGCACGACCCCTCAGAGCTCGCCCGGGATCAAGCGGGAGGACGTCGTCGATGCCCTCGGGAGCGGGATCACGGCGATCGTCGATCGGCCCGTCATGGCCGCGGACCATGCCAAGCAGATCGCCGCGGCGGCGGCGGCGCGAAACGCGAACGCGTACGTCACCGGAGAGGGCACGACCCTCGGCAACCCGGCGATCACCGCGGGCGGACAGGTGCAGATCACCGGGGTCGGCGAGGCATTCTCGGGCGTCTACGCCGTGAGCGGCGTACGGCACGTGCTGCGGTCGCGGCAGCCGTTCGAGACGACCTTCTCGATCGATGGACGGGAGGATCGCTCGCTCGCCGGCATCACGGCGCAGCCCCGCCCCGCCGCCAGGGCCGGGGACTGGGGCCACCGGCTCGCGATCGCCGTCGTGACGAGTCTCGACGACCCCGAGCAGCTCGGGCGGGTCAAGGTGCGGTACCCGACGCTCACCGACGGCCAGGACGGGTGGTGGGCCCGTGTCCTGGTGCCGGGCGCTGGGCAGGATCGCGGGTTGGTGACGGTGCCGATGATCGGCGACGAGGTGCTCGTCGGATTCGAGGGCGGCAGCACGCAGCATCCGTTCGTGCTCGGCAGCCTCTTCAACGGCAAGGCGAAGCCCGGGGCGCTCATGACGACCGATGGCTCCTGGTCGTGGGGCAGCATGAAGGACTTCTCGCTCGACGCGAAGGGCAAGCTCGGGCTGACGACGGCGACGGCGATGACCGTTGACGCGAACACCGCGACGTTCACGACCGCCGCGACGGACGACAGCGCGCAGGCGGCGCTGACCCTCGACGCCGGCACCGCCCTGACGCTGAAGGCCGGAGCCGACGCCGAGCTGCGTGCCACGCAGTCCGCGACCGTCACCGGCGGGACGTCGCTCACGCTCCACGGCGCATCGTCGGTGACGATGAGCTCGGACGGGACGCTCAGCGTGGAAGGGGTCTCCGTCGAGATCAAGGGCTCCGCGACGGTGAAGATCTCCGCCCCGATGGTGATGCTCGGATGATCTCCGACGCACGCCGCTCGCTGCTCGGCTCCGGGCTCGCCGTCCCCTTCGGCCCGGTCTCCGACGGCTACGGCCGTTCGGCCCCCGGCATCGCGCTGGCGGCGGACGAGCTGGACGTCGAGCAAGCGCTCTGGATCCTGCTGTCGACGGCGCCCGGCGAGCGGGTGATGCGTCCGGAGTTCGGCTGCGGCATCCACCGGTTCGTCTTCGAGACGACCGATGCCGGCACGCTCGGTCGCATGGAGCGCGAGATCCGCGAAGCGCTGCACCGCTGGGAGCCACGCGTCGAGCTCGAACGCCTGGCGTTCGAACTGCAGCACCGAGCCGGGGGCGCCCAGGTGCTGCTCATCACGCTCACGTACAAGCTCCGGGCGACGATGTCGATCCGCAACCTCGTCTATCCCTTCTACGTGGTGCCGACCGACGGGACCGGCACGTGAGGCTGCCCGAGCTTCCCGAGCGGGTCACCCCGGACGTGCTCTCGCACGTCCGGCTGGACGACCGCACGTTCCAGTCGCTCGTCGACGAGGCCCGGCGGCGCATCGCCGAGTCGTGCCCCGAGTGGACCGAGCACAACGTCTCGGACCCCGGCATCACCCTCATCGAGCTCTTCGCGTGGATGACCGAGGTGCTGCTCTACCGCGTCAACCAGTTGCCCGAGCGTCTCCAGGTGGCGATGCTGGAGCTCCTCGGGACCCCCGCGCGGCCGCCGGAGCCCGCGACGGCCGAGGTGCGGTTCGACCTCTCGCCGGATGCGCCGCTGCCGATGCAGATCCCGGAGCGCTGCGAGGTCGCGACCGGCGACGGCCGTGGGGTGGTGTTCGCGACCGTGGCGGAGCGCGTGATCGCGCCGGTGGCACTCGACGTGCTCGCCCTCGAGCATGCGGCCGGGGGTGCGCGGACGGTCCGGGTGTCCCGCGGCGTCGCGGAGGTGGGCGCGGGCGGGATCGCGGCGTTCTCCACGCCGCCGCGTCCCGGCGACGGGATCCTGCTCGGGTTCAAGCAGGACATCGCCGGACTGGTGCTCGAGTGCTCGTTCGGCGTGGTCGAGGCGAGCGGCGTGTCGATCGATCCGCTGCGCCCGCCGCTGCAATGGTTCGCGTCGACCGACGGCGGACGGTGGGAGGAGGCGACGGTGCTGCACGACGGCACCGGTGGCCTCAACTACGCCACCGGCTCGGTTCGCCTCCAGGTGCCGCGCTCGGCTGCGGCGTTCACGCGCGCCGACAGTCACCGCTGGTGGCTGCGCTGCGGGGTGGTCGAGCCCGCGGAGGGTGCGCGCGCGTACGGCGCATCGCCGCGACTGACCCGACTCGAGGTGCGCGCATGCGGTGCGCTCGTCCGTGCAGAGCATTCGGTCCTGGTGGCCGACGAGCTCCTCGGACACAGCGACGGTACGCCCGGGCAGCGCTTTCGGCTCCATCACGCACCGGTGATGGCGCTCGCCGGCGAATCCGAGTGTCTCGAAGTCGAAGATCCCACCCGGCCGCCGGAGGATCGGTGGATCGCCTGGGAGCACCGTCTCGATCTCTCGAGCAGCGGTCCTCGGGACCGGCACTACAAGCTGAACGTCGCCACGGGCGAGATCGAATTCGGACCGGCGGTGCACGACGCGCGCGAGTGGCGTCAGTACGGCGCGATCCCGCCGGTCGGGGTCGCGATCCGCATGCGGGGCTATCGCTACGGCGGGGGCACCGCCGGCAACGTCGAGGCCGGCTCCATCTCGGTGCTGCACACGGCCCTTCCGGGCGTCGCGGCCGTGACGAACCCCGAGCGTACGGCGGGTGGCGCGGCCGCGCGCACCCTCTCGATGCTCCGCGCCGACGCCTCGAAGGAGCTGCGCACGCGTCAGCGAGCCGTCACCGCCGGCGATTTCGAGACGCTCCTCGCGCTGCACGTCGGAGGCGTGCGTCGGTCGCTCTGCCAGCCGACCGACACGCCGGGCGCGGCGCGCGTGTACGTCCTGCCGGCCGTCGGGCCCGAGGCGCTGCGAGCAGGCGTCGACGCCCGGCAGGCGACCGCGGGCACCGAGCTGCTGGAGCACGTGCGTGACTTCCTGGAGGAGCGGATGCTCATCGGCTCCTCGGTCCACATCAGCGCCGTGCCGCTGCGGGTGGCGATCGCGGCCGTGGAGGTGCGCGTGGCGCAGGGCGTCGACCTGCGGACGGTCGAAGCCGCGTTGACGCGCGCGCTCGGCCGGTTCATCAACCCGTACGACGGTGGCGACGACGGCGTCGGCTGGTCGTGGGGGCGCGCGCTGCACGTCGGCGAGCTCGCGCCGATCGTCGACGCCGTGCCGGGCGTCGAGGCCGTCGAGTTCATCCGTCTGTACGAGGCCGATCCGGTCACCGGACACCCGATCGGCGACCGCCTGGCGAAGCTCTCGCTGGAGCCGAACGAGCTGCTCGTCTCGGGGCGTCACGTCGCGCGAGCCGTCCGCGCATGAGCGTCCCCGAGCTCGCGGCGACCGGCGCCCCCTCCGATGCCACGGCGGCTCCGCGGATCCTCGAGGCGCGCGGCACGCTGTCGGCGTCGCTGCCCGCGATCCACCGCTCGCCCCGAGCCGACGGATCCGAGGCCTTCATGGTGCGGTGGGCCGAAGCCTGCGGGCGCGTGCTCGATCCTGTCGTCGCGCTCCTCGACAACCTTCCGGCCTACGTCGATCCGCACACGGCTCCGGAGTCGATGGTCGACGTGCTGCTGGCGTTCGTCGGCATGGCCTGGCCGCCGGCGGTCGGTCTCGCGGCCAAGCGACGCCTGCTCCTCCACGTCGCCTCGATCTCGCGCACCCGCGGCACGGTGGCAGGGCTTCGGCTCGTGATCGAGCTCGTCCTGCCGGACCGGGACATCACCATCGCCAACGGCGGGGTCGTCACGCTCGGAGCGCCCGATTCGGCGGCAGCACCAGCGCCCGCGCCGAGCGTGACCGTCACCATCAAGGGCGCGCTCAGCCCGATCGAGCGGGCGGCGTTGGCCGCCGTGCTCGCCGATCAGCTGCCGATCCACACGGCGCACGAGGTGGTGTTCGCGTGAGCGCCGGACGTACCGACTTCTGCGAGGAGTGTGGACCCTCGCGGGCTCGAGGCCAGGACTTCTGCGCCGGGTGCTCGACGTACCTCGCCTGGGACGCGGCGCTGGCGCCACCGACGAGCACGGCGGCTGCTCGCACGCCCGCCGCGGCGCCGCCGGACGAAGGATTCGCCGTCGCCATCGAGGCGGGAGACGTCGTCGTGGCCGACGACGGACCGCTCACGCGCGTGCGGGTCGCTCCGGGCCGACGGATCACGTTCACGGTGCGCATTCGCAACGTCGGAGTGGACGTGCACCGCTACCGCGTGGATGTCGAGGGCGTGCCCACGGAGTGGGTGACGATCGATCCTGCCTCCCTCGACCTCCTGCCGGCCGGACCGGTCGGCCGCGACGGAGGCGAGGTGCTGGTCACCGTCGCGCCGCCGCGAGCATCCTCAGCCGGCGCGGGCGTTCGGGCCATCGCGTTCAACGTGCGCTCGACCGAGCGCGACGGCGAAGTTCGCCACCTCCCGCTCGAGCTCGACGTCGAGGCGTACACCGACCTGACGTTCACGGTCGCGCCGGCGCGGACGCGCGGTCGCCGGAGGGCGCGCGCCGTGGCCACGATCCAGAACCGCGGGAACCAGACCCTGCTCCCCGCGGTGACGGCGGCGTTCGACGACCCCGACCTCCGATGCGAGGTGCGGCCGATCGATCCGATCCCCGCAGGACACACGGGGCGGGCACGCCTGGCGATCCGCACGCCCCCGCGCCTCCTCGGCCGACCCGAGGAGCACCTGCTCGAGGTCGCCGTCACCGCCAGCGACGATGCGCCACCCGTCCCGCCCGCGGTCATCCGACACGCGCGTCGCGCGTTGATCCCGTGGTGGGTGCCGCTCGTCCTGCTCACTCTGGCGGCGATCGCGATCGCCCTGTACGCCGCTCTGCGACCGGAGGCCAAGGTGGAGATGCCGCAGCTGCGAGGTACGCCCAGCGCGTTCGCCGCGCAGCAGGTGCTCCAGAAGCAGGGCTTCCTGGGCGCACCGGAGGTGAAGACGCGCGTGGTGATCGGGCTCGCGTCGGGCACCGTGGTCGACCAGGCGCCCGAGGCCGGATCGAAGGTGCGTCCCGACGCGACCGTCACCCTGCGCGTCGCGGTCGCGCCGTCGAGCGCTGCGGTGCCGGATCTGGTGGGCAAGCGCCTGCGCGATGCGGACGCTCTCCTCACGGCGGCCCACCTGAAGCTCGGCCCGGTGGTCCCGTCGACGGATCCGTCACGCCGGATCGTCAGCCAGACTCCCCTCGCGGGCAGCGTCCGCCCGAACGGCACGCTCGTCAGCCTCGTCGTCGCCGGCCCCGAGCGGGTGAAGATCCCGAACGTGCGGTGCTTCACCGTGACCAACGCGGAGCGCCGGCTGACGCAGGCGGGGCTCAAGGTCCTGAACCTCGCGACCATCACGCAGCCCGGGCGCCGCGTGCGGACGCAGGTGCCAGCGGCGGGGGCGATGCGGGCACCGGGCACGGCCGTGAACATCGTCGTCGATCGCGCGCCGAAGTGCTCCACGTCGGACCAGAAGACGGCCGACCAGACGGCAGCGCGCGTGGGAGCCACCGCGCAGGCAGCCTCGGGCGCCTCGGTGGTGGTGCCACCGGCGGCGCCGGAGATCCCCTTCGAAGGCCTGGCCTGGGGGGACGCCGATCACGTGGTGTCGGCCGAATCCGGGTTGGCG
>JAQIJQ010000073.1:0-14315 GCA_036946195.1 Patulibacter minatonensis | reverse complement strand
AGTTGCCGGCGATGAGCGGAGTGCGGCTCACGGGGAATCTCCTTGGGACGAGCGGGCGCAGTAGCGGCGGCCAACGCTAACGGGCGCAGGCCGGTGAGCGCGTCGTGCCATCGCAGAGCACGGATGCCGCGGCCCGGCGTGGGGCCGCTCGTGACCGCGAGCGTCTTCGAATCGTCACCGTCTGTTCACTCCGACCCTCTTGGGTGAAGGGAGGAGTCGGACCGAGCGTCCGGCACCCCATTCCCGTGATTGCCCTCCGGCCCTCAAGCGCGCGGCCGCTCTCGCTCGCCGCACTCCTCGTCGCCCTCGTGCTCGGCGCCACGCCCACCGCGGCGTCGGCCTCGCCGACGTCCGACGCCGTCCACGACCTCCTGCCGGGTTCGGTGGCCCGAGCCGTCGACCCCCTCGTTTCGGCCTCGCAGCCGCTGACGGGCGCGGTGACGGACCCGGTCGCCGCGGCAGCGACTCCCGTCACCGACGCCGTCGGCACGACGACCGAGCCCGTGCGCGCGGCGGTCGACCCGGTCGTCGAGCCGGTCGTCCGAGCTGCCGCGCCCATCACGACCGCGCTCGCGGCACGTGTCGTCACCCCGGTCGCCGCCGCGGCCGCTGCGACGTCGGGTGGCACGAACTCGCCGAAACCCGCCGTACCGGATGCCGACCCTGCCGCGGCCTCGGCGTCGCGCCCCGACAGCCGGCACGACGCGCCGGCCGCAGCCGCGCCCGCCGCGGCCCCGACCGGTGCTCCCGTTGGCCACGATGGACCGAACCGGGTGCAGCGTGACGCCGAACGCCTCCACCTGGACTCCGCGGTCCAGCGCGAGGAACGCGCGGCGGCGCGGCAGACGCAGCCTCGTCGCGACCGGGATCCGAGCTCCGACCAACGCGTGATGATGCCCCTCCCGGTGCCGGCACGGTCCGGCACACCGACGGCGACCGAGGGCCATCCGCCCGGCACCACCGGACGGCTTCCCGGCCCGGCGCCGCGCAGCCTGCTGGCCTGCGACCACGCCGGTGTCGCCGGTTCAGGGGGCGCGGCCGGCGCCGGCGGCGGCGGGACCGTCGCGGTGCACCCGGCGCTCGTCCAGCACCGCGGCCAGGGCACGCTTCGCCGATCGATCTCGACCCCGGTGGCCCCGCTGTCGCCCGTCGAGCTGGCACGTGGATGGGGCCAACCCGGCTGACGAGCCGAGCGAGTACCCCCAGCTCTGCTGCCGCGGCGACGCCGCGCGGCACCACGCACCACGATTCACGAAGGAGATGCGCATGCGCATCAAGACTGCACGCAAGACCATGGCGACCGCCATGGCGTTCACCGCGATCTCGGCCGCGCCGGCGCTGGCCAACGACTCGGGCACGAGCCCTTCGTCGCACTCGCTCTCGGGCGTGCTCGGCCAGGTGGTCGGCGCACTGAGCAACGGCGGCGCCTCGCAGGCCACCGGCGGCAACGGCGGCGACGCCAGCACCGGCAACACGCAGATCGGCAACGGCAACGCGATCGCGATCGGCTCGGGCGACTCCACCGCCCAGGGTGGGAACACGGCCGCCACGAGCGGCGCCGCGACGGCCGGCAACGGCGGCACCGCAGCGAGCACCGGCGGTGACGCGACGTCGGCAGCCACCGGCCAGGCGACGCAGACCCAGGACGCCACGACCGCCGACACCGGCACCGGCGGCTCGGGCTCCGGCTCGAGCGCGAGCTCGTCGACCGCGGGCAGTGGCCAGCAGGTCGGTGGCAAGGCCGACGGCGGCAGCTCGAAGGCGACCGGCGGCGACGGGGGCCAGGCCAGCACCGGCAATAGCCAGTCCGGCAACGGCACGGGCAGCGGCGGCGGTTCCTCGTCGGGCGCCGACGAGGGCACGACCTCCACCGGCGGCACCACGTCGGCGACGAGCGGCGCAGCGACGGCCGGCAACGGAGGCTCGGCCACCAGCACCGGCGGCTCGGCCGACGCGTCGGCGGCCGGCACGGCGACCCAGCAGGGCGCGTCGGCCACCTCCGAGTCGTCCGAGTCCGACCGCTCGCACCAGCATGCTGGTACCAGGCGCACCGTCGACCTGTTCGGCTGGCTCGGCCAGGCCGTCGGCAGCTCGTCCGCGGGCGGCACGTCGTCGGCCTCGGGCGGCGACGGCGGGAGCGCCAAGACCGGCAACCTGCAGGTGCTCAACGGCAACAGCATCGTGGTCGCGCTGCCGGGCGCTCCGTCGTACGACGACGGATCGGACGACACGCCGATCCTGACTCGGTTCTCGAGCGACCGCTCGACCGAGGCCTCGGGCCACGCCGTCGGCGGTGACACGACCGCCACGAGCGGCGCGGCGACCGCCGGGGGCGGCGGCTCGGGCACGTCGACCGGCGGTGACGCGACGTCGACCAGCAAGGGCGACGCGAGCCAGCACAGCACGGCGACCCAGCGCAGCGAGCGCACGTCGTCGCTCACGCACCTGCTCAGCAGCCACTGAGCCACCGCGGGAATCCGCCGCCGGCGTTGCGCCGGCGGCGGGCCCCGCCCTCCTCCTCGACGGTTGGCGAAAGCGGGTTGTGAACTTCGGCCATAGCCTGGCGCGGCGCGCGCTGGCAGCATGCGCCGCAGTGAGCATCCACGTCGCTGCGCTCCACCGCACCTCCTACCGCTACGACCGGCCGGTGATCCTCGGGCCGCAGGTGGTCCGGCTTCGGCCGGCCGCGCACTGCCGCACGCCGATCCTGAGCTACTCGCTGCGGGTCACGCCCGAGGAGCACTACGTGAACTGGCAGCAGGATCCCGCGGGCAACCACCTCGCGCGACTGGTGTTCCCGGAGCCCGTCACCGAGTTCTCGGTGACCGTCGACCTGGTGGCCGACATGACGGTCATCAATCCGTTCGACTTCTTCGTCGAGGCGTCGGCCGAGCACTTCCCGTTCACCTACGACCCGCAGCTACAGACCGCCCTCGCCCCCTACCTGCAGACCGTCGACACCGACCCGCTCCTCGCGCAGTGGGTCGCCGAGATCACGCCGGCGGGCGAGCGGACGATCGACACCCTCGTCGCGATCAACCAGGAGGTGAGCCAGGCGATCGAGTACTCGGTACGCCTCGAGCCGGGGGTCCAGACTCCGGGCATCACGCTGCGCCGCGCGATCGGCTCCTGTCGCGACAGCGCCTGGCTACTCGTGCACGTGCTCCGCCACCTCGGCATCGCGGCCCGCTTCGCCTCCGGCTACCTCCTGCAGCTCGCCCCCGACCGCGCGCCCGTCGATGCGCCTGCGGGGCTCCTCACCGAGGACTTCACCGATCTGCACGCATGGGCGGAGGCGTACGTGCCCGGCGCAGGTTGGATCGGCCTCGACGCCACCTCCGGCCTCCTCGCGGGCGAGGGGCACATCCCGCTCGCCTGCACGGCCGAGCCGTCGGCCGCCGCCCCGATCGAGGGCACGATCGAAGCCCCCGACGATCTCGAGACCGACTTCGCGTTCGAGAACACGATCACGCGGATCCACGAGCCGCCGCGGGTGACGAAGCCGTACACGGACGAGCAGTGGGCACGCGTGCTCGACCTCGGCCGCGCCGTCGACCTGCGCCTGCGCTCCACCGACGTGCGCCTCACGATGGGCGGCGAGCCGACGTTCGTCTCGGCTACCGACATGGATGCCGCCGAATGGAACACGGATGCGGACGGACCCACGAAGTACGGGCTGGCCGCCGAGCTCGCCGGCAAGCTCGCCGACCGCTTCGCCCAAGGCGCGCTCCTGCGCCACGCCCAGGGCAAGTGGTACCCGGGCGAGCCACTGCCGCGCTGGGCCATCGGCGTGCACTGGCGCGCCGACGGACAGCCGCTCTGGCGCGACCCGACTCTCCTGGCCGACCCGAGCAGCCCCGGCACCGCCACCGTCGACGACGCACGCGCGCTCGCCGAGGTGATCGCAGCCGGACTCGGCGTGGACGAGGCCCGGCTCGTCCCGGCCTACGAGGACCGCCTCGACCAGCTCATCCGCGAGGCGCGCCTCCCCGGCGGTGACCCGCCGGCCCTGGGCGACCCGGACGACGACGACCCGCGGCTCCGCGATGCCGTCGGCCGGGCGGAGCTCATCGCCGAGCTCGACGCGGCGAACGCGGGCGGCGGCGAACCTGCCGGCTTCGCGCTGCCCCTCCACCGCGCGGACGGCGAGGCCCACTGGCGCTCGGGCACGTGGACGCTGCGGCGGGGACGCCTCTACCTGATCCCCGGCGACTCCCCGATGGGCTTCCGGCTGCCGCTCGACTCACTGACCTGGCTCACGCCCCTGCCGGATCCCGAACCGACCCGCTTCGCCGTCCGCCCGCCGCTCCCGAGCAGCCTGCACACGGTCGCCGAACCGGTCGTGCAGACCCTGCTCGGTCCGCCGCCGGCTGCGCTGACGGCCGAGGCCCCACCGGTCACCGCGCTCTGCGTCGAGGTCCGCGACGGCCACCCGCGGATCTTCCTGCCGCCGGTCCCGAGCGCCGACCACGCCGTCGAGCTGATCGGCGTGCTCGAGCACGCCGCTGCCGAACTCGGGCTCCCCGTCGTGATCGAGGGCTACCCGCTCCCGGGCGACGACCGTCTGCGCTCGCTGAGCGTGACCCCCGACCCGGGCGTGATCGAGGTCAACATCCACCCGAGCGAGACGTGGGACGAGCTCGTCGCCCGCGCCGAGGGGCTCGACGACGACGCCCGCGACGTCGGCCTCGCCACGGAGAAGTTCGAGCTCGACGGCCTCCACAGCGGGACGGGCGGCGGAAGCCACCTCACCCTCGGTGGCCGCACCCCGGCCGACAGCCCGTTCCTGCGGCGGCCCGACCTGCTGCGCAGCATGGTCACCTACTGGCAGCACCACCCGTCGCTGAGCTACCTCTTCTCCGGGCGGTTCATCGGTCCGACGAGCCAGGCGCCGCGAGTGGACGAGGCCCGCCACGAGAACCTCTACGAGCTCGAGATCGCATTCGCGGAGATGGACCGCCTGGCCGCCTTCGGCTCGGCGCCTCCGGCATGGCAGGTCGACCGGCTCCTGCGCAACCTCCTCACCGACCTCACCGGCAACACGCACCGCGCCGAGTTCTGCATCGACAAGCTCTACGAGCCCACCTCCGAGAGCGGCCGGCTCGGCGTGGTCGAGCTGCGCGGGTTCGAGATGCCGCCGCACCCGCAGATGAGCCTCGTGCAGTCGCTGCTCGTGCGCTCGCTCGTCGCGCGGCTGTGGACCGATCCGTACCGCCACGACCTCGTGCGCTGGGGAACCGAGCTGCACGACAAGTTCCTGCTGCCGTGGTGGGTCGAACACGACATCCGCGACGTGGTCACCGACCTGCGCCGCGCCGGCATCCGCTTCGACGAGTCGTGGCTCGCACCGTTCCTGGACTTCCGCTTCCCGCGGCTCGGCGAGACCGTCGTCGACGGCGTGCGGATGGAGCTGCGGAATGGGCGTCGAGCCGTGGCTCGTGCTCGGCGAGGAGGCCACCGGCAACGGGACGGCCCGCTACGTCGACTCGTCGGTGGAGCGGATGCAGCTGCGCGTCGACGACTACGTCGAAGGCCGTCACGTGGTGCTCTGCGCCGGCCGCCCGGTGCCGCTGCAGCCGACGGGGACGCCGGGCACCTACGTCGCCGGCATCCGCTACCGCGCCTGGCAGCCGTGGAGCGCGCTGCACCCGACGATCGGCATCCACAGCCCGCTCGTCTTCGACCTCGTCGACCGGTGGGCGGGCCGCTCGCTCGGCGGCTGCACCTACCACGTGGTCCATCCGGGAGGCCGTGGCTACGACCGCTTCCCCGTGAACGCCTCCGAGGCCGAGGCGCGACGCGGGAGCCGCTTCGAGGCTGCCGGCCACACCCCCGGACCGATCGACGTTCCGTCGGCTCCGGCCCGCGCGGGCGAGTACCCTCGCACGCTCGACCTGCGCCGCGCGGCCCGCGCGTAGGTCCGCCCCGCCCTGGCTCCGGCCTCCTTCCTCCGCCCACCTCCACCCGCCCTGCGTCCCTCGCCCGCCACCCTGCCCGTGTCGTCGTACCGTGCCGCCCCGGGCCGCTACGACGAGATGCTGGCTGCCGACGGAGCCGGTGCGCGCGACCACTGGGCGGGCGTCGCCAGCGCCCTCGACGAGCTCGGCCTCGACGAGCTGCTGCGCCGCCAGGCGGAGGCCGCCCGCCTCCTCGGCGAGGACGGCGTCGTGTATCACCAGTACGGCACCGCGTCGCACCCGTGGCAGGCGTGGCAGCTCGATGCGATCCCGACGATCGTCCCGAGCCGGGAGTGGAGCACGATCGAGGCGGCGGTCGCCCAGCGAGCCGAGCTGCTGAGCCTCGTCCTCGACGATCTCTACGGCCCGCGCGACCTGCTGCGCCGCGGGCTGCTGCCGCCGTCGGTCGTGTTCGAGCACGACGGCTTCCTGCGGGCCTGCCACGGCATCCGCCTCCCGACGCACCACGGGCTCTTCTCCTACGCCGCCGACCTCGGGCGCGACGAGGACGGCCGCTGGGTCGTCCTGGCCGACAAGACGCAGGCGCCGTCCGGCTCCGGGTACGCGCTCGAGAACCGGCAGGTGATGAGCCGCGTGCTGCCGAGCCTCTACCGCGGCGCGAGCGTCCACCGGCTCGAGCCGTTCTTCCGCCAGCTGCGGGCGGCGCTGCTGGAGGCCGCGCCGCGCGGGGTGTCCGATCCGCGCATCGTCGTCCTCACCCCGGGCCCGTGGAACGAGACGGCCTTCGAGCACGCCCTGCTCTCCACGCGCCTCGGATACCCCCTCGTCGAGGCCGCCGATCTCGTCGTGCGCTCCGACGGCGTGCACATGCGCTCGCCGGGCCAGCTCGAGCCGGTCCACGTGATCCTGCGGCGCGTCGACGCCGGCTACTGCGACCCGCTCGAACTGCGTCCCGACTCGCAGCTCGGCGTGCCAGGGCTCGTGGAGGCGACGCGTCGCGGCATCGTGTCGGTCGTCAACACGCTCGGCAGCGGCGCGCTCGAGAACCCCGCCCTCATGCGGTTCCTGCCAGAGATCGCGCGGCACGTGTTCGGCCATGACCTCGACCTGCCCTGCGTGCCGTCGTGGTGGTGCGGTGCACCGCGCGAGCTCAGCCACGTGCTCGCGAACCTCGACGCGCTCGTGCTGCGCCCGGTCAGCAGCCGCGCCGGCACCCGCTCGATCTTCGGAGCGCACGCCACCGCCGGGGAGCGCGACGAGCTGCGCCGACGGATCCTCGCCGACCCGGCCCGGTGGGTCGCCCAGGATCCGCTCCCCCTCTCGGACGTGCCCACGATCACGACCGACGGGCTGGCACCGCGGCGCAGCGTCCTGCGGGCGTTCGCGGTCGCTCGCGGCGACGCGTTCTCGGTGATGCCCGGCGGCCTCACCCGGACCGCGCCGGGCGACGAGCCCGGTCCGATCTCCAACCAGGCCGGCGCCATCGCGAAGGACACGTGGGTGATCGCGTCCGAGCCGGAGGCCGCCGGCAGCGTCACGTTCCTCGGCGGAGCGACCGGCCTCGGCGACGACTTCGACCCGCTCGCCGCACTCCCGGCCGGCGCGGCCGAGAACCTGTGGTGGCTCGGCCGCTACGCCGAACGCGCCGAGGCGCTCGCGCGACTGGTGCGCACGATCCACGACCGCCGCAGCGAGTTCCTCGGGAGCGACGACGCCCACGGCCTCGCCGCACTCGGCGTGCTGCGCGGTGCGCTCGCCGAGGCGACCGGCCTGCCGCGTAGCCCGGCCGACGACCCATGGGACGACCTCATCGCCGTGCTCGTCGACGACCGACAGCCCGGCACGCTCGCGCAGTCGATCCGTGCGCTCCTGGAGGCCGCGCACGCCGTCCGCGACCAGCTCAGCACCGACACCTGGCTCGTCATCGGCGATCTCGACCGCCGGCTGCGGCGCCTACGCGGCCGCCGCGACGTGCGCGCCCCTGAACTGCAGGGCGCCCTCCAGCAGGTGCTCCACGGGCTCCTGGCGCTGAGCGGCCTCACGAGCGAGTCCATGGTGCGCGACCTGGCGTGGCGCTTCCTCGACAGCGGACGGCGCGTCGAGCGGGCGCTGCAGGTGCTCACCCTCCTGCGGTCGACGGTGCCGCACGTCTCCGACCCGAACGCGGCGAGCGGCAGCCTCGTGCTCGAATCCGTCGTCACCGCGACGGAAAACATCATCACCTACCGCCGCCGCACCCGTCTGCACTGGCACCTCGCGACGATCCTCGACCTGCTCGTGCTCGACGACGCCAATCCGCGGTCGGTCGCGAACGCGATCGACCAGTTCTCCGCCTCCCTCGACGTGATCCCACGGCCCGGCACGCGCCTGCGCGCCGACCAACGACTCGTGCTCGAGACCATCACCGCCCTACGCACCTGCGATCCGGGCGAGCTCGTCGCGGAAGGCGGCCGTCCGCGCGTGCCCCAGCTCGTCGACGTCCTCGACGCCACGACCGACCGGCTCACGGACGCGGCGGCGGCCGTCGAGCGCGACCACTTCCTCCTGCGACTGCCGCAGCGCACGCTCGGTGGAGGTGCTCCGCGGTGAGGCGCTACAAGGTCACCCACCGCACGGCCTACGCCTACGAAGCCGACGTGAGCGCCAGCTACGGCCGCATGCGTCTGCTCCCGCGCGATCTCCCGGGGCAACGGTGCGTGGAGTCGTCGGTGCGGGTCGAGCCGCGTCCGGACGACCACAGCCAGCACGTGGACCTCTTCGGCAACCGCGTCGACTACTTCTCCATCCACGAGGCGCACCGCGAGCTCGTGATCACCGCCGAGAGCATCGTGGAGGTCGGGTCGCCGGCCGGGCTGCCGCTCGACGGCGACCTGCCGTGGGAGCAGGTGGCGGCCGGCATCGGCCTGGGCGGACCGGACGACGTCGACGCCGTGCACTTCTCGCTCGACTCGCCCGTCGTGACCCGCAGCAACGCGTTCCGGGCCTACGCGGCGCCGTCGTTCCCGGCGGGTCGACCGATCGTGGAGGCGGTCCTCGACCTGAGCTCCCGGATCCACCGCGAGTTCGAGTTCGTGCCCGGCGAGACGCAGGTCGACACCCCGCTCCCCGACGTGCTCGCGACGCGGAAGGGCGTGTGCCAGGACTTCGCGCACATCGGCATCGCCTGCCTGCGCTCGATGGGCCTGCCGGCGAGGTACGTGTCGGGCTACCTGGAGACCGATCCGCCGCCGGGCACCGAGAAGCTCGTCGGCGCCGACGTGTCGCATGCGTGGTTCTCCGCGCTCGTGCCCGGCGCCGGCTGGATCGACGTCGACCCGACGAACGACCAGGTGCCGGGGAGAGCGCTACGTCGTCACCGCGTACGGCCGCGACTACGGCGACGTCGCCCCCGTGACGGGCGTGATCTACACCCGCGGGCGCACCACCAGCCTGCGCGTGACCGTCGATGTCGCGGTCATCTAGCGGGGCGTCGGCGCGCCATACCTAGTCTCCGAAGTCCAGATGCGCGCGTTCTCTTGCCCCAACTGCGACCAGCTCCTGTTCTTCGAGAACAGCCAGTGCCTGCACTGCGGGACGGAGGTCGGGTTCGTCCCCCTCACCCTCGAGCTCGTCGCCGTCGCCGACGGCCTGCCACGCTGCGCGAACACGCACGTCGCCCGCTGCAACTGGCTGGTGGAGGAGCCGGCGGGGTGAGCAGACGCTCTGCCTCTCCTGCCGCACCACGACCGTGCGCCCGGCCGACGACGACCTCCCCGGCCTGGAGCGCTACGCGGATGCCGAGAGCGCGAAGCGCCGCGTGCTCTACCAGCTGCTCGATCTCGGGCTGCCCGTCAACGACGACACCCTCGACTTCGAGCTGAAGAACAGCGAGAGCGAACCGGTGATGACGGGCCACGCCGACGGCACGGTCACCCTCGACCTCGCCGAGGCCGACGACGCGCAGCGCACCCAGCGCCGCAGTGAGCTCGGCGAGCCGTACCGCACGCTCGTCGGGCACTTCCGCCACGAGCTCGGCCACTACTACCAGGGCATCATCCTCACGACCGAGCGCGACTGGGAGCGGTGCCGAGCCGTGTTCGGCGACGAGCGCGAGAGCTACCAGGAGGCGCTCGACCGCCACTACGAGAACGGTGCGCGCGAGGACTGGCCCGATGCGTTCGTGAGCGCCTACGCCACGATGCATCCCTGGGAGGACTGGGCCGAGACGTTCGCGCACTACCTCCACATCCGCGACACGCTCGAGACGGCCGCCGACTTCGGGCTCTCGGTGCGCGGGCCACAGGCGGCCGAGGGTGACGAGGGCTTCGTCGCCACGCCCGAGGACGCCGATCCGCGAGGCGCGTTCGGCGCCCTGCTCGAGGACTGGATCCCCCTCACCTACGCGCTCAACCAGATCAACCGGAGCATGGGCCGCGGCGACCCTCTACCCCCTTCGCGCTCTCGCAGCCGGCGATCGACAAGCTCACGTTCATGCACCTGATGGTGCGCGCGGCAACGCGTCCCGGCTCCCTGGCGGAGACGCGCTCGGCAGCGGCAAGCGGCCGGCGAACAGCCGGCCTGACGCCCCGGCCCGCAGCCGCCGGATCGGGAGACTCCGGTTCAGCGGGCGCGGAGCGCATCGAGCATCAGCTCGAGGTGACGGCGCCAGCCGCCCGAGAGCGAAGGATCGGCCATGGTCGAGGCCACGCCGCCCATGAGCATGCGGATGTCGGCGACGGTCATGTCGGGGCGCAGCGAGCCCGACGCGATCCCCGACTCGATGAGTTTCGCGGAGCGCTCGTTCACGCCCGCGACCGTCATCGCGCACATCTCCCACACCGCGGGGCGCGGCATGCCGCTGAGCGCATGCTGCGTGGCCATGTCGGCCTCCATCTGCTCCGCCCCCTTCGCAAGGGAACGCAGGAGGGCCTCGCCCTTGTCGCCATCGGCCTGCGCGGCTTCGTCGAGGAGCTTGCCGATCGCGATGAACTTCTGGTTGACGAGCTCGCCGATGAGCGCGTCCTTGTTGGGGAAGTGCCGGTAGACCGTGCCGACGCCGACGCCGGCGGCCGCTGCCACGTCGTCCATCTGCGCGTCGTTCCCGGCCTCCCCGAACACCTTCCGGGCCGCCTCGACGATCCGCTCGCGGTTGCGGCGAGCATCGGCACGCATGCGCGGAGCCGCCGCCGCACCGCCACCGGCATCCGGGCCGCCGGGGGCCGTCGCGTGGGGCGGATCGGAAGGGGGGCATGGCGTGATCGTACGGACACATTCGACTTGACAAACGGAACCATACCTCCGCTAAGGTGGGCGCCAGTTCAAAGCGGAACCGGAGTTCAGCTTCCATTATGCCTCACCTGGATACACCCCGAGCGAAGAACCGAGCGCTCGCGCTCCTCGCACTCGCGCAGTTCATGGTCGTGATCGACGCGTCGATCGTGAACGTGGCGCTGCCGTCGATCGGCACGGCGCTCGACTTCAGCCAGGAGAACCTCTCCTGGGTCGTGAACGCCTACACCCTCACCTTCGGCGGGTTCCTGCTGCTCGGCGGCCGCCTCGCGGACTACCTGGGCCGCCGCACGATGTTCATCGCCGGCCTCATGCTCTTCGCCCTCGCGTCGCTCGCCGGCGGCCTCGCCCAGAGCGAGGGCTGGCTCATCGGCGCGCGCGCGATCCAGGGCCTCGGCGCGGCGGATCGCATCGCCGGCTGCCCTCTCGATCGTCACCACGACCTTCGCCGAGGGCGCGGAGCGCAACCGCGCGCTCGGCATCTGGGGCGCAGTCGCCGGCGCCGGCGGCGCGGCCGGCGTGCTGCTCGGCGGCGTGCTCACCGAGTGGGCCGGCTGGGAGTGGGTGCTGTTCGTGAACACGCCGATCGGCCTCGCCGCTGCGGCCCTCGCGCCGCGCGTGCTCGTCGAGAGCCGCGAGACGGAGGAGTCCGGAGCCTTCGATCTACCGGGCGCGGTCACCATCACCGCCGGCCTGGTCTGCTCGTCTACGCGATCATCGACGCCGCCAACGCCGGCTGGGGCTCGACCGACACCGTCGTCCGCCTGGTGCTCGCAGTGTTCCTCGTCGCCGCGTTCGTCGTGATCGAGCTGCGGAGCCGCACGCCGCTCGTGCCGTTCTCGATCTTCAAGCTGCGCACGCTGCGCGGCGGCGAACATCGTCGGGCTGTTCATCGGCATGAGCCTGTTCAGCATGTTCTTCTTCATCAGCCTGTACCTGCAGCAGGTGCTCGGGTACTCCGCGCTCAACACCGGCCTGGCCTACCTGCCGCTCGCGATCGCGATCATCCTCGCGGCCGGCGGCGCCTCGGCCCTGGTCACCCGCCTCGGGTTCAAGCCCGTCCTCGCCACGGGCCTGGGCCTGATCACGGTCGCGCTGCTGTGGTTCTCGCAGGTGTCGGTCGGCGGGAACTACCTCGCGAACGTGCTCGTGCCGTCGCTGCTCGCAGGCGTCGGGCTCGGCTTTGCGTTCGTGCCGGTCACGATCGCTGCGGTCACCGGCGTCGAGGCGCACGAGGCAGGTCTGGCCTCCGGCTGATCAACACCAACCAGCAGGTCGGAGGAGCGCTCGGCCTCGCGATCCTCGCATCGATCGCCAACAGCCGCACCACGAGCGTGCTCGCCGGCGGCCAGAGCGACCGCATCGTCGGCCTCACCGAGGGCTTCCAGACGGCCTTCCTCGTCGGCGCCGGCTTTGCGCTCGCGGGGCTCGTCGCGACGCTCGTGATCATCTCGTCGACCGACAGCCGCGAGCACGCGGAGGCGGCGCAGCGCGGCGACGTGCAGGTGGTCGCCGCCGGCTGACGCGTCACCCGCGCCGCCGCCCGAGGCGCCTCCGGCGACTGCCGGACGCGCCTCGGGGTTTGCCCGCACAGGCTCGATTTCGACATCCGGGCGGTGTAGCGTCACCGTGCCAACGGCAGCTCCCCCGATGCCAGGCTCCGTCCACCCTGTCCCCGGAGTTGCTCCATGCGAAACCTGACTCGCGCGACCCTGCTCGGCACCCTCGTCGCCACGGCCATCCCGACCGCCCTCACCGGCAGCGCAGGCGCCGCGCCGACACTCTCGATGACCGCCCTCGCCGAACACGCGCGGCACCTACACCGTCGGCACGCCGACGACGTTCAACGTCGATTTCAAGTCGCCCGAGCGCATCTCGACGAGCGACGGCTCGATGCGCCTGAAGTCGATCACCACGCGCCTGCCCGATCAGCTCGTCTTCAACCCCGCGCCGTTCGCGATGTGCAGCACCGTGACGTTCGTCGCGACGAAGAGCTGCCCTTCGAACACGAAGATGGGCGAGTCCACGATCACAGTCGACGCGGGCCCCGACTTCCCCACCCCCATCGAGGCGAAGGCGACCCTGTACTTCGGCACCGGCTACTCGGTGCTGGCGTACGTGACGGCGAGCCGCCCGGCCACCATCGAGGAGGCGGTCATCGGCCAGCTGCAGACGTCGTCCACCGCCACCGATGCGTCCACCGGCTACGGCCTGCAGCTCTCGATCCCGGTGACGCCGAAGATCCAGCAGCCGCTCGACAACGTGTTCCCGACGGTGCGTTCCTTCGTCGCCAAGATCAACCCGCTCACGGAGAAGGTGAAGGTGGACGGCAAGAAGGTCACGCTGCCGCTCGTCGGGCTCGGCGTCTGCAAGAAGCTGAACTTCAAGGTGTCCGTGGAGTACACGAACGCCGAGAACGGCCCGACGACCACCACCGACACCGACGACTCCAGCCAGGCGTGCAAGAAGTAGCGTCGCGCTGACCTCGCCGCGTGGGAGAGCGGCCCCGCTCGTCGCGGGGCGCTCTCCCGGAACGGGAGCCGCGCTAACGGAGTGCTTCGACGCCCGGCAGCGCCTTGCCCTCGAGCAGCTCGAGGCTCGCGCCACCGCCGGTCGAGACGTGCGTCATCCGGTCGGCGAGGCCCGAACTGGTTGACGGCCGCGACGGAGTCCCCGCCGCCGATGACGGTGATCGCGTCGGTCCTCGGCGCACGCCTCGGCCACGGCCTTCGTGCCGGCGGCGAACGGCCGCCAGCTCGAACGCACCCATCGGACCGTTCCAGAGCACGGAGCCGGCGGCCTTCACGAGCTCGGCGGCACGCGCGGCGCTCTTGGGGCCCACGTCGAGGCCCATCCAGCCCTCGGGCGTGTCGACGCCGTCGACGACCTGCACCGCGGGTGTCGGCGGAGAAGCCCTCGCCGCAGACGAGGTCGGTGGCGAGGACGAGCTTGTCGCCACCCTTGGCGAGCGCCTGCTCGGCGAGCGGGACGCCGGCCTCCTCGCAGAGCGATCCCCCGACGGAGTGGCCCTGCGCCTTGAAGAACGGGAAGAGCATCGCGCCGCCGATGATCACGTGGTCGGCGATGTCGAGGAAGCGGTCGAGCACGCCGATCTTGTCGGTCACCTTG
>JAQIJQ010000072.1:0-18344 GCA_036946195.1 Patulibacter minatonensis | reverse complement strand
GCACGATCGTCAACCGCAACACGCCGCTGGGCACCAGGTTCACGACCGGCGGGGTGATCGACGGCATGAAGACCGGCCACACCACAGCGGCCGGCTACTCGCTCGTCGGGTCCGCCACGCGAGGGGGCGTGACCGTCGTCTCCGCGGTCCTCGGCGAGCCGAGCGAGGCTGCGCGCGACGCCGACACCATCAAGCTCCTGCGTTGGGGGAGCACGATCTTCGGCCGGCGGACGCTCGTCCGCGAAGGCGACGCCGTCACGCAGGTCGCCGTCGAGCACGGGAAGGCCGAGGCCGTCGGCGTCGACGCCGGCCAGGCCCTGCAGCGCGTCGTGCCCCGTGGCGAGCCGGTCCGGCTCGAACGGACGGGCGTGCCGTCGGTCCTGCAGGCGCCGATCGCGGCCGGCACGAAGGTCGGCTCGGCACGTGTGCTGGTCGGCGGCAAGCTCGTGGGAACGATCCCGCTCGTCACCCGCACGGACGTCGAGAAGGAGAGCCTCCCGGCCGCTGTGGCCGGTGCCGTCGGCAGTCACTGGCAGGGCGCCCTCGTCGCCCTCCTGCTCATCCTGATCGGTACGCTCACCCTCATCCGCGCGCGCTCGACGCGCCGCCCGCCCCGGCCCCGCGCCACGGCCGGCGCCGCACACGAGCCTGCCGAGCGGACCACCGCACCATGATCATCACGGTCACACTCAACGCGGCGATCGACAAGACCTTGATCGTCCCGAACTTCCAGCCCGGCCGCCGTCATCGCACGGTCGAGCAGGGCACGCTCCCGGGCGGCAAGGGCGTCAACGTCGCCCGCACGCTCAAGCACCTCGGGATCCCCGTGATCGCGACCGGCTTCCAGGGCGGCCCGACCGGCACCCGCATCGTCGAGGCGCTCACGGCGGAGTCGGTGCTCAGCGACTTCGTGCGCATCCGCGAGGAGTCGCGCACGAACACCGCGCTGCTCGATCCGACGAACGGCATCCAGACCGAGATCAACGAGCGTGGTCCGCAGGTGACGGAGGCCGAGGTCGAGCTCTTCCGCGAGAAGCTGCTGTACCTCGCATCCGGCGCGGCCGTCGTGATCTTCGCCGGCTCGCTCCCCCGTGGTGTGGAGGCGACGCTGTACGCCGACCTCGTCCGCGACCTCCGCGCGACCGGCATCACGGTCGTCGTCGACGCCGACGGCGAGGTGCTCCAGCTCGCGGCGCGCTCGGCGCCGACGGTCGTCTCCCCGAACCGTCGCGAGGCCGAGGAGCTCGTGGGCTACGAGTTCTCGGGCGATGCGGACGACGAGCTCATCGACGCCCTCGGCGCGGTGCGCCGGCTCGGTCCGCAGGAGGCGCTGATCACGCTGCCGGACGGCTGCGCCGCGGCCCTGAAGGAGGGGCAGAACATCGCCATCAGCCGCGCGCGCATCCCCCAACGCGAGGCCGTCGCCCCGATCGGTTCGGGCGACGCGTTCCTGGCCGGCTTCCTCGCCGCCCGCTATCAAGGTCGCTCCGACCGCGACGCGCTCCGGTACGCCGTCGCGTGCGGCGCCGATTCGACGCAGCGCCTCGGCGCCGGCGTGGTCGACCCCGACGAGGTCAACCGCCTCTCGGACATGGTCGAGGTCGCAGCGCTCGAGCCCGACGCAGCCGTCGCCTGATCGGCCCCCGCCGCCGCGGCTCGCCGCCTTGTGTGACGCCCGTCCCGTGCAGGTTTTTCCTGCATGACGGCACTGGGCGCATGCGACGGATAAGCCGCCGCCGGCCGTTGCTAGAGTCGTTGCTCCGCTTCGGCTCACCACCGCTCTCTGATGGTGGTCCGCAGCGCGGCGTTCATCCCATTTGCCGCCCCGCAACCCCAACGGGGCGCTTCGACCACCCAGAGGCTGCACCACGATGGAGATTGAGATCGGTCGAGGCAAGAAGGCTCGCCGTGCGTACGGCTTCGACGACATCGCGATCGTCCCTTCCCGCCGTACTCGTGACCCCGACGACGTCGACATCTCCTGGAAGGTCGGCGACTACCGCTTCGAGCTCCCGCTGCTGGCGTCCGCGATGGACGGCGTCGTCTCGCCCACGACGGCCGGCATCATCGGCAAGCTCGGCGGTCTGGCCGTCCTCAACCTCGAGGGCGTGTTCACGCGCTACGACGACGCCGAGGAGCAGCTCGAGCGCATCTCGAAGCTGCCGAAGGACGAGGCCACCCGTGAGATGCAGCGCATCTACCAGGAGCCGATCAAGCCGCACCTGATCACGCAGCGGATCAAGGAGATCAAGGACCAGGGCGTCGTCGTGGCGGCCTCGCTCACCCCGCAGCGCGTCGCCGGTCACTACGAGGCTGCCCTCGAGGCCGGTCTCGACATCCTCGTGATCCAGGGCACCGTCGTCTCCGCCGAGCACGTCTCGGAGGACGAGGCCCGCCCGCCGCTCAACCTCAAGCAGTTCATCCGCGAGGTCGGCATCCCCGTCATCGTCGGTGGCTGCGCCAGCTACCACGCCGGCCTGCACCTCATGCGCACCGGTGCTGCCGGCGTGCTCGTGGGCGTCGGGCCCGGCGCCGCGTGCACCACGCGCGGCGTGCTCGGCCTCGGTGTCCCGCAGGCGACCGCCATCGCCGACGTCGCCGCCGCGCGTCTCCAGCACATGCTCGAGACCGGCGACTACGTGCAGGTGATCGCCGACGGCGGCATGCGCACGGGTGGCGACATCTCGAAGGCGTTCGCCTGCGGTGCCGACGCCGTGATGATCGGTTCGCCGCTCGCGCGCGCTCACGAGGCGCCCGGTCGCGGCTACCACTGGGGCATGGCGACGTTCCACCCGGACCTCCCGCGCGGCGCGCGCGTGCAGACCGTGCAGAACGGCACGCTCTCGGAGATCCTCACGGGCCCGGCCCACGAGAACGACGGCACGTTCAACCTGATGGGTGCGCTCCGCACCTCGATGGCCACCACGGGGTACAAGGACATCCCGGAGTTCCACCGGGCCGAGGTCATGGTTGCCCCGTCGCTGCAGACCGAGGGCAAGCTCCTCCAGTCCACGCAGGGCATCGGCATGGGCGCCCGCGGCGGCTCGAAGTAGCCGATGACCACTGAAGCAGGCGCCGCTCCGGCTCCCATCACCGGGAGTCAGGAGCGGGTCGTCGTCCTCGATTTCGGCGGCCAGTACTCCCAGCTGATCGCGCGGCGCGTCCGCGAGCTCGGCGTCTACAGCGAGCTCCTCCCGGCCCACGTGGGGCTGGAGCAGCTCGCGGCCAACCCGCCGCAGGCGATCATCCTGTCCGGCGGGCCGGCCTCCGTCTACGCACCCGGTGCACCTTCGCTCGACGAGCGCCTGCTCGAGCTCGGTGTGCCGGTGCTGGGCATCTGCTACGGCATGCAGCTGCTCGCGCACGCCCTCGGCGGCCGGGTCGAATCCGCCGATGTCGGCGAGTACGGCCGCAGCGAGCTCACCGTGCAGACCCACGGTCGGCTCCTCGCCGGGCTGCCCGAGTCGCAGCCCGTGTGGATGAGCCATCGCGACACCGTCTACGAGGCACCGCCCGGGTTCACCGCGCTCGCGTCGTCCACGCAGTCGCCGGTCGCGGCGCTCGAGAACGCCGAGCGTGGCATCTACGGCATCCAGTACCACCCCGAGGTCGTGCACACCCCGCACGGCCAGGAGGTCCTGCGCCGGTTCCTCGCCGACATCTGCCAGCTCTCGCTGACCTGGTCGGCCGCCAACATCGTCGACGAGCAGATCCGCAGGATCCGCGAACAGGTCGGCGACAAGAAGGTCATCTGCGGTCTCTCGGGCGGCGTCGACTCGTCCGTCGCAGCGGTGCTCGTGCACAAGGCCGTCGGCGACCAGCTCACCTGCGTGTTCGTCGACCACGGCCTCATGCGCAAGGGCGAGGGCGACCAGGTCATCAAGGCCTTCCGCGACGAGTTCCACATCCCGCTCGTCGCCGTCGACGCCGAGGAGCGCTTCCTGGAGCGCCTCGCCGGCCAGACCGATCCGGAGACGAAGCGCAAGATCATCGGCGGCGAGTTCATCCGCGTCTTCGAGGAGGAGGCCCGCAAGCTCGGCGACGTGGACTACCTCGTCCAGGGCACGCTGTACTCGGACGTGATCGAGTCGGGCGGCGGCCCCGGGTCGCACACCATCAAGAGCCACCACAACGTCGGCGGCCTTCCGGACGACCTCCAGTTCGAGCTGTGCGAGCCGCTGCGCGAGCTGTTCAAGGACGAGGTGCGCGCCGTCGGCCTCGAGCTCGGCCTGCCGGAGCGCCTCGTGTGGCGCCAGCCGTTCCCCGGTCCGGGGCTCGGCATCCGCATCGTGGGCATCGAGGTCACGAAGGAGCGCCTGCAGGTGCTGCGTGATGCCGACGCCATCCTCCAGGAGGAGATCCGCGCCGCCGACCTCTACCGCGAACTGTGGCAGTCGTTCTGCGTGCTCCCCGGCATCCGCACCGTCGGCGTGCAGGGGGACGGCCGCACGTACGGCTACGTCGTGGGCATCCGCGCCGTCACGTCCGATGACGCGATGACCGCCGACTGGGCGCGTCTCCCGTACGACCTGCTCGAACGCGTCGCCGCGCGCATGATGGGTGAGCTGCGCGACGTGAACCGCGTCGTGCTCGACATCACGAGCAAGCCGCCGGGCACGATCGAGTGGGAGTAGCTCCCGCGCTGCGTGAACCTGCTGACGGGCGCCCTCCAGGGCGCCCGTCGTCGTTTCGGGTGCGCCGGCCACGGCGAACGGCGGCCAGTGACCGGCGCGGTTGCGGCCCGTTCACCGGTTCGTTCTCGTCGCCCTCCTAGGTTGCGAGGCGTTCAACCCAGGAGCGCACCATGCCCAAGCTGACCGTCGACACCGAGCACGGCCACGACGTCGAGCTGTACTACGAGGACCACGGCGAGCGAGGGGGCAAGCCCGTCGTGCTCATCCACGGCTGGCCGCTGAGCGGCCGCAGCTGGGAGGCCCAGGTCCCCGCCCTCGTGGAGGCCGGATACCGCACGATCACGTACGACCGCCGCGGTTTCGGATCGTCCTCCCAGCCGTGGGGTGGCTACGACTACGACCGCTTCGCCGACGATCTGGCCGCGCTGCTGGATCACCTCGGGCTCGAGGAGGCGACCCTGGTCGGCTTCTCCATGGGTGGCGGCGAGGTGGTGCGCTACATCGCCAAGCACGGCACGCGTCGGGTCCACCGCGCCGTGCTCGCGGCTGCGGTTCCCCCGTACCTCTACAAGGACGAGGGCAACCCGGGCGGCGGGCTCGACGACGCCACCATCGAGCAGTTCGAGACGGGGGTGCGCACCGACCGGCCGGCGTTCCTCGCCGACTTCGTGAAGGACTTCTTCAGCGCCGGCGACGAGGTGGTCGTGAGCAAGGCGCAGCAGCACTACGCGCGCGAGATCGCGGATTTCGCCTCGCCGAAGGGCACGCTCGACTGCATCGCCGCGTTCGGCCGAACCGACTTCCGCCTCGATCTCGCGAAGGTGACGATCCCGACCCTCGTCATCCACGGCGACGCAGACGCGATCGTGCCGTTCGAGGTGAGCGGCAAGCGCTCGGCCGAGGAGATCGAGGGGGCGAAGCTCCACGTGATCGAGGGCGGGCCGCACGGCATCAACGCCTCGCACGCCGACGAGTTCAACCGCGTGCTCCTGAAGTTCCTCGGGGAGACCCCGTCGTAGACGCCGCGTGACCTCGGAATCGCTCGTCCGGCCGTGACGTGATGGCGTCGCGGCCGGTCCCGCCGTCTATCGCGCCCAGTGCGCGGGGCGCGCCAGACCGGGGGAGAGGCGCGTCGCGCCGTCGCCCTTGGCGGCCTCGAGCTGCGGCTCGGTGAGGAAGAGCGCATCGGTCAGGTCGGCGCCGCCGATGTTGGCGTCGCGCAGGTCGGCGCCGATCAGGTCGGCGTGGCGCAGGTCGGCACCGCGCAGGTCGGCGGCGATCATCATCGCCCCGCGCAGGCTGGCGCCGCGGAGGTCCCGGCGACGCAGGTCGGCGCCGAAGAGCTCGGGCCCCGGGCCGGCTGCTCGGGCCCTGCGCCCGACGGCTTCGACGCGCACGAGCTCGCTCGCCTCGCGCAGGAGGATGGCGGCGGGGCCGCGGTGGGCCTCCACGTCGACCCGCGCCAGTTCCTCGGCCGGCAGCGACGCGAGCGCGTCGACCTCGGCGATCACCGCCTCGAGCTGCGCACGGACCGGCTCGGCAGCTGGCCAGCTCGCGGCGGCCGTGAGGTACGCGAGGAGCTCGTGGAGCGGCCGCATCACCGCGAACACGGCGAACATCAGCGTTCGCGACGCGGGGTCATCGCGCCACGACACCCCTCCGAACGTCCCCTCGCTCACACGCTGGCCGGCACCGAAGCACTCGAACACCACGCAACCGCGGAACCCGGAGCTGCGCAGGCGGTCGTGGATCCTGCACCGAAAGTCGTCGGCGAGGTTGCGGCACGGTTCGCCGTGCGCCTTGTCGACGGCGAAGTCGCTGCTCTTCGCGTACGCCGGCGCGACGCAGCAGAGCCCGAAGCACCGCTCGCAATCCGATCTGAGCTCAGCCACGAGCGCTCAGGTTAGGGGGCGCACCCGCCGGGCGCGCGGCCGATCGCTCAGCGCGACGCCTTCACGCCGATCTGCGACCACTGCTTGAGGGTCGGCAGCGGGTCGATCACGTGCCCGGCACCGCCGACACCCTGCCAGTGGCCGATCCACAGCTCGAAGTGCAGATGGCAGCCGTCGGCACGCCCGGTGTCGCCGACCTCGCCGATCTGGGCGCCGGCCGCGACCTGGGCGCCCTCCGCGACGATCGCGGGCGTACGCAGGTGCATGTAGGCCTCGGCGCGATCGGCGCCGGCGACCTGGAGGACGACGTAGTTGCCCGCTCGCGCCTGGAAGGCGTTCTGGATCACCTCGCCCCCCTCGGCGGCGACGAGGGGCGTCCCGCAGTCCGCGAAGACGTCCTGGCCCTCGTGCCCGCGGCCACCGCCGAACGCAGCGGTGCCGGTGCCGAACTTGTACTTGCCGCGGATCGGGAAGAACGGGCCGTTGCCCTCGATCGCGGCGATCGGCGTGACGGGCGCGGGCAGGGTGATCGACACGGCGCTTGCGGCCGAGCGCGCGCCCTCCGCGATCTCGATCGCGACCGGGCCGCTGGCGGCTCGTCTCGGCACGACGGCGGTGACCACGCGCGCGTTGCCGGCCTTCTTGACCGTCAGCTTGGCGAGGACGTCGTCCTGGGCGCCTGCTCCCCCGAGGTACACGACCCGCTTGCCGCGGTTGAGCATGGGGCCCTGGAATCGGAGGGTGGCGCCCGCCGACGCCGACGCGATGGAGGTGCACCCCGTGAGGCAGGTGATCTTACGCACGACCATCGCGCTGGCCTTCGTCTGCGGCGACGCGGCGACGGTCGCGCCGCCTCCGTCAGCTGCATGCGCGCCCGCGGGCGTGATGAGTGCCGCGGACCCGGCGGCGAGCACGACGGTCCGGAAACCGGCAGTGAGCAACAGGGAACGGGTGGAACGAGTCAGGGCCATGGGGAAGCGGGACCAGGACTGCCGGCGGGAGGCCGACGACCACGAGGCGCCACCCTATCGCGGATCGAGGGCGGAACGCGGATCGCGACCGGATCTCGTAGACTCTCCGCTTCAGCGCGTGCCGCAGGCCTTCTGCCTGCGCCCGTTTCCCTCTCTATCTGCTCTTTATGAAGACGTACGTCGCAAACACCAACGATCGCAATCGTGATTGGGTGCTGATCGACGCGTCGGGTCTCACGCTCGGTCGCCTCGCCACCCAGATCGCCGACCTCCTGCGTGGCAAGGCCAAGCCTGAGTTCACGCCCCACGTCGATACCGGCGACTTCGTCGTGATCGTCAACGCCGAGAAGATTGCCGTCACCGGCAAGAAGCGCGAAGAGAAGCAGTACTACCGGCACTCCGGCTACCCGGGTGGTCTCAAGTCGCGCACGCTCGAGGAGATGCTCGAGCGCCGACCCGAGGAAGTCATCCGCATCGCGGTCAAGGGCATGCTCCCGAAGAACCGCCTCGCCCGGAAGCAGCTCACCAAGCTCAAGGTGTACGCCGGCACCGACCACCCGCACGCTGCGCAGCAGCCGAAGGTCCTGGAGATCCACACGTGACCGACGAGACGACGACCGACGGCGCTCCCGAGGAGGAGCCGACCCAGACCGAGGTGACCGAGGCCCCCGCGGCTGAGGCGACCGAGGAGACTCCGGCTGCCGAGGCGACTGAGGAGACTCCGGCTGCCGAGGCGACCGAGGCCGACGCCGAGGACGAGGACGAGGATCCCGCCCCGCGCGTGAAGCCGTCGATCCCGGGCGCCGACCTCGAGGTCGACATCGTCGAGGAGGGCGCCGACCCGTTCGCGCTCGAGGGTGAGGACGCCGACGGCGACTCGTCCGACGACGAAGAGGTCGACGAGGGTCCGATCGCGGCCAGCATCGATCTCGCTGCCGATGCGCGCTACCGCGCCACGGGCAAGCGCAAGACCGCCGTCGCGCGCGTCACGCTCAAGCCCGGCACCGGCAAGTACACGATCAACGGCAAGGACGTCGACGCCTACTTCCCGCGTCAGACGCTCCAGCGCGTTCTCCGTCAGCCGCTCGAGGTCGTTGCCCTCGACGAGAAGATCGACGTCGTCGCCGCCATCCACGGTGGTGGCGTCGCCGCACAGGCCGGCGCGCTCCGCCACGGCATCTCGCGTGCGCTCAATGAGGCCGATCCGGCCCTGCGCTCGGAGCTCAAGCGCCGCGGCTTCCTCACGCGTGACTCGCGCGTGAAGGAGCGCAAGAAGGCCGGCCTCAAGAAGGCCCGCAAGCGTCCGCAGTTCAGCAAGCGCTAACACTCCCGCCGATGGCCGAACGTCATCTGTTCGGCACCGACGGGGTCCGCGGTGTCGCGGGCGAGGTGCTCACCGCCTCGCTCGCACTCCAGCTCGGCCGCGCCGCCGTGGCCGAGCTGGGGGCCCGCCGCCTCCTCATCCTGCGCGACACGCGCCGCTCCGGGCCGATGCTCGAAGCGGCGCTCGCCGCAGGCGCCTCGAGCGCCGGCGCGAGCGTGCTGTCCGGTGGCGTCCTTCCGACGCCGGCCGCGCCGCTCCTCGCCGGCCGTCTCGGCTTCGACCTCGCTGCGGTGATCTCGGCGAGTCACAACCCCTTCGCCGACAACGGCATCAAGTTCTTCGGGCCCGACGGCTTCAAGCTGTCGGACGAGACCGAGGCTCGCATCGAAGCGCGTATCGCCGCCGATGACGGGCGCGGCGCCGAGCACGGCGACATCGGCCGCCTCGTCGGAGCTCCCGAGGACTACCTGCGGTTGCTCGCGGAACGGTTCGAGGGCCTCGACCTCAGCGGCGTCCGCGTTGCACTCGACTGCGCCAACGGCGCCACGTTCCACGTCGCGCCCGAGATCTTCCGACGCCTCGGGGCCGACGTCACGGCCACGCACACGACGCCCGACGGTCAGAACATCAACGCCGACTGCGGTTCGACGCACCTCGGCAGCCTCGTCGCGCTCATGCGCGAGGGCGCGCACGACATCGGCTTCGCCTTCGACGGCGACGGCGACCGCGTGCTCGCCGTCGACCGCGCCGGTGAGGTCGTCGACGGCGACGAGCTGATCGCGCTGGCCGCGGGCCACCTGGCACGCGCCGGTGAGCTGGGCGGCGGCGTCGCCGTGACCGTGATGACGAACTTCGGCTTCCATCGCGCGATGGCCGACCGCGGCATCGACGTCGCCATCACGGGCGTCGGCGACCGCTACGTGCTCGCGGCGCTACGCGAGCGTCAGTGGCGGCTCGGCGGCGAGCAGTCCGGCCACATCATCGACCTGGGGTTCTGCTCGTCCGGCGACGGCATCGCGAGCGCCCTGCTCACCCTCGAGGCGCTCGCCGGCGCCGACCTCGTCGATCGCGACGGCATGCGCAAGATGCCGCAGCTCCTGGTGAACGTGCCGGTGCCGGACCGCGACGCCGCACTCGCCGACGCCGGCGTGCTCTCCGCTCGCGACGACGTCGCCCGCGAGCTCGGCGACGACGGTCGCATCCTCCTGCGCGCCAGCGGCACCGAACAGCTCGTGCGCGTGATGGTCGAAGCCCCGACCGAGCAGCAGGCCACGGAGCTCTGCGAGCGCGTCGCCGCCGAGGTCCGCGCCCTGCAGGCCGCCGTCTAGCCGCAGGCCCTCCGCGGGGCGCCGGTGGTGTGCGGCGCCGCACGCCCACGCAGCGAGGAGCAGGCGCCCGCGTTGGTAGTGTCGAAGGTCGGTCGCGGTGCTGCCCCACCCAACGTGACCCGGAGCGTCTATGTGCGGAATCGTCGGATATCTCGGACCTCGTGAACTCGACGAGGTCCTCCTGCAGGGCCTGCGTCGCCTCGAGTACCGCGGATACGACTCCGCCGGGATCGCCGGCATCGTCGGCCACGGTGACGTGACGGCCGTCCGCGCGGTCGGCAACCTCGACAACCTCGAGTCGGCCCTGGGCGGCGTCGGCGGGCTGCAGGCGTCGTCGAACGGCTCCGGCGCCCATGTCGGCATCGGCCACACGCGCTGGGCGACGCACGGCAAGGTCACGGAGGCCAACGCCCACCCGCACTTCGACTCCTCGGATCGCATCCATGTCGTCGTGAACGGCATCGTCGAGAACTTCGCGCAGCTCCGCGCCCGCCTCATCGAGGGGGGCGCCACCTTCACCTCCGAGACCGATGTCGAGGTGATCGCGCACCTCATCGCCTCCTACGGGTCGGTCGACCTGCTCGAGGGCGTGCGCCGCGCCGTCACCGAGCTCGAAGGCCACTTCGCGTTCGTCGCGATGGCGGCCGACGAGCCCGGACGGCTGATCGCGTTCCGCAAGGAGTGCCCCCTCGTCATCGGCCAGGGCGACGGCGAGGTGTTCCTCGCGTCGGCGATCCCCGCCTTCCTGCGCTACACCCGCGACACCATCGCCATCGAGAACGGCGAGATCGTGGAGCTCAGCGCGGCGGGCGTCACGATCTACGACGAATCCGGCGTGACCGTCGATCGCGCGGCCGAGGAGGTCGAGTGGGACGACGAGACCGCCGAGAAGGGCGGCTACGACACCTTCATGCTCAAGGAGATCCACGAGCAGGCGGACGCCGTCGCCGAGACCATCGCCGACCGTACGTGGCAGCCGGATGCCGTCGACTTCGGGACCGAGTTCGACCTCGAGATCCTGCAGGACGCGAGCCGGATCGTGATCGTCGCCTGCGGGACGAGCTACCACGCCGGTCTCCTCGGGCGGTACGTGATCGAGACGTACGCTCGTGTGCCCGTCGACGTCGAGGTCGCCTCGGAGTACCGCTACCGCGATCCCGTGCTCTCACCGACGGACGTCGTGATCGGCATCACCCAGTCCGGGGAGACGGCCGACACGCTCGCAGCGATGCGCGTCGCGCGTGAACAGGGCGCCAAGGTCCTCGCGATCACGAACGTGATGGGCAGTCAGGCCACCCGCGACGCCGACGGCGTGATCTTCACGCGCGCCGGCCTCGAGATCGGCGTCGCCGCCACGAAGACGTTCCTCTGCCAGCTGGCCGTCATGTACCTGCTCGGTCTCAAGCTCGCCGAGCTGCACGACACCCTCCCGGTCGCCCGTCGCCGAGAGCTCATCGCCGGGCTGAAGGCCGTGCCGAGCGCGATCACGGAGCTGCTCGAGCAGTCGGCCGCACCGATCGCCCGCGCTGCCGACGATCACCACGCCGCCGACTTCTTCCTGTACCTCGGCCGGCACGTCGGCCTGCCCGTCGCGCTCGAAGGTGCCCTCAAGCTCAAGGAGGTCAGCTACATCGCGACCGACGCCTACGCGGCCGGCGAGATGAAGCACGGCCCGATCGCCCTGCTCGACGAGAACACGCCCGTCGTCGTGGTCGCGACCAACTCGCCGGTGCGCGAGAAGGTGATCTCGAACATCCAGGAGGTGCGTGCCCGCGGCGCGCACGTGCTCGCGGTCGTGACCGCCGGCGACGAGGCGGCGATGACCGAGCACGCCGACGAGGTGTTCCCGGTGCCGTTGACCGATTGGACGCTCCAGCCCCTGCTCGCCGTGATCCCGCTGCAGCTGCTCTCCTACGAGATCGCGGTGCGCCGCGGGCTCAACGTCGATCAGCCGCGCAACCTCGCGAAGACCGTCACGGTGGAGTAGCGGGCCGATGGTCGGCATCGATCTGCTCGAGGTCGACCGGATGGCCGCGGCGCTTGCGCGCACCCCGAACCTGCGCCACCGCCTGTTCACGCCGGCAGAGCAGGCGTACGCCGACGAGCAGGCCGTGCCGGCCCGCCACTTCGCGGCGCGGTTCTGCGCGAAGGAGGCCGTGGTCAAGGCGCTCGGACTGGGGGCCTGGAACCCGCTCGACATCGAGGTCGTGCGCGGCGCGGGCGGGGTTCCGGAGGCCCGTTTGCACGGACCGCTCGCGGCGTGCGGACCGGTCTCCCTCTCCCTCACGCACACGCCGACGACGGCGGGCGCGGTGGCCCTGCGCGCGCCGAGCGGCGGAGGGTCCGCATGAGCGCCGCCGTCGGCCTCCCAGGCTGGCTCGCGCCGCTGCTGCTTCCCGACGAGCTCGGCGCCAGTGACCGCTACGCGATCACCGACCACGGCATCCCCGGCATCGACCTGATGGAGCGCGCGGGGGCAGCGCTGGCTCACGTGGCCGCGTCGGCGCTGCCGGCCGGACCGATCGCCGTGCTCTGCGGCTCGGGCAACAACGGCGGCGACGGGTTCGTCGCCGCCCGCATCCTGCGCGCCTCCGGCCGCGAGGTGCGCGTGCTGCTCACGCGTGAGGCCTCGGCGGCGCGCGGCGATGCCGCGATCGCCCTCGAGCGCCTCGGCACCGACGGGCTCCTCGGCCCGGCCGCCCTCTCCGAGGCGCTGGAGGGTGCCACGGGCGCGATCGACGCGCTCCTGGGAACCGGCGCCAGCGGACCGCCTTCAGGAGCAGCAGCGGCCGCCATCGCAGCGCTCGTGGCATCCGCGCTCCCGGTCGTCGCCTGCGACCTGCCGAGCGGGATCGACGCCGCCACCGGGGAGGTCCCGGGGGCCGCCGTCCGCGCGCTCGCCACCGTCACCTTCCACCGGCGCTCGCCGGGGCACGTGATCCTCCCGGCCAAGGAGCACGTCGGTCGGCTCTCGGTCGTCGACATCGGCATCCCTGCGGGCGCCCCGATCGCCCCGGCAACGGGCGCCATCCGCGACGCCGTGCTCGCCGAGCTCCCGACGCGCGGGGCTGATTCCCACAAGTACGCGGCGGGCGCCGTGGCGGTGGTCGCCGGCAGTCCGCAGTACCCGGGCGCGGCCGTGCTCGCCGTCCGCGGTGCACAGCGTGCGGGCGCCGGGTACGTGACCGCCGTGGTGGGGGAGCCCGCCGTCGGTCTCGTCCGCCAGGCAAGTCCCGAGGCGATCGTCCGGCCCTGGCCCGAGCCGGGGGCCGACACGTCGCTCACCGACGCACTTGGCGAGCGAGCCGACGCCGTCGTGCTCGGCCCCGGGATGAGCGGAGCAGACGCAGCTCCCCTCGTCCACGCCGCCCTCATGGCCGACCGACCGACCGTGCTGGATGCCGATGGCCTCGCGCCCTTCGCGGGCGAGCTGGACCGCCTGCAGCGCGAGGCGCCGCTCATCCTGACGCCTCACGCCGGCGAGCTCGGACGGCTGCTCGACCGCTCGGCCTCCGAGATCAACGCCCATCGGCTGGACGCCGTCCGCGAGGCCGCGCGGCGCAGCCGCGCGATCGTGGTGCTCAAGGGTGACGACACGCTCGTCGCGCACCCGGACGGACGTGTCGCGGTGAACGACCTGGCCGCCCCGGCGCTCGCCACCGCTGGCACCGGTGACGTGCTCGCCGGCGCGATCGGCGCGCTCCTGGCCGGCGGCACGCCGCCGTTCCTCGCAGCAGCGGGCGGCGTGCGTCTGCACGCCCGCGCCGGGCGGCTCGCCGCTGCGGCGGCTGGCGCGCACGACGGCGTGGTCGCGTTCGACGTCGCCGAGCACCTGCCCGCAGCGCGCGGCCGCTGACGCTCCAGGAACCGGAAGCCGCCTCGATAGCATGGCGGCCATGCCCGGAACTCCCGCAACGAGCCGCGCCGAGCGCGTCTGGGCGGAGATCGACGCCGGCGCGATCGCCCTCAACACGCGCCGCATGTCCGACGCCGCGCCGGGCGCAGCCTGCTGCGCGGTCGTGAAAGCCGGCGGCTACGGCCACGGCGCGGTCACCGCTGCGCGCGCCGCGCTCGACGGCGGCGCCACGTGGCTCGCCGTCGTCACCGCCGACGAGGCCGACCAGCTCCGCGCTGCGGGGATCGACGCCCGGCTGCTCGTCCTCGGCCCGCTCACGCCGCCCGAGCTCGAACGCGCGCTCGCGGTCGACGCCGACGTGGTCGCCTGGACCGACGAGGTGCTCGACGCGGCCGTCGGGCTCGGCGGCGCGCGCGTGCACGTGAAGCTCGACACCGGTATGGGTCGGCTCGGCGCGCGCAGCGAGGAGCTCGCGACGCAGCTGCTGCAGCGGTGCGTCGCCGAGCCGAGCCTGCAGGCGGCCGGGGTCATGACCCACTTCGCGACCGCCGACGAGCTCGGCGACCGCTTCTTCGCCGAACAGCTCCGGCGCTTCACGGACTGGAGCACGGACGTGCGACGGATCGCGCCCGAGGCGCTCGTGCACGCCGCCAACAGCGCCGCGATCTTGCGCGAGCCTGCGGCCCACTTCGACCTCGTCCGTCCCGGTGTGGCGCTCTACGGCCTGGATCCGTTCGGGGCTGAGCCGACGGGTCGGGAGCTGCTGCCCGCGCTCTCGCTGCGCGCGTCGCTCGCTGCCGTGCAGCCGATCGCCGCCGGTCAGAGCACGGGGTACGGGCGCCGCTGGGTGGCCGACGCGGATGGTTGGATCGGGATCGTGCCGATCGGGTACGGCGACGGGTGGCGACGCGGCTTGACCGGTCGGGCCGACGTGCTGGTCGACGGCCGGCGCTGCGCCCTCGTCGGAACGGTGAGCATGGACAGCGTCGCCGTGGACCTCGGCCAGGAGCCGGCTGCGGTCGGCACCACCGTCACCCTGCTCGGCAGCGACGGCACCGAGCGGATCCTCGCCGAGGACCTTGCCCGCAGCCTCGGCACGATCAACTACGAGATCACCTGCGGGCTCGGCCCGCGGATCCCGCGCCGGTGAGCGCGCCACTGAGCGTTGCGCTCGCCCGCCGTGCCCTGCGGGTCGCGAGCGGGGCGGCTCCGGAGGGCTGTTGGCTCGTCGGTGGGGCCGTTCGCGACGCGCTGCTCGGGCTGCCTGCGCCGCTCGATCTCGATCTCATCGTCGCCGGCGATCTCCGGGGGGTCGCGAAGGCCGTCGCCGAGGAACTGGGGGCGCCCCGGTTCCCGCTCTCGGATCGGTACGGCGGATACCGGGTCACGGCCGCCGGTGGGCTACAGGTCGACGTGATGCCGATCGACCCGGCCGGCCTCGACGCCGACCTGCGCCGCCGCGACACCACCGTGAACGCCCTGGCGGTCGCCGCCGGCGCTGCGGCCGACTCCTGGCCGGAGCTGCGCCGCGACGACCTCGTGGACCGGGTGGGTGGGCTGGCCGACCTCGACGCGCGCGTGCAGCGTGCGTGCGGCCCCGACGCGATGCTCGACGATCCGCTTCGCGTGCTGCGGCTCGGGCGCGCGATCGCCGGCCGCCCCTGGGTGCTCGACGGACAGACGGTGCGCCTGGCACGCGCCGCCGCTCCGGGACTCGCGCACGTGGCGGGCGAGCGCATCGGCGCGGAGCTCCGCGGCACGCTCGGTGGTGCGCATCCGCTCGCCGGACTGGATGCGCTGCGCCGCACGGGCGGCCTGGACGCAGTGCTCCCGGAGCTCGTCGCGCTCGACGGGGTGCAGCAGAGCCCCTACCACCACCTCGACGTCGGCGGCCACACGCGCGAGGTGCTGCAGTGGGGCGTGGCGCTCGAGACCGACCTCGCGACCTACGTCGACGAGGCGTCTGCCGCAGCCGTGCTCGGCAGGCTCGACGACGACCTGGGCGGCGGGTGGACGGTGCGAGACGCCGCACGGTTCGGCGCCCTGCTGCACGACATCGCCAAGCCCCGCACGCAGGTGTACTACGAGCAGCGCGGCTTCTACGGCTTCCCAGACCACGACAAAGTGGGGGAGACCATGGCAACCGCCATCATGGAACGTCTGCGGGCCCCCAGACGCGTCGTGAAGACCGTCGCCGCGCTGACGCTCCACCACCTCCGTCTCGGGTTCCTCGTCCACGCCACGCCGCTCGGACGTGGCGGCTGGTACGACTACCTCGCGCAGGTCAGCCCCGTGGAGGTGGAGGTGACGGTGCTCGCCCTCGCCGACCGGCTGGCAACGCGCGGACGTCGTGCCGAGGAGGCCATCGAGGCGCACGCCGACCTCACCCGCGAGGTGCTCCCGGTCGCCCTCGCCTGGCGCGCGGCCGGGGGCGCACCAACGCCGCTCATCGACGGCAACGCCCTCGTCGCCCAGACGGGCCGGGCGCCGGGCCGATGGCTGGCGGACGCGCTCGAGCGCCAACGGCGCGCTCGCTACATCGAACCGGATCTCGACGAGGCCGGCGCCCTGGTCGCGGCGCTGGACGACCCGTTCGGGACCGCCTGACCTACGAGGTCGCTCGCAGGACGGCCGCGGCCGCCGAGATGTCCTCGAGGTCGCCCGGGTGCGGGTTCCACGGCAGCTGGAGCGGATCGTTCTGGTAGCGCGGGATGACGTGCAGGTGGAAGTGGAAGACGGTCTGCCACGCGTGCTCGCCGCACGAGTTGAGGAGGTTGACGCCGTCCGCGCCGAGCCCGCGGATCGCGCGGCGGGCGATCTTCTGCCCCATCTTGGCGACCGCGGCGAGGTCGTCCTCATCGATCTCGAGCACGTTCGGCGTGTGATTGCGCGGGATCACGAGCACGTGCCCGCGCGTCGCCGGGTTGATGTCCATGAACGCGACGACGCGGTCGTCCTCGTCGATCTTGGTGGCGGGGATGTCCCCAGCCACGATGGCGCAGAAGATGCAGTCGTCAGCCACGTCCGTGAGCCTACTCGGGCTCGCGGTCGCCAGCCCCGGAGCGCTACTTCTTGGTGGTCGACGGCGTGGACGCCGTCGTCGGCGTCGGCACGAACGTCGCGCTGTACGTCAGGCGGGCGCGCTGGAAGAGGCCGGCGAACGATGCCTGGGTGGCCTTGCCGACGAGTGCACGCTGCGCGGCGAAGTTGCCGTCGGCCGCTTCCTTGAGCGGACGGCTGGAGCGCCAGCTGGTATCGGCGCCCAGGCCGAGCTGGAGGATCGGCGCCCAGGTGGGAACCGTGAGGCCGACGACCTGGCCCTTTTTCACCGGGATGGCCGTGGGGAGCGCGAAGGTGGGCGTCGTGCCGAGGTACTTCGTCACGTCGACCATGGGGCCCTTGCTGACGACCTTGAAGACCGACTTGCCGAGCGGGGCGAGCACGACGAGGCTCACCATCGGCGCGCCGCCATAGTTCGAGTTGCCCTTCTTCACGTTCGCCGCGGACACACCGGCGATCGGCAGCGTCCACGCGACGATGTGGCCATCGCTGGGGACCGTCGTGATCGCCTTCGTCGTTCCGACCTTCACCTGGAAGGCGGTTTGGCGCGCGAGCACGATGCGGCAGTCGTCGGCGGCAAAGCCCGGGCAACCGGGCTTGTTCTCGCCGAGCGACGAGATCTCGCTGATGGAGGCACTGGCCGGGGCGGCTGCGCCGCCCATCGCAGCCGCGACGGCCGCAAGGGGGAGGAGGAGCTTTCGGGGGGTCACGTTCATTGGAACACGCAAGAGGCAGCGATGATGCTGTCGCGCGTCAGCAGACGCCGGGGTTCAGGTCGCAGAAGCCGCTGCTGCCCGACGACGAGCCACCGGACGATCCGGAGTTGCCGGTGCTGCCACCGCCGCTGGTGCCGCCGCCACTCGTGCTGCCACCCGCCGGAGGAGGTGCCGCCGCCGAGGGCTGCGCCGCCGCCGGAGCTTCCCGAGCTCGTGGAGCCGGACGAGGTGGACCCGCCGCTGACGGACGCGCCACCGGAACTGCCGGTGGAACCCGACGACGTCGAGCCGCTCGACTGCGTCGACGCGCCGCTCGACGACGTGCTGTCGCTCGCGGGCGTGGTCGGCGTCGTGTCGGCGGGCGTGGTCTCGTCCGGCGTGCTCGCATCGGCGCCGTCGTCGGCGCTCACGTCGAGCGTCCCCGTCGGCGGAACGATGTCCGGTCGCGTCTTGGGGTCCGGAGCGATCGTCGCGCCCCCCGCCGCAGCCCGCGACGGTGAACACCGCGAGGATCGCAGCGATGGAGGCGCGAGGCCTCATGGGCCGGTTCAGTCGGCGAGCGC
>JAQIJQ010000071.1:0-18105 GCA_036946195.1 Patulibacter minatonensis | reverse complement strand
CGCCAGATCGCGGCGCCGGTGCTCCAACTGCCCGTCTCGCTCGTGAAGCGCTTCCTGGGGTACGACGTGCCCGAGGCCAAGCAGACCGAGCTGCTGCGCGCGATCGACCTCGGCGTCGAATCGAGCGGCACCGGCATCCTTACGGTCACGATCCCGCCGAAGCGCCGCAACGACCTCACCCGCCCGATCGACCTCGTCGAGGAGATCTCGCGGCTCGACGGCCTCGCGAACGTGCCGGCCACCCTGCCTGCCGGTCGCCCCGCGGGCCGGCTGACCGCCCGCCAGCAGGCCGACCGCGCCCTGCAGGACCTGCTGGTCGGCCGCGGCCTGCTCGAGGTGGTGGGGTGGAGTTTCGGCAACACCGAGCAGCTCGACACGCTCGGCCTCGGGGCCGATGATCCGCTCCGCCGGGCCGTGCTCGTGCGCAACCCGATGAGCTCCGAGCTCGGCCAGCTGCGGACGACGGTCGTGCCGTCGCTCCTCGAGGTGGCCCAGCGCAACACGGCGCGCGGCTTCCGCGACCTGCGGACCTTCGAGCTCGGCACCACCTACGAGGAGCTGCCGGGCTCCGAGCTGCCGATCGAGCGGCGCACCCTCGGCGTGCTCCTCACGGGAGACCTCACGGTCGCGACGTGGGCCGATCAGGTGCCCGCAAAGGCCGACGCCGGCGCGGCGCTCGAGCTTCTGCGCGCGATTGGCGCGCTGCTCCGCGTGCCGCTATCGGTCGACCAGTCGGTCGTGCCGACGCACCTGCACCCGGGCCGCGGCGCGACGGTGCGCCTGGCCGACGGAACGGCCGTCGGCATCGTCGGCGAGCTCCACCCGCAGATCGCCGCGTCCTACGACCTCGGCCACGCCGTCGCGATCCTCGAGGTCGACGCGGGCGCGCTGCTCGACGCGATGCCGGGCCGCCCGCAGTACCGGCCGTTCGCGTCGTTCCCGCCGGTCACCCAGGACCTCGCGGTCGTCGTCGACGCCGAGATCCCGGCGCAGCGGATCGTGGATGCCGCCCGCGGCGGCGGCACCACGTTGCTGCGCGACGTGAGCGTGTTCGACGTCTACGTCGGGCCGGGCGTCGACGAGGGCAAGCGGTCGCTCGCGCTCCGCCTCACGTTCCGCGCGGAAGACCGCACCCTCACCGAGGAGGAGGCGACGAAGGCTCGCGGCAAGATCCTCGCCGCGCTCGAACAGCAGGTCGGGGCGGTGGCCCGTGGCTGACGGTCCGAAGGTCCTCGTCGCAGGCGCGTCGGGCTTCGCCGGTGCGATCGCCGCCCGGCTGATCACGGAGCACCCCGTGTTCGAGCTCGGGCCCGTCACGGCCCGCGCCGAGGCCGGCCAGCGGCTCGTCGAGCTCTACCCGCAGCACCGGGTCGACGCCGTGCTCGAGGAGCTCGACCTCGACCGGCACGCCGAGCAGGTCGATGCCGCGATCGTGGGCTACCCGCACGCCGCGGCCGCCCCGGTGGTGAAGGCGCTGCTCGACCGCGGCGTGAAGGTGATCGACCTCTCCGCCGACTTCCGCCTGCGCGACCTTGCCACGTACGAGGCGTGGTACGGCGCGCACCCGCACCCCGAGCTGATCGGCCAGTCGGTCTACGGCCTCCCCGAGCTCTACCGCGACGACCTGGCGGGCGCCTCGCTCGTCTCGGGCCCGGGCTGCTTCCCGACGGCCGCGCTGCTCGGTCTGCGCCCGCTCGCCGCGGGCGGGCTGCTGCGTGACGTGATCGTCGATGCGAAGACGGGCGTGTCCGGGGCGGGGCGCGGCCTCAGCCACGCGACGAGCTATGTGTCGATCAACGACTCGGTCTCCGCCTACAAGACCACCGGCCATCGTCACCGCCCCGAGATCGAGCAGGAGCTCGCCCTCGCCGGCAGCGACGTGAAGGTCACGTTCGTGCCGCACCTCGTGCCGGTCGACCAGGGCGAGTACGTCTCGATCTACGCGTCGCTGAGCGAGCCGCAGTCCGCCGCCGCCGTCGCCGAGCGCTACGCCGAGGCGTACGCGGACGAGCCGTTCGTGGAGGTCGTCGACGGCCCGCCGAACACGCGCGGCGTGCGCGAGACCAACCACTGCCGGATCCACGTCCAGGTCGAGGAGCACACCGGGCGCGTGATGGTCTTCTCGGCGATCGACAACCTCTGGAAGGGCACGGCATCGCAGGCCCTCCAGTCGCTCAACCTGATGTACGGCCTCCCCGAGACGACCGGCCTCCTGCCGGGCGCCGCGGGGCATGTGGGGGTGGCCCAGTGAAGGAACGTCCGGATCTCTCGCGCTGGCTCGAGCTGCCCGAGGGCGCCGTGCCTTCGGACGCGGCCGCGCTGCCCGCGGGCTTTCGGGCCGGGGGCGCCTCGGCCGGCTCCAAGCCGTCCGGGGCGATGGACCTCGGCGTGATCATGTGCGACGAGCGCGAGATGGCGAGCGCCGCGCGGTTCACGCCCAGCGCGACGGCCGCGGCGCCGGTCGTCATCACGCGCGATCGCTCCGACTGCAGCCGGCTGCGCGCGGTGCTCGTCAACAGCGGCAACGCAAACGCCTCGACGGGCAAGATGGGCTTCGAAGAGGCCGCCCGGATGCAGGGCGCGGCATCGATTCTGCTCGGACTGCCCGTCGAGCAGGTCGGCCTCTGCTCCACCGGCAAGATCGGCGAGCCGCTCGACGGCCGCGTGTTCGTGCAGGCGATGCCGCGCGTCGGCGACGACCTCTCGACCGATGCGACGACGTTCAACCAGGCGATCTGCACGACCGACCTGTTCATGAAGAACGCCGCGATCGACCTCGCCCTCGCCGGCGGCACCGTTCGCATCACGGCGCAGGCCAAGGGCGCGGGCATGATCCACCCTGGCTTCGCGACGATGCTCGCGTTCGTCCAGACCGACGCGAGGTTGTCGGCCGGGCAGTGCGAGCGGCTCCTGGACAACGCCCTCGCGGACACGTTCAACCGCGTGTCGGTCGACGGGCAGATGTCGACCAACGACACCGTCGTCCTGCAGGCCAGCGGCGCCTCCGGCATCGCCCCGGCCGACGACGACGAGGACCGGTTGCTGCAGGCAGCGCTCGACCACGTCCTGCTCGACCTCGCCCTGCAGCTGATCTCCGATGGGGAGGGCGCGACGCGCCTGGCCAAGGTGACGGTGACGGGCGGCGACCCGCTCGGGCATGCCGCCGACAAGGTCGCGGACGCGATCGCGACCTCGCCGCTCGTGCAGACCGCGCTGCTGGGTGCCGACCCGAACTGGGGCCGGATCATCCAGGCGGCGGGCCACGCGCTCGCGGGCCGCGGGCCGGTCGACTTCGACGTGAGCTTCGGCGGGGTACAGGTGTGCCGCGCCAACCAGGCGACGCGCTACAGCCGCGACGAGGCGAACGCCGCAGCGGCGCAGCAGCTCGTCGAGATCGAGGTGCGGTTCGTCGGCGACGGCGCGTCGACCCGGTACTTCTGCGACCTGACCGTCGACTACGTGCGCTTCAACAGCGAATACACGACGTAGTCACGTCCGTGCTCTCTCTCCTTTCCACCACGACGACCCGGAGGAACTGATGCGCGACATCAGCACCCTGCTCGAGGCACTCCCCTACATCCGGGAGTTCCACGGGCGAACCGTGGTCATCAAGTACGGCGGCGCGGCGATGACCGAGCCGTCGCTGGTGGAGGACTTCGCGCGCGACGTCGTGCTCCTGAAGTACGTCGGGATGAACCCGATCGTCGTGCACGGCGGCGGCCCGGAGATCACGAAGCTCATGGGGCGCGTCGGCAAGGAGACGCGCTTCGTCGACGGCCTCCGCGTGAGCGACGCGGAGACCGTCGAGCTCGCGAAGATGGTGCTCGTCGGCAAGGTCAACAAGGAGATCGTGCTGCGGCTCGGGCGCCACGGTCAGCCGGCCGTCGGCCTCTCCGGCGACGACGGCCAGCTGTTCCGCTGCAAGCGTCGCCTGGCGCCGGACGGCTCGGACATCGGCTTCGTCGGCGCGATCGACCGCGTCGACACCGGCGTCGTCGAGCACGTGGCCGCGGACTACATCCCCGTGATCGCGTCGGTCGGCGCCGACCGCGAGGGCAACAGCTACAACATCAACGCCGACGAAGCCGCGGGCGCGCTGGCGCGGGCGCTGCGGGCCTACAAGCTCGTGTTCCTCACCGACGTCGCGGGCTGGCTCAAGGAGGCGTCGGATGCCGACAGCCTCATCCGCTCCGCCGACGCGGACACCGTCGAGCGGGCGCTCGGCGTCGAGGTGACGGGTGGGATGGTGCCCAAGCTGCAGGCGTGCGTGGACGCGATCCACGGTGGCGTGAGTGCCTCCCACATCGTCGACGGTCGCGTGCCGCACTCCGTGCTGCTCGAGCTCTTCACCGACGAGGGCATCGGCACCAAGATCACTCCGGCCGCATGAGGACGCCTGCGATGTTCGCCTCCCACCGCCCCGATCAGCTCGCCCTGCAGGCCGATGCCGGCGGCGGCGACGGCCTCGTGCACCTGCCCGGCGATCCGCCGAGCCTCGCGGCGCTGCAGGCGCTCGACGACGCGCACACGATCGACACCTACGCCCGTCTGCCGCTCGACGCGGCGCGCGGCGAGGGCGTGCGGATCTGGGATGCGGCGGGGGAGGAGTACCTCGACCTGCTCGCTGGGATCTCGGTGAGCAACGTCGGCCACTGCCACCCGCACGTCGTGGGTGCGCTGACCGACCAGGCCAAGTGGCTGCTGCACGTCAGCAACCTCGTCCACACCGCCCCGGCGCTCCAGCTCGCCGAGCGCCTCGCGAAGCACTCGCTGGGCGATGGCTCGAAGGTGTTCCTGTGCAACTCGGGCGCCGAGGCCGTCGAGGGCGCGATCAAGATCGCCCGCCGCGCGAAGAGCGCCGGCGACATCGTCGTCGTGCGCGAGGGCTTCCACGGCCGCACGTTCGGCGCGCTCTCGGCGACGCCGCAGGAGGCCAAGCAGGCGCCGTTCGCGCCGCTGGTGCCGGGGTTCATCGTCGCCGAGCCGACGATCGACGGCATCACGAATGCCGTCACGGAGCGGACGGCCGCGGTGCTGATCGAACCGATCCGTGGTGAGAGCGGTGTGTGGCCCGTGGCCGACGACGTGCTCGTCGCCGCGCGCGAGGCGTGCGATCGCGTGGGCGCCGCGCTGATCTTCGACGAGATCCAGACCGGCCTCGGGCGCACCGGCACGTTCTGGCGGTTCGAGGGCACGCCGGTGGTGCCGGACGTGATGACGAGCGCGAAGGCGCTCGGCGGCGGCCTGCCGATCGGCGCGATCATCGCCGGCCCGGGGTACGCGAACGCGCTGCAGCGCGGCGACCATGGCTCGACGTTCGCCGGCTCGCCGGTGATCGCCGCGGCGGCCCTCGCCACGCTCGACGTGCTGGAGGACGAGGCGCTGCTCGACCACGTGCAGCGCGTCGGGGCCCGGTTCCGCGAGGAGCTCGCGAAGCTGCCCGGCGTGACCGACGTGCGTGGATACGGACTCATGATCGGCTTCGACCTGGAGGCCGGCGGCGCCCCGGAGTTCGTGCTTCGTGCGATCTCCGAGCAGCGCATGCTCCTCAACGCGACCGGCCCGGCGACGATCCGCCTGCTGCCGCCGCTGATCATCCAGGACTCCGAGATCGACGAGGCGCTCTCGCGCCTCGCGGCGCTCCTGAGCTAGCCGCCACACCCGACGACCGCTCGCCGCGTTCGTGGGCGCAGCGGTCGACGGCTCGGCGACGTCGGACGAAGAGCACGCCCGCCCGCTCCTCGCCGGACGGTCGACCGACCCGAGATTGGGCAGACCAGAGCGAGCGTGCGCCACGCCGACGAAACGCGCTCAAGGTTTGCGTCGAGCTGCCGAAGATCTGGGCATGGCCTCGCGAAAGCGGGGCCTTCCTCGTTCTCGGGCCGCGCCACGAGATCGGCCGCGCGACCGCGCTCGTTGATACCCGCGGTATCTACCTAAGAACGGTAGGCGCGTCGCCGCTCGATCGACGCGACGGCCCGTCCCCGCGGTCGCTCCGCCCGCTGGCGCACCAGCGCTCCTCGATCCGGCGTTCCACGTCGCATGCGACCGGTATCCGGTCGACGGCCGCCGACGATTGACCCGGCCCCGTGAGCGCTCCCACCATGCGGCTCGATGACGTCGGCGCCGGGCCGGCGCGCCAACGCCGCGAGCCACAGCGCGGCCAGGGGGAAGAACCATGTCCAACTTCAAGCTGAGCCTGCCCACGGACATTCCGTGGAAGCGCATCTGCGTCACCGAGGACATGATCGACGAGCGGATCTGCGACGGCCGTGCACCCGGCAAGTGGCAGACCTCGCTCGCCGTCTTCAAGTACGTGCCCGAGGAGGAGGACCAGCTCTACCCGGACTACGACATCTCCTACCTGAAGGTGACGGCGACGATCACGGGCTACCAACCGCTCGACCAGGAGGTGCAGGGCCACATCGACTGGGACGGTGTCGACGTCTCCACGATCCCCGGCCTCACCGACCTCCTGAACTCGTACAACCCGTGCCACGGCGCGGTCCTCCAGGTGTCGGTCGCGCCGAAGGGCGGCGCGGACGCGGTCACGAAGAAGGACTACCCGTTCTTCCTGGATTTCGAGCCGAAGAAGCGAGAGCTGTACGAGCTCGCCACCGACACGAAGGAGAAGCAGAGCCGCTCGATCGAGTCGCTGAACATCACCAAGTCGTCGGGCTCCACGCAGTCGACCGAGATCCTCGACGTGGACATGGGCGGCGGGGGCTTCGGGGCGCAGGCGTCGTACGCCGGCACCGGGGGCGGCTTCAGCTACAGCGCGCCCAACGGCCAGTGGGGCACGAAGCGGCTCAACGCCGACGAGAGCCTCGCATCGCGCACCACCGACGTCGGCCAGGAGAAGCGCGAGACGTTCTCCTACACCACGCAGCTCTCGCAGATGTATCACCTGCTCGACAGCTACCACCTCGGCACCAACCGGGCCGTCTTCTTCGTGCAGCCGCGTCCGCACACGCTCGAGGAGCCGAGCGGGTTCGTCCGCGGGCCGCGACCGGTGGAGGGCATCCAGGAGTTCTTCCTCGTCGTCGCCCGCCCCAAGGGGCAGCGCGACTACTGCGTGTCGCTGCGCCTCGACACGAGCCACATCACGACGACGCCGATCATGGACTACGAGCGCCGCTCCGATCAGACGTCGATCGCGAGCGCCACGGCGCCCGTCGCCGGCAAGCACGACACCCGCGCCGAGCGGATCGTCGGCGCCCGCGCGTGCTTCATCGACTGCTGGGACGTGATGTACCAGTGCTACCGCACCTCGGGATCGGACACCGTCAACTACTCGGCGCCTGCCGGCTTCCGGATCGTGGGGTACGACAACCTCGTCAACGACAGCGACCACGGCTCCTCGAGCGTGAGCGTGACGCCGAACGGTCAGTCGCTGACGATCAACGCCAACGCGAACGGCCACATCTGCTTCGAGGACTCCGGCGTCTGCGTGGACTGCCCGGACGAGATCCAGCAGTGGAGCGGCCACGCCCGGCGGCAGGTGCAGGTGAACCTCATCTCGACCACCCCGACGAAGAAGGTCGGCGAGGAACAGGTGCTGATGATCACCACCCGCGGGCTGTGCTGCTGCGATGCCAAGGACGGACGCGTGAAGCTCGAGGAGAAGGTGGTCGGCATCCGCCCGCTCCCCAAGGACCTCACCCGCGTGGCCGCCCGGTCGGCGGGGCCCGGCGTGACCGCGACGACCGGCGCGCAGGCGACTCGAGAGCTCCGCTCGGCCGCCGTGACCCACGCGCACGACCACGCCGACGGACCGTGCACGGAGTGCTCGGAGAAGATCGCGGAGGCCCAGGCGGCCGCCAGCTCACCGGGCCTCACGATCCGCCAGGCGAACGCCCTCTCCGATCACATCAAGACGGAGACCCTGCGCAACCTGAACGATCCGTACGCCAAGCCGGAGCGGTTCATCGACACCGACTTCTTCGCCAAGCAGCTCGAGCAGGCCGTCGTGCAGACGCGCCGCGGCCGCGAGCTCCTCGCACGCCCGGCAGCGGACGTGCTGCCGAAGGCGGCCGTCGCGAAGCTCGGCAAGCAGCTGGGGAGCGAGGGCGAGCTGGCGCTCAGCGACGTGTGGTCGCTGCGCAGCACAGAGGTGGCCGAGATCACCGGCCTCACGGTCGACCAGGTGCGCGCAGCGCGCCTCACCTCCGCGGGCGTCGCCGTCACCGGCAAGCAGCTGGCGACGCGTCCCGACCCGAAGACGACCAAGACGACCGCGCGCTAGGCGCCCACGCGAGGGGGAGGACGAGACCATGTCGACCAAGGTCACCCGCTACCACGGCCCGGACCGCGCACCGCTGGAGCTCGGCCCGGGCGGCATCCCGGCCACCCGCGACGGGATCGCCTTCCACGGCATCGCGCCGCGCGGCCTGATGCCGTGGCTCGACGAGCACCTCGGGGGCGCCGCCGGCTGGCAGCGCCACGGGCACCGGCTCGACGACGGCACGCCGGCCGGCAGCCCCGAGCTCGCCTCGCTGCGGCATGCCGCGCGCGCCGCCGGCGTCCTCTCCCTCGCGCACTCCGCGCAGGCCGCCGAGCTCGCCGCTCGCCAGGCCCAGCCGTCGGCCACGCACCTCGCGCTGTGGCTCTTCAAGGAGGGTCACAGCTCGAGCGTGTGGGTGGTCGACGCCCGCACGCCCGGCGGCGACGCCGCGTTCGTGCTGAACGTCGCCCGGGACGCCGTGGCCGGCGCCGAGCTGCGCCGCTCCTCCGAGCGCCTCGGCGCCGTGGAACGCGCCGCCGCCGTGCAGGTGGCCTCCGTCGAGGCGGTCGACACCGTCGTGCTCGACGAGCCGGCGGCGCATGGCGGCGCATGGGAGGTGGTCGTGGTGCGCAACCGGCTCATCCCCGACGCGCTCGAGATCCACGAGCTCAGCGGCGACGCGGGACGCCAGTACGCGCTCGTGGAGCGGTTCCTCACCAACCCGCTCGCCCCGGCCGTGATCGACGGCGTGCGCGGACGCCTCGCGCTCCCCGCCGAGGCGGCGGCGATCGACGCGGCACGCGCGGCCGTCGAGGCCGCGCTCGGCTGCGAGGGCGACGACGCCCTCGTGGTCAACGACGGCGACCTGGTGTGGAACGGACACGAGCCCGTGCTCGTGGCGGTGAGCTGAGATGCCCGGCTGGACCCTCACCGTTCCCGGCCGTGCGCGGCCGTTCACCTACAACGGCACGCGTTACAGCGCCGGCGACACCTTCCACACCGAGAACGGCTGCGACGGCGTCGGCTTCGCCAACGCGTTCCAGGCCGAGAACCCGCAGAGCGGGCGCTCCAACAGCTCGCCGAACGCGTGGCAGACGATGTACGACGCGTGCAGCGCCGCGGGACCGCCCGATGCCGGAGCCACGGAGGCGGGGACGCCCAGCGAAGGCACCGGCGGTCCGGGTGACGGTGGCACGAACGGCGGTGACGGCGACAGCGCCGCCCAGCAGGGCGCGCCGACCACCCCGCCGACGGTCACGGCCTCCACGCCGCCGCCGGACGGCGGCACGGGCGACGCGTCGGCCTCGGATCCGGCCAACCCGCCGACGTCCGACGAGCCGGTCGGGCCGCCCCCGCCGACGCAGGAGCTGCGGCGCCCGGACACGGGCACCGTCGACCGGGCGCAGCTCGCGTCGCCGACGAGCACCCCGACGCTCGTCAACGATCCCGTCGACCTCGCGACCGGGCAGTACCACGCCACCGAGACCGACCTCGTGGTGCCGAACACCACGCTGCCGCTCGCGCTCGTGCGCGTGCACCGCAGCGGCGTCCCGGCCTGGGGTCCGTTCGGCTGGAACTGGGACCACAACCACAACGTCTACCTCCGAGAGCTCGCCGACGGCAACGTCGCCATCTGGCGGATGCTGCGCGAGCACGTGTACCGCGACACCGGCGGCGGCGTGTTCGAACCGCCGCGCGGCGTGTTCGAGAAGCTCGAGCGCGTGCCCGGCCCGGGTCAGCGCTGGACGATCACCGGAGCCGGCGGCACGGTGCTGCGCTTCGAGCGGCCGGTGGGCTGGGTGGACGGTGAGCGGATCCCGCTCGTGGAGATCGAGGACCGCCACGGCAACACGCAGCGCCTGCGCTACGACGACCAGGACCGGGTGGAGGAGGTACGCGACGACCACGACCGGTTCCTGCGCTTCCTCTACGACGAGTGCGGCCTGCTCACGGGCGTCGAGGACGCCGCCGCGCGCCGCTGGACCTACGAGCACGACGAAGAGACCTTCCAGCTCACGTGCGTGCGCACACCCGCCACGCCGGATCACCCGCACGGCATCGAGCGGTGGTACGACTACCCCGATCCGTGGTCGCTGCCGCAGCTCCGCCACAACGTGCTGCGCGTGACCGACGGCCGCGGCCGCGCGTTCCTCGAGAACGCCTACGACGAGGACCCGGCGTCGCTCAGCTTCGCCCGGGTGCTCGAGCAGCGCTTCGGCGACCACCTCTACCAGTACCGCTACACCGAGCTGCAGTGGCTGCCGGCCGACCCCGTGTACCGCGACGACGCCTCCTGGCGATGCGAGGTGATGAACCCGGACGGTGGCGTGGAGACCTACACGTTCAACCCGCTCGGCGATCTGCTCGACCACCGGTACCGCCTGATGGCCGACGGGTCGGCGCGCGTGGTCGCGTTGCTCTACGCCTACGACGAGCACGGCAACCAGATCTCGGCGACCCTGCCGGACGGACGCACCGAGCAGCGCGAGTACGACACCGCGAACCCCGACCCGCGCTTCCGCGCGCTGCTCCTGCGGCGCGACCAGAGCGGGGCGTCCGGGTTCCCGGTGCCGAGCCGCATGGTGTGGCGCGGCCGTTACGACGCCACCTACGGCCTGCCGGTGGAGTACGAGGACGAGACCGGTGCGCTCACGCGCCTGCGGTACGACTTCGACGAGACCCCTGGCGCGCTCACGAACACCGGCCGGCTCGTCGAGCTGCGCCACCCCGTCGCGACGCTCCCCGACGGGACCACCCAGCCCGCCAGCACGCGCTTCGAGCACGGGGACGGCGGACTCGTCACCGCCACGATCGACCCGGGCGGAGCGCGCACCGAGGTGGTCTACGGGGCCGCCGGCACGCGCGACGCCGACCGTGCCGTGGAACGCATCCGCGATGCCGCCGGCCTCGCCGTTCGCGAGCGCTACGAGTACGACGCCGCGGGCTACCAGGCGGCGGTGGTCGACCCGCTCGGCGAACGAACGGAGAAGGCCGTCGACGCGCTCGGCCTCGTCGGCACGCTCACCCTGCCGGCGATCGGAGGCGCCACGGCGCAGCTGGGGTTCGGCTACGACTCCGACCGTCAGGTGACGAGCTTCCGGCGCCCGCGCGGCAGCTACGACGACCCGACCCTCGCGGGCGCCGCGGTGGAGGACCGCGTGGTGCGCGACGTGCTCGGTCATCCCGAGCGGATGGTGCTCAGCGCCAACACCGCCGCGCCGCGGGAGGTGCGCCTGCGCACCGACCACCGCGGGTTCCCAGTGCGCACGACGCGCCCGGACGGCTCGCGCGTGCTCACCACCTACGACGAGCGCGGCCGGCAGATCCTCGAGCAGGTGCGCGGCACCGACGGGACGCTCAGCGAGACCCGCGCGAGCTACGACCGCACGGGCATGCTGCGGCGCAGCGTCGACGCGTCCGGTGCGATCACCGACCACGAGTACGACGGCTACGGCCGCCTGCGCCGCATCACGACGCCCGACGGCACCGTGAGCGAGCGTGAGTGGGGCGAGGCCGACCGGCTGCTCGCCGAGACGCGCACGGGCGCCGACGACACGGGCGTCACCCGCCTGCTCGCCGAGACGCGCTACGACTACGACGAGCGCGGGCGCACGATCCGCACGACCGTGCGCTCGTTCGACACCGACCCGACGGCGGCCGTCGACACGTTCACCGAGGTGACGTACGACTCGGACGACCGACCGGTGCGGCTCGTCGACCACCGCGGCGGCGTGACCACGCACGAGTACGACGGCCTCGGCCGGCTCGTGCGCACGGTCGACGCGGCCGGCGACGAGACGCGCCTCGCGTACGACGACGCCGGCCACCTGCTCGAGGAGCGCCGCACGGAGACCACCGCCATGGGCGGCACGCGCACGCACGTGCTGCGCCACGAGTACGACGCGCGCGGCCGACGCACCGCCACGGTGCAGGCCGACGGTGCCCGGCACGAGGTGGAGTACGACGACCGCGACGTGCCGGTGCGCGAGATCGACCCGCTCGGACACGTGACGGAGATCGGCTACGACGCGCACGCCCAGCGGGTGCGCGAGCTCACCGACGCCGGCGGGATCGCCGCCGAGCACCGGTGGACCCTCGACGTGCTCGGCCGGACGACGGCCTACACCGATCCGACGGGCTCGGCGACCACCTACGCGCTCGACGGCCTCGGCCGCTGCACCACGGCGACCTCCCCGGCCGGGATCACGTCCGTGCGCACGTTCGATGCGGCCGGACGGCTCGCGACCGAGGCGGTGTCGGGCGGTGCGGCGTTCGCGTTCGACTACGACGCCGCCGGGCGGCTCGTGGCGATGCGCCCCACGACCACCCCGGCCGGCCAGCAGCCGGTCGACGAGCACCACTACGCGTACGACGGCCTCGGCCGGCTCGTGCGCGCCACGGCCGGCGGGCGGAGCGTGCGACGGCGGTTCGACAGCCTCGGGCGTCTGCGCCGCGAGGCGTCAGGCGCGGCGGCGACGACCGTCGACTACGACGACCTCCTCGGCCGCGCCGAGCAGCGGTGGCCCGACGGCGCGATCGAACGCCACCGCACCGATGCGGCCGGGCGACTCATCCGCACGGAGCGCCTCGCGGGCGCCGCGCTGGGCGCGCCCGGGGCGATCGAGCTGGAGCCCGAGGGCTTCCGGCACGTCGGCCGGCTCACGTTCCCGGGCGGCGGCACGGTCGACCGCGTGCTCGACGAGCGTGGCCGCCTCACGGCGGTGCGCGCCGCCGCGAGCGGGGGCGCCCAGGCGACGCGGCTGCGGGCGGCCTACGACGCCGCCGACCGGCGCACCCTCGCCCTCGACGACGGCCCGGCCGCTGACCACCGGCGCGTTGCGCCCGATGCGCTCGGCCGTCTGTCGAGCGAGCAGTCGGGCGTGACGGTGCCGGGCACCGTGCCAGCGACGCAGGCCGACCACGACGCGCTCCTCGCAGCCGCCGCGGGCGGCGCGCCGAGCGAAGCGTTCACCTACGACGCTGCCGACGCGCGCGCCTCGCGCACGCCGGCGGGCGGTCCCACGGTGCCGTACACCTCAGGGCCGGACCACCGGCCGCTCACCGCCGGTGCGGAGGCGTTCGCCTACCACCCGCAGGGCACGCGGGCGTCGGATGCCACGCGCGCGTTCACGGTCGATGGCCTCGGCCGGATCGTGCGCGTGGAGGACGGCGCCGGGGTGGCGTGCGCGCTCGCGTACGACCCGCTCGGGCGCCCCGTCGAGCTGCGTGAGCGGGCCGGCGCGGTGCACCTCCAGCACTGGTTCGGCGAGCACGTGGTGCAGGAGGACCGCGCGGGCACGCCCTGGCGGCAGCTCACGCGCCACCCGGCCACGGGCCACACGCTCGCGGTGCACCAGGCGGCGGCCACCCGTTACCCGGTGCACGACCCGCGCGGCGCCGTCGCGGCCTACGTCGACGGGGCCGGCACGCTCCTCGAGGCCTACCGGTTCAGCGCGTTCGGCGAGCCGACCGTGCTCGATCCGGGCGGCGCCGTGCTGCCCTCGTCGGCGCTCGGGCTCCCGCCGGAGTTCAGCGGCCAGCGGTGGCTGCCGGAGTCGGGGCTCTACCTCGCGACGCACCGGCTGCTCGATCCGCAGCACGGCGTGTTCCTGTCGCCCGACCCGATGGGCTACGCCAACTCGGCGTCGCCGTTCGTGTTCGGCGCGCAGGGGCCGTACGACTACGTCGACCCGGACGGCCAGTTCGCGTTCCTCGCCGTGCTGGGCATCATGGCGATCGGCGCGCTCGTGGCCGGCGGGATCAACATCGTCCGACAGGAGATCGCGATGGCGGAGAACCCGGCGCGGCGCGCCGAGGGCTTCTCCTGGAGCGAGCTCGGCATGAGCATGGGCATCGGCGCCGTCGCCGCCCCGCTGCTCGTGCTGGCCCCCGAGTTGGCGATCCCGCTCGCCGGCCTCGGGGTCGCGAGCGGCGTCAACGAGATCTCTCAGGGCAACTACGCCACGGGCGCGTTCGACATCACCACCGCGCTGCTGCCGTTCGGCTCGAAGAACGGGCGGGCCGCCGCGTTCGGGCGTGGCTCGCAGATCGGGGCGTGGCGTGGCCTCGGCCCGGTCGATCCGTGGAACGTGCGGACCGGTCGGTTCGGGCAGTACCAGGCGAACCCGCGAGCGACGCTCGAGCCGTCGCCGTTCGGGGACGACGTGGGCATGGGACTCGCGCGGCCCGGCGGCGCGACGAACGGCGGCCATGCCGGCGTGGTGCTCGTCGACCCGGACGGCGTCCCACTGCTGTTCCACAAGAACGGCCAGCGGATGCCGGCGGGCAGCCCGTACCGGATCGGAGCGAGCTGGGCCCTCGACCGCGCCCCGCTGCCGGACTTCTACAACCCGGATGCTCCGATGCCGTGGAACTACGAGACCACGCGGATGCCGGGCTGGGTGAACGAGGCGATGTCGAGCTACGCGAGGGGGCGCCAGGCCGGGCCGGAGGAGTTCGTCTTCTACACGAAGAGCTGCGGCAACTTCGCGTCGGACGTCCTCGGCGCCGGGGGCATCACCGGCATGGGTTCGCCGACGGGCGCGAGCGGCGTGTGGGCGAACTTCCTGAACTTCCAGGGCGCCCGCAACGCTGGCGCGCTCGTGTGGGGGTCGGGGTTCTGGCACCTGCCGCAGCCGACGACGCCGAACCGCAAGTGCGCGCCGGGAGGCTGATCCGCGGCTAGCTGCGACCGTGCTGCTCGGCGAGCTCGCCGAGCAGCCGGAGGAAGGTGGCGCGGTCGGCGGGGGAGAGCGGCGCGAGGAGCAGGTCCTGGGCGGCGTCGATCCGGCGGTGCAGGTCGGCGAGGGCCCGGGCGCCGGCGGGTGAGAGCTCGACGAGCTTGCGGCGCGCGTCGGCCGGGTCGGGGTGGCGGCTCACGAGCCCGCGGCGCTCGAGTCCGGTGACCACGCCGTGCAGGTCGGAGCGGTCGAGCCACACGGCTCGGCCGAGATCGGCCTGGCTGGCCGCGCCGCCCTCGTGCTCGTCGATCGCGACGAGCACGCGGTAGTCGTGGCGCCGCAGCCCGTCGGCGGCGAGGGCCTGCTCCACCAGCCGTGCCCCTGCGGCGGCGACCTGGCTCGCCTGCCAGGTCGGCAACTCGTGCAGGCGGTCGGGGGCGCGGACGTCGGCGCCCGGTGCGGAGTCGGAGGGGCTCACGGCGACGATGCTAGCAAGAACGTTGGTAGTGCCAACGAATCGATGATACGGTGGCACCCAGCTATTCGTTGGTCTGTCCAACGAATAGCTGCCCACCATCCGAACCCCGAGGTGCTCGGCATGTCCGCGTCCCCACTCACACCAGCCGTCGCCGACCGGAGTCCGGTCGTCAGCGATGCGACCGCCGCCCTTGCCGTCGTCGCCGACCGGCTCGCGCTCGCCGAGCTCGTGAGCCGTCTCGGCCGCTGGCTCGACGATCCCGCGTCCTGCGTGCCGGGGTCACTCCTCGCTGCCGACGTCACCGTGCGCTCCCCGGGCGGGGAGTCGGCCGGCCTGGACCGCGTGGTGGCGCAGGCAGAGCGGACGCACGCCGCCGTCACCACCCAGCACGTGATGACCGACGTGATCGTCGACCTCGACGGCGACGATGCCCGTCTCACGGCGAACCTGCTCGTCGCGTTCCTCGCCCCCGGCGACGCCTCGCTCGCGCCGTCGTACCGCTCGGGGTCGCGCTACGCCTTCGGGGCGCGCCGCACGCCCGCGGGCTGGCGGCTCACGCGGATCGAGGTCGACCCCGTGTGGCAGCTCGGGGAGCGGCCGGTGCCGCCCGCGGCCGGGTAGGGGACGGGCCGCACGCCGCCTGCGGCCCTCGGTCCATATCCTTTGGCCCATGCGCTGCGCCGAGCCGGTGCGCGCGCCGCTCCGCACCCTGCACGCCCGAAGGACCCGCATGTCCGACGCCCCGATCCAGGCGACCCCGCCGACCGCCAGCTACGAGGCCACGCCCGACCAGGTCAACCGCGTCTGCCTGCTCTACTCGGGCGGCCTCGACACGTCGGTCATGCTGAAGTGGATCCAGGACCAGTACGACGCCGAAGTCGTCACGGTCACGGTGAACCTCGGCCAGCCCGGTGAGGACTACACGGTCGTGGAAGACAAGGCCAAGATGCTCGGCGCCATCGAGACCTACACGATCGATGCCCGTGAGGAGTTCGCGAACGACTACCTGATCCCCGCGATCAAGGCGAACGCGATCTACGGCCTCAACTACCCGCTGTTCACCTCGCTCGGCCGCCCGCTCATCGCGAAGCTCGCCGTCGAGATCGCCCGCAAGACGGGCTGCGACACGATCGCGCACGGCTGCACCGGCAAGGGCAACGACCAGGTGCGCATCGACGGCACCGTCGCCGCGCTCGCACCCGAGCTGAAGGTCATCGCCCCGGTGCGCGACTGGAAGATGGGCCGCGAGGAGGAGATCGCCTACGCGCGTGAGCACGGCATCCCCGTCAAGGGTGGTTCCGAGGGCCCGCCGCCGTACTCGATCGACGACAACCTCTGGGGGCGCAGCTCCGAGGGCCGCTGGATCGAGGACCTCACCGTCGCGCCGCAGGACGACGTGTTCCAGCTCGTCACGCGTCCCGAGGATGCGCCGGACGAGTCGGAGATCATCGAGATCGAGTTCGAGAAGGGCGTGCCGGTCGCGCTCAACGGCGAGCGGCTCGGGATCGTCGAGCTCATCGAGCAGGTCGCCGAGTACGGCATCAAGCACGGCGTCGGTATCGTCGACCACATCGAGGACCGCATCGTCGGGCTCAAGGTGCGCGACATCTACGAGGTCCCGGCCGCCGCGATCCTCATCCCCGCACATGCCGAGCTCGAGCGTCTCACGGGCACGATTCACCAGAACCAGTTCAAGGCCGGCCTCGACCGCCAGTGGGCGTACCTCGTGTACGCCGGCCTCTGGTGGGAGCCGCTGCGCAAGAACATCGACGCCTACCAGGACTCGGTGAACGAGTACGTCACGGGCACGATCGGCGTGAAGCTCTACAAGGGCGTCGCCCGCGTCGTCACCCGCCAGAGCCCGCACGCCGTGTACGACGCCTCCCTCGCATCGTTCAACGAGTCGGGTGGCCTGTTCAGCCAGCAGGCCTCGCCGGGCTTCATCGAGCTCTTCACGCTCCAGTCGCGCCTCGCGCACCGTCTCCACACGGAGCACCCGGTCGACTAGCGCACCTGGGGACGTTCGCGGCTCGCCGGGGCCGGCGCGCACGCTGCGAGGCGTGGGCGCCGGCCCCCGGTCCGTCCTGTCGACGCGTGCGATCATCCGCGCGCCATACGGAGCGCCCCGCGGATCGGTCGAGCCGTCGGCGTCGGCGGCAACGGACCGGCTGGACGCGGCGTGGCCGGGTGCACCGATTCGCCGCCGCCGCCCCTGCGGCTTGCGGTGAGCCGCGGCGTGTGCCGCGCGGGTCGTCGGACGAGCCGCGGTGGTCCGGCCACGGGTCCGATCCACCCAGAATCGGCGCCGGCCGGCCGCGATCGCCGTGCGGGACCGTTCGGCTCGGTAGCGGACGGAGGCCGACGGCGATCGTCCTCACGCCGCTCGATCGACGAGTGCAGGTGGACTGAATCGATCAGTCGTCCAGTGCACCTGGCATCGCTCCGGTTCGTGGTCGATCATTGGGCATTCAGTCAAACGGAGACGGTGCACCATGGATGGAATCAATCGCACCGGGGGTATCAGTGCGGCCGACGTGGCCGTCGATCGGGTGCGCATGCAGCGCATCGCCGATGCCACCGCCAAGTACAGACTGCCCGGCGCTGGCGCCGGGCTCCAGCCGCAGCCGGATGGCACGCCGGCTCCGGTCACGCCGATGAACCTCGCCCAGCTGCGGCGCTGGGTGGAGGGGCATGACGGCGGCATCGACGTGCTGGCCTGATCG
>JAQIJQ010000070.1:0-15355 GCA_036946195.1 Patulibacter minatonensis | reverse complement strand
CGTCCACTACTGGTACAACCGGCTCCAGTTCGGGGCTGGGCTATCCGACCACATAGGAACCATGCCCATCGACTTGCTCCCTGCGCCCGCGCCGGCCGGGCCGGTCTCCGCCTCTGCGCCGCCCGGCGCGAGCAGCGGAGCGCCACCCGGATTCTCGGACGCGCTCGCCGACGCCGCCACGACCTGGACCGCCGCTGCGGAAGGTCAGACCAAGCTCTCCACGCCGACGGACGACACCGCGGCGAAGACCGACGGCGCGCCTGCGGGCGCGGACGAGCAGCCGACCGCTGCCCCCGACCCGAGCCTGTCGCCGCAGGTGCCGTCCGACCAGGCCGCTGCGGCGCTCGTCGCGACCGTTGCCGCCTCGGCGCCCGCACCCGTGCAGCCCCCCGGCGACGCCGGCGCCCGGCGTGCCGACCGAGTCCTCGCCCGGACCCGTTGCCGTTCAGGCTCCGGTCCCGGACGCGCCGGCGCAGTCGCCGCTCACCGATGCGGCCGCGTCGGCGCTCGCCGCCGCGCCGGCCCAGCCGGCGGGTCCCGCCGGTGCCGACGCCGCGCCGGCGATCGCGAGCGGCGCCGCGGCGCAGCAGGCGATGCAGCAGGGGCCGGGCGGCGTGCAGAACGCCGCCGTGCAGGCTGCGGCTGCCACGGCCGCCCCGACCACGACCGATGCTCCGGTCGACCCCGACCTCGACGTGTTCGCCAAGGCAGCCGCCGATCTCGCGGCCGGCCAGCAGCCGCAGGCCGGCGCGACGCCGACCACCGCCACGGCCCCCCACGCCGACCGATGCCACTCCGGCACCCGCGAACGCCGGTGCCGACGCCGACGCGGCCTCGTCGGGCAACGAGCCCGACGGGGGCGGACAGCCGACGGCCCCAGCAGCCGCAGACCGCTCCGGCGGCCGGCGGTGCACCGCTGGGTCCGGCCGCCGCGACGCTCGCCGCGGCCGCTGCAGTCAGGACCACGGCTCCCGCTCCGGCGCCGTCGACCGACGGTGCACCGGCGCAGGCCGCCGTCGCGCCGATCGGTGACGGCGCCGCGACCGCGGTGCCCGCGCAGGCGAACGCGGATGCGAGCGTCGCACCCCCGGCGCCGGCCCAGCCGGCGGCGCCGACGGTCGCCCAGCCTGCCGCGACCCCCGCCGCCTTCGTCGCGCCGACGGTCGTCGCCGCGACGCACGGCGCGCGCACCGCGGCCGTCGAGGCCCTCGTGCAGCTCGGCAAGCAGCGCGGCCAGGCAGCGGCGAAGATCGCCCTCGCCCCGGAGACCCTCGGTGGCATCGCCGTCACGCTCACCTTCGGCGCCGACGGCGTCACGGCCCGGTTGGTCGCCGAGCGGCCCCGAGGCTGCCGCGGCGCTGAACCGCGCCGGCCAGGACCTGCGTGACTCCCTGCAGCGCCAAGGCATCGACCTCGCGAGCCTGGAGACCAGCTTCGCCGGCGACCAGGGTCGGAACTCCGGCGGCCAGCAGACGAGCTGGTCGCAGTCCGGCACCCGCTCCTCGCGCCCCGTGTCGCTGAGCGACTTCGAGGACGACGCCGTGATGCGCGTCGCCGTCGACGCGCCCGCCGCCCAACCGCTTGCCCCAGGTCGCACCGTCGATCTCCGGGCCTAAACCTCGATCCAAGGACAGAACCATGCCCGTCAACACGTCCGGAATCAGCGCTTCGACGCTCAACATGAGCTCGAGCGCCGGCAAGGTGCAGTCGAAGGACCAGAGCTCCCTCGACAAGGACGCCTTCCTCAAGCTCCTCGCCACGCAGGCCAAGACCCAGGACCCGATGAACCCGTCGGACTCCACCCAGCAGATCGCGCAGCTCGCGCAGTTCTCGTCGCTCGAGCAGATGATGAACGTCGCGAAGACCTCCGAGAAGGGCAACGCGATCCAGATGATCGGCCACGACGTGACCTACGCCGATCCGCAGAGCGGCCAGGCCATCACCGGCAAGGTCGAGCAGGTCACGATGACGACCTCCGGACCGACCCTCACGATCAACGGCGTGTCCGGGATCGCACTGAGCGCCGTGGGTGTCGTCAAGTGAGCATGCCCGTCAATCCTGCGCTGGTCCCGCCGGGGCCATCGGTCGGCACGCCGCCCGTCGGCGCGCCCGATGCGCCGCGCCGAGCAGGTCAGCAGCCCACCGGGCCCGCGTTCGCGCAGGTCCTCCGGGACACCACCGCACCCACGCGGCCGGCCGCCGGGACCTCTGCACCCGTCACGTTCTCCGGCCATGCCCTGCAGCGGCTGGAACGCCGCGGCATCCAGATGGACCCGGCCACGCAGCAGCGGCTCGGCGAAGGCGTCGACCGGGCGGCCTCCAAGGGCTCCCCGCACGGCCGTCGTGCTCATCGACCAGAACGCGTTCGTCGTCGGCGTCCCGTCGCGCACCGTCGTCACGGCCGTGGGCCGCGACAACATGCGCGAGCACGTCTTCACGAACATCGACTCGGCCGTGATCGCCTGAGTCGGGGCTCTCCCCGAGCCGGGGTGTCCAGAACCGTCCAATGTGTCGAGTTTCCCTGGACATCCGATCAACTCCTTGGACCACTCGGTCGAATACAGGAGAGACGAGGCAACCGGGCCACGAAGCGCCCGACCGCCTCACCCAGTCAACCCAGGCCGGACCCCGCATCCGGGGAGGCCGCTCATACAAGGACACGATGTCCCGATGATGCGTTCCATGTTCACCGCCCAGAGCGGTCTCAAGGCACACCAGATGCTCCTCGACGTCACGGCGAACAACCTCGCCAACGTCAACACCATCGGCTACAAGACCAGCCGCACCTCCTTCCAGGACTCCCTCACCCAGGTGCAGGGCGTCGGTGCCGCGTCGAGCCCGGGCTTCGGTGGCTCGAACTCCAAGCAGGTCGGCCTCGGCGTGACCGTCGGCTCGATCTCCAACCAGATGGGCGCCGGCTCGTTCCAGGTGACGGGATCCACCCTCGATGTCGCCATCCAGGGCGACGGTTGGATCCGCGTCGGCAACGGCACTCCGGCAACCGGCAACCCCACCGCCGGTGCGCCGTCCGGTGCCGCGATCAACTACACCCGTTCGGGCAACTTCACCACGAACGACAAGGGCTACCTGATCACCACGGACGGCTACTACGTCATGGGCAAGGTCAGCACCGACAGCTCGGGCACCGGCGGCGTCGCCGACTGCTACATCGAGATCCCGAAGGGCGCGACCGACGTCGCCATCGCCCCGGACGGTGCCGTGAGCTTCATCCCGCCGGCGGGCTACACCCAGCCGGCCGCCCTGCCGCCGATCGGCGCCGACGGCCGCGCGACCGCCGGCTACCTCTCGGTCTCCACCTTCCAGAACACGCCGGGCCTCCAGCGCGTCACCAACAACCGCTGGTCGGCCACCGCGCAGTCGGGTGCTGAGCAGGCTGGTACGCCGGGCGGTCAGTACGGCCAGTCGATCGCCGGCGTGCTCGAGATGAGCAACGTCGACATGGCGAGCGAGTTCACGACGATGATCTCCGCGCAGCGCGGCTTCCAGGCCAACTCGCGCGTGATCTCGACCACCGACCAGATGCTCCAGGACCTCGTGAGCCTGGTCCGCTAGTCGGCATGATCACGCTGCACCGACTCGGGCGCGAGGCCAGCGAGGTCGTGCTCAACGCCGACCTCATCTGCACGGTCGAGGCCCACCCCGACACCGTCATCTCGTTGGTGACGGGCGCGCGGATCGTCGTCGAGGAATCGCCGGCGGAGGTGATCCGCGCGGTGCTCGCCTGGCGTGCCGAGATCGGGCAGGCGACGTTCATCGCGCCCAAGCTCACCCCCGTCACCTAGCTCGCCGCGTCGCGGCCTACGATCAACGCCCCGCCTCGTCGGGGCGTTCGTCGTCCTAGAGCAGCGGACCGAGGGACCGGCCGATGACCGACCTCAGCTCGTCGAGCGATGACGGCTTGTGCTCGTAGCGGTCGACGCCGGCGTCGAGCGCCTGGGCGACGACGGCGTCCGAGCGGGCGCCGGAGAGCATGATCACCCGCAGCCGCTCGCCCGCAGGGAGCGCGCGGATGCGCCGCACGAGCTCGACCCCGTCGAGACCGGGGAGGTGGAAGTCGACGAAGAGCGCGCCGAACCGTGCGAGCGCGGCGTCGTCGGCGAGGGCCTCCAACGCGTCCTCGCTCGTGGTCCAGCGCTGCACGGTGCACGAGGACCGCAGGAGCCGGTTGAGCACCCAGAAATCGTCGTCGCTGTCTTCGACGACCCCAACGAGGAGCTGTTCCCTTCCTTGCACACCCTCAGCAAAGCAAGCCCCATCCGGGCGAGCGTGAACAACCCTTACGTGCGACGGGCCGAGCGTGGCGTGCCCACGGTTGCCGTGGCGCAACGCCCCGGGGGCGCAGAGCGGCAGGCCTCCGGCCCGCTGCGATCGGTCATGCGTGGTCGCGCCACTGGACTACAGGTCCACCCGCACACTGCCGATCCACGGGGTGCAAGGGTGCAGTGGCGCCCCGATCCATCCATCCGTGAGCGAACACACCACACGACGCATCGCCGACGCCGGCGGGCGGAGGCCCTGGCTACGGCCGGTCGACTTCCAGGCTCCGAGCGCGCTCGCGCCGGACCAGCAGGCGCGCCTGCGCAAGATGGCCGACGAGGTGTGCGACGTGGTCGCCGTGCGCGCGCTGACCGACCTCTCGATGACGATGCACCTCGAGCCGCTCGAGATGCGCGAGAGCACGTGGCGCGATGCCCAGCGGGTCCCGGCCGAGGAGGCGATCACGACCGTCGTGCACGCGTCCGGCGGCGGAGGGATGTACCTCGTGATGGACCCGGCGCTCGCGTCGGTGCTCGTGGAGCGCCTGCTCGGCGCCGAGCCCGATCCCTCGCTGCCGCCGCGACCGCTCACGGCGATCGACCGCTCGCTCCTGCGGCGGGTCAACGAGCTCTTCGTCGCGAGCTGGGACCAGCTGTGGAGCGATGCGACCGCGACGACCCTGATGCCGGGCGACGCGCAGCCGCACCGCATGCTCGCGATGGCCCACGACGCCTCGGCGCCCACGCTCCTCATCGCCTTCCAGGTGCGCATCGGCGGCGCGTACGCCGTGCTGCACGTGCTGATGCCGCAGGCGACGGTCGCGCCCGTCGCGGCCCAGCTCTCGCGCCCGTCCGCGCGCGGCACCTCCGACGACCCGGCCGCGAACGCCGCGGTGCAGAGTCGCCTCGGCCAGGCCGGGGTGGGGGTGCACGTGCGGCTCGGTCGGGTGCGGCTCACCGCCGGTGCCATCTCGGCGCTGCACCCCGGCGACCGCGTGCCGCTCGGCGTCGCCCCCGACACCCCGGCGACGCTCGTCGTCGACGGGGTCACGGTCCAGTACGGCCACGTCGGTCGCAGCGGCACGCGCCGCGCCGTGCAGATCGGTGCCGGTGCGGTGCAAGGAGTCGCGTGATGTCGACCCCGCTCGAGCAGATCGCCGACCTCGTCGGCATCGCCGTCCCCGAGGTGCTCGCGGGCACCGAGGCCGGTCCCGTCTCCGTCCTGCCACGCGGCGCCGACCCGTTTGCGGGCGCCGAGCGCCCGCTGCTGCTCACCGCCACGCGGTGGACAGCCGTCAGCCCCGGCGGCATCGTCATCGGCGGCGTGCCCGAGGCGCTCGCCACGATCCTCGGCTTCGAACTGCCCGCGCGCCCCGAGGTGTCGGCGGAGGACGCCAGCCAGCAGCGCCGCGCGACCGACGGCGACGAGGAGGACGAGACGGAGGGCGACGCGCCCGAGCCGGAGGCCGAGGCCGAACCGGAGGCGAACGGCGACGACGAGCCGGACGCCGCTCAGGGCGACGCGAGTGGGGAGGAGGGCGATGCGCCCGCCCCGACCCGCCGCTGGAGCGACCGCGTCGCCGACGCCGCCAAGGACGCGGCCGGCACGGCCGCCGACGGCTTCATCCGCGCGCTCGCCACGCTCGTCGGCCTGCCGCCGGGAGCGGCGGCCACGCAGGCGCTGCTCGCCGAGAGCGATGCAATGGTCGCCTCGGTCGTCGGTCCGCTGCCGGATGCCGTCATCGTTCCGCTGCGCCGTGAGGGTGTCGAGGTCCGCCTCGTGGTCGTGGTGCCCGGGATCGTCAGCGCGCGCGTCGCGGCGAACGCAGGCCAGGTCGGCAGCGCGTCCGGCCCGGGCGCCGGGCCGGTCGAGGATGCCGGTGCTGCCGTCGGCGACGTGCTGGCCGAGGCCGGCGCGGTGCCCGCGGTGCTCGCCCAGGCCGCGCTCAGGAGCGTGCCGCTCGAGCTCTCCGCCGAGATCGGTACCACCAGCCTTCCGCTCTCCTCCGTGCTCGCGCTCCGCGAGGGCGCGGTGGTCGAGCTCGACGAGGCGGTCGACGCCCCGGTGCAGCTCGTCGCCGGGAGCACGCCGGTGGCCTCGGGCGAGCTCGAGCTCGACGAGACCGGTGGCCTGGTCCTGCACGTCACGGCGATCCCCGGCCGTCCTGATCTCATTGCCGGCCCCGCGCTCGTCGACGAGCCGCCCGTCCCGTTCCCGGAGGCTGCGGCCGCCGTGCCCGCGCCCGCCCCGGTCGACGTGCCGCCCGCGGCGACGGACGCCCCGCGTGAGGAGCCACCGGCGGGCGCCGCCCCGGACGGCGTGGCCTAGCGGAAGTACGCCACCGTCTGGTGGCTGAGGGCACGGAGCGTGCCGGAGGCGTCCCACACGCGCGCGGTCGTCTGCGCGAATCCCCCCGAGGCGGTGAGGGTGCGCGCGTCGTACTGCCAGTGCGCGGCCGGGTCGTACGGCGTGCCCGGCGCCTCGCCGACCGGTTCGAAGGTCCACGCGAGCGAGCTCATCGGTGCCGGTCCGGCGAACCGCGGAGCGATGGCCGGCGGCCAGGCGTCCGTGAGCGCGATCAGCTCGCGGTCCCCCATCCGGGCCGGTGGCTCGCGCCAGCGCATCCACCCGCCGAACGCCGCCTCGTCGCAGCCCGAGAACATGGCGCCGCCTGCCGCGAAGCGCAGCTCGACGTGCTGGAGGAACTCCGGCAGCCCGGCGAAGAACGGCACCGGCTCCACCTCGCTCGCATCCGGGATGGTGGGCCGCGCGCCGGCCTCGTCGACCGTCACCGCCGTCTCGCGCGGCCGCGCGAAGCTGGCGACGAGCGTCGCGCGCACCTCGCCGCCCTGCAGCAGACGGGCCTCCACGGTGGTCGCCCCCGACCCCGCGCGCAGCACCTGGCCGTCGATCTGGGCGGCGCCGGGTTCGACCGGCCCGACGAACGTGGTGTTCGCCACCCTCAGCCGGCGCTCAACGTCGTCCGTCAGCACTTCGGCCCGGGCGACGAGCAGTCCGGCGACGAGCCCGCCGTAGGTCGCGCGGCCCTGACCCCAGCCGTCGGCCACGTCCACGGCGCCCGTTGCGGCGGCGTCCAGCATCGCGAGGAGCGTCATCGCGCACACTCTCTCAAGCCGGGCCGCGGCCGCGTCTTCCGGAGTGCGTGCCGGCCAGGAAAGCGGTGCGCAGCGCATTTCCCGGGCCCTGGGTGGAACTCCCGAGAATCTCGGCCGTTCAGGCCTAGTCCATACGGCCCATGGTTCGAATCCTCGTTACCTGTCCAACTCGTTGGACAAGCTGTGAAGTTCTCCCGTGGGGCGCCGATCGTTGGGTCAATGAAGGCAGGAGCAGTCATCGGCATCGTGATCGCGATCGGCGCGGTCCTGTTCGGCGGAATCATGGAAGGCGTCCCGCCGACCGCCCTCATCGCTCCCTCGGCCATCGTCATCATCGGCGGCGGCACGTTCGGCGCGACCATGGGGTCCTTCGGCATGGAGGGCATCAAGGCGATCGCCCCCGGCTACAAGAACGCCTTCAGCGCGGAGGTGCCCGACAAGCCAGCGCAGGTGGAGCGCCTCGTCGGCTTCGCCGACACGGCCCGCCGCGACGGCCTCCTCGCGCTCGAGGCCCAGCTCGACGAGATCCCGGACGAGTTCACGAAGAAGGGCCTCCAGCTCGTCGTCGACGGCACCGACGCCCACCTCGTCGAGGAGATCCTCCACCTCGAGGTCGAGGCGATGCAGACCCGCCACAAGGTGGCCGAGGACGTCTTCCGTCTGGCCTCTGGTTACGCGCCGACCATCGGCGTGCTCGGCACCGTCATCTCGCTCGTGCACGTGCTCGGCAACCTCTCCGACCCGGACTCGCTCGGCCCGGCGATCTCCGTGGCCTTCCTCGCGACCCTCATGGGCGTCGGGTCCGCCAACATCCTCTTCCTGCCCGTCGCCACCCGCCTGAAGCAGATCTCGGGCTGGGAGGTGGAGTTCCGCCACATGACGATCGAGGGCATCCTCTCGCTCCAGGCCGGCGAGAACCCGCGCATGGTGGCCGAGAAGCTGCTCGCCTACGTGCCGCCGAAGGAGCGTGAGGGCGTGAACCTCCCGGGCTCCAAGCCGCTCCAGGCCGTCGACCAGAAGGCGGCCTAGCGCCCGATGGCCAAGAAGGGCAAACACGCCGCGCACGACGAGCACCCCGATGAGCGGTGGCTGCTCACCTACGCCGACCTGATCACCCTGCTGATGGCGCTGTTCGTCGTCATGTTCTCGATCTCGAACGTCAACAAGGGCAAGTTCGACGAGCTCGCGCAGTCGCTCAACTCCGCCTTCAACGGTCCGCCGGTGATGAGCGGCGGCGAGTCGATCAAGCAGACCGGCGGTGAGTCGGGCGTCCAGCTCCCGGCCGCTGCGCCCCCGCGCCCCTCGCTGCAGGAGGCGATCGCGCAGAGGAACGTCACCACGAGCAAGACCGAGGCTTCGCAGGAGCAGGAGGATCTCCAGCGCCTGCAGTCGATGATCAACTCCGAGGCGCAGCGCCAGGGGATCGGCGGCAAGGTGCAGACCGAGCTCTCCAAGGACGGCCTCACGATCCGCCTCAAGACCGACGGACTGCTGTTCGATCCGGGCAGCGCGACGGTCAAGACCTCGGCACTGCCACTGCTGCGCCGCATGGCCAGCCTGTTCCGCGCCGACGGCCGCCACCCGATCCTCGTCTCCGGGCACACCGACTCCACACCGATCGCCTCCGGTCAGTTCCCGAGCAACTGGGAACTGTCGACGGCGCGCGCCTCCGCGGTGGTGCGCCTGATGGTCTCCAGCAAGGTCTCGCCCGCCCGCCTGACGGCCACGGGTCGCGCCTACTACGACCCGATCGGCAGCAACGGCACGGCTGCCGGCCGCGCGCAGAACCGACGCGTCGAACTCTTCATCCCGCGGGCGATGCAGGTCAGCGACTCCGCGACCGCGGCCGCGTCCGACACCACCACGTCGGGACTCTCGGACGCCACGGCCTCGTCCGGCGCGTCGGCGTCCTCCGACTCCTCGTCCTCCGACGCGGCCTCGTCCTTCGACGACTCGAAGGCCACGAAGGTCGACACGTCGGAAGACGACTCCAAGCTCTCCTCGTCCTCCGACTCCTCCCACTAGCACCCTGTCATGAAGCCCAAGCTCATCGTCCCCGTCGTCCTGCTGATCGTCGGCCTGTTCGCAGGCAAGACGATGTTCGCCAAGCCCGCGGAGACCAAGCCCAAGCCCAAGGTGCACGGTGAGGTCTACGTGATGCCGAAGGACTTCCTCGTGAACCTCAAGGACGGTCGTTTCGCGAAGCTGAACGTCGGACTCGTGCTCGAGCACGGCTACCTCGCGGAGGCCGTGGCCGAGGCGAGCGGCGGCGGCCACGAAGGCGGCGCCAAGGCACCGGACGGCTACGGCACGCTGCCTCAGGAGGCCCTGGTGCGCGACATCATCACGGACGAGCTCACCGGTGCGGAGGCGAGCGAGCTGATCTCGAAGGTCAAGCGCGCCGAGTTGAAGGAAGCCATCGTCAAGGACATCAAGAAGCACACCGATGTAAAGGTCGAGGAAGTCATCCTCACCGACGTCGCGGTGCAGTAACCGGGCCGTCAGCCCTCCTCCGAGCCCCGAGCCCTCTCCGACCGATCGCGCCATGTTCGACGCCAACGACTTCACCACCACGCAGAGCCAGCAGCCCGCCGCCGACCTCGGGCGTCTCGTCGATGTCGCCGTCGAGGTGAGCGTCGAGCTGGGGCGTGCCCGCGTCACGCTCGGTGAGGCCATGGCGCTCGGCCCCGGTGCCGTCGTGCCGCTCGACCGCACGGCCGGCCAGCCGGTCGACCTGCTCGTCAACGGCCAGCTGGTCGCGCGCGGCGAGGTGGTGGTGGTCGACGACGTCTACGGACTGCGCATCACCGAGGCGATCGCCGCCGAGGGCGACGAGCAGCCGCAGGCGGAGGTCACCGGCATGGGCGGCCACGCCTCGCTCGCCGCCTAGGCCTGCACCGCGTCACCCTCCGGCTGACCGGCAGCGGCGGACGGGTCCATCCACATCGCCGACCAGCCGTGGCCGTCGAGGTCGTAGAAGCCGCGGCCGTACATGAAGCCGTAGTCCTCGTCCTCCCCGACGGGCTGGCCACCGCCGGCGACCACGGCATCGATCGCGGCGTCGACGGCCTCGCGGCTCTCGCACGAGAACGCGAAGAGGTGGGCGCTGCCGGCGTCACCCGCGAGCACCTCGCGCGGCGCGAGCGCCGCGAACTTCGACGGCTCTGCGAGCATGAAGAACGCCCCCTCGTTCACGACCATGCACGCCGTCGTCTCGTCGGCGAAGCGGTCGTCGAACGCGAAGCCCAGCGCCTCGAAGAACGCGCGGGACGCAGCCACGCTCGCGACGGGCAGGCTGATGAAGATCTGACGCTCAGGCACGGAAACTCGCTTGGTTTGTCGACCCCGCGGATCGGGGTCTTCGAGGAGGAGACCGCCCGGGAGGCGGAAACTCATCGGTCGCGTGCCGCGTGCGCGTGCAGCACGCGCGTCCGGGCTACGCGCGGGGGAGGGTGAGCGAGAACGTCGAGCCCACGCCCGGTTCGCTGTCGAGCGCGAGGGTGCCGCCGAGGAGCCGGGTGACCTGCAGGACGTACGGGAGTCCCAGTCCGGTGCCGAGCGGGCGGCCGGCCTGCACGTGATCGACCTGCTCGAAGCGCTCGAAGATGCGGGCCTGGTCGTCGGGGGCGATCCCGACGCCGGTGTCGGCGACGGAGAGCGTGACCTGCTTCGGGCCCGGCCCGGCGCAGGCGCCGAGACGCACCTCGCCGGTGTCGGTGAACTTGAGGGCGTTCGAGATCAGGTTGCGCAGGACCTGGGTGAGCAGGTGCGGATCGGTCCGCAGCTCGAGCCCCGCGCCCGGGCGGTCGACGCGGAGGGCGACCGAGCCGTCGTCACGGATCGCGCGGTACGTGCGGGCGAGGTCGTCGAGGACGGTGCACACCGGGACGCGCTCGTGCTCGGGGGTGAGCTGTCCGGCCTGGTCGCGCGCGATGGCCAGCTGCTGCTCCAGGACGACCAGACCCTCGGCGGTGCCCGCGTGGGCGAGCCGGACGTCCTCGCGGGTCTCGGGGTCGAGCGTCTGGTCGGCCAACGCCAGCTCGAGCAGGCCCCGGGCGCTCCCGATCGCGTTGCGCAGCTCGTGGGCCAGGGTGTTGAGGGTCTCCTCGGTCTGCGCGAGCGACGCCTCGAGCACCGCGGTGCGCTCGGCGATGCGACGCTCGGAGTCGCTCCAGAGCGCCACGTTCTCGAGCGCGACTGCCGTCGCATCGGCGAGCGCCTGCAAGAGCTCGATCTCCTCGGGCGTCGCGTGGTGGTTCGTGCTCCAGTAGTTCCCGATCGCCCCGATGGCCTCCTGGCGCCGGATCGGCACGACCACGCATGAGCGCGCGAAGGTGGGCTCGTACACGGCGAACGGGACGCGTGGGTCGTCGGACACGTCCGGAATGACGGCCGCGACGCCGTGCCTGATCACCCAGCCGCCGAGGCAGGAGTCCAGCGGAAAGCGCTGCCCCTTCCAGAGCGGTGCGACGGCATCCTCGTCGACGTACCAGCTCATCGGCCCGTCGCGCATGACGAGCACCGCGCCGTCGGCGCCGCACAGTCGCCGCGCAGCCGTCCGCACGATCTCCTGCACCTCCCCGACCGTGCGCGCGAGCGAGAGGCGCTGCACGGCTTCCACCAACCCGGCGGCCCCGCGGAGATCCGGTCGCGCGGGTGGGGCTTGGGCGCGCATGTGCAACGAAGTGGGCCTCACGGGGTGATCGTAGGCTGATCTAGCCAGTTCATGGGGTAGCGCATGGAGAATCCCGCCAACTTCGTTCCGCCGGGAACCCGGGAAACCATCGGCCGTACGGCCGAGGCCTTTCGGCTCACTGGTCGGATGAGCGATCTTCGTCTCAAGCGAACGGACGAAATGCCGATGCCTGGGGTAGGGAGAGCGGCGGGGGTCGCCGGTCTCCCACCCGGTCTCACCTTGCATCAGCTGCTGCTCCACGCCCGGCGCCACGTCCAGCTCTGGCTGGCCCTCGCGCTCTCGGCGTTTCTCACCTTCTGGCTCTGGACGGGCGACGTGCTCGCGGCCACCCCGACGGCCACGACGCCGAGGACGCCGACGGGCGAGCAGACGCCGCTCAACCTCCCGGACGATGTCGGCACCTCCGGCGACGGTGGCGGCAGCGGTGGTGGCCTTGCGCGCACCATCGTCGGCCTGCTCATCGTGATCGCCGTGATCTACGGCATCTCCTGGGTGCTGAAGACGCTCAAGAGCTCCCGCGACGCGGAGTCGAGCGGTGACGGCCTCGAGAGCTCGGCCACGCTCACGCTCGGACCGGGGCGCGCCGTGCACCTCGTGCGCGCGGGCAACGAGTGGCTGCTCCTCGGCGTGACCGACGGCGGCATCCACGCACTGCGCACCTACACCGAGGCCGAGGCCCGCGCAGCCGGCCTGCCGATCGACGACGAGGACGCGGGCGGCGAGCTGCGTCCCGCGCCCAAGGGCGGCGCCGGGGCCGGCCCGAACGCCTTCGTCGAGCGGCTGCGAGATCTGACGGTGCGCCGATGACCCTGGTGCCCAGCGTGGTCGCGCAGGCGCAGACGAGCCTGCAGGACGGCGGCCAGGCCGTTCAGCTCCTGATCCTGATCGCGAGCCTCTCGATCGTGCCGGCGCTGCTGTTCACGGTCACCGGGTTCACGCGCATCCTGATCGTCCTCGGCTTCATCCGCACGGGCCTGGGCACGCCGACCGCCCCGCCGAACCAGGTGCTCGTCGGCATCGCGCTGTTCCTCACGCTCTTCGTGATGGGCCCGACCTTCACGAAGGTCAACGACGACGCCGTCCAGCCGTTCCTGAACAACCAGATCTCCGTGCAGACCGCGTTCGAGCGCGGTCAGGGACCGATGCGCGAGTTCATGTTCAAGCAGACCCGCGACCGCGACCTCGCCCTCTTCGTGAAGATGGCCAAGCTCGACCAGCCGAAGACCCGCGCGGACGTGCCGACGCGCGTGCTCATCCCGGCCTTCATCCTGTCGGAGCTCAAGACGGCGTTCCAGATCGGGTTCATGATCTTCCTGCCGTTCCTGGTGATCGACCTCGTCGTCTCGGCGACCTTGATGAGTCTCGGCATGATCATGCTGCCGCCCTCGTTCATCAGCCTGCCGTTCAAGCTGCTGCTGTTCGTGCTCGTCGACGGCTGGGCCCTCATCACCCAGTCTCTGGTGCAGAGCTTCAACTGATGACGAGCGACACCGCCATCAGCCTGGCCAGCAAGGGCCTCACCGTCACCCTGACGATCGCGCTGCCGCTGCTCGTGATCGGTCTCGTCGTCGGCGTGCTGATCTCGATCATCCAGGCCGTCACGCAGATCCAGGAGCAGACGCTCTCGTTTGTCCCGAAGCTGCTCGCGATCGCCGCCGTGCTGATCATCGGCGGCCCGTGGATGCTCGACGTGATCTCGCAGTACACGCGCGAGCTCTGGTCGTCGATCCCGTCGATGGTGAAGAACTGACGATGGGCCCGCTGCCGCAGATCCTGCAGATGCTGGGGATCGGTGACGTCCTCGTGTTCGTCGCCGCGCTCGCGCGCGTCGCGCCGCTGTTCATCATCGCGCCGCTCTTCTCCAGCAAGCAGCTGCCGACGCAGGTGCGCGCCGTCGCCGCGCTCGCGCTCGCGATGGGCCTCACCCCGGCCGCGAACCCCGGCCACACCCTGAGCAGCGGCGCGCCCGACGTGATCGGGATGCTCGCCGTCGAGTTCCTCGTCGGCTTCACCGTCGCGTACGCACTCCTCGCGATCACTGCGGCGATGGAGACGGCCGGCACGTTCCTCGACTCGTCGATCGGCTTCTCGTTCGGCGCCACGATCGACCCGATCTCCGGCAACAACAACGCCGTCCTGGCCCGCTTCTACGGCCTGATCGGCGTGATCGTCTTCATCACGATCGGCGGCGACGAGTGGGTCGTCCAGGGCATGGCCCGCACCTACGAGCTCGTTCCGATCGGCAGCAACCCCGACATCGGCCGCATCGTCGGCGGCGCCGACCGCACGTTCGCCGCGATCTTCTCGTCGGCGATCCAGGTGGCGGCCCCCGTGATGCTCGCGCTGATCCTGACCGACGCCGGGTTCGGCCTCGTCACCCGCGTCGCGCCGCAGATGAACATCTTCAGCGTCGGCCTGCCGACGAAGATCCTCGTCGGGATGCTGCTGATCGGCATCACGCTTCCGCTCGTCGGCACCTGGGTCGAGCGCGAGCTCGAGCGCAGCGTCGCCGCCGCCCTCCAATCCCTGCGGGTGAGCTGATGGCTGCCGCGGACGCAGTGGGGGAGGTGACGACGGATGGCCGGTGACAAGACCGAGAAGGCGACACCGAAGAAGGTCAAGGAGGCCCGCGACAAGGGCCAGGTGGCGAAATCGGCCGACCTGGCCGGTGCTGGCGTGCTCCTCGCCGGCGTCGCGACCCTCGGCGCCTTCGGCGGCCAGATGACCGAGGCGCTGATGAACCTGCTCAGCTCGAGCCTCAACGCCGCGGCGCACCCCGAGACGCTCGGCTACTCGGGCCTGATGCGGGCCATCGACGAAGCCGCGCAGGTCGGGCTGAAGGCGCTGCTGCCGATCCTCGGCGCCGTCACGATCGCGGCGATCGCGCTGCTCGCCGCGCAGGTGAAGCTCAAGATCACGCCCAAGGCGATCAAGCCGGATTTCAAGAAGATCAATCCGCTCACCAACGCCAAGCAGGTGTTCGGCATGAACGCCCTGGTGGAGCTCGTGAAGAACCTCGCCAAGGTCGGCGCCGTCGCGGCCGTCGTCGCCGCCGTGCTCCTTCCGATGAAGGACGACCTCGGCACCCTCATCGGGCTCCAGCCGCAAGCGCTCGGCGGGATCCTGACCGACCAGATCACGAAAGTCGCCAAGGCCGCGGCAGCCGCCTACTTCGTGATCGGCGCCGGCGACTACGTGTGGCAGAAGTACCGCCTCGACAAGTCCCTGAAGATGGACAAGCAGGAGGTCAAGGAGGAGTACAAGC
>JAQIJQ010000069.1:0-14924 GCA_036946195.1 Patulibacter minatonensis | reverse complement strand
GCGCTCGCCGAAATCGAGGCGCTGCGCGACGGCCGCGAGCTCGGCGCTCGTCACGCCGCCCGCATCGGTGCCGCGGGCCTTCAGCGGCGAGCGCGGGCAGTCGCCCGTGAGCAGCGCGAGCACCGCCGGCGGCGCACCGAGCACGTGCGCGACCTCCCGCTCGAGCGCGGGCATGAGGTCGGGCACCGTGACGCTGACCACGCGCGTGGCCGCCGCGAGCACCCACGACGGATCGCTCCAGGGCGCGTGCCGGGCATCGTCGACGGCCACCGGCGACGCGAGCGTCGGCGGAGCGATCACGGATCCGTCGGAGGCCATGCAGGGAGGGTAGCTCCCCCACCCACCCGTGCACCTACCCGAACGGGTGGGAAGACCATCCCTCCGGGTGGGCCGTCGCGGTGCCGGACGAGCGCATGCTGGATCCCGTCAACCGGAGAGGAACTCCCATGCAGGCTGTGCAATTCGATCACTACGGCGACGTGGACGTGCTGGAGGTGCGGACGGTCCCGGACCCGGTCGCCGGTCCCGGCGAGGTGGTCGTGGCGGTGAGGGCCGCCGCGATCAACCCGGGCGAGATCGCGATCCGCACCGGCTTCTTCGAGGAGCAGTTCCCGGCGACGTTCCCGCTCGGACAGGGCAGCGACTTCTCGGGCGTGGTCGCGCAGGTCGGTCCGGGCGTGGAGGGCATCGCCGTCGGCGACGAGGTGCTGGGCTGGACCCACGACCGGGCGAGCCAGGCGGAGCTCGTGCGCGTGCCGGCCGACCACCTGACGGCCAAGCCTGCCGCACTCGGGTGGGACGTGGCGGCGACGCTCTTCGTCGCTCCGCTCGCCGGCGTCGCGGCCCTCGAGGCCGTGGCGCCCGTCGCGGGCGAGGTGATCGTCGTCAGCGGCGCGGCCGGCGGGGCGGGACTCACCGCCGCGCAGCTCGCCGTCGCGGGCGGCGTCACGACGATCGGGCTCGCGAGCGCGGGCAACCACGAGTGGCTGCGCAGCCGCGGCGTGGTCCCGGTCGCGTACGGCGAGGGCCAGGCCGAACGGATCCGCGCCGCCGCGGATGGCCGTCCGATCGCGGCGTTCGTGGACACCTTCGGCCAGGGCTACGCCGATCTCGCGCTCGAGCTCGGCGTGCCGCGATCGAGCATCAGCACGATCATCGACATGCCTGCCGTGGAGCGGCTCGGGATCACGTGGTCGAGCAGCAGCGAACTCGTGAGCGCCGAGCGCCTCGGCTGGCTCGCCGATCTGGTGGCGCGCGGCACGGTGGAGATCCCGATCCAGGCGACGTACCCGCTCGCCGAGGTCCGCGCCGCGTACACCCGCCTGGCCGAGCGCCACGGCCGCGGGAAGATCGTTCTCGCGCCGTGATCACATGGACGATGGCGTGCGACCCTGGCCATCCGTCCAGTCCGCGCGACACGACCGTCCCGATCCGTCAATGTTCGTCCTCTGCACCCATCGGCGCGCCCGTCCCACTGCGCGCGGCCGATGGGTCCCCTCGTCCCAACCGAAGTCCCAGAGTCGCCCATGCCCCTTCGCAAGCACGGAACGATCCGCCCGAGCATCCTCGCCGCACTGGCCGCACTGACCGCGGTCGCGGCCGTCCCCTCGGTGGCGTCGGCTGCCTGCGTGCAGGGTGCGACCACCAAGGCGTTCGCCAAGATCGGTGACAACGCCGACTACACGCTCGCACCGGGCGGCGACTTCGAGTCCGGCGGCGCCGGCTGGACCTTCACCGGGGGCGCGAAGATCGGCTCGGGCAACGAGTCCCTCGGCTTCTTCAAGGGCTCGGTCGCGAGCGGCTCGAGGTCGCTGACGATGCCGGTCGGCTCGACCGCCACCTCGCCGCAGTTCTGCGTCGACGAGACGAACCCGTACTTCCGCTTCATGGCGAAGGCCGACAGCTCGATGGCCGGCTACAAGGCGATCGTGATCTACCGCAACGACCAGGGCAACGTCACGAGCGCCCAGTTCACCTCCTCGTCCGAGATCTCGTGGGGCGACGGCAACTGGGTCGCCTCGAAGGTCAGCCCGCTCGCCACGAAGATCCCGCTCACCGGCCCGGATGCCACGGCCACGGTGCAGATCCAGTTCGTCTCGACGGGCAACGGCGTCGCCGTCGGCGTCGGCCTGTGGGGCAAGCTCACGGGCGGCAACGTCGGCCAGACGATCATCGACTCGGTGATGGTCGACCCGTACCGTCGCGGCTGAACCACCGCACCTGACACCTCGCGTCCGACTCGATCGGCCGCAACCACCGTGGGCCGCGCAGCGATGCGCGGCCCACGGTGGTTCTGGGGCTAGGGTCGGAGTGATGGGACGCGCGATGGGCAAGCTCGCGGCGGCGCTGCTCACCGGCGGCGCGCTGGCGGGAGGCGGCGCCGCGGCGCTGGGAGCGTCCGGTGATCCCGTGCGCACCGGCGCCACGACGATCGAGGTCGACGCCGGGCTGCCGGAGTTCACGGGCGGGATCACTCCGCTGAGCGCGGCGGCCCGCCGGGCGATGACACCGCGCGTGTGGCGTAGGGGCTGCCCGGTCGGCCTCGGCGCGCTGCGCGCGGTGCGGGTGAGCTACGTCGGCTGGAACGGCGCGGCGCAGCGCGGCACGATCGTCGTGCACCGCGCGCATGCGAAGCGCACGCTTCGCGTGTTCCGCGCGCTCTACGCGGCACGGTTCCCCGTGCGCCGGATCCACCCGATCGAGCGCTACGGCGGCAGCGACGACCGGTCGATCGAGGCCGACAACACGAGCGCGTTCAACTGCCGCAAGGTGACGGGCGGCACCGGCTGGAGCGAGCATGCGTACGGTCGCGCGATCGACCTCAACCCGATCGAGAACCCGTACATCGCGGACGGCCGCACGAGCCACCGGAGGTCGGTCGCGTACCTCGACCGTGCGCGCACGCGGCCGGGGATGGCGACCGAGGGCAGCGCAGCCGTGCGGGCGTTCGACGACGCCGGCTTCCGCTGGGGTGGACGGTGGACGGATCCCGTCGACACCCAGCACTTCTCGACGACCGGGCGTTAGCCGGCCGGCCGTGCGCTAGTCGCGCCGCAGGTCCACGTCGAAGGACTGCTCGGTGTAGGTCTCGCCGCCGCGGCTCACCCTCAGCACCAGGCGCAGCTTCAGCCGATCCCGTTTGCGGAAGGCTCTGCGGTTGCTCGCGGCGATGGCAGCGCGGCCACTCAGGGTGCCGTTGGCGGCGATCAGGTTCCCCGCCCCGACGGGCCGGTTTCCGAACCACAGCTGCGCCGCGACGATCGACCCAGCCGGCGCGCCCGCCAGCTTGAACCGCACCTTCGAGAGGCTCTTGCTGACCTGCTTCCCGGCGACGGAGAACTTGATCTTCACGGCGACGGTCGGCCGCGGCGTCGGCGCGACGATGACGATCGGCGTCGGCGTGGCGGTCGGCGAGGAGGTGGTGGGCGAAGACGTCGGCGTGGCGGTGGGCGTGGCGGCCGGAGCCGAGGTCGCCGTCGGAGCCGGCGTGGTCGTGGGCGTGGGCGCCGGCGTGGGCGTGGTGGTCGGCGTGGAGGTCGCGGTCGGCGTCGCGGTCGGCGTCGGCGTGGTGGTCACCGTCGGCGTGGTGGTCACCGTCGGCGTGATGGTCGCGGTTGGCGTCGACGTCGCGGTCGCGGTCGGCGTGGCGGTCGGCGTCGGCGTGGCGGTCGGCGTCGCAGTCGCCGTCGGCGTCGCAGTCGCCGTCGGCGTGGTGGTCGCCGTCGGTGTGGTGGTCGGTGTCACGGTCACCGTCGGCGTGGCGGTCGCCGTCGGCGTGGCGGTCGCCGTCGGCGTGGCGGTCGCCGTCGGCGTCGGCGTGGCGGTCCCCGTCGGCGTGGCTGTCACCGTCGGCGTGGTGGTCGCGGTCGCTGTCGGCGTGGCGGTCGGCGTCGCGGTCGCCGTCGGCGTGGTGGTCGGCGTCGCCGTCGGCGTCGCGGTCGGTGTGGCCGTGGGCGGGATCGGCGTCGGCTGCGGCGTCGGGGTCGGAGTGATCGGCGCGCCGTCGACGTCGAAGGTGGCGAAGGCGAAGGGCGTCGTCTGCACCTGGTACCGAGAGATCGCGCCATTCGTGGAGCTCGTCGGCGAGTACGCGAGCTCGGTCCCGCATCGCTCGCCGGGCGCGAGCTGGAGCTGGGACCAGCACTGCGGGAGACTCGTGTCGGTCGGAGCGCGCGAGACGAACTGGTCCATCGCACCGCTCTCGGTCTTCGTGAAGCTCGAGAGGGTGACCGTCACGTCGCCCGTGTTCTCCAGCGTGAACAGCTGGTAGGCACCCGGGCCGGAGTTCGGCGTGCGGTAGCCGAAGTGGTAGACGGTCGGCGTGTACCTCACGCTCGCGGCCGCCTCGGCAGCGGTCGCGCCGACCGTCAGACCGAGCAGCCCGACGGCCGAGACCGCCACGCCCCGCCATGCCAGCCGACCCACGCGCGGCGCGCTCACTCGGCCTGAAGAGTGGTCCCCCGATGCACGCATAGCCGGCTGATCGGCCGACGCGCCAGAACGTTGAACGCGCCGGATCGCATCCCGAGCGGATGACACTCCGGGCCCACGCAGCCATTCACCAAGCGACGCACCGTTCACGCCGCGTCGGTTCGACCCACGAATGGAGTTCCCTGCCATGCCCCGCCCCTTCCGCCTCGCACCGCTCGCCGCCGGGGTCACCATCGCCGCCCTCGCGGCGACCGCCACGAGCGCCGGCGCTACTGCGCCGACCGCGACGAAGCCCGCCACCTCGGATGACCCCGTCGTCCTGCACTGGAAGGCCAAACCCCGCGGCGGCGACGGCGCGAACGTGATCAACGAGCAGTGGCTGGGGATGACCCGCTACCCCGAGTGGCACATCATCTCGCGCAACCGGTCGAAGGCGAACCGCTCGACCGAATCCTGGGACGGCCCCGGCCTCTCCGTGCGAGCCGACGGACCGCTCGACACCCCGCTCGCCGGCCGACTCGATGCCGGCTTCATCGGCTGCGACCCGGGCGACGCGTCGCAGCTGGCCGCCGAGCGCGCGTACTCGGTCACCCTTCGCTCCCTGTGGGCGCAGGTCGGCGAGCTGCGCGCGCACGCCGGGGCCCGCGCCACCCTCCCGGCCGGGCCGCGGGTCCGCGGGCGCGCGACCGTCGAGGCGCTCGTCTTCCCGGCGCCGACGATGGCCATGAGCCCGCCGGCCACGTACGTGGACTTCGATGCCACCACCGGCGCCGTGCTGCGCACCCGTGAGGCCGAGGACATCGGCAACGGCCCGCACCCCGGCCCGTCGTACCAGGACTACTCCGTCTGGGAGCTGCTGCCGGCCACGAAGGCGACCCTCGCGAAGGTGCGCCCGCCGGCCGCCGTCGCTGCCCGCTGCTAGCCGCCACCCCTCCGGGGCGTGCGCCCCGAACGGCCCGAGAACGACGAAGGCCCGCCCGGACTCGGTCCGGGCGGGCCTTCGCTTCGAACGCGTGGTGCGGAGGGTTACTCGGCGGCGGGCGACGCGATCGTCGCGATCAGATCGCCGGAGTTGATGGCCTCGCCCTCCTTGGCGGCGAGGGTCTTGATGGTGCCGGCCTTGTGGGCCTTGACCTCGTTCTCCATCTTCATCGCCTCGATGATGCAGAGCAGCTGACCCTCTTCGACGGTCTGGCCCTCTTCGACGACGACCTTCCACATGTTGCCCTGGAGCGGCGAGTTGACGTCGTCGCCGGACGCACCGGACGACTTGCGCTTCTCACGCTTCTTCTTCGGGGCGGCTGCAGCGGCGGCGCCACCGCCACCACCGACGGCGATCGGCGGGGCGAAGAGCTTGACCTCGACGCGGCGACCGCCGACCTCGACCGTGTACGGGTGCTCGACGATGTCGTCGTCGTCCTGGTCGGTCGGCACGACCGGCTCGGCCGGCGCCGTCGACGCGAGCCACTCCGGATCCTCGAGCAGCTCGGAGCACGTCGAGGCCTCCGCCCAGTTGCTCGTCGCCATGATCGTGGAGTGGAACGGGATCAGGGTGGTGAGCCCCTCGATCTTGTACTCGCTCAGTGCGCGGAGCATGCGGGCCGTGGCCTGCTCGCGGTCGGCGTCCCACACGATGAGCTTGGCCACCATCGGGTCGTACATCGGCGAGACGATGCCGCCGGCGCCGACGCCGGAGTCGACGCGGATGCCCGGGCCCGACGGCTCCAGGTAGTCGCCGATCGCACCCGGGGTCGGCGCGAAGTTCATCGGCGCGCTCTCGGCGTTGATGCGGCACTCGATCGCGTGGCCGCGGAGGACGACGTCCTCCTGCTTGTAGTCGAGCTCGAGACCGGCAGCAGCCTTGATGCCCTGCTTGACGATGTCGATGCCCGTGACCATCTCGGTGACGCAGTGCTCGACCTGCACGCGCGTGTTCATCTCGAGGAAGAAGTACTCGCCGTCCTGGAGCATGCCCTCGATCGTGCCCGCGCCGACGTAGTTGACGGCCTTCGCGGCGTTGATGCCGATCTCGCCGATCTTCGCGCGCAGCTCCTCGTCGACGACCCAGGCCGGAGCCGGAGCCTCCTCGATGAGCTTCTGGTGGCGACGCTGGATCGAGCAGTCACGCTCGCCGAGGTGGATCACGTTGCCGTGCTTGTCGGCGATGATCTGCACCTCCACGTGACGCGGCTTGGGCAGGTAGCGCTCGAGGTAGACGGTGCCGTCGGAGAAGAACTTCTCACCCTCGCGGCTCGCACCCTCGAACGCGTCCTTGAGGTCCTTCTCCTCGAGGGCGACGCGGAAGCCCTTGCCGCCACCGCCGGCCGCGGCCTTGACGGCGACCGGGAATCCGATCTCCTCGTTGGCGATGCGCAGGGCATCCTCGTAGGTCTCGGTCGGCTCGGTGGTGCCCGGGACGATCGGGACGCCGGCGGCCTGCATGAGCTCGCGCGCCTTCGTCTTGGAGCCCATCGCGTCGATGGCGCTGGCCGGCGGGCCGATGAAGGTGATGCCCTCGGCCTCGAGGCGCTCGACGAACGCCGCGTTCTCGGAGAGGAAGCCGTAGCCCGGGTGCACGGCCTCGGCGCCGGACTCCTTGATCACCTCGACGATCTTGTCGATGTTCAGGTAGCTCTCGGCGGCCGGGCCGGGGCCCAGGAGGTACGCCTCGTCGGCGCGCTTCACATGCAGGGCGTCGCGGTCGAGCTCGGAGTACACCGCGACCGTTGCGATGCCCAGCTCTTCGCACGCACGCATGACGCGGATGGCGATCTCGCCTCGGTTGGCAATGAGGACCTTGCTGAACACGCGCGCGATCTTAGCTGGCGAAGCCCGGTTGGCGGAACGACGCCGGCTGACGCGCCGTCAGGTGGCGTATCGGCCGCCGCCGCGCAAAGCCGTCACGCAATGGCGCCCGTCGCTGCCCGGATATCTCGATTTCCTGGCGTTTCCGCACGTGTTCGGGCCGATTCGGAGACCGTTGGCCGGCAGTGCTCCACCGATTCACCGCCCGTTGGGTGAAGTCCGCCGCGCCACGGCCGATGATGGGGACATGGGAAAGGTCTCCCACCTGATCGCTGCCACGCGCGAGGTCCTCGACACCCGCGACCTCTCCACCGGCCTGCTCAAGAAGGCCGCGTTCGAGCGCGCCGTCGACGCCTGGGTCGGTGGTGGCGACGCCCGACGCCCGGCGACGTCGCTCCTGATGATCCAGGTCGGCGAGAAGGGCGCCGGACTCGCCGAGAGGCCCGACCGCCAGCTGCTCCTGCACCTCGCCAAGACCGTCACCGGCCTGCTCCGCGCGACCGACATCGTCGGCCATGTGGACGAGGACACCCTTGGCGTGCTGTTGCCGTCGACGCCGCTCGACAGCGGCACCCGCGCTGCAGAACGCATCCTCGACCGCTTCCGCGCGAGCAACTACGCCCAGAGCCGCAACCTCGCGGCGACCATCGGCGTCGCGAGCGCGAACACCGACGAGCCGTGGCTCGCCTCGCTGCAGGCGCTTCGCGAGGCTCGGCTCGCGGGCGGCGACCAGATCTCCGTCGCCTCCGAGCGCCCGGAGCCCGTCGCAGCGGCGGCCGAGACGGCAGAGCCCGCTGCGGGCGCGGCCGATTCCGCCGCCTGAGCGCGGACGTCGCCCCTGAGGCCGATGCGGCGCACTCGACCGGACCTCCCCGGCCGCACCGTGCTGCTCACGAGCTCCTGCGAGGCCTTCGGCAACGGCATGGTCAACGCGCCGCATGCGGGCTCCAAGGCCGCAGTCGAAGCGCTCCGGCGTTCGCTCCGCAGCGAGCCCGCGGGGACCGGCGCGACCGCGGGTGCCCTCTCTCCGCTCCTGGACTTCGGCATCGACCACCACCGCAGGGTGCAGCGGCTCGTGCGCGAGCTCGAGGACGACCGGCGCGCACGCCGCTGACCCGCCCGCGCCTGACGCACGCCCGGGTGGCGCACCGGAGGTCGACCGTCTAGGTTCGCGAGCATGCCCCGACTCCGTCCGTTCGCCGCGCTCACCGCGCTCCTGGTCGCCGGCTCGCTCGCCGCGTGCACCACCGAATCGCAGGTCTGCAAGAACGGGGTGTGCAAGCTGTCGATGTCGGGCAAGGGCGCAACGGCCGAGCTCGGCGGCAAGGGTGGGAGCACGATCGAGCTCGTCTCCGCCGACGGCACCGAGGCGCGGGTGAAGATCGCCGGCCGCGAGGGCACGCTCAAGCTCAACCAGCCGATCGGAATCGACAACGGCACGATCACCCTCACCGAGGTGAAGAAGGACAAGCTCAAGTTGCGGATCGAGGGCGGCTCGAGCTCGTCCGGCGGCTCGAAGACCACGCCGGACTCGTCGGGCGACGCACCGACCAGCTGAGCTCCTCGCGCATGCGCGAGTAACGAAAGGGCGGCGGCTGCCACCCTGCACCCGGGCGGGCGCCGCGCCGTGCCCGGCCCTGCGGCACGCCGCCGCTCAGGCTGCGGCGCGCGCGACCGACGACATGGACATGAGCCACCAGCGCTCGATGTTCGACGTGCTGCGCGAGGCGATCCGCTCGCGCGACCCGGTGACGGGCACGCTCTGCCCGTCCGCGTTCGAGCGCTCGGTGTTCGCGTGGATCGGTGACGGCGCCGGAGCGCGCCGCCCCTCCTCCTCGCTGATGCTGGTGCGCCTCGACTGGGACGAGCGCGGCTCGACCGCGTCGCGACCGGCGAAGCGCACCGCGACCACCATGCTCCGCGCCGCCGCCGACGTGACGGCGCCGTGCATCCGCACGACCGACATCCTGGGCCGGGTCGACGACGAGACCCTCGGACTCCTGCTGCCGTCGACCCCCGCCGAGGAGGCGAAGTTCGTCGGCAACCGGATCCGCCGCGCCATCGGTGGACTGCAGACGGCGCGCGGCACGCGCGTGACCGCGAGCATCGGCGTCGCGACCGGTCTGCTGCTCGATCCGTGGCAAGCCGCGCACGACGCGCTCGACGACGCCCAGCTCTCCGGCGGCGACCGCGTGGTGGTCGCGACGCCGCCTCCGGCGCAGCGTCCGCGCCGAGCCAGCTAGCCCCCGGAACGCCCGTTCAGCCGAGGCCGTCCGGCCCGCCGAAGCGGACGGAATCGCCCGTCTACGCGGGGCTTTCGGCACCACCACGAACGTTCTGTAGCGGTACGCCCGTCCACCCCGGCCGGGTCGGATGAGCGGGGTTGGGTATGGGACCGTCCATCACTCTGTAGCGATGGTCACATGCGACCGAACTGGTTGGACATGAGCCACCACGAGTCCCTCTCGAACGCCCTCCGCATCCACGGCGGCCGCCGCGATGTCGTCACCGACACGCTCACCCCGGCGGTCTTCCACCGTGCGGTGGATGCGTGGATCGGCGTCGATCGCACCCACATGCCGAGCTCCTCGTTGCTGCTCGCCCGCATCGACTGGGAGGTCGGCTTCGGGCTGCCCGTGCGTCCGGGCCGCTCCGAGGTGGCGAAGGCACTGCGCATGGTGTCGGACCTGATCGTGAGCGAGGTGCGGGCGACCGATCTCGTCGGCCGCGTCGACGACGACACCGTCGGCATCCTCATGCCGAGCACGCCGTGCCACCAGGCCACGCAGGTGTGCCGCCGGATCCGCGCCGTCGTCAGCGAGCGCACTCCGAACCTCGGCATGCCGCTGACGGTGAGCATCGGCGTCAGCTCGCCGCGGGTCGACGACCCGTGGGCGACGGCTCGCCAGGCGCTCTCGCAGGCTCGTCAGGAGGGCGGCGACCGCACGGTCATCGCGCAGGATCTGAACGTCGGCGGCCGCGAGGCGGCCTAGGCCGATCGGGGGAATTCGGCCGCACGCCCGCGAACTTGGCGTGCCCACCCCCTTTCCATACTCACCGCCCAGCGACCCCCGCCGATAGAGAGAGCATGCCCCCAGCGCTGCCCGCTGCCGCTCGCCGCGCGCTCCAGCCCCTCCCCGATCTCGACGGCCGCACCCGTCGCGCATGGACTGCCACGCAGTCGGGTGATCGCAAGGCTGCGCGCCAGATCGGTGATCAGTTCCTCGTCGCCGCGACCGCCGCGGCCACCGCCGCGACCGTGGCACCGAACGCGGTCACGAACCACCTGTACCTCTACGGCATCGCCGTCGCCGCACTGCTGTTCGGCGTGTACCTGCGGTTCTCGCTGTACGTCGGGGAGCTCTCCGTCGACCGCGCCATCACCGCCGCCCTGCTGCTGGTGGCCGGCACCTGCTTCATCGCCCGCCCGATGCAGCTGCTGCCGATGCTCTACCTCTGGCCGCTGATCCTGAGCGCGCAGTACGCGTTGCCCGGGCGGATGGCGACGAACCTCGCGCTCTCCCTGATCACCTTCGGGTTCACGATCGGGACGGTCGCGGACTCCGACAGCCACAAGGCCTCGTTCGTGATCTTCAGCATCGTCGTGGTCGGCGTCACGCTCGCGTACCGCCGGCTGCGCTCCACGGTCGCAGAGCTGTTCATCCGCCTCGAGGAGCTCTCGTCCCGCGATCCGCTCACGGGCGCGCTCACGGCCGAGGCGTTCGAGCGCGCACTGCGCGCCTGGGTCGGCCACGGCATGCGCCGGCAGGTGGAGACCTCGCTCCTGGTGATCGACGTCGACAACATGAAGGCGATGAACGAGGCGCACGGCCGCGAGGTCGGCGACGCCGCGCTCCAGCACGTGGCCCGCATCGTCTACGACGCGATCCGCGAGACCGACGCCTTCGGCCGCCTCTCGGGCCAGGAGTTCGGCCTGCTGCTGCCGGCCACGAAGGCCCCGGATGCCATCGTCGCCGCCGAGCGCATCCGCGCAACGGTCGCGCGGCGCGCGAAGGAGAGCGGCGTGGTGTTCACGATCAGCATCGGCGTCGCCGGCGAGCATGCGCACGAGGATCCGTGGGCCGCTGCCCGCCGCGCCCTCGTGCACGCGAAGAGGACCGGCGGCAACTGCGTCGTCCTCGAGCCGGGCGTCCTGCCGGCCGCGGGCGACGACGACGGCGCGCCGCTGCCGCAGGCAGCCTGAGCCGAAGGGCGGGCGCGGGCCGCTACGTCTTGCGCTTCGCCGGTTTGAGGCGAACCTTTGCGGAGGCCTGGCGGGTGAACCCGACGCGGTTCGTTCCGACCACCTTGAGCTGCACGCCGAGCGAGCGCCTGCCCTTGGCAGCCTTCCGGCCGGCAGCGGTCGGCTTGATCTTCAGCGTCACGTAGCCGTCCGAGTCGGTCGTGCCGCTGGCGTGCCCGACGACGGAGCGCCTCTTGCCCACCTTCGCCGTGACGGTGATGGTGAACGTGGTTCCCGCCGATGCCGAGATCGTGAACTTCGCGCCGGTCCGGAGGATGTCGAGGCGGGACTTCGCGTAGCCGAGCTTGACCGCCTTCGCGACGACCGCGGCGGCCGGCCGCTTGACGATCGGCGTCGGCGTCGGCGCGACGGTCGGCGCCGGCGTGACGGTCGGCGCCGGCGTGACGGTCGGCGCCGGCGTGACGGTCGGCGGCGGCGTCGGCGTCGGCTCCGGGGTCGGCGTTCCGATGACGGTCGGCGTCGGCGTCGCGGTCGGCGTCGCGACCGGGTAGTCGGCGCGCGCCGATGAGCCCGCGACCGTGGCGGACGACGCGGAGAGGAGAACGATCAGCGCGGCGAGCGGGGCTGCAAGGAGCTTGGACACGATGCCTCGAGGGTGGGGTGAGGTCGGGGGATCGTGACAGACGCACCCCGTCGCCGCACGCTGTGCGTCGACGGGCGGGTCGTGGGTCCCTCCCCGGCGGAGAGGGACCCACGACCCGCAGCTAGCGCGACACCGTGGCGCCGTAGAGGACGACGCGCGTGCTCGCGGTGCCGCCGTACTGCGCCCACTCGAGCACGAGCTTCTCGCCCGTGCTCGTCTGCTTGCGCGCGGCGATCGTGTACACGCGATCGGTGAGCGTCGCGCCAGCGGTGAACACGGTCGGTGCGACGCGCGAGCCGGCGATCTCGACTCCCGCCGAGGTCTCGTACCACGCGCTCAGTTGCGCGGCTCCGTTGATCGCACCGACGTACAGTCGGACGTTGGACGAGGTGCTGCTGGGCGCGAGCGGAACGCGCACGCGGTACCCGTTGCCGCCGGATCCGCCCGTCGACACGCCCGCCGCCGAACTGGCGAGCGGAGGCGTGCCGGCCGCATCGGTCCAGCTGAACGTGCTGGAGCCGGTCACCACCGTCGGAGCCGGCGAACCGCTCGTCGTGGTCCAGGTCGACAGGACCGCCGTGCCGGCCCGGCGATCGACCGTCGCGGCCGTCGCGGACGGCCAGTGGATCCAGTCCGTCGGTGCACCCCAGGCATCCGACGTGAGCGGCACGGCAGCCGGCGTGGCGGCCCCCGCGTTGAGCGCCAGCTGACCGAGCTCACACGTCAGATCGTCCTGATCGGCCGTGTCGGCGCCGACGGTGTCCGCGCCGTCACCGCACGACAGGCGATCACGCGTGCCGCTGTCGCTCGCGCTGATGAGGTCGTCGCCCGCGCCCGACGAGACCACATCCGCACCGGAGCCGGCGAGGATCGTGTCCCCGGCAGTGCCGGTGGTGAGCACGTCGTCGCCCGTGCCACCGCTCACCCAGACCGCCGTGGACCCGGTCGGATCGTCGAACGTGTCGTCGTACTTGGAGAGGTACCAGGTCTCGACATCGCGGACCCGCTCGTTCTCGTTGTTCGCTCCGCCCACGAGGACGTCGCCGTCGCGCCTGAAGCTGACGGCCGACGGACTCGCCGCGTAGCTGACGGAGTCGTCTCCGCCGTCGCCGTTGACGACATCGGAACCGAGCCCGCCGACGAGCGTGTCGTCGCCGCCGCGCCCGTAGAGCTCGTTGTTGCGCTCGTTGGCGGTGAGCGAATCGTCGTAGTTGCTGCCGCCGATCTTCTCGACGTCGGTCCCGACGTTGTCGCCCTCCGACACCAGGCCGTCGTTCGCGACGCCGTCGAGCGTGACGGTCACGCCGGCGCCCTTCGCCCAGTACTCGACGAAGTCGTTGCCGGTCCCGCCGGCGTAGACGTCCGCCTCGGCGGCGGGGTTGTCGTTGAACTGGTCGTCGCCTGCACCGCCGTCGTAGGTGTCGTTGCCGGCGCCGTCATCGACGAAGTCGCTGCCGACGCCGAGCTTGTAGGTGTCGTTGCCGGGACCATCCGTCACGTGCGTCGGCCCGAGGCCGATGTACGTGTGGTTCCCCGCGCCGTCGATGTACCGGCCGCGCGCAGCGTTGGTCTGGGTGTTGGCGCTGCCCTTGATCGTCTTGATCGCGGCATCGACGGTGTCGTACTCCCCAGCGTCGGTGAGCGAACCGCTGCGCCCGCCGGTCTGATCGATCACGACCGCGTCCGTGCGCTGGCTGTAGTCGGCGGTGTCGTTCGCCGAGCCCGAGTAGAGGTCGTCGCTCCCCAGGCCACCGTCGAGCACCGCACCGGCGCTCCCACCGAACAGGAGGTCGTCGCCGTTGCCGGCGCGGAGCACCGCAGGAACCGACGACCCGCCGTAGAGGACGTCGTTGGCCTGCGAGCCGTAGATCTCCTCGACGTCGGTGCGGATGTCGTCGAGCTCCCCGGATGCGCCGTCGTTCGCAGCACCTCCCGTCGGCGAGACGATCACCGAGCTCGTGCGAGCGGAGTAGTCGACGCGGTCCGTGCCGGAGCCGCCGACGAAGGTGTCGGGTCCGATCACGCTGCCGGCCCTGAGCTTGTCGTCGCCGGTGCCGCCGTTGAACACCACCGGCACGGACGTGTCCGACAGGAGCGTGTCGGGTCCGCCGCCTGCGTTCACGGTGACCGAGGCCACGTTCGAACACGAGAACTTCACCGACGAGTTCGCCGTGCAGCCCGACGGGGGCCGCCAGCGTCTTCGTCGAGGCGACCGACACGCTCGTCGAGTTGCCCGTCACCGTGAGGTCGTCGGCGGCGTTCGCGGCCCCCGGTGACCGTGATCACCTTGGGGCTGCCGGATGCCGTCGCGACCGCAGCGGCCTGCGCGATCGTCACGTTGAACGTCGCGGGCGTGTCATCGACGTTCCCGGCGGCATCCTTGGCCCGGAACTCGAAGCGGTAGGCACCGTCGTCGAGCGGGGCCGACGGCGACCAGCTGCTCGGGCAGGACGCCCACGGCAGCGCGTCGGCGCCGGTGGCGATCAGGACGGCCCGGCACTCGTACGACACCCCACCTCCGGTGGACGCGAGCACGAAGTCGGGCGCGGTGTCGGTGGTCGTCGCGCCGGGGTTCGAGGAGATCGACGTGTCGGGCGCCGTCGCATCGACGGTCCAGGTGACCGTCTCCGGCGTCGCGTCGACGTTTCCGGCGCGGTCGGTCGCTGCCACCGTGAGCGTGTACGACCCGGTCGCGAGACCGTCGAGGTTGTACACACCGCCGCAGTCCTGCGCCGTGCCCGAGTTGAGCGTGCACTTGAACGTCGCGGGTTCGTCCGCGCTCAGGCGGAACGTCGCCCAGGAGCGGGTCGTGGTGCCGGTCGGACCGGTCGGCACCGATGT
>JAQIJQ010000068.1:0-20562 GCA_036946195.1 Patulibacter minatonensis | reverse complement strand
ACAGCGCGTTGGACGGCGTCGCGATGCCGACCGACGTGGCGATGAGCTCGAGCAGCTGCGACCACGCCGCGAGCACGAAGAGGACGAGCGACGAGACGAGCCACAGCAGCGCGTACCGCTCGAGCATGCGCTTGGAGCGCACGAGCTCGAACACGAGGACGAACTGGGCGATCGCGACGACGATCGCGAACAGCTGGACGCGATCGGGGGTCACGTGGCTTCGCCTCCCTCGAGACTGACCTGCTGGATCGGACGCCGGCGCAGGAAGCCCACGAACAGCGCGAGCGAGACCTTGACGACGTAGTAGACCGAGCGCCGCAGGGTGATCGACGAGGCGCCGCCCTGGCGGTCGCGCATCACGACCGGGATCTCGGCGCTGCGCAGGTAGTTGGCGTGCAGCATCAGCACGGCCTCGACCTCCGGGTAGTCGTGCGGGTAGTCGCGGGCGAAGAGCGCGATGCCGCGGCGCCCGACCATCCGGAAGCCGGACGTGGGATCGGTGACGCGCTGGTGCACCATCAGCGAGAGCATGCGGCCGAACATCCGGATGCCGATGCGGCGCAGCGCAGAGCTCTGGAAACCCTCGTTCTCGGTGAGGAAGCGAGAGCCGACGACCATGTCGAGCTCGGGGTTCGCGATCAGGTGGTCGAGCAGCGCGCGGACCTGCGCCGCGTCGTGCTGGCCGTCGCCGTCGACCTGGATCGCGGCGTCGTACCCGCGTGCGAGCGCGAAGCGGTAGCCGGTCTGCACCGCCCCGCCGATGCCGAGGTTGAACGGCAGCGAGACGACGTGGGCGCCGGCCTCGCGGGCGATGCGGCCCGTCTCGTCGGTGGAGCCGTCGTCGACGACGAGCACGTCGAACTCGGGCACGTGCTCGTGGAGGTCGCGGACGACCCCGGCGATGTTCGCCGCCTCGTTCAGGGCAGGGACGATGGCGAGCGCGCGGTTCACGCGGGCTCCGGCTCCGGGTCGGGCCCCGGCCGCCGCGCCGGGTCGGGCGCGGGCTCCGGCGTGGCACGGACGATCCGCGCCGCGAGTCCCTGCACCGCGAGCGAGGCGCACGCGAGGAGGAACGGCATCGCCGGCAACGCGTACCGCGCGACGTACATGTTGAACGCCGTCGCGAGGACCAGCAGCGCCAACGCCGACCCGACGAGCATCAGGCAGATGAGGCGGGCTCGGGCACCGGTCACCAGGAAGGGCGAGGCGAGCGAGGCGAGCATGAGCAGTGTCCAGATGCCGGGCGCGAGGGTGAACGCCTCCTGGTAGCGGGTGACGGCCTGCAGGTAGTGGTCGCGCGGCGTGAACGGTGAGTAGTACGACTCCAGCACCTCTTCGTGGTGGCGCGTCGTCGGCTCGTCGAGGCGGAAGCTGAGGTCGAACTCCTCCCAGCCGCGGCCGGAGTACGGGCGCTCGCGACCGAAGTTCGGGACGAAGAAGCGCATCGTGTCGACGAAGGTCGCCTTGAGGTAGTCCAGCGGCTGGTGGGCGATCACCGCCGATGCGAACTCCGAGAGCTCCGGGTTGCCGTTTGGCGGCCACGTGAACCGTGCGAGCGCGGGACCGCCGATGCCGCGCCAGTAGTCGGGGCCGTAGCGCGCGGCCTCCGGCTCCTTCGGGCACAGGTTGCGCAGACCGGGCCGCACGTAGGTCGCCGGGCAGTCGGCGAACTGCGCGACGCGGCCGTACATCGCCCACCCCGAGTTCGACTTGCCGACGACGGGCAGGCCCTCCTTCGTGCCGCCGAGCACGGCGACCGCCGCGATCCCGACCACCGAGCTGACGACCATCAGGCCGGTGAGGAGCACACCGCGGCGCGCGCGCCCGATCCAGCGGTCCTGCTCGAGGAAGAGCACGAGCACGAACACGCCCGCACAGAGGAGCATGAGCAGGGGGACCCCGAGTGCGCGCACCGTCGCGCTCACGCCGAGCAGGAGGCCGAGCACGGCGGCGTCACGCAGCGAGAGGCTGCGCACGAGCCGCGCGAGCGCGAGGATCACGAACGCCATCAACGCGAGGAACAGGGCCTCGGTCATCACGAGCTGGCCGATCGCCAGCGACTGGCCGCAGAGCATGAACGCCGCAGCCGACACCGAAGCCACGCCGCGGCCGCCGCCGAAGATGCGGATCGCTCGGTAGAGCGCCACACCGGCGGCGATCAGGAGCAGGTGCTGGACGAGCAGGAGCACGTCGACCGAACCCCAGACGCCATGCACGAGGCGCATGAAGAACGGGTACCCGGGCGGCGCGGCACCGTCGCCGGCATCGCCGGCGGCCATCATCGTGTAGGTGTCGCTGTCCCAGTTCGTCAGCAACGCGCTGTTGCCGATGAGCGTGCCGATGTGCACGACGAGCGCCACCAGCACGATCCACGTCATCGGGTGGCGAAGCCAGCGCTTGGCTCCGCGTTCCGGTGCGTCTACCGGCGCTTCCGCCGAGTCCGTGAGTTCAGGCACCGCGCGAACCTTAGCGACGACCTGCCCTCAGGGACGCCCGCTCCGCCGCGACGCGCGACCGTGCGGTGATTCATACTCGGCGGCACTCCGCCTGCCCGCGGGCCCCGTTCCATGCTGCTCTCGCTGCTCGTCATCGCAATCCTCGTGGCGCTCGGCTGGTGGGCGTTCCCCGGGCGTGCGGCGCCCGCGGCCCCGGCGGCCCTCGCCCTGCTCGTGCTCGGGATCGGCGTCTCCGCGGGCGGTCCGGCGCTGCGCACCGCCCTGGACCGCGGGGCCGTGGCACCTGGCGTGTCGGAGCCAGGGTTCGATCCCGACGCAGGGGTCGCGTTCGGCCTCGACGCCGGATTCGTCGACTGGGTCGCCGGCCACGTGCCGCAGGATGCGACCTACGCGCTGCGCTGCACCAGCGACCCGTGTTCGGAGTCGACGCGGTCCTGGCTGGTCTCGCGCCTGGCGCCTCGCACCCCGGTCTTCGAGCCCCGGGACGCCGAGTGGCTCGTGCTGTCGGGCGTGGCCCCACCCGCCGGGGCGCGCGGCACGGTGGAGCAGTACGACGCAGCCCGCCTCCTCTCGGTGGTGAAGCTGAGGCGGCCGCGATGACGCACACGCTCCTCGCCATCGCACTCCACGCGCTCATCGCCGCCTGCGGACTCGGTGCGCTGTGCGCCCTCGGCGCGCTGCGCCTGCGGTCTCGCACGCTCGGAGGATCCGCGGCGCTCCTCGGGCTCGCGTACCTCTGCGGCTACGCGGTCACCTTCGGCGCGGCGACGGCGCTGCTCACGATCGGCGTGCCCTTTGCGCTGCCGACCCTCCTCGCGATCACGCTCGCCGGCACGCTGCCGCTCATCGATCGCCTGCGGCGCAGGCGTCCGAGCCGCCGGGACATCGCCGCGCTGGTACGCCCGGGCTCCCGCGGCGAGCTCGTCGGCCTCTCGGTCGCTGCGCTCGTGTTCGCCCTCGGGCTCGCGACGCAGATCCGCGTGCCGCTCACCCAGTGGGACGCGTGGGCCATCTGGACGAACAAGGCCGCGCTCTTCGCCAACCTCTCCCACCTGCCGGCCGACACCTTCACGGCGCCGGCGTGGGTCGGGCACCCCGACTATCCGATCGGCCTCTCCCTCTGGGAGGCCGCGCACTTCCGCGCGCTCGGACGCACGGACACCTCCCACGTGGCCGCCCTCGACTGGGGGCTGCTGAGCGCGGCGATGCTCGCGGCGTTCGCGCTCGCCCCGGGGCGCAGCGGACGGGTCTCGGTCCCGATCATCGTCGCCGCCGCGCTCACGGTGCTCCCCGCCGCGACCATCGGGTACGCCGACGTTCCGATGGGGCTGTTCCTCGCGGTCGGCGCCCTCGCCCTGAGCCGCTGGCAGCAGAGCGCAGACCCGGGTGCGCTGCGGTTGGCCGTCCTGCTGCTGGGGGGCGCCGCGATCACGAAGAACGAGGGGCTGATGGGCGCGATCGCGCTGCTCCTCGCCGCATTCGCCTGCGGGCCGGCCGCCGGCCGCCGCGCGGTGGCCCTCGGCGCGGTCGCCTGGGCCGCGCTGTTCGTCGCGCCCTGGCGCATCTGGCTGGCGCTGAACGACATCTCGGGCGATCTCCACCTCGGGCATGCGCTCTCGCCCGCGTACCTCGCCGACCACCGCGAACGCCTCACCCCGATCTTCGACGCGCTCACCACCGCCCTGCTCAGCGACCACACCCTCATGCTCGTCCCGATCGGGATCGTCGCGCTGCTCGCGCTCGACCGCTCGCGCGCGGTCGCCGGGTTCTTCGCGGTCGCCGCCGTGCTCTACCTGGGCGCGCTCGTGCTCGTCTACTGGATCAGCCCGTACGAGATCGGATGGCACCTGAGCACCTCCGCCGACCGGACCTTCCGGACGCTCGGGCTCCTCGCCCTGCCGGCGATTCTCGTCGCCGCCGACGTGGCGGCGGCGCGCAGGGACGACGACTCGACCGATACGCTGCGCGAACGCTCATGACGACGATCCCAGCCCTTCAAGCGAGCCACGTCCCGGGCCCGACTCCCATCGACGAGCCGCTCGTCTCCGTGCTCATCCCCGTGTACAACGAGGAGGAGACGCTCGAGCAGGTCGTCCGCCGCGTCGCCCAGCTCGATGTCGCGAAGGAGATCCTGATCGTCGACGACGGCAGCAAGGACCGCTCGATCGAGATCGCCACGGCGCTCGCCGACGAGTTCTCGGCCGGCCGCACGATCGTCCGCTCGCTGCCGCAGCCGCAGAACCTCGGCAAGGGCGCCGCCGTCCGCGCCGGCATCAACGCCAGCGAGGGCGACATCGTCCTCATCCAGGATGCCGACCTCGAGTACGACCCGGGCGACCTGCCCGCTCTGCTCGAGCCGCTGGTCACCGGCCACGCCGACGTGGTCTACGGCTCGCGCTTCTCGGGCGGCCAGCCGCAGCGCGCTCACCTCTTCCTCCACTACGTGGGCAACAAGTTCCTCACGCTCATCACGCGCGCGCTGTTCAACACGACGCTCAGCGACATGGAGGTCGGCTACAAGGCCTTCCGCGGCGAGCTGATCCGCAGCCTGCACCTCACGAGCAACGACTTCCGCATCGAGCCGGAGATGACGGCGCGCGTGCTGCGCCGTCCCGAGGTGCGCCTCTACGAGGTGCCGATCTCCTACTTCGGCCGCTCGTTCGACGAGGGCAAGAAGATCACGTGGCGCGACGGCATCCACGCCCTTCGTGCGCTCGTGCAGTTCCGCTTCGACTCGTAGGGCGGCGCGCGGCGCGGCCGCTGCCGAGGGTCGCCCGCGAGCGTGACCCTCGTTACACTCCGGCGCAATGCATCCGGAGCCCGTGTCCCGTGAGCTCGAACGGATCACCGTCGTCTCGCCCGTCTACAACGAGGTCGAGGGGATCTCGGGGTTCGTCGATCGCGCCGTCGCCGTGTTGGAGACGTACCCCGACTGGGAGCTCATCCTGGTGGACGACGGGAGCAAGGACGGCACGCGCCAGGTGCTGCGCGAGCTGAGCAAGCGCGACCCGCGGATCCGCGTCGTCGGACTGGCCCGCAACTTCGGCCAGCCGATCGCGACGTCGGCCGGCCTGGCTCACAGCTCGGGCGAGCTGACCGTGATGATCGACTCCGATCTCCAGGATCCGCCCGAGGTGATCCACGAGATGGTCGAGGCCTGGCGCAACGGCTCGGAGGTGGTGCTCGCGATCCGCCGGGAGCGCGCTGGCGAGACCGCCTTCAAGCTCATCACGGCCCGGATGTTCTACCGCGGGTTCAGCCGCCTCACCGGCGTGCACCTGCAGGAGAACGCCGGCGACTTCCGCGCCCTCGGCCGCCCGGCGCTGGACACCTTCCTCGACATGCCGGAGCGCGGCCGGTTCCTGCGCGGCATGACGACCTGGATCGGCTTCAAGCAGGCCGAGGTGTACTACGACCGGGATGCCCGCACGCTCGGCAAGACGAGCTACTCCAAGCGCAAGCTGATGCGCCTGGCCTTCGACGCGATCGCGAGCTTCTCGCACGTGCCGCTCAAGGCCGCGACGGCCCTGGGCTTCCTGATCTCGATCACCACGTTCGTCGCCGCCGGGTTCTTCTTCGTGCAGCGGCTGTTCGGCTCGTTCATCCCGGGTCTGTCGACGACGAACATCCTCATCCTGATGCTCGGCGGCATCCAGCTGATCTTCCTCGGGATCCTGGGCGAGTACCTCGCGAAGATCTACGACGAGGTCAAGCAGCGCCCGCTGTTCGTGATCGAGGAGCGGATGAACTTCGACGCCACGGAAGCAGCACCGACGATCGCCACGCCGCAGGCCCAGGCGCGAGCCGGCAGCCTGCGCCAGCTCACGCCCGGCGGCTAGGGCGCGCGGCGCCGCTCGGCGCGTGCGCTACGGCCCGGCGGGGCCTTCGCCGCCCGGCACCTCGGCGAGGTGGCGGGGGTCGGCGAGCGCCGTGTCGACGTGGCCGCGGAAGACGAAGAAGCGATTGCCGATGAACGTCGCGGTGACGACGGGCGGCAGCAGCACGAACTGGGCGACGAGCTCGTCCCAGCCCCAGTGGTCGATCAGGAGCGCGAGGAGCGCGATGTTCACGACCGCGCCGGCGATCTGCACGGCGAAGAAGCGCCCGACGAGCCCGCGGGAGTGCTCCGCCACGCGGAAGGTGAAGCGGTGGTTGAGGAAGTACGCGATCGAGATGGCGATGATGTAGGCGCAGACCGAGGCGTCGAGGTACGGGAACCCGAGCGCGAGGAACGCGGCGTACGCCGAGGTGTAGATCGCGGTGTTCATCACGCCGACGATCCCGAAGCGGACGATCCGCCACGCTTCGCGTAGGAGGTGGTCGCGGCGGGACATCGCGGAGAAGCTACCGGACGCCTGATTCCGGCCGCGACGTTCGGTGTCGGTGCGTGACGGCGGGCACCCTGGATAGGGTTCCGCGCATGCCTGCCTGCCCCATCTGCGGATCGTCCACCGCGCCGGTCGGGACCAAGCACGGCGACTACAGCGGCCGCGACTTCGACGTCGTGCGCTGCACCGAGTGTCGCTTCGCCTTCGTCGCCGATCCGTGGACGGAGTACGACAAGATCTACGGCGACGACTACTACGCCGGCAAGGGCGTGGATCCGCTCGTCGACTACGTCCACGAGCTCGCGGCGCCGGACCGCACGATCCGCCAGCACGAGTGGCGCGGGATCGGCCGGCTCGTGGGCGAGCTGACGACGCTCACCCCGCAGACGACGTGGCTGGACCATGGCTGCGGGACGGGTGGGCTCGTCACGTACGTGAACGCGCAGGGCCTTGCGCAGGCCGAGGGCTTCGAGGAGGGCTGGAGCGAGCCGCGGCTGCGGGAGCGCGGCGTGCCGACCGTGAGCCGCGCCGACCTCGATGCGCGGGAGAACGCGTACGACGTCATCACCTCGATCGAGGTGATCGAGCACGTGCCGGATCCGGTCGGCCTGCTGAAGGACCTCGCGCGGCTGCTGAAGCCGGGCGGCGTGCTGTTCCTCACGACGGGCAACGCGGCGCCGTATGCCGACGGACTGCTGGACTGGCGCTACGTCACGCCGGAGATCCACATCTCGTTCTTCGAGCCGCCGACGCTGGCACGGGCGATGACCGAGGCGGGCCTGGTGCCGGAGGCCGGCGGGTTCCGTCCGGGCTGGGACGACATCATCCGGTTCAAGCTGCTGAAGAACCTGCGCCGGCAGGACACGTCGCCGCTCGAGGCGGCGATGCCGTGGGGGATCGTCACGCGCGCCCTCGACCGCAGGATGAAGATCTCGGCGCACCCGATCGGTCGCAAGCCCTGACGCGACACACCGCTGACGGCGCCGCTCCCGCGGCGGCGGGAGCGGGCCGCTCGGGGACGCCCCGCACGACCCGGGCCTGACCGGCGACCCTGCGGACGTTCGTCACAGGTTCACCAACGGTCGCGTTGCAGCACCTAGGGTGGGCCGCGTGAGTGCTGGCTCATCCCCCCGCCCTGCCGTGTTCTTCGACCGTGATGGCACGCTGATCGACGCCCCGATCGTCGACGGCCGTCCACGCGCGGTGCGCGACGTGGGATCGATCACCCTCGTCAGGGGCGCAAGGCAGGTGTGCGGGGAGCTCGAGGAGCTCGGCGTCCCGCTGTTCGTGGTGACGAACCAGCCGGATGTGGCGCGCGGCCTGACGACCCAGTACGTGGTCGAGCAGATCGACGGCGCCGTGGTGCAGGCACTGCGCATCACCGATCTGGCGGTGTGCTGGGCCGATGACGACGACGACCCGCGTCGCAAGCCCAATCCGGGCTTGATCCTCGAGCTCGCCGAACGGCACGGCATCGATCTGGCGCGCAGCGTGACGGTCGGCGACCGCTGGCGCGACATCGAGGCCGGGCGGCGCGCCGGCACGAAGACGGTGTTCGTCGACCGCGACTACGACGAGCAGCAGCCGGACGCCCCGGACCTGGTGGTGCGCGAACTCGACGAAGCGCTCGACTGGATCCGGGAGCAGCTCGGGGTCTGAGACTCGGCGGCCTCCCAGGCGGCGATCGCCTCGAGGGCGGCTCGCCGTGCGAGGGCTGCCGCCACAGCGGGTGGCCGGAGCGCCGGCGCCTCACCCGTCTCGCGCACGAAGCGCATCGTGGCCGCGATACGGGCGTCGGCGGTGATCGTTCCCCCAGGCATGCCACGCAGCCTGCCGCGCGGGCGCCGCCCCGACCATGGGGGACGCCCCCGAACCGACCCCGAGGCTGGCCCCGGGGCGCGGAGCCGCCCAGGGGCTGGCCCCGGGGCGCGGAGCCGCCCAGGCCCGCGTGCTCAGTATTCGTCGCGCTGCACGCGCGCGATCGCCAGGGCGACGATCGCGACGAGCCAGACCAGCAGGACCACCACTGCGGTGGCGTAGGGAATGGCGTTGGTGCTCGTGAAGTCGTCGTCGCCGGTGTAGCCGAAGGCGGCGACGACCGCGGCGACGTTCGGCAGCAGGTACTCCGCGACGGTCTCGGACACCTGCGCTTCCACGAACGCCGTGATGGCGGTCGAGAGGAGGTAGAGGACGAGGGCGACGGCGATGCCGGCACCGTTGGAGCGCAGGAGCGTGCCGACGGCCATGGCCACGATGCCCCAGATCGCCCCGTAGGTGAGGCCGGCGGCGAGGCCGATCACGATCTCGTTCGTCGGTTGGTCGTCGCCGACCATCGACACCGCGCCGACGACCATCGCCGGCAGGGCGATGAGGAGCAGGGCGAGCAGCAGGGCCGGCACGCGGTTCACCACGAGCCGCCAGCGCGGCACGCCCGTGAGGACGAGGTAGCGCATCGTGCCCTGGGCCTGGTCGTAGCTGCCCTCGAGCGCCGCGACCACGGCGCCTCCGAACACGAGCGGCGTGCCGATCGCGGTGATCCACACCCCCGCGTTCTGCTCGCCGCTCGGGACGAGGAACGCCGCGAGGAGCGCAAAGCCGAAGCAGACGGCCATCACGCCGAAGAAGGAGCCGCGACGACCGACGATGCGGCGCAGCTCGAAACCGATGAGTGCCATTGGATCAGGCTCCCTTTCCGGGCTGGAGGAACTGCGGCGTGGACGGCGGCGTCGACCCCGAGCCCGGAGCCGCGGCGGAGGGCGCCCCCGTCGCGAGTTCGCCGGGCGTCACGCCCGTGATCTCCAGGAACGCCGCCTCGAGGCTGGCCGCGCGCACGCCGAGCTCGAGGAGCCCGGCACCGCCACGGACGAGCCGGTCGGCGACCTCCCGCAGCTCGTCGTCGCCGGTGGCGGCAGAGCGGATCGCCACGCGGCCCCGGTCGCCCCCGTCGTCGATCGACTGCACGAACGCCAGGCCCGCGAGGGCCGTACGCGCGAGCGCCGGATCGTCGACGCGCACGTCGATGGTGCCGACGGCGCCGCGGGTGAGGTCCGCGATCGAGCCGGCGCTGACCATGCGGCCCGCCTGGATGATCGCGACGTCGTCCGCCATCCGCTCGACCTCGTCGAGGATGTGCGAGCTGATGAAGACGGTGCGCCCCTCGGCCACGAGCGCGCGAACCATGGTGCGGAACTCGACGAGGCCGGCGGGGTCGAGGCCGTTCGTCGGCTCGTCGAGGAGCAGCAGCTCGGGATCGTTGAGGAGCGCGCGAGCGACACCGAGCCGCTGGCGCATGCCGAGCGAGTACGCACCGACCTTCTGCCCCGCGGCCGGCGTGAGGCCGACGCGTGCGAGCTCGCCGTCGATGCGGGCGGTGGCGTCGGCGCCGAAGTGCGCGGCCCAGATGCGGAGGTTGTCGCGCCCGGAGAGGTAGGGGTAGAAGCGCGGCTCCTCGACGATCGCACCGACCCGGCTGAGCGCCTGGCGCGCGTCCCGCGGGACCGCGTAGCCGCGCACCGTGATCTCGCCGGAGCTGGGGCGCGCGAGGCCGAGCATCATGCGGATCAGCGTCGTCTTGCCGCAGCCGTTGGGGCCGAGCCACGCGAAGCAGCGCCCGGGCTGGATGTCGACCGTGATGTCGTCGACGGCCGCAACGGCTCCGAACCGTTTGGTGACGCCGCGTAGCGCGATGATCGGCTCTGGCATGGCCCGGACACTACGGACCGTCGCCCCGGCCACCCTCCCGATGCTGCCGGCCGACGGCGGCCAACGCCGCGAAATCCCTGCTCGCGGCCGTGGGCCGGTCCACCCAGCGTGGCCGACGCGCCGAGCGCCGGTGCGCCGCTGACCGCCTTTGACGTGACGTAGCGCACGGATCGGTATGGTTGCCGGCCATGAGCACCAACCACTCCGCCACGTACCTGGCCGCGGCGGCTCGGCTCGCCGAGGAGACGTCGGCCGAGACCCTCGACGCGATGGCCGACGGCCTTGCCGCCGTCCGTGAGCGTGGTGGCCGCCTCTTCATCCTCGGCGTCGGTGGCGGCGCGGGCCACGCCGGCCACGCCGTCAACGACTTCCGCAAGCTCTGCCACCTCGAGTCGTACGCCCCGAGCGACAACGTCTCCGAGCTGACGGCGCGCACGAACGACGAGGGGTGGGACACCACCTACGTCGAGTGGCTGCGCACCTCCCGCATCTCCGACAAGGACGGCGTGCTCGTCTTCTCCGTCGGCGGTGGCTCGCGCGAGCACAACGTGAGCGTGAACCTCTGCAACGCGCTCGACCTCGCGAAGGAGCGCGGCGCGTCGATCTACGGCATCGTCGGCCACCCCGGCGGCACGACCGCCGAGCTCTCCGACGTCGTCCTCACGGTTCCGGCCCCGCCGGAGCTGCGCACCCCGCTCGTCGAGTCGTTCCAGGCGCTGCTCTGGCACGGTCTCGTCTCGCACCCCACCCTGGCCGCCCAGGCCGGCAAGTGGGAGTCCCTCACCACCGCACAGGCCAAGTAACCGGCCGCCGCTCTCCGGGCTGCGCCGTCCACGCAGCCCGACCCGTCCAAACCCTCACCAACAGATCGCGCTCATGTCCCAGGCTCTCAAGACCAAGGTGTTCGCCGACGGCGCCGACCTCCAGAGCATCCTCGCCCTGGCTGCCGACCCGCAGATCGCCGGTTTCACCACCAACCCGACCCTGATGAAGAAGGCCGGGATCACCGACTACGAGGCCTTCGCGAAGGAGGTGCTCGAGCAGGTGACCGAGCACCCGATCTCCTTCGAGGTGTTCGCCGACGACGAGGCCGAGATCCTCCGTCAGGCGCGCATCATCAAGACGTGGGGCGAGAACGTCTACGTGAAGATCCCGGTGACGACGACGAAGGGCGAGTCGCTCGAGAACGTCGTGCGCGAGCTGAGCAACGACGGCGTGAAGGTCAACGTCACGGCCCTCTTCACCCTCGACCAGGTCCGCACGATCACGGACGCCGTCAAGGACGGCGCGCCGAGCAACATCTCCGTGTTCGCGGGCCGCATCGCCGACGCGGGCGTCGACCCGGTGCCGCTCATGGCGGAGTCGGTCCAGATCGCCGCTGCCGCACCGGCCGCCGAGATCATCTGGGCCTCGCCGCGCGAGGTGCTCAACCTCGTGCAGGCGCAGCAGACCGGCTGCCACATCATCACGATGACGCACGACCTCATCGCCAAGATCCCGTCGCTCGGCAAGGATCTCGACCAGTTCTCGCTCGAGACGGTCCAGATGTTCCGCAACGACGCGGTCTCCGCCGGCTTCAGCCTCTAAGGCGATGGCTCGGTTCTGCGTCACCGGCGGCGCGGGCTTCATCGGGAGCAACCTCGCCGACGCGCTCGCCGCGCGTGGGCACGAGGTGGTCGTCCTGGACGACTTCCGCACCGGCCGCCACGAGTTCATCGAGGAGCTGCTCGGCAAGCCGGGCACGGAGCTGATCGAGGGCGATCTGCTCGACACCGACGCGGTGCGCCGCGCGGTCGACGGCGCCGACATGGTCTTCCACCTCCAGGCCAACGCCGACGTGCGCTTCGGCTTCGACCGCCCGACGGTCGACATCGAGCAGAACGTGATCGCCACGAGCAACGTGCTCGAGGCGATGCGTGCCACCGGCTGCCGCCGGATCGGCTTCTCCTCGACCGGCTCGGTGTACGGCGAGCCGGAGATCTTCCCGACGCCCGAGCACGCGCCGATCCCGGCGCAGACCAGCCTGTACGGCACGTCGAAGATGGCGGCCGAGGGCATCATCAGCTCGTACGTGAGCGGGTTCGACTTCGTCGGCATCCCGTTCCGGTTCGTGTCGATCCTGGGCGAGCGCTACACGCACGGCCACGTGTTCGACTTCTACCGCGCGCTGAAGAAGGACCCGACGCAGCTCACGGTGCTCGGCGACGGCAAGCAGAACAAGTCGTACCTGTACGTCGGCGACTGCGTGGCGGGGATCCTCGCCGCGACCGACCACCACTGGGACGACGCGGGCAGCTTCAACGTCTACAACCTCGGGCACGACGAGACGCTCGTGGTCGACGACTCCGTCGCGACGATCACGGCCAAGCTCGGCCTCACGCCCGAGATCCACCACACCGGTGGCTCGCGCGGCTGGAAGGGCGACTCGCCGCTGATCCACCTCGACACGACCAAGATCAAGAGCCTGGGCTGGGCCCCGTCGCTGACGATCCAGCAGGCGCTGCACAAGACGCTCGAGTGGTTCGACGCGAACCCGGAGATCGTCCTTCCCCAGGAGCTCCGCGCATGAGCGTCATCCAGAGCCGCGCCCCGCTGCGCATCTCGCTCGGCGGCGGCGGGACCGACCTGCCCTCGTACTACGAGCAGCACGGTGGCTTCCTGATCTCCGGCGCCATCGACAAGTACGTCTACCTCCTCACGCACACGGTGTTCCAGAACACGTGGCGGATGAAGTACTCCGAGATGGAGGAGGTGTCGACGGTCGACGAGATCAAGCACCCGATCTTCCGCGAGGCGCTCAAGCTCCACTGGGACGGCCCGCCGGTCGAGATCGCCTCCGTCGCCGACGTGCCCTCGGGCACCGGACTGGGCAGCTCCGGCACGTTCACCGTCGCGCTGATGAAGGCGCTCGCGCTCGCGCGTCGCCAGGCCAGCACCCCGGGCGTGCTGGCCGAGCAGGCCTGCAACATCGAGATCAACGTGCTCGGCGAGCCCGTCGGCAAGCAGGACCAGTACGTCGCGGCGCACGGCGGCATCTGCGCCTACACGTTCAACAAGGACGGCTCCGTCGACGTGGAGCCGCTGAACATCAGCTCGCAGACGCTCGACAACCTGCACTCCAAGCTGCTGCTCTTCTACACGGGCGCCACGCGTTCGGCGTCGGCGATCCTCGACGACCAGAACAAGCGCACCACGAGCAGCGACTCGAGCATGGTCGACAACCTCCACAAGACGAAGGAGATCGGCTACCACTCGCGCGAGCTCCTGGAGACGGGCGACCTCGACGAGTACGCGCGCCTGATGCACGAGCACTGGCTCAACAAGATGAAGCGCTCGCCCGGCATGGCGAACCCGCGCATCGAGGAGCTGTACGACGCGGCGCTCAAGAGCGGGGCGATCGGCGGCAAGCTGGTCGGCGCAGGTGGCGGCGGCTTCCTGCTGGTGTACACGCACGAGCCCGAGAAGACGCGTGCCGCGATGCACGCGCTGAACGCGCCCGAGCTGCCGTTCGACTTCGACTGGCAGGGCGCGTACGGGTCCTGGTTCCGGTGAGCGCGCTGAAGGTCGCCATCGTCGGCTGTGGCCTGATCGGCCACAAGCGCGCCGTCGCGCTCGACGCCGACTGCGAGCTGATCGGCAGCTACGACGTGAGCGCCGAGGCCACGCAGCGCCTCGCCGATGAGCACGGCGGCATCGCCGCCGGGTCGCTCGACGAGCTGCTCGCGCTCGGCCCGGACGTGGTCGTCGTCGCGGTCACCCACGATCAGCTCACGCCGGTCGGCGTCGCCGTGCTCGAGGCCGGCGCGCACCTGCTGGTGGAGAAGCCCGCGGGCCTGTCGACGAACCAGATCGCCCAGCTGAAGGCCGCGGCGGAGGCGTCGGGCAAGCTCGTGAAGGTGGGCTTCAACCACCGCTTCCACCCGGGCATCATGCGCGCGACCGAACTCGCGCACTCCGGCGAGTTCGGCGAGATCCTGCACGTGCGGGGCCGTTACGGCCACGGCGGGCGCCCCGGCTACGACCGCGAGTGGCGCGCCGAACCGGCCCGCTCCGGTGGCGGCGAGCTGATCGACCAGGGCATGCACCTGCTCGACCTCACCCACTGGGTGCTGGGCGACCTTCCGCTGCACAGCGCGCTGCTGCGCACGCAGTTCTGGGACACCGTCGTCGACGACAACGCCGTGCTCGTGCTCGGTGAGAAGGACTCCCGTACGGCGCCGTGGGCGATGCTGCACGTGACCTGGACCGAGTGGAAGAACATGTTCTCGCTCGAGATCTACTGCCGCACGGCGAAGCTCCAGATCGACGGCCTCACCCGCTCCTACGGCCCGCAGACGCTGCGGGTGTACCGGATGAGCGAGGAGCTCGGCCCGCCCGAGGTGGAGGAGATCACCTACCCGAAGGACGACCCCTCCTGGGATGCGGAGTGGGCGCACTTCGCCGATGCCATCCGCACCGGCAAGGGCAACGAGACGCTGCTCGGCAACCTCGACGACGCGGCATGGGCCTGGGCCCGCGTGCAGGATGCCTACGAGGCCGGCGGCTACGGCGACATGCGGGCACAGGTCGGCGCATGAGCCGCCTCGAGGGACGCACCGTGCTCGTGACGGGCGCCGGTGGCGCCATCGGTCGCGCCATCGCCGTCGCGCTCGCCGACCGGGGCGCGCGCCTCGTGCTGGCCGGGCGCACGATCGCGACCCTCGAGCAGACCGCCGGCGCCCTGGGCGGCGACGGCCACCGCACCCTCGCCCTGGATGTCGGCAACGGCGACGACTGGACCGCCGCGGCCTCCGAGCTCGCCGGCGTGACCGACGTCGTCGCCGCGGCCGCGGTCCTGAACCCGGTCGGCCCGATCGGCTCGTACGACCCCGCCGAGTTCTGGGGCACGATGCAGATCAACGTGCTCGGCACGCTGCTCGCCGTGCACCACACCCTCCCGGGCCTGCGCGCCGCGCGCGGCTCGGTCGTCGTCTTCTCCGGCGGCGGTGCCACCAAGCCGCTGCGCCGGTACGACGCCTACGCCACCTCGAAGGCCGCGACCGTGCGCCTGAGCGAGAACCTCGCCGTCGAGCTCGAGGACGACGGCATCCGCGTCAACGCGATCGCCCCTGGGTTCGTCGCGAGCGCGATGCACGAGGTCACCCTCGACGCCGGCGCGGGCGCCGCCGGCGACGCCTACTTCGCCGAGACCCGCAAGAACCTCGACAAGGGCGGCGTCCCGCCGGAGCGCTCCGCCGAGCTCGTCGCCACGCTGCTCGACCCCGCCGGGCCGGCCGTCACGGGCCGCCTGATCAGCGCCGAGTGGGATCCGTGGGAGGATCCCGAGTTCTTCGCGGCCATGGCCGCATCCGCCGACCTCGGGCGCCTGCGCCGGGTCGACGACGTCTTCATCACCACCGTGTCGGAGAGCGCATGATCTGCGCAGCCCTCGTCCTCGCCACGAACGACACCTTCGTGGAGCCCACCGCATGACCTCGATCGACCACAGCCGCGATCTCCTCTCGATCGTCATCCCCGTCTTCAACGAGGAAGACAACATCCAACGCGTGTACGACCGCCTCAGCGAGACGCTCGCGCCGGTCGACATCCAGTGGGAGATCATCTTCGCCCTCGACCCGTGCACCGACAGCACCGAGGAGCGCATCCTCGAGCTGCGCGCCAAGGACGAGCGCGTGAAGATGCTGCTCTTCTCCCGCCGGTTCGGCCAGCCGGCCGCGACCCTCGCCGGCCTCGAGGCCGCCAAGGGCGACGCCGTCGTGGTGATCGACTGCGACCTGCAGGACCCGCCCGAGCTCATCGCGCAGATGGTCGAGCGCTGGCGGTTCGGATTCGACGTCGTCTACGCCCAGCGCCGGACCCGTGCCGGGGAGACGCTGCCCAAGCGGATCGTCGCCGCGACCGGCTACCGCGTGATCAAGAAGATCGCCGAGGTCGAGATCCCGCCGAACACCGGCGACTTCCGCCTGATGAGCCGCCGCGTCGTCGACCACGTCGTCGCGCTCAAGGAGAGCCACGGCTTCCTGCGCGGCCTCGTCGGCATCGTCGGCTTCCCGCAGACGAGCATCCTGTACGACCGCGACGCGCGCGCCGGCGGCGATTCGAAGTACAACCAGGTGTTCGGCAGCCTGGTGATCGGCATGAACGGCATCGTGAGCTTCAGCCGCTACCCGCTGCAGCTGATCTCGCTCGCCGGCATCGTGCTCTCGCTGCTCGCCTTCGCGCTGGCCGTGCTCTACGTGGTGCTGCAGTTCGTCAGCCGCCCGTTCCCGCTCGGCAACCCCACGATCGTGGTGCTGATCTGCCTGTTCTCCGGGATCCAGCTGTTCTCGCTCGGGATGATGGGCGAGTACGTCGGCCGCATCTACGACGAGGTGAAGGGGCGGCCGAAGTTCATCGTGCAGTCCGCGCACGGCGTCGAGCTCGAGCGTCCGCCGGTGCCGCACCACTTCGCCGAGGAGATCGCGGCATACGCCCCGCGGCCCACGCCGACGCCGACGGAGCCGTTCACCGAGACCCGGGAGCACGCCGGGAGCACTGACCTCTCCTGATGGCGGGAGCGCTCCCCCCGATCTGCATCCTCGCCGGCGGCAAGGGCACGCGCCTCGGCGCGATCGTCGACGAGACGCCCAAGCCGCTCGTCGAGGTGGCGGGCGCACCGTTCCTGCGCCACCAGCTGGCCCTGCTCGCCTCGCACGGTGCCGAGCGCATCGTGCTGAGCGTCGGCTACCTCGGGGAGCTGATCGAGGCCGGCATCGGCGACGGCGCCGACCTGGGCCTCGACATCACCTACGTGTACGACTCGCCGCGCCTGGACGGCACCGCGGGCGCGATCCGCAACTGCCTGCCACAGCTCGGGGACCGCTTCATGGTGCTCTACGGCGACACGTACCTGCGCATCGACTACCGCGCGGTCGACGCCGCCCACCTCGCATCCGGGCAGCCCGCCCTCATGACGGTTCTGCGGAACGAGGGCGCGTGGGACACGAGCAACGTGATCTACGACGACGGCATCGTGGTCGCGTACGACAAGCGGGCGCCGACGCCCGAGATGCACTGGATCGACTACGGTCTGGGCGTCCTCACCGCTGAGGCCATGGCCGTCCGCCCGGACGCCAGCGATCTCGCGGACCTCTACACCGACCTCGCCCAGGACGGCCGGCTCGCCGGTTACCTGGCCGACCAGCGCTTCTACGAGATCGGCACCCCCGACGCTCTCGCCGAGACCGACCGCTTCCTGCGAGCCCTCACATGACCGACGCATCCGCAGCCGCCGCCGACGAGACCGCCGCCGCTCCCCAGCCCGCGGTCGCCCCGCTCACGCGCCGCGACCGCCAGACGTACTTCGGCGTCGCGGCCCTCTTCACGTTCCTCCTGCTGCTGCCGCACTACTTCTCCGGCGGCACATGGGGCCCGGACTTCACCACCCACTGGTGGATGAGCTGGGTCCAGGGGCAGAACCTCTTCCACAACGGTGGACCGAGCCTCTTCCTGCACTTCGACAAGATGGGCGTGTTCTTCCCGTACTACGCCTTCTACGGCGGGTCGTTCTACACGATCGGCGGGTTCCTGATGCAGGTGGTGGGCTCCGCGGAGGTCGTCTACATCCTCCTGTACTCGCTGTGCTTCTTCTCGGCGTACGCCGGCGTGCTCGCCCTCAGCCTGATGGGCGGCCTGCGCGGGTGGAAGGCGCACCTGCCGTCGCTCGTGCTCGTGACGGGCTCGTTCTACCTCACCAACGCGTTCGCGCGCGGCGCTTACATGGAGTTCGCCGCCACCTCCGCGATCCCGGTCGTGGTCGCGGCCTCGGTGTCGCTCCTGAACTCCCCGGGCCGCCTGAGCATCTGGAAGGTGATCGCGCTGCTGTGGGGCTCGATCGTCTTCACCGGCGCGCACAACATCTCGATGTCGTGGGGCGCGGTCGTCCTCGTCGGCCTGATCGTGACGATGGTGTGGGCGCTGCCCCGCCACGGCCGTGAGTTCTCCGTCCGGCGTCTCGTGCAGGTCGTCGCGATCGGCCTGCTCGGCGTCGCCGCGAACGCCTGGTACCTCGTGCCGGACATCGTCTACGCGAACAACACGCAGATCGCGAACGGCACGCCGTTCTTCCACGACATCTCCAACCTCTTCAACAAGCCGGGCACCCTCTTCACGCCGATCCGCTCGATGCCGAAGGAGTCGACGACGGCCGGGCTGTACACGAACCTGCCGATCCTCGTGATCCTTTGGACCTTCGTCGTGTTCGGGCTGCTCGCCCGCCGGTCCGGCCGCGAGATCCGCCGCTCGGTGATCGGCATGTACGTGGTGCTCGCGGGCCTGCTCTGGCTGATCATGGGCGACTGGCCGTGGGACCACATCGTGCCGCGCGCCCTGCAGTTCGTGCAGTTCAGCTTCCGCCTGCAGTTCTACTTCCTGCTCGTGCTCGCGCTCGTCGTCCTGCAGCTCCTGCGGGCGACCCGCAACGCGTCGAACGGCAAGCTCCCCGAGTTCGTCCTCGCCGGCATCGCGGTGTTCAGCATCGGCATCGGCATCTGGCAGGGCTGGACGACCGACTCGAACTGGCCGATCACGCGCAGCACCGTCATCACGAAGAACTCGACGGCCATCGGGCCGGCCACCTGGTACGACAGCGGCTCGTACCGCGACGCCACCCTCCCGATCGTCCAGACCGACCCCGCGCGCGCCCTGAACATCCCGCCGGATCAGGTCAAGAACGACATCTTCGAGGGTCAGGTGCCGCTGCCCGAGGGCTCGAACCCGATCGTCACGAACATCGCCGGTGGCCCGTACCTGGTGAAGATCACCGGCCCCGTGAAGACGATCGGCCGCACCGCCGACGGCTGGATCGTGCTCGAGCGCACCGATCCGATCGCACCCGCGGGCTGGGTCGACCTCCACATCGAGAGCCGCCGTGAGGACCCGGTGCTCGCCGGCCGCTCGATCACGCTGCTGGCGCTGCTCGGCATCCTCGCCTTCCTCGGCGCCCTCGCGACCCGCCGCTGGTGGCAGTCGCCGGTCGCCCTCGATGGCGTCGCCGGCACGGGCACGGCGCCGAGCGAGCTCGCCCGCCGCCGGGCTGCCGCCGACCGCGCGTCGGTCAAGGCCCAGCGGGCGCAGGCCGCGGCTGCGAAGGCGCAGGCGAAGGCCGAGGCGGCGCGCGCGGCTGCGACCGAGCCCGAGCCCCGGACCACCGAGCCCGAGACCGAGACCGACGCCGCCGATCCTGCGACGGACGAGGACCCCAAGGCGTGAGCCGGCCCGCGGTGTTCTTCGACCGGGACGGCGTGCTGATCGAAGCCCTCCGCCTCTCCGGCAAGCCGGGGGCGATCAGCGACACCGCCGAGCTGCAGTACACGCGCGACGCCGAGGCGGTGTGCGCGGCGCTGCGCGGCCACGGGATCCCGCTCTTCATCTTCACGAACCAGCCGGACGTGGGGCGCGGGCTCGTGCCACAGGAGCCGGTCGACGCGATCAATCGCGCGATCGAGGCCCACCTCGGGATCACGGCGACGGCCGTGGCCTACAGCGGCGATGACGCCGACCCCCCTTCGCAAGCCGAATCCCGGGATGCTGCGCCAGCTCGCGGAGGAGCACGACCTCGACCTCGCGCGCTCCGTCGCCGTCGGCGACCGCTGGCGCGACGTGGAGGCCGGCCGACGCGCCGGCGTGCGGACGCTCTTCATCGACCGCGGCTGGGACGAGCAGCAGCCGGCCGACCCGGACTCACGCGGTGCCGGAGCTCGGCGACGGGCTCCCCTGGATCCTCGAGCAGCTCGGCCTCCCTAGCGCCTGACGGGGCACCTCCCCCACCCGGGTGACCCCCGGGTGAGCCGCGAGTAGGAATACGGACCGGAGCGCCTTAGGCTGGGGCTCCTCGCCGGCCCCCCGAATCCGCCGAGCCACACCTCCCGGCGGCAAGCCCCCCGGACCGCCTCGTCCCACCCGGTCCGTCCGCATGCCCGATCTTGCGCCGAAGTCCCCTGCCCGGGGACGCGCTCTCCCCTTCCCGAACCCCTCCCGGTTGCCGTGGCCGCCATCGCGGCGACCCGCCGCCGGCGCGGAGGCCGGCGCCACCGCAC
>JAQIJQ010000067.1:0-17770 GCA_036946195.1 Patulibacter minatonensis | reverse complement strand
GAAGAGTCGATCGCCGAACGGAATCCGGGTCGCGGTTCGCCAGGCGGTGAGGGCAAGACTCATAGCTACGCCACCGTAGCAAGCGGCGCGCCCGCCCGGCACGCGGCGCTCCCGTACCCTGGGTGCGTGCACAAGGTCGCGATCGTCGGGTACCCGAACGTGGGGAAGAGCTCGCTGGTGAATCGCCTCAGCGAGACGCGTGAGGCGGTCGTCCACGAGACCCCGGGGATCACGCGCGACCGCAAGGAGATCCCCTGCGAGTGGAACGGGCGCCGGTTCACGCTCATCGACACGGGCGGTCTCGACAACTTCGATCTCGATCCGATCGCCGGGCTCGATCCGCGAGCAGGCCGCCCACGCGCTCGACGAAGCGGTCGTCGCGGTGTTCGTGTTCGACGGCAAGGCCGGCGTGCGCCCGGGCGACGAGGAGCTCGCCAGCTGCTGCGCAGCCGCAAGATCCCGGTGATCGTCGCCGCCAACAAGACCGACACCGCGAACTCGATCCCGTACGCGATGGACGGCTACCGCCTGGGCCTCGGCGACCCGATCCCCGTCAGCGCCATGCAGGGCCTCGGCACGGGGCGACCTGCTCGACCGCATCGTCGAGCTGCTCCCGGAGACCGACCCCGAGCCGGATGACGACGACGCCGTCCGCCTCACGCTCCTCGGCCGCCCGAACGTCGGCAAGTCGAGCCTCATGAACCGCATCGTCGGCAAGGACCGCGTGATCGTCTCCGACGTGGCGGGCACCACGCGCGATGCGATCGACCTGCGCCTTCGAGATCGACGGTCGCACGGTCGTGCTCGTCGACACCGCCGGCCTGCGTCGCCAGGCGAAGGTGACCGACTCGGTCGAGTACTACAGGGCCTGCGCAGCCGCCGCGCCGCCGACCGCGCCGACGTGGCGCTCGTGATCTGCGATGCGCAGGACGGCGTCACAGCCAGGACCTCCGCGTCGCCCAGCTCGCGATGGAGTCGGGCTGCGCCACCGCGCTCGTCCTGAACAAGTGGGACGTGACGTCGATGGACGAGCAGGAGCTCATCCGCCAGCGCCACTTCGTCGCCAGCAAGCTGCGCCAGCGCCCGCCGGTCCTCACGTGTTCTGCGCTCACGGGCCGCCACGTCGACCGCCTGCTGCGCGAGTGCCTCGCCCTCGGCGACCGCGTCACCGGCCGCGTGCCGACGCCGGCGTTCAACCGCTGGCTCGGCGAGGTCACCCAGATCCGCCAACCCCCGCTCGTGCGCGGCAAGCGCCTCAAGCTGATCTACGGCGCGCAGATCGAGACGCGTCCGCCGCGGTTCAGCATCCAGGTCAACAGCCGCAAGCTCATCACCCGCGACTACGCCTACTTCCTCGAGAACCGCCTCCGCGAACGCTTCGGCCTCGTCGGCGTCCCGGTGATCATGGACCTCGTCGAGCGCGGCACGCGTCGGCGCGGCAGCGAGGAGCGCCGCGGCTCGGGCGCCACGCGCATCGATCCCGACGCACCCGTCACCGAGTTCATCGACGGCCGCTCGGAGGTCGACGACTGGGAGCTCGAGGAGGACGCGGGCGCCTGGCCCGACGCCGACACGGACGGGTACGGCGACGAGGACGACGACGAGCCGGCCGAGAACGGCGGCGAGGTCGTGTTCATGGAGTACGCCGAGCCGGATCCTGGCCAGCCGCTGCACCCCGAGGATGCCCAGCTCGAGGGCGACGACCTCGACGACGACCTGATCGAGCTCGCCGAGGCCGAGCGCGAACAGCGCGACTAGCGCCCGCCCGCATCGGCGCTCCGAAGCGAGCGTCGATGCGCCAGCCCCGAGCGCCGCGGTCACACGCGACCTGCGCCGCGCACAAGCCATCGTGCCCCGCCCGGAGACCACCGACGCCGAGCTGCTGCGCCGCGCCGTCGACGACGCCGACGGCGCGGCGTTCGCCGAGCTCTACCGTCGACACGTCGACGCGGTGCTCGCCTACGTGCGGCGGCGCGTCGGCCAGCCCGACCTTGCGCTCGACATCACGGCCGAGGTGTTCGCCGTCGCCGTCGAGGAGGCGCACCGCTTCCGAGGTGAGGGTGCGGTTGGGGCCTGGCTCTACGGCATCGCACGCAACAAGCTCCACGAGAGCCTGCGGCGGGGCCGAGTGGAGGACGAGGCGCGCCGCCGGCTGGCGCACGAGCCCGTCGTGCTCACCGACGACGATCTCGCCGAGGTCGATGCGCGTGCCGACGCCGGTGAGGCGCAGCTGGATGCTGCGCTCGCCGAGCTGCCGGTTCCGACGCGCACCGCGCTGCTCGCCAGGGTGGTCGACGAGCGGCCGTACGGGGAGATCGCGGCGGAGCTGGCGTGCAGCGAACAGGTGGTGCGCCAGCGCGTGCACCGTGGGCTCAGGCGGCTGCGCGCCGCATTGGAGACGACGCGATGAGTGCCTTCGACCATCTCGAGCGTCAGCTCACCCGCTCCGTCGACGACGGGATGGCCAGCACGGCCGCGCGGGCTGCGCGCACCGTGCAGGGGCGTCGCACACGCCGGCGGGCCTGGCTCCACGGGCCGCGGCTCTTCCTGCTCGCACTCGTCGTCGCCGGCGGCGGCACCGGGGCGCTCGCGGCGACCGGCGTCCTGCGGATCGCGCCGGCCGACCCCATGGCGCTCACCGTGTTCGGGCCGCACGAGGGCATCGGCGTGCGCACCGGTCCGGTCGACCTGCTCCCGCTGCGCGTCGACGATCCGAACGGCGGGCCGCCCTGGGTGCTGCGCACGTTCCGCACCACGCGCGGCGTGGCCTGCCTGCAGGGCGGACAGCTCTACCGCGGCCGGTTCGGACTCGTCGAGCGCGACGAGCAGGACCGCCGGGTGTTCCGGCTCTCGGAGGTCGGCGTGGGCGGATCGAACGTGCGCTGCACGACGCGCATCGTCGACGGCCGACCCGTCATCAGCGGCGGTCTGCGCACCGTCGCGATGGACGGCGGTGCCCAGAGCCGGTCACGCTGCGGCCGCGGCGCGGGGGAGGGCAGCGGCGGTTGCCCGATCCGGACGGTGGCCGTGATCAGATTCGGCACGCTCGGGCCGCAGGCGCGCGCCGCGCGGTGGCTGGATGGCGGCGGTCGCCAGCACGGCCGCACGCTCCGGCTCGACGCGGGGACGGGCGGCGCCTACCTGTTCGCCGAGCGGGCCGATCCCGCACCGTGGAGGGCGATGCAGCGCCTCGACATGGAGGTCCGCGACGAGGCCAAGCGCCGCTTCCCGATGGCCGCCCCCGGGGTGTCGCTCAGCGCACCCGCGCGGCGGGCGGCGCAGCGCCGCGACCGCCGGCGGATCACCTTCCTCATGCAGCAGCTCCGGGCCCAGCGGCCCGAACGGCGCCGGCTCTACGCCGAGACGACCGGCGACGAACGCATCGAGGCGAGCTTCGCCGGCGGCCGGCGGCTCCTCGTCGCGGGGCGCGGGGCCTGGCGCGGCGCACTGCCCGGCGTCGTCGTTGCGAGGCCGGACGTCCCGGCCGACGTCCGCGAACCGGTCGGCCTGCGGTACCGCAGCACCGGCCGGCCGGTGATCGTCGCGTTCCGGTCACCGACGACGATCGATCGTCCCGGTGAGGCACTCCGCATCACGATCCGCGGCCCGAAGGCACCGGGGTGCACGCGCCACGAGGTGTCGTCCGAGCGGTGGCTCGACCACGATCGCGCCGAGGGTGGCGCCGTGCGCGTGCAGGTGGGGCAGGGAATCGTCGATGCCCCGTTCCTCACGGCGGCCCCGCCTCCCCCGAAGGGTGGGCGGTACTGGTGCGCCGGTGCGCGCTACGTGCTGCGCGTGCGGTACTCCGCCTCACGCGACGGGCATCGCGTCGAGCGGCTCATCGGTCAGCGCGCGTTCGTCGCCCACTGACCTCCGGGCTAGACCGCCTCGGTCTTTCCGCGCTCCTCGGCCAGACGGTGCGCAGCGTCGACGGCTGCGCGCACCTCGTCGGGATCGGCGATGCCGGCGAAGAGGAAGTCGTTCTGGTCGTCGCTCGCGGTGTCGAACTCGGCCCGGCCGATCTGCAGGAGGCGCTCCCAGATCGACTGGCTCACGGTCACGTTCTGCACGCGGCCGAGACGGGTCTCCTGGATCGTGCGGGCGATGATGCCGCGGCGGATGTGGAGGCGCTCGTCGGTGATCACGTACTCCGTGGCCGAGCGCAGCACGAGCGAGACGACGATCGTGAGCGCGGCGAGACCGACGGCGACGGCGATGCCGATCGTGTGGTCGAGTGCGAAGTACAGGGCCGCCCCGACGACGATCGCGCCGAGGAACCCCTTGACGAAGAACAGCAATGCCGAGCGCCAGCTGGGGTGCCCCTCGAACAGGATGGTCTCGCCCTCGTGCAGCTCCATGGCGCGAGCGTAACGGCGCCATCGGCGACGCGCCGAGCGATTTGCGGCATGGTGGACGGGGATGGGACCCGTCGACGCATCCCGGGCGGCGCCACCGCCGACCCCTCCGCGGCGCACCACGCTGCGCACGGTGCTCGTGCTCGTCCTCGGCACGTTCGCGATCGCCGGGACACTCGTCGCCGTCGTGGTGCCCGGCGGCTCGCGGAGCACCACGCCCGCGCCGACCACCGAGGCCGTCGCCCCGCAGGCCGCGGAACCCGACCAGCCCGCGGTGCCGCAGGCGTCATCTCCGGTCGTCGGCCTCGCCGGCTTCCCGACCACCGACTGCACGCCGGCGACGCTCGCGCCGGGCTCGGCCCTGGGCATCGGCATCCCGCGCGCAGCCCGCCTCGCGGAAGGCACGCCCGAGCGGCTCGTGTTCGAGAGCGCCGCGGCATGCCTGCGCGCGATCTCCGGCGGCACGCTCACGCTCCGCACGCAGGTGCCCATCGACGCCGCCCGGCGCACGTCGCCGCCAAACGACGAGCGCGCCGAGGTGGAGGCGTTCGCCGCGCTCCTCACCGAGCAGGCCGCCCCCGGCGTGCTCTCGATCCGCGCGCACGACTTCACCCGCTGCGGCCGTGGCGGCGAGCGACGCGCAGAGGAGGTGTCCGAGCTGCCGAACGGCCGAGCGCTGCGCCCCTGCGAGTACCCGACGCCCGGCCTCTATGCCGAACTGCTCACCGAGCTGCGCGGGATGGTCGACGAGATCATGCCCGGCGCCGACCTCTACTGGACGGCCTGGAACGAGCCGGACCACCCGATGTTCACGCTCCTCGACGGCCTCGGCACGATCGGCGCCGCGCGCCGTGCCGGCCAGTACTGGACGCAGGCCAGCCGGCAGCTCGGTCCCGATCGCGTGCTCGCCGGCGAGTTCTCCGATCGCGAGCCCGCCGTGCTGCTGCGCCTGCGCACCGCGTTCATCGAAGGCGCCGGCGAGGTGCCGCCCGTGTGGTCGCTGCACCCCTATCGCGACCTCACCGACGCCGAGCCGCGCGCCGCAGCGGCCTCCGTGCGGTTCGCGAAGGCCGTTGCGCCCGCGCCCGTCTGGTGGACGGAGGTGACGGCGCGCCTCTCCGGCCGCGGCGGACTCAGCGGCAACCCGAGCGCCCAGTTCGGCCGCGGGCAGTGGCTGCGCGACGAACTCGGCCGCGAACCGGTGCGGGCGATGCTGTACCTCCTCACGCCGCCCGATGCCGCGCGCGTGCAGGCCGGCGACACCTGGGACTCCGCGCTCGCCGACCGCCAGGGCCGCGCGCGACCGTTCCTCTGCGGCCTTGCGGGCCTGGATCCGGCCGAATGCCCGGGCAGCCCCGACGCCTTCGGCGGCTGACGGTCGACGGCCGTCCCGCCAGCGGCCCGACCGGACCGCAATCACGCCGAACCCCGTCGCCATTTCGGTATTTTTCGCGGTGAACCCCTGCGCCCGAGCCTGCGCCTCTGTAGTCTCCGTCGCCGATCCTTCCCGCGCGCGGCCCTGCGGCCGTCACGGGCTCCCTTCCGCCCGCCCGGCAGAAACCTCTAGGAACACATGAGCAGCTTCGCGGACAACGAGTACCTCTTCACCTCCGAGTCGGTCACCGAGGGCCACCCGGACAAGGTCGCCGACCAGATCTCCGACGGCGTCCTCGACGCCGTCCTGGCGAACGACAGCAACCCGAAGAAGGCGCGCGTCGCCTGCGAGGTGCTCGTCAACACCGGCCTCGCGGTCGTCTCCGGCGAGATCCGCACGGACGCCCACCTCGACATCCGCAAGATCGCTCGCGACACGATCGAGAAGATCGGCTACACCGACGGCCAGGAGGGCTTCGCCCACAACGCCGCCGCGATCCTCAACGCGATCGACCCGCAGTCCGACGACATCGCCCAGGGCGTCGACGAGGCCCTCGAGGCCAAGGGCGGCTCCTCGGACGACATCGACCTCGAGGGTGCCGGCGACCAGGGCATGATGTTCGGCTACGCGTCGAACGAGACCCCGGAGTACATGCCGCTCCCGATCCAGACCGCGCACCGCCTCGCGCAGCGCCTGGCCGAGGTCCGCAAGTCCGGCGAGCTCGACTACCTCCGCCCCGATGCCAAGACGCAGGCGTCCGTCCGCTACCGCGACGGCAAGCCGGTCGCCATCGAGAAGCTGCTCATCTCCACGCAGCACACCGAGGCCATCAAGGACGACCAGGAGCGCGTGAAGAACGACCTCTGGGAGGTCGTCGTCAAGCCGGTCCTGCCCGAGGGCCTCTACGACGAGAACAAGCTCTTCGCCGAGTTCCTCGTCAACCCGACCGGCCGCTTCGTGATCGGTGGCCCGGTGGGCGACACCGGCCTCACCGGCCGCAAGATCATCGTCGACACCTACGGCGGCTTCGCCCGCCACGGCGGCGGTGCCTTCTCCGGCAAGGACTCCTCCAAGGTCGACCGCTCGGCCGCCTACGCCACCCGCTGGGTCGCCAAGAACGTCGTCGCCGCCGGCCTCGCCGACCGCGCCGAGGTCCAGGTCGCCTACGCCATCGGCGTCGCGCAGCCCGTCTCGATCTACGTCGAGACCTTCGGCACCGAGAAGATCAACCGCAGCAAGATCGACCAGGCCGTCCGCGACGTGTTCGACCTCCGCCCGGGCGCCTTCCGCCAGGAGCTCGACCTCTTCCGCCCGATCTTCCAGAAGACCGCCGCCTACGGCCACTTCGGCCGCAACGACCCGGACTTCACCTGGGAGGCGCTCAACAAGGTCGAGGCGCTGCAGGAGGCTGCTGGCCTCGTCGCCGCCGTCTGACGGACGCTCACGTGCATCTCCCGTTCGCGCGGAGCCAACCCGTACATCGGTACGTGGTCGGCCCTGCGCGAACGGGATCTGCGGCGCGATCGCCCCGTCCGGCGGCGGCGACCGCGCGCAGCTGAGGCCCGGCTCCACCTCGGTGGGGCCGGGCCTCAGGCGTTTCAGGTGAAGCGCTTGGTGAACGCCACGATCGGGCGGTGGATCAGGGTCGGCATCGCGCGCTCCTGGACGTCCATGAGGCGCGCATCGTTGCCGACGATGATGCGCATCTTGCGCTTCTCCACGCCCTTCACGATGATCCTCGCCGCCTTCTCCGGGGGCATGCGCAGGAACACCTTGTTGTAGAGCTTCAGGCGCTTGTCGGCATCCGGGTGGGCCTTGCCCTCGGCCTTCGCGGCCTCGGCCTCGGCGGTGGCGATGTTGGTCTTGATGCCGCCCGGGTGCACCACGCTCACGCCCACCGGGTGGCCGGCGACGAGCATCTCCATCCGCAGCGACTCGGTGAACCCGCGCATGCCGAACTTCGACGTCACGTAGTGGCTCATCTCCGGCTGCGCGACGATGCCGTTCAGCGACGACACGTTCGTCACGTACCCGTCGCCCGATGCGATCAGGTGCGGCAGGAAGGTCAGCGTGCCGGCGATCATGCCGCGCAGGTTGATGCCGAGCACGCGGTCGTAGTCGGCGATCGTCGAATCGGTGACGCTGCGGCCGAGCGCGATGCCCGCGTTGTTGTAGAGCTGGTTGACGACGCCGAAGTGCTCCACGACGCGCTTTGCGTACGCGTCCCACGCGTCGGCGTCGCTCGTGTCGAGACGATCCGTGATCACCTCGGCGCCCAGCTCGCCAGCGAGCTTGCCCGTCTCCGCGACCGTCGCCTCGTTGATGTCCGAGAGCGCCAGCCGGGCACCCCGGCGCGCGAGCTCGAGGGCGAGGGCGCGGCCGATACCCGACCCGGCGCCGGTGACGACCGCGACGCGGCCCGTGAAGTTCGTGGGCATTGAGGTGCTCCTGTCGGGGTGGGTCGATAGCGTGGCGAAGGCCAGTCTCGACGTTCCGGTACTGGAGAGTCTCCCATGTCAGCACGCACCATGCTCGTCAGCGCCACCCAGATCGTCCGCCGCTTCGGGCAGGGCGCCGCAGCCGTCGAGGCGCTCCGCGGCGTGAACGTCGCGTTCGAGGCCGGTCAGTTCACCGCGATCGTCGGCCCGTCCGGCTCCGGCAAGAGCACGCTGATGCACTGCCTCGCCGGCCTGGATCGCCCGACGAGCGGCGAGATCCAGATCGACGGCCGCCCGCTCGCGAGCCTCTCGGACGCCGCACTCACCAAGCTGCGCCGCGAACGGATCGGCTTCATCTTCCAGAGCTTCAACCTGCTGCCCGTGCTGAGCGCGCGCGAGAACGTCGAGCTGCCGCTGCGCCTCGGGGGCACCGCGATCGACGACGGCTGGATCGACGAGCTCATCGCCACCGTCGGCCTCACCGACCGCCAGACGCACCGCCCCGCCGAGCTCTCGGGCGGTCAGCAGCAGCGCGTCGCCGTCGCCCGCGCCCTCGCCTCGCGTCCGGCCGTGGTGTTCGCCGACGAGCCGACCGGCAACCTCGACTCGCGCTCGTCCGGCGAGGTGCTCGATCTGCTGCGCCGCAGCGTCGACGACTACGGCCAGACGCTCGTGATGGTCACCCACGACGCCCGCGCGGCCGCCCGTGCCGACCGGATCGTCGCGCTCGCCGACGGCGTGATCGTGCACGACGGACCCGTGCCCGGCGGCCCGGACGCGGTGCTCGACCTCATGAAGGAGATCGGGCAGTGATCCGCCTGGCGCTGCGCAACCTGCTCTCGCGCAAGCGCCGCACGTTCCTCACCGCGCTCGCGGTGGTGGTCGGCGTGGCGCAGGTGAGCGGCGCGTTCCTGCTGACCGACAGCATGAACCGCACGATCGACGAGCTGTTCGAGACCGGCCAGCAGGGGATCGAGGTGATCGTCGCCCCCAAGACCGCGAGCAACGACCTCGACCCGCCGACGATCCCCGCCGCGACGCTCGGGCGCGTCCAGGCCGTCGAGGGCGTGAAGCAGGCCGTCGGCGAGGTGTTCGCCGTCACGACGATCCTGAAGCCCGACGGCAAGCCGGTGAGCACGGGCGCGCCGTCGTTCATCGCGTCCCACACGCCTGGACCGCTCAGCGCCTGGAAGCTCGCTGCGGGCGGACGGTGGGCGACGACGGGCGACGAGACCGTGCTCGATGCGACGACGGCCAAGCGGGTCGGGTACGGAGTCGGCGACCGGGTCACCGTGGTCGGTGCGAAGGGTGCCGAGCGGCTGAGGATCACCGGCCTCGCCACGTTCGGCAGCACCGACTCGTCGCTCGCCGGCGCGTCGGTCGTGCTCACCACCGCCGGGAGCGCCGCGCGGATCGCCGACCGCGAGGGCAGCTACGACGACATCGTCGTCGACGGCGCGAGCGGGGTGGAGGCCAAGGTGCTCCGCGATCGCGTTGCGACGACGCTCGCCGACCCGTCGGTCACCGTGCGCACCGGCGAGGAGCAGGCGAAGAGCCAGGCGGAAGACCTCAAGACGCAGCTCTCGTTCCTGCAACCCGTGCTGCTCGTCTTCGGCGTCATCGCGCTGTTCGTCGGCAGCTTCGTGATCGTCAACACCTTCTCGGCGACCCTCGCCCAGCGTTCGCAGGAGCTCGCGCTGCTCCGCGCGCTCGGGGCGACGCGCCGGCAGGTACGCCGCTCGGTGTTGTTCGAATCGGTGCTGATCGGCGCGATCGCCGGCGTCCTGGGTCTGCTCGGCGGCATGCTCATCGCGCCGGGCATCCTCGCGCTGTTCTCGGCGTTCGGCGCCGACCTCCCGAACGGCGGCACCGTGCTCGAACCGCGCACGGTGATCGTCGCGCTGCTGCTCGGCCCGATCGTCACCACGCTCGCCGGCCTGCTGCCGGTGCGCCGCGCCGCGGCCGTGCCGCCCGTGATGGCGATGCGCGGCGACTCCGCGCGCGATGTCGCAAAGCGCCCCGGCGCCGTGGCTTGGCTCATCGGCCTGCTCGCGGTCCTGGCCGTCGTCGGCTCGCTCGTCGCGGGCGGCTCGACGGCCGGCTACCTCGTCGGCATCGGCGCCGTGCTCACCCTCATCGGCGTCGCGGCGCTCGCGCCGCTCGTCCTCGCGCCGATCATGCGCGGCGTCGGCGCCCCCATCGCCCGCAGCGGCACGATGGGCCGGCTCGCGCGACTCAACGCGATGCGCGAGCCGCGCCGCACGACGACGACCGCCGGAGCGCTGATGGTCGGGGTCGCGCTCGTCACGTTCGTCTCCGTGTTCGCGGCCGGTGTGTCGGCCATCGCGAAGGACGCCTTCAGCGACCGCGTGCGCGCGGATCTCGGCCTGGCCGACACCACCAACATGGGCTTCCCGGCCGCCGTCGACGCGCTCGTCGCGAAGGACCCGGACGTGCGGACCGTCGTCGGAATCTCCTACGGCGGGTTCCACCGGGTGGACGGCGGGGAGGGCGTCCCCGTCAACGGCGTCGACCGGGGCCTCGAGCGCGTGTACCGGCTCGGGTGGGTGCAGGGCGACGATGCGCTGCTGCGCGCGCTCGGTCCGCGCGACGTGATCGCCGACCGCGGCGCCGACGATCCTCGCATCGCCCGCGCGAGGGTGGGGCAGCGGCTGCGGGTCGAGGAGCGCAGCGGGCGCACGTTCTCCGTGACGGTGCGCGGCATCGTCGACGAGGGCAGCACGCTCCTCGGCGGGGGGCTCATCGCCGACCGAGCGCTCGTGACCGGCGGCAGCGCCCAGCCGCGCGTGCAGCTCGGCCTCGTGCGACTGAAGGACGGGGCCGACGCCGGCGCCACCCAGGATCGGGTGCAGCGCCTGCTCGACGACCGCTATCCGATCGTCGACGCGCTCACGCGCAAGGAGCTCGAGGAGAAGTTCGTCGGGCAGGTCAACCAGCTCGTGAACATGATCTACGCGTTCCTCGCGTTCGCGCTGCTCGTCTCGCTGCTCGGCATCTCGACCACCTTCACCCTCACGGTCCAGGAGCGCCGCCGCGAGCTCGGGATGATGCGCGCGATCGGCACGACGCGCCGGCAGATCCGCCGGCTGGTGCGGCTGGAGGCGATCCTCACCGGCCTGCTCGGCGGCGTGCTCGGCGTCGGCGTGGGCCTCGGGTTCGGCGCGCTCGTCGCGCGGCTGCTCGCCGATGACGGCTTCTCGTACGTGGTGCCGGTCGGGTCGATCGTCGTCGTGGTGATCGTCGCAGCCGTGGTGGCAGCGCTCGCGGCGACCCTGCCGGCTCGCCGCGCAGGCAAGATCGACATCGTGCGCGCGCTCGGGGTGGAGTAGCCGCGCGGTCGACGCTGGGCCCGTCCGCAACGCCGGGTTGCGGTACCTTGCCGCCCATGCGTGCGCGCGGGCTCCTGACTCTCCTCCTCGTGGGGAGCGGCGGCCTGCTCTCGGGCACGCCTGCCGGGGCTGCCCAGGTGAACGAGGTTCCCGCCGCCTCGGGCACCACCGACGTGACGGCCGGTCCGGACGGCAACCTCTGGGTCACGCAGCCGTTCGCGGACAGCGTGGCGCGCTACTCGCCCGCCGGTGCGCTCCTGAACACGTGGCCCGTCGGCGCCGCGCCCAGCGCGATCGCGTCGGCACCCGACGGGCGCGTGTGGGCCTCCGTGCCGTCGCAGAAGCGGCTCGTCTGGTTCGACGCGCAGGCCGCGGCACCGTCGCTGCACCCCGTCTCGACCACGGCCGCCTCCGCCTGCGGGCCACTCGCGATCGCGCCCGGCCCGGATGCGTGGATCTACTTCTCGCTGCCGTCGACCGATGGATGTCAGGCAGGGGTCTCCCGCCTCGGCGTGGTGTCGGCCGACGGGAGCGGCGCCGTCAGTGGCGTGCTCGCGGGTGGCGGCGAGGTGTACGACCTCGCGATCGTCGGCGGCAAGCTGTTCGCCCCGGACTTCGCGGGCGGCGTCGTTCGCCGGCTCGGGCTCGGCGCGACGCCGGTCGTGGAGGCGACCTACACCGCACCCCTCAACGCCAGCCCCGACGGCATCACGGCCGGTTCGGACGGCAAGGCGTGGGTGACGGGCTGGGCGAACGGTGCGGTGTACACGGTCGCTGCGGGGGGCGGCGACCGGCACGCCGCTCACGCCGGTCCCGCTCTCCGGCGGCACGCTCAGCAGCCCGTTCGGGATCGCGGAGGGGCCCGACGGCAAGGTGTACGTCGCGGGCAGGTCGAGCGCCAACCTCGTCGCGATCGATCCGGCGAGCCAGGCGACCACGTTCTTCCCGCTCCCCGGCGCCGAGCCGATGGGGATGGCCAAGGCAGCCGATGGCCGGCTCTGGATCGCCGACGAGCTGAGGCCGCGCGTGCTGCAGTTCGTGCCGGACTCGCTGCTGCCCACGCTGGCGCCCGTCGCGACGCCGGGGCCGGCGCCCATCGCGACGCCGGCACCCGCCGCACCCGCGCCGGCCCCGGCTGCGCTGCCCAAGGTGGCGGCGAAGGTCACGATCTCCTCCTCGCGCCGCGGCGCGACCACCACCGTCACCGGCGTGAGGGTCAGCGGCCTGGCCGGCGGCGAGTCGATCACCATCCGCTGCTCGAAGGGCTGCGGCTTCTCGACGAAGCGCTACGCCAAGCTCAAGGGCACGTCGGTCACGTACGGCAAGTCGGTCTTCAAGGGTAGGCGCCTGACGGGCGGCGCGATCGTGACGGTCACCGTCAGCAAGCCCGGCCGTCAGCCGAAGGTCGTCACGCTGCAGGTGCGCAAGGGCAAGAAGCCGACGATCACCGTGACGGGCTAGCGAGCATCGAGCGCGGCGGCGAGCTGGGCCTTCGTCATCTTCGACCGGCCGGCGATGCCCCGCTCGGTCGCCTCGGCGTAGAGCTCGGCCTTCGTGCGGCCGGACGCAGGTGTCGCCTTCGGCTCGGCCGCTGGGGTCGCCGTCAACCCCGCGGCGGGCGCGGGCGCCGGCTCGGGCGCGCGCTCAGGCCGCGCACCGACGACCGCCCACGCCGTCCGCAGGGCATCGCGCTTGGCCCGCAGCACGGGCTTGGCGAGGTCGCGGTGCAGACGGCGGATCAGGCGGACGGTCATCGCTCGGGAGTCCGGCCGCGTCAGGCGGTGGTCGTCTGCTCGGTCGGCGCGGCCTTGGCGGCGTCGGCGAACTTCAGGTTGCCGTCGTCGATCGGACCGTTCTTGATCAGACGGCGGTCGTAGAAGTAGTTCTGCCGCAGGCTCCACGGCGTCACCGTGCCCTGCACGGGCAGCGTGTGCGCCGAGCGCTTCACGTAGCCGGCGTCGAAGTCGAGCAGCGGGCGGCGCTCGAGCGACGGGTCGCCGACGGGCACCACCTGGCGGGTGTTCGTCGCATCCATGTGGCTGAGCAGCCGCGCGACGTACTCGCCGGTCATGTCGGCCTTGAGCGTCCACGAGGCGTTCGTGTAGCCGATCGCGAACGCGTAGTTCGGCACGCCGTCGAGCATGAGGCCCTTGTAGGTCATCGTCGACGGCATGTCGACGGGCTCCCCGTCGACGCTCAGCTCGATCCCGCCGAAGAGCAGGAGGTTCAGGCCCGTGGCCGTGACGATGATGTCGGCATCGAGGTGCTCGCCGCTCGTCAGCTGGATGCCCGTCTCGTCGAACGTCTCGATCTGGTCGGTGACGATCGAGCCGGTGCCCTTCCGCAGCGCCCGGAACAGGTCGCCGTTCGGGACGAGGCACAGACGCTGGTCCCACGGGTTGTACGGCGGGGTGAAGTGCTTGTCGACGTCGTAGTCGCTCGGCAGCTGCTTCTCGGTGAGCTTGCGGATGATCTTCTTCGCGCGCTCGGGGCGCTTCTGGGCGAAGTTGTAGATCAGGAGCTGCTGGCCGACGTTCTTCCACCGCACGATCGGGAGTGCGATCCGGTCGGGCAACACGCGCTGGAGCAGCTTCGCGATCGCGTCCTCGTCGGGCAGCGAGAGGATGTAGCTCGGCGTCCGCTGGAGCATCGTCACGTGGGCGGCCTTGTCGGCCATCGCCGGGACGAGGGTGACCGCCGTCGCGCCCGAGCCGATCACGACGACGCGCTTGCCGGTGTAGTCGAGATCCTCCGGCCAGTGCTGCGGGTGGATGATCTGCCCCTGGAACCGCTCACGGCCCTCGAAGCGCGGCGTGAAGCCCTCGTCATAGCGGTAGTAGCCGCTGCAGCAGACGAAGAAGTCGCAGGTGATCTGACGCCGGTCGCCGGTGGCGACGTCCTCGAGCTCGATCGTCCACGTCGCCGTCTCCGTCGAGAAGTTGCCGCCGAGCACCTTCGTGCCGTAGGTGATGCGCTCGTCGATCCCGTACTCGCGGGCGGTGTCCTTCAGGTACTGGAGGATCGCGGGGCCGTCGGCGATCGCCTTCGGATCGCTCCACGGGCGGAATCCGAAGCCGAGCGTGTGCATGTCCGAGTCGCTGCGGATGCCCGGGTAGCGGAACAGGTCCCACGTGCCGCCGAGGCTCTCGCGCGCTTCGATCAGCTGGAACGAGCGCCCGGGGTGTGCGAGCTGGATGTGCCGGGCGGCGCCGATGGCCGAAAGCCCGGCACCGACGATCAGGACGTCCACGTGGTCGGTCATTACGCGAGTGTAACCCGCGGGCCGCGCCACGTCGACGAATCGGTACTGATCCGTTCCCGATTGGCGCATTGGCGCCAGGAAGGATCGACTCTAGGATGGAAACAAGCCCAGCTCGTAAGCAAGAGCCCGCGTCGTTTCGATAGCGGTGCCAAGGCGCGCAGCCTCAACAGTTGAGGGAGTCCACTTCGGATCGCCCGTAGCCAAGACGGCATCTCGAGCCGCGAGATGGTCACTGAACACCATCAAGTCGTCGGGACTGACGGACCCAATACTCGCCAGCCCGGTGAGCAAACCCGGCCAGGAAGCGTGCGGGTCATAGTCGCGGCGAAACGGAAATTCGCGCGTGCTCGCATCTCTTTCGTGGTCAAGTCGGTCGAGGTACTCATTTGCCGCGGCGATGAGACGTAGCTCGCCCTCTGCGCGCTGGCAGACGTCAATCCAGTGCATGAGGCTCGCTCGCCGGCCGTCGATGGGACTCCTCGGGTGCAGGTCTCCGTGCGACGCGGTGAGCCGGTGATCAAGGGTCCCCTGCCAAACTGCGACGCGAGCGCCGCGTTCCCTCGGCCAAGAGGATCCATTCGCGCAGTTGCGAGGGCGAGACGGAGGCCCCGGTAGCCTTAACTTCGACAAACCACGTGTCGCCGGCGCGGGTAGCTAGTAGGTCGGGCTTCCAGGCCGTCTCGCCGATCGCGGGTTGCCGCGACACTCGAAATCCCTGCCGCTCGAGATCGTCCGCGGCAACGTCAGCGAGGCTGCGCTCACGCATCTACAACCCCTTCGAAATGCGGTGCCGCTGAGGTTGAGACGGCCACATGGACAAACGGAAGACCGGAAACGAGGCCGGTCTGCAACGCGGGCAGAAGCCCGAGGGTGATTGGGACGAAAGCGAGATTCGCTCGGGTGAAGCCAAGGGTATCCCGTACTTGTCGGTCGTCGTCGTAGACGAGGCCGGTTAGCGCATCTTGTGCCGGCTTGATGATGTTGTCGGTGTCGGGGCGGTTGCCCGTCCAACGAAAATCGCCGATTGAGAAGAAGACGTCCTCGGGCGCGTGGGCGCGGCGCACCAAGCACGCGCGTGCGCCGGCGTGCACGTCGAGTTTCCAACGGCGGAGCGCAACCCGGTTTCGCGTTTGGAGCGACAAGGCGGGACCAGTCAACGTGAACTCAACGAGGATCATCGAATTCTCAGGCTAAACGGATGCATGGCACTTCCGCCAGACTGGGGTGGATGCCGCCCGTCGCCAAGGTCATGCCGCTCGTGACGGCGCGCGGGTTGCCCGGCGAGCTGGACTACCTCGACGAGAGCGGCGCGCCGGTCGGCACGGTGGTGCGGATCTCGCTGGCGAACCGATCGGTCGGCGGGATCGTCGTCGCGCGCGCCGAAGAGACGGACGTGCCGGCCGAGAAGCTGAAGTCGGTCGAGGCGGTCGAGGAGCGCAGCACCACCGTGGAGCTCGTGGCGATGGCACGGTGGATGGCCGACGACGTCGCCTCCACGACGGCCCGCGCGCTGCAGCTCGTCGAGCCTCCGGACGGCAAGCCGCGCCAGCGCCTCTGGGCGCGCCTCGCGCAGGCGGAACCCGATGAGGACACCAAGCTCACGCCGGCGCAGCGCGAGCTGCTCGAGGGCCTCGCGCTGAGCGGCCCGCGCCCCGCCGGCGACGACCTCGCGCGGCTGCGCACGCTCGAGCGGCGCGGGCTCGTCGTGATCGAGGCGACCGACGAGCGACGGCGCCCGACGAGCCACGCCGTCGGTGCGAGCGCGGCGCAGGAGCCGCCGGCCACCGAGGAGCAGCTCGCCGCACTGGCGCGGATCGAGGGCGCGCGCCAGAGCGGGGGCGGGGCGCTCCTGCTGCACGGCGTGACCGGCAGCGGCAAGACCGAGGTGTACCTGCGCGCCGCGCGCGCGGCGCTCGAGGCCGGCCGCACCGTGCTCGTGCTCGTGCCCGAGATCGGACTCACCCCGCAGATCGTGCACCGCTTCCAGCAGCGCTTCGGCGATGTCGTCGCCGTGCTGCACTCCGGCCTCGGCAAGGGGCCGCGCCGCGACGAGTGGTGGCGGATCCGCAGCGGCGAGGCGCGGATCGTCGTCGGCGCGCGCTCGGCCGTCTTCGCACCGCTCGACGATCTCGGGCTCGTGATCGTCGACGAGGAGCACGACAGCTCCTACAAGCACGAAGGCGACCCGCGGTACGACGCCCGGCGCGTCGCGGCCTGGCGAGCGCAGCACCACGGCGCCGTCCTGCTCTGCGGGAGCGCCACGCCACGCCCCGAGAGCTACGCCACGCTCGAGATCATCCGCATGGAGCAGCGCGTCGACGGCCGCAGGATGCCACCGGTGCAGATCGTCGACATGCGCACGAACGCCGGCCAGGGCGCGCTGCACGCGACCCACCCGCGAGGCGCTCGTCGACTGCACCAAGGCGATCGTGCTGCTCAACCGCCGCGGCTGGAGCAACTTCCTGGAATGCCGGGCCTGCGGCCACGCCTTCGGGTGCCCCAACTGCGACGTGACGCTCGTGCTCCACAGCCGCCGCGGCACCCTCGACTGCCACCACTGCGGCCACACGGAACGGATCCCCGGCGGCTGCCCGGCCTGCGGCTCGGTCTCGATCGCCCGCCATGGTGTCGGCACCGAGCGCCTCGAGGAGGACCTCTCGCGGCTCGGCCTCGACGTGCTGCGCGTCGACGCCGACATCAGCAACCCGGGCGCCGTGCTCGCGAGGTTCGGGGAGCTCGAGCGCGCCGTGCTCGTTGGCACCCAGCTCGTCGCCAAGGGGCACGACTTCCCGGACGTCGACCTCGCCGTCGTCCTCGACGCCGATGCCACCCTCCGGTTCCCCGACGTGCGCAGCGAAGAGCGCACCTTCGCGCTCATCACCCAGCTCGCAGGGCGCGCCGGCCGCGGTGGGGAGGCCCAGGGGCGCGTGCTCGTGCAGACGATGCAGCCGCAGCACCACGTGATCCAGGCCGCCGCGCGCCACGACTCC
>JAQIJQ010000066.1:0-24887 GCA_036946195.1 Patulibacter minatonensis | reverse complement strand
TGTCGGGTGGGCACGGGCACGTGATCGATGCGGGCGGCCGGGCGACCTGCGCGCCAGCGTCCACGGTCGACCTGTCCGCGGCGATAGTCGCCGCGCGAGAGGTGGTGCTCGAAGAAGGTCATCAGGACGATGAAGAGGTAGCGCGAGCCCTGCTCCTGGAGCTTGAGCTTGCTGACACCGGCCGAGCGGTCGCGCCAGGAGATCGGCGTGATCGCGTAGGAGTAGCCGCGGATCACCGCCTTGAGCGGGATCTCGACGGTGAGGTTGAAGTGCGGGCTCACGAGCGGCTGGACCGCGTCGATCACCTCGCGCCGGTACGCCTTGAACGCGTTCGTCGTGTCGTTGTAGCCGTGGCCGAACAGCACCTGGATGAACGCGTTGACGATCCGGTTGACGACGAGCTTCACCCGCGGGTAGCCGATCGTGCGCCCGCCGCGCATGAAGCGCGACCCGAAGGCGCAGTCGTAGCCGGCCTCGAGCAGCCGGTAGTACTTCACGAGGTCGGCCGGGTCGTCGGAGGCATCGGCCATCACGACCGACACGGCGTCGCCCTCGTACACGTCGAGCCCGAAGCGGACGGCGTAGCCGAAGCCGCCCGGGTACTCGGACCGCACGCAGCGGATCTCGGGCCAGCGCTCGGCCACCTTGGCCACGACATCGGCGGTGCCGTCCTGCGACGCGTCGTCGACGACGACGACCTCGAACGGCACCTCGGCGGTCGTCAGCGTCGTGGCGACGCCGACGAGCGTCTCCTCGATGACCTCGGCCTCGTTGTGGGCCGGGATGACGACCGAGAGCTTCATCGCCTCAGGCACCGGTCACGGCGACGGCGGCCTCGTGGATCTCGCCGAGCACGTCGTCCATCGACTTCGTGAGGCCCCACTCGGGGTAGTCCGCCTGGAACGCGGAGAGGTCGGAGATCCACCAGCGGTGATCGCCGACGCGCGCGTCGCCGCCGAAGCTCACGTTCATCGGCCGCCCGGTGAGCTGCTCGCACTTGAGGATCGCCTCGCGCATCGAGATGTTGCTCTCGCGGCCACCGCCGAGGTTGTAGACCGCCGAGGCCTTCGGGTTCCGGTGGAACGCGAGGAAGGCCTGCACCACGTCGAACGAGTGGATGTTGTCGCGGACCTGCTTGCCGTCGTAGCCGAACACCGTGTAGTGGTTGCCGGTGACGGCGCACTTCACGAGGTAGGAGAGGAACCCGTGCAGCTCGGCGCCGGCGTGCTGCGGTCCGGTGAGGCACCCGCCCCGGAAGCAGACGGTCGGGATGTCGAAGTAGCGGCCGTACTCCTGCACCGCGAGGTCGGCGGCCGCCTTGCTCACGCCGAAGAGCGAGTGCGTGGTGTGGTCGATCGACATGTCGGTCGTGACGCCGCCCCACCACTTGTGGTCCTCGGGGAGCTCGAGGCGCAGGTCGGTCTCGACGAGCGGCAGGTAGTTCGGGGTGTCGCCGTAGACCTTGTTGGTCGAGGTGAACACGAAGGTCGCATCCGGCTTGTGGTCGCGGGTGCTCTGAAGGAGGTTGAGCGTGCCGAGCGCGTTCACCGAGAAGTCGGTGTGCACGTCGCGCGCGGCCCAGTCGTGCGACGGCTGCGCGGCGGTGTGGACGATCAGCTCGAGGCTCGACGCCACCTCCTGGAAGAGGCGGTCGATGCCCTCACGGTCGCGGATGTCGAGGGCGACGTGGCGGAACGTGTCGAGCGTGTCCTTCAGCTCGGTCGTCGTGCGCTCCGTGCTCGCCTCCGCGCCGAAGAACGAGGCCCGCATGTCGTTGTCGACGCCGATGACGTCGAACCCTTCGCGGGTGAGGGTACGGACGGTCTCGGAGCCGATGAGGCCGCCGGAGCCGGTGACGATGGCAGTAGGCATAGCGGTCTAGGAGAGGGAGTTGAGGACGGCGGCCTCGTGCTCGACGAGCCAGCCGTGGATGTCAGCGAGCGTATCGGTCGCGCTCCGCTGCGGCGTCCACCCGGAGAACTCGGTGACGGCCGAGTTGTCGGTGACGTACCAGCGCACGTCGGTCGGGTGGGTGCCGAGCTGCGACCCGACATCGAGACTACGGCCGGTGATCGCCTCGACGGCGTGCGTCAGCTCCAGCAGCGACAGCGAGTTCGCCCGTCCGCCGCCGGCGTTGAAGGTGCGGCCCGTCCACTTGGCGGGATCGAGCAGCTGCTGCTCGACGAGGTCGACCGCGTCGAGCACGTGGAGCAGGTCGCGCACCTGGCGCCCGGAGCCGTCGTAGCCGAAGTACTTGAGCGGGCGGTCGAAGAGCGCGCTGATCAGCCAGTGGGTGAAGACCCCCTGGTCGACCTTGCCCATCTGCCACGGTCCGGCCACCACGCCGAAGCGGTTGATGGTCCACGGCCCCTCGGACTCGGCGAGCAGCAGCTCGGCGGCGAGCTTGGTCGCCCCGTAGACCGTGCGGCGGCCGGCCAGCGGGAACGACTCGGCGATGCCCTCGGGACCGGCGCCGAGCACGCTCGCATCGTCGGCCGGCTCGAAGCGCGTGGCGTGCTCGTCGTAGGTGAGCGACTCGATCGGCTCGATCGGGTACACCCGGCTCGTCGAGAGGAAGACGACGTGCGCATCGTGGCGCGCTGCCGCCTGGAAGCAGTGGTGGGCACCCGTGAGGTTCACGGGCACGAGCAGGTCGCCCTCGGCGCGCACCGACGGCTCGGCCGAGCACTCGACGAGCGCGTCGAAGGGCTCGAGGCCCGCGAGATCGTCCGCGATGCGGATGTCGCCGTGCACGAACCGCACCCCGGCCGCCTTGAGGCGCGGGAGGTTGAGCTCGCTGCCTCGACGGTAGAGGTTGTCGAGCGTCGTGATCGTCCAGTCCGGGTGACGCTCCGCGAGCGCGAGTGCGATCGAGGAGCCGATGAATCCGGCTCCGCCGGTGATGAGCAGACGCATGGTCAGCCTTCCGTCGAGCAGAGGTGGGCGCGGGACGCCGTGATCTCGAAGGTCCAGGGGGCCTTGCCGAGATCGGGAGGATTGGTGAGGCGGCGGACGGCGCCGGGACCGATCGCGACGGGGACGGAGCCTGTGAGCGTGTCGGCGTAGCGGCGGCCGCGGAGCTCGACGGGTTCGGTCCCCGTGTTCTCGATCTCGACCGAGGCGCCGGTGGCGAGGTTCAGCGGGTACGCGGCGCGCGGGCCGTTGACGGCGACGCACGACCGTCCGACGCGCTTGACGGCGGTGCCCGGCGCGGCGACGAGCTCCGGGCGCGGCTCGGCGGGGACCCCGCGGGGCTGTCCGGCGGGCACCTCGACGCTCCGCAGCAGGAGGAGGTAGCGATCGACGAAGCCGCGCGTGGCCGCCGGGAGGTCGCGCACCTCGGCCTCGCTGCGGACGGGCATCTTCGGCGGACCGGGATGATCGAAGTAGGCGCCGGCCGCCATCGGGAGCACGTAGTCGTGCGCGCCCCGGTACAGCGGCGCGGCAGCACGCGTGGGCTGCGGGAGCAGCGAGAGCGCGGCGTACTGCGCCTCCTGATGCTGACCCTCGTTGCGCAGGTACACGCTGCCCGAGCGCAGCGAGGACAGGTTGCCGATCATGCCGACGGCGAGGCCGAGCGTGGCGAGGACGCCGAGCCCGACGGCGACGCGGCGCTCGCGCGCCGGCTCCGCGAGACGCTCGGCAGCGGTCCGGCCGACCAGCTCGACGACGAGGAGCACGAGCAGCACCTGGCTGAAGAACAGGTAGCGCGGCGAGGTCTCGTAGCCGGGGACCGAGCTACGCCCCCAGGCCAGCAGCACCCAGTAGGCCGCGAGCCCCGCGACGATGGCGAGGATGCGGGCCCGGTCCGGGGCGTGCCCCGTGAGCAGCCGCCAGGTGGCCACGACGACCAGCCCGAGCAGGGCGACGACCGAGAGGAACCCGCCGATCGCGGTGTGGTCCTGGAGGCCGAGCATCGACTGCAGCGCCGCCATGGCCACCTCGATGGCCTGCCGAGTGGCGGCGAGGAAGCTCTCGAGGTTGCTCGCCGGGAGGTTCGGGCTGAGCGAGCCCCACTTCTGGTTCCACCACGCGTAGAGCACGAGGGCGGGCAGGGCGACGAGCACGTCGCGTCGGCGGCCCGGACGCAGGAGTCGATCGACGATGAACATGCCGAGCAGCGGGATGCCGGCGGAGGACGACGTGACGGCGAAGACCAGCAGCGCGACGAGCGCCAGCTCGCGCCGCCAGGTGCGCTCGGAGCGGTGGTCGACCAGCAGGATCGCCCCGAGGCCGGCGGCGAGCGCGAGCAGCTGGCCCATCTGGAACGGCCAGAGCGAGATCTCCCAGCCGGGCGTGATGAAGACCGCGAGCACGGCGACCGCCGCGATCACGCGCCCGACGCGCGGCGCCGCATATCGGCCGATCTGCCAACCGACGACGCCGAGCGCGATCGCCGCGACGATCCGCCAGGGCACGTAGGTCGACACGCCGAAGACGCGGCCGAGCAGGGTGTAGACGATGTCGGTCGTCATCACCCAGTTGAGGTTCTGCGGTCCGAGCAGGGCGCCCTGGCTCCAGTCGGCGCGCAGCACGACGAAGTCCCAGTCGTCGAGGTAGAACCACGTCGAGCGGTTCAGGTAGAGCGTGAGCAGCACGCCGAACACGACCGCGAGGCCGGGCAGGAGCATGGCGCGGCGCGTGAGGAACGGAGCGGCCGGCGCTTCTTCGGGAGACAAGGTCACCGGGCGGGACCCTATCGATCCGGCCCGTAGGGCACCGCCGCGATCCGTCGTCGCGGCGGTGGTCGCGGCGGTGCGGGTCCTACGCGGCGGTCGGCTGCCCGCTCGGCACGTCGGCGGGCGCGCGGAGCGGCTCGAAGCGGAAGTCCGCGGCCTTCAGCTGGCGCGTGCGGCGCAGGAACGAGAACGTGAAGCCCGGCCAGATCGTCGAGTTCTTGCCGTTGCGGTCCAGGTAGTAGCTGCGGCAGCCGCCGGACACCCACACCGTCTTGCGGCTCTTGCGCTCCATCTCCGCGACGAACCGCTCCTGCGCGGCGGGCGTCGGCTCCACCGTCTGCGCTCCGCGGCGGTCCCGCTCGCGGAGGACGCGGCGCACGTGCTCGATCTGGCCCTCGATCATCACGACGACCGACGTGTGGCCGAGCGCGGTGTTCGGGCCGAGCAGCATGAACAGGTTCGGGAAGCCGGCGATCGAGGTGCCGAGGTAGCTCTTCATCGTGCCGTCCCACGTCTCCTCGAGGGTGCGGCCGTCGCGCCCGCGGACCATCTTGGCGACCGGGCTGTCGGTCACGTGGAATCCGGTGCCGAGGACGATCGCGTCCACCTCGTGGCGGCCACCGTCCGCGGTGATGATCGCGCCGTCCTCGATGCGCGTGATGTCGTTCGTCTCCACGTGCACGTTCTCGCGGGTGAGCGCGGGGTAGTAGTCGTTGGAGAGCAGCATGCGCTTGCAGCCGATGCGGTAGTCCGGGGTGAGCTTCTCGCGGAGCTCGGGGTCCTTCACGGCGCGCTTCAGGTGCGCCTGCGCGACGCCCTCGAGCTTGGCCGTGTGCTTCGGCCAGAGCACGGGCACGGCGAAGAACTCGCGGCCGAGGTACAGACCCCAGCGCACGAGCCGCTGGGCCCCCGGCACGTAGCGGTAGACGGCGTTGTTCCAACGCTTGAGCGGACGGTCGGTGCGCGGGAGCAGCCACGGCGCCGTGCGCTGGAAGAGCGTGAGGTGCCCGACCTGCTTCTGGAGCTGCGGCACGAACTGGATGGCCGAGGCGCCCGTGCCGATGACGGCGACGCGTTTGCCGGCGAGGTCGACGTCGTGGCGCCAGCGCGCCGAGTGGAACACCGGGCCGTCGAAGGTGTCGAGCCCCTCGACCTCGGGGATCAGCGGCTCGTACAGGCCGCCCATGCCGCTGATGAGCGTCTCGGCGGTGTAGTCGCCCTTGGAGGTGGAGATCCGCCAGACCTGCGCGGCGTCGTCCCAGCTCGCGCCGGCAACGCGGTGGCCGAAGCGCACGCGCTCGAGCAGGCCCGTGCGCGCGGCCACCTGCTTCATGTACGCGTGGATCTCGGGCTGGCGGGAGAACGAGCGGCTCCACGTGGGGTTCTGCGCGAACGACCAGGAGTAGAGGTTGCTCGGCACGTCGCAGGCGCAGCCGGGGTAGGAGTTGTCGCGCCAGGTGCCGCCGACGTCGCTCTCGCGCTCGAACACGACGAAGTCGCGGTCGCCGTCCTTGAGCAGCTGGTGGGCCATGCCGAGCCCGGAGAAGCCGGTGCCGACGATGACGGTCTTGACGTGCGTGGCCATGGAGGGCCTCCGGGGCGGTGGTGCGTGGCGCGGGCGAGCGGGGGTGCTGGCCGGCGGTGGAACCCCGCGGTGCGCCGTGGAGGCGGACCGCTCAGGTTTCGGTACGAGATGGTACCACTTCCGCACGGTCCAACTCCAGCGTGAGTCTGACCACATACGCGGAACCAGCCCGTACCCTTTCCGCATGCCCGCCGCTGCCGCCCCTGCCGAAGAGGTCCGCGCGCGGGTGATGGCCGGTATGGTCACGGCCGTCGAGGAGAAGGGCTACGCGGCGACCACGGTCGCCGACATCGCCAAGGCCGCCCGCATCTCGCGGCGCACCCTCTACGAGCACTTCGCCGACAAGGAGGCGTGCTTCCTGGCCGCCTACGGGATGATGTCCGACACCCTCATCACGCAGGTGGTGACGGGCGCCCGCTCTGCCCCGGCCGGCCTGGAGCGCGTGCACGCCGCCACCGTCGCGTACTTCCACGCGCTCGCCGAGCAGCCCGAGGTGGCGCGCGCGTTCCTCACGGAGATCAACGCCGTCGGGCCCGCCGGCCTCGAACTGCGCGTCAAGGTCAACCAGCGCTTCGCCGCGATGATGGCCGACCTCGTCGCCGAGTCCGTCGGCAAGCCCGGTGAACAGCTCCCGGACGGCCGCTACTCCCGCACGTTCGACGCCGCCATGGCGTCGGCGCTGGTCGGCGGCATCAACGAGCTCGTCGTCAACGCCATCGTCACCGGGCCCGCCGACACGCTCGCCGTGCGCCTGGGCCGGCTCGCCGACCCGGTCAACGAGCTGGCCGAACGGCTCCTGTTGAGCGAGACGCCTCCCGAGAGGTAGGCGGCGGGCGACCGTGGGCGTGGTGGGCCGCCACGACCGCGCCGCGCTCGGCGCGCGCCCCTAGAAGGGGAGCGGCTCGGGATCCGGGGGCGCCGGCCGATCGGAGGCGGTGGCGCGCTGGGCGGCGACGGTCTCGGCGCCGGTGTGGCCGGGCGAGCTGGGGTAGCGCTCGGCGGGACCGCCGAACGGGTCGGTGGGGCCGACGGGCGACGACTCGGCCGCGCCCGGAGCGGCGGACGACGGCTGGGCGTCCGCCCCGTGGAACGGATCGGCGGTGGCGTCGGCCGAGGCGTGGAGCGGTTCGCCGGCGTGGTCGGGCGTGGCCGTGAACTGGTCGGTCGGGAGCGGCGGACCGTCGAGGTCGTCGGGGTGCGGCGGCTGCCAGGCGCCACTGTCCTCGAATGCACCGAGCGGAACGACGGGCTCGCGCGGGGGCTCCGCCGGCGCGGCGTGCTCCATGCGCGCTGCGGCGGCTGCCCCCCGGGCTGCGGCGGCCGCCGGGCCGGCTGTCCCGTCGAGCACCGCACCGAGGCTGCTCGGATCGGCGACGGCCCCCTCCGGCGCCTCGGGGAACCAGACCGAGCCACCGAAGGCCCGGTCGAAGCCGCTCCAGGCGGAGTCGGGGGCACGCTCCTGCTCGAGGCGATCGATGATGCCGAGCTTGCCGCCCAGGTTGTCCATCATGTGGACGAGGAACGCCTCGCGCGTCTGCGGCACGACGGGGCTGCCGTGCTCGAGGTGGCCGTGGTGGCTGAGGATGATGTGGAGGAACGCCTGCTTGCGTTCCTCGCTGATGCCGTCGATCTTGTCGAGCTCGCGGTGCAGGCGCTCGTACCCCAGCACGATCTCGCCCCGCAGGCGGCCGGCATCGGTGAGCTCGACGCTGTCGCCCTCGACGAGGGCGTAGGCCTCGAGCTTGCCGAAGTCGTGGATCAGCGCCGCCGACACGGCGAGGTCACGATCGATGCCCGGGAACACGCCGGCCGCCCCCGACACGGCCTCGGCGACGGTGAGGCAGTGCTCGAGGAGACCGTGGCGGTAGGCCTGGTGCACGCGCTTGGCGGCCGGGGCGACGCGGTACTCGGCCCACGTCTGCGTGTCCTCGCCGAGGACGGCCTCCAGGAGCGCCGACATCCCCGCATCCCGGACCGATGCCACGAGCGCCCGCAACCGGCGCTCCAGCTCGGCGACCGGGACGGGCGGGCCGGCGCGCAGCTCGGACGGATCGTAGGAGCCCTCGGCCGCGGGATCGAAGCCTTCGAGGCGCAGCTGCGGACCGAACCGCTCGTGCACCTCGAACTTGCCGTACACGCGGTAGGCGGCGCCGACGGAGAGGAGCGCCTCGACCTGTTCGACGTCGTCCCAGACGTTCGTGGCGAGCGTCCCGGTGCGATCGGCGAACGTGACCTTGAGGAAGTCGGCGCCGTTCGCACGCTGCCGCCGCTCGACCGAACGGACGAGCAGGACCAGCTCGCAGGCGCTGCCGTCGGTGAGGTCTCGGATGGGCACGTCGTCGAGCCTAGGGAGCCCGGCGGACGACCTGCGCCAGCTCAGCGGAAGCGCGAGGCGAAGCCGCGACCGCGCGGCTTCGCCGTCCCCTGCGGACGGTAGAACGCGATCGCCCGCTCGCCCGTCTCACGGGCCGACGCACCGTTGTCGATGGCCCCGAGCACCGCGCCGAGACCGGGCACGAGCCGCCCGCCGTACCGCCGCGCGGCGCGCTTGCCGGCGTAGCGGATCATCTTCTCCGAGAGCGTGCGGCTGCTGCCGCCCTTCACCCCCAGCTGCTTCTTGACCTGCTGCTTGGCGAGCGCCACCGCGATCCGCTCCCCACGCCGGTCGAGTGCCGCCTGCGCCTGCGGCACCGTGGCGTAGACCTCGGTGATCACGAGCAGCTCGGCGGCGCGATCGGGGTGCGTCGGATCCAGTCCGTAGGCGGCGGCGACGAAGACGACCTCGCGCGTGAGGATGTAGACGAGCGCCGCGAGATCCGGCGCCACCGTCAGAAAGCCGCCGATGCCGAGCGCACCGCCCTCGAGCCGAGCGAGGTTCGTCGACCGGCGCACGGCGATCCGCGCGAGCTCGTCGGGCGAGTAGGGCAGCGACTGGCCGTCCTTCAGCCAGGCCCGGGCGGCGGCGCCGTGCACCTCGACGGCGCGCAGCGCGATCGTCTCCAGCGCGTACGACGGGTCGCGGCGCAGATCCTCGACGACCTCCGCGAAGAACCGCTGCGCGTCGATGCCACCGGGATGCAGGAAGCGCTCGGCCGCATCGCCTCCGGCGTTCGCGACGCGGTCGATCAGCGGCTGCAGGCTGGGCACACGGCGCACCATACGGAGTGGACCGCTCCGTCGACCGCGCCTCCCCGGTCATCGGCGCCCACGACGCACCGGATCCCGGACTCGGTGGCCGGACCCCGGCGCCTTGGTTACCCTCAGCAGGTGGTCTTCAACCCACTCGCACCGAGCCAGGTCGGCGCCGCCGCGGCGAACATCTGGGACGCCGCCGTGCACGGCGGGCTCGCCGACACGCGTCCGCAGGCCCGGCGCATCCTCACCGAGGCCCGCCACCGCACGCTCTACCGCTACCTGGAGACGGTCGATCCGATCGCCGAGCGCCTGCCGGTGCTGCTCGTCCCCACGCTCGGCGCTCCCCCCTCCTGCTTCGACCTGCGCCACGGCAACTCGCTCGTCGAGCACCTGCTGGGCAGCGGCGTGCGCACCTACATGGTCGACTTCGGCCGCCAGCGCTTCTCCGACCGCGACCTCGCGCTCGAACGCTGGGTGGAGCTCGTGCTCCCGCGCACGATCCGCGAGGCCGCGAAGGACGCTGGCGACCGCCCGCTGCACCTCGTGGGCTGGAGCCTGGGCGGCATCCTCGCGGCGCTGACCGTCGCGAACGACCAGTCGCTCCCGGTCCACACCGTCTCCGTCGTGGCGGCGCCGTTCGACATGCACCGCATGCGCCTGCGCGCCACGCTCGCGCCGCTCTCGGCGATCAACGCGCTCTCCGAGGGGTTCCTCCAGGCGGCCCTGACGCGCGTGATGACGAACCCGCTCGCCGCCCCCGTCGTGCGGACGGGCATGCGTGCCCTCACGCTCCCGCAGGAACTGAGCTACCCGGCCTCGCTCGCGTTCAACCTGCATGACCGCGAGGCCCTCGCCCAGCTCGAGGCGACGGAGACGATCAAGCGCGAACTGCGCACCTACACCGGTCGCAGCATCGGTCAGATCTACTCGCGCTTCATCGCGGTGAACGAGCTCGACGAACGCCCCGCCGAGCTGCACGGCGAGTTCCTCGATCTCGGCGCGCTGCGCCAGCCGTTCCTCTCGATCGCCGGCACCGACGACATCCTCGCCCCGGAGACGGCCGCGCACGCCGTCAGCACGCTGCTCCCGCAGTCGGCCGAGGTTCGGCTGCGCACGGCGCCCGGTGGCCACCTCGCCGTGCTCGCGGGCCCGCGGGCGAAGGCGACGACCTGGCGCGAGCTCGAGGAGTTCCAGAGCTGGTGGGACACGCGTCAGATCCGCCGCCGCGTGCCCAGCCGTCGCGTGTCGGTCGAAGAGGCCGGCGCCTCGGCGACCCGCCCGCAGCTGCACGTGCTCTAGGCGCTGCCTCGGGCAGCACCGCCCGGCGCCTCCCCGGCTCCTACTGCAGGCCGGCGGCCTTCACCCGCACGGCACCCTCGGCGGGGAGCTGCGAGCGCCCGCCCGCGAGGCGCAGCGCATTGCGCAGACCGTGCTCGACCTGGGCACCGGCGTGCTCCCACGTGAGGTCCGCGACGAACCGCGCGCCCGCGGCTCCGAGGCGCGCACGACGCTCGGCGTCGTCGAGCAGCCCGATGACCACCTCGGCGATCGCGTGCGGCGTGCGGTCGGCGAACACGACCGGGCCGTCCTCGCCGAACACGCCCGTCGCCGACGGATGCGGAAGATCCACACACGGCAGGCCGCACGCGAGCATCTCCTTCGGGATCAGCGAGTAGTTCGTGAACGAGAGGCAGAGTCCGAGCGCCGACGTGGAGTACAGCTCGGCGAGCTGGGCCGGCGAGGCCACGCCGAGCGACTTCGTCGGGCGCGTGAAGCGCGGCGGCTTGTGGGTGCCGAACTGGACGATCTCGGTGTCGGGCCGCGCCGCGAGCACCTGCTCGAGCGCGAGCACCCCGAGATCGACGCCGCGCCGCGCGGTCTCGTGCCGCGCGTAGAACGCGACGCGGTTCGCCCGGCGGGGCGACGCCGACGGCGCGTAGATGTCGTGCTCGACGCCGAAGTCGAACAGGTCGGCGGTGGCGCCGCGCTGCACGGCCAGCTCCTGGAGCCAGGGGCTCGAGCAGACGGCGTGCAGGCCATGACCGAAGGTGTTCTCCGCGAAGAGCTGCTCGGCCGACGCGGCGTAGAACTCGCGCTCGTCGTCGTGGACCAGGTAGGCACGCGACGCGCACTTCGGCAGCCGCAGGACCGGGTCGACGGTGGTCCACGCTGTCGCGACCGCCACATCGGCGCCGTACCAGGCGTCCAGCCCGGCGAAGACCGGGGCCTTGATCGGCCGGAAGTGGTCGACGATCGTGCGGCGCATCACGGCCGGCGGATCGATCGGGCCCGTGACCGGGTCGTCGACCCAGATCGTGCAGACGTGGCCCTGGCTCTCGAGGAACTCGACCAGCCGGAAGATCGACATGTGGCCACCGGAGCCGATCCGGAACGGCGGGATGACGAACGCGAGGTGCAGGCGCTCACGGTCGGCGCGGCCGGCGGCGTCGCCCGTGAGCGGGGCCGGCCCGAGACGATCGACGGCGCCGATCGCGGCGTACTTCACGGCGCCGGTCGTCTCGACGTCGGCCAGCGGGAGCTCCTGCACGTGCGGCATCGCGGCCGGCGGCTCCGCGGCGTCGGCGGGGCGCTCGCGCAGGCGGTGGTCGCTCGCGCGGCCCTCGAGCGAGAGCCTGCGCTCGACCGGTGCGGGAATGCGCGCGGCGCGGCCGCCGAGCCCGGCGCCGACGTGGCGCAGCGCGTGGTGGCGGGCGATCGGCCACGCCCACTTCGCGGCCCCACCCGCCACGCCCTCGGCGCGCACGTACCGCAGGTCGGAGCGCAGGCCGTTGCGCACCTGCCGGGCGAACGCCTTCGGGCCGAGCTGCTCGACGTGGTCGACCGTCTCCCGGATGCCTCGGTACTCGTCGAAGTAGCGCTTGAAGAACTCGCCGGGCGGGAAGTCGTGCGCGTGCAGGACGGCCGCGGCGGGATCGATGCGCTTGGTCCAGCGCGGGTGCTCGGCGATGGCGCGACCGAAGGCCTGGTCCTCGCTGTAGGCCAGGTCGGCGAACCGGATCTCGGCCCAGCACGCTCGGCGGTACGCGGCGTCGACGTTCGAGAGGAAGATCGGGTCGGCCGGCCCGTACGTGCGGGCCGAGCCGCCCTCGCCGAGGAGCGTGCCGAAGTACTCCGTGAGCTCGCGCGCGATCATCGGGCTCGTGTCCTCGCGGGGCAGGTGCGGGCCGAACAGCACGCCGAGGTCGGGATCGGCCGCGAACGCGTCGGCGATCGCGTCGAGCCAGCCCTCGATCGGCGTGGCGTCCTGCGTGAGGTAGGCGAGCACGTCGCCCGTGCTCGCCTCGGCGAGCACGTTCCGCGTCGGCCCGTGCTTGAACTCCGCCGGCGGGATCTCGATCACGCGAGCGCCGTGCCGGCGGGCGACCTCGACCGAGCCGTCGGTCGACCCGGAGTCGGTGACGATCAGCTCGTGGGGGTGCTGCGCGGCGACGGCGGCGAGCACCTCCTCGAGCAAGGGGCCGCCGTTCTTGACCGGCAGCAGGACGGAGACCGTCGGGCGCGCGGCGGTCATGCCCGGCGCGTGAGGCGACGGGCGAACGTGCGCAGGACGAAGTACCGCGTCTTCGACCACCGGTAGCCGAGGCGGACACCGCGGAACGACTTGCGGGCCAGCTCGGCCTGGGAGGTGCCCATGATCCGGTTGAAGTCCAGGCCCCAGCGCTCGAACCAGTACAGCGTCTCCTGCGCGCTGGCGACGGTCGCGGCGGTATCGGCGCGGAGGGCGGAGACCTCCACCTCGAGCTGCTCGACGCGCGCGCGGAGCCGGGCGTTCTCGGCCGCGAGTCCCTCGTCGACGGTCATACGGCTGGACCCTAGCGGGTCGGCCAGATCGGCCGAGGACGCGTCGGTCACAGCTCTTCCGCGATGCGCGGGGCCTCGCGGTTGAAGACGGCGTAGCCACCCCAGACGACGGCGACGAGGATGCCGATCGGCACGAGGAGCATGAGCGGACCACCGACGGCGTCGGCCGCCGACGGCGCGGTCGGATCGATCAGCGCCTGGCGCATCTGGATCAGGATCGTCGCGAGCGGGTTGAGCGCCATCGCCTCCTTGATGGAGGACGGGATGTCGAGCGTCTCGAGGATGTAGATGACGGGCGTCGCGTAGAACAGCATCTGCACGAACACGTCCCAGATCGGCTTCACGTCGCGGAAGCGCACGTAGAGCGCGGAGACGAGCATCGCGAAACCGCCGGCGAAGAGGGCGAGCGCGCCGACGAGGAACGGAACCTCGAGCCAGCGCAGCGTGGGCGTCACCCCGGAGAGCAGCGCGAAGACGACGATCACGACCAGGTTGAGGCCCAGGTTGAACGTGGCCGTGAGCGTCTGCGAGAGCGGGATCGCGAGCCGTGGGACCTGGATCTTGCGCACGAGCTGCTCACGGTCGACGACCGCCGTCACCGCCGACGACGCCTCGCCGAAGAACGTGAACAGCATGATGTTCATCAGCAGGACGGTCGGGTAGAACGGCACGATCCCGCCGAACTTCACGACGTGGTGGAAGACCACGTAGAGCGTCGCGAACAGCAGGAGCGGACGCAGGAGCTGCCACGCGTAGCCGAGCGCCGATCCGTAGAACCGGAGCTTGAACTCGGTCATCGCGATCGTCCACGTCAGGAACGCGAACCGGCGGAGGCTGCCGCCGAGCGCGGTCGGGCCCTGGATCTCTCGCAGCTCGAGCTGCTCGGACGCGAGTTCGGACGTGACGGCTGGCGATGCCATGGGCTGCGGAGTGTACGGCCGGCGCTCGGCCGGCGCTCCACCGTCAGGCGGGCAGGGTGAACGGGAGATCGGCCGCGATGTCGGCCAGGCGGGGCGCGGTGGCATCGCGCTCGGACACGATCAGCTCGAACTCGGTGGGCCACGCGATGGCGATCGCCGGGTCGTCGTAGGCGATGCCGCGCTCGACCGACGGGTCGTACACCGTCGTGCACTTGTAGGTCACGTCGGCGACCTCGCTGAGCACGACGAACCCGTGCGCCAGGCCGACGGGCACGTACAGCTGGTGCATGTTCTCGTCGGAGAGCTCGGCGCTCGCCCACTGGCCGTAGGTCGGCGAATCCGAGCGGAGATCGACGACGACGTCCAGGATGCGGCCGCGCGCGCACCGGACGAGCTTGGCCTGACCCTCGCCGATCGCGAAGTGCATCCCGCGCAGCACGCCCTGCGCGGACCGCGAGTGGTTGTCCTGCGCCCAGGCGGACGGGATCCCGTGCTCCGACCAGACCGGCTCACGGTAGGTCTCGCAGAAGAACCCGCGCTCGTCGCCGAAGACGTCGGGCTGCACGAGGAGCGCGCCGGGGATGGAGAGTTCGGTGACCTGCACGCCGCGAGGGTATCGCGGAGGAGGCACTGAGCCTGTGACGTCCTCGCACCCGTACCCTCTGAGCATGGGCCTTCCCCGGTTCTCTCCCCAGGGCGCGCACCGCGCCGCGCAGGCCCTCCTCGTGCTCCTGGTGCTCACGGTGTTCAGCGGAGCGGCGGTCCGGCTGACGGGATCCGGGCTTGCGTGCCCGCAGTGGCCGCAGTGCAACGACCAGGTGATCACGGCCAACACGCCGCAGTGGATCGAGTTCGGCAACCGGCTCGTCTCCGGTGCGATCGGGCTCGTCTCGGTCTTCGTGTTCTTCGTGATGTTCCGCCGCACCCCGCGCGACCGCACGCTCCTGCGGATCTCGGCGCTGCCGCCGCTCGGCATGGCCGCCGAAGGCGCGCTCGGCGTCGTCACCGTCACCACCCACCTCTCGCCCGGGCTCGTGATCGCGCACTTCCTCCTCGCGCTGATGATCCTCGTGGCGTGCGCGCTGCTCGTGTGGCGCTCCAGCAATCCCGCGGGGAGCCGCCCGCTCGCCACCGACCGCGTCGCCGTCTGGGGCGTGCGAGCGCTGATGCCGCTCGTCTCGCTGCTCGTGGTGCTCGGCGCGTTCGCCTCGGGCGCGGGCCCGCACCCGGGTGCCGCTGCGACGGGCGAGGTCGTCAACCGCATCGACTGGTTCGGCGGCGAGACGCTCCGGCTGCTGATCCTGCGCCACGGGCACCTCGGCACCGCGACGTTCGTGCTCACGACGCTCCTGCTCTTCGTGCTCTGGCGCCGCGACGCACCGCAGCCGCTGCTGCGGCGCATCTCGCTGCTGCTCGGCGCCTACGCGATGCAGGGCGCAGTCGGGCTCTACCAGTACTACAACGGCCTGCCGGCCGAGGCGGTCTGGATCCACATCGCGCTCGCGACGATCGTCTGGGTGCTCATGCTCTTCGCGGTCTTCGAGGCGGGGCGCCTGGAGCCGAAGGCCGTCGCCGCCCGGGCGATGGACCCCTCGCCCCAGCGATAGCGCTGCGGCGCCGCGAGCACGCGAGGACTAGAATCGGCCGTTCATGAGCGATCGCCCACTCGCCATCTCCGTCGACGGTGTGTCGAAGGACTTCCGCCTGGCCTCCGAGCAGCGCCACACGCTGAAGGAGCGGGTGCTCAACCCGCGGTTCGACTCGGGCGGGAAGGTGTTCCACGCGCTGCGTGACATCAACTTCGACGTCCGCCGCGGCGAGTTCTTCGGGATCGTCGGCCGCAACGGTTCGGGCAAGTCGACGCTGCTCAAGTGCATGGCCGGCATCTACCGGATCGACGAGGGCTCGATCAAGATCGGCGGGCGCGTCTCGACGTTCATCGAGCTCGGGGTCGGCTTCAACCCCGACCTCGCCGCGAAGGACAACATCATCCTCAACGGCATCATGCTCGGCCTCTCCCCCAAGGAGGCCGGCGCGCGGGTCGACGAGGTGATCGAGTTCGCCGAGCTGCAGGACCACACCGAGCTCAAGCTCAAGAACTACTCGTCGGGCATGCAGGTGCGGCTCGCGTTCAGCGTCATGACGCAGATCGAGGCCGACGTGCTGCTCATCGACGAGGTGCTGGCCGTCGGCGACGCCGCGTTCCAGGCCAAGTGCTTCGGCAAGTTTCAGGAGCTGCGGGACGCCGGCAAGACGGTGGTGCTCGTGACCCACGACATGAACGCCGTGGCGAACACGTGCGACCGGGCGATGGTGATCGAGGACGGCGTCGTCGTCGACCTCGGCGATCCCCGCCGCATCGCCACCGAGTACCTCGAGCTGAACTTCGGTCGCGGCGGCGAGGTGCTCGAACCGACGACGGGCGAGCGCCTCGTCGGCAGCGGCGATGCGCGCATCAGCGACACGTGGTTCACGAACGCCGCCGGAGAGCGCACCAGCCACCTGCCGCACGGCGAGCGCTTCACGCTCACCTGTCGCGTGAACATCGAACGCGACATCCACGATCCCGTGATCGCGTTCCGTCTCGACAACCGCGAGCACGTCACCCTCTTCGCGAGTGGCAGCGTCCACCAGGGCGTCATCACCGGCCACTGCCGGGCCGGCGAGGCCTACGACTACTCGATCACCCTCGACAACCCGTTCACCCCGGGCGACCTCGTCGCGACCGCGTGGCTCGCCCACAACACCTCGGGCGAGATCATCGACCTGCGCGAGGCGACGGTGAGCGCGCGCGTGAGCGCCGTGACCGACCCCGGCGGCGTGATCGACCTCCCGCACGAGGCGCGCTGGGAGCGCGCTGCGGCCGAGGTTCCCGCAGCGCAACCGCGCTAGTGTGCGCCGCCATGAGCGCCCGCCCCTCACTCGCGCAGGCCCCGAGCTTCCAGGCCACCGCCTGGCAGATGACCTACGGCGAGCGCCTCGCGTTCGAGGGGCTGCTCGCGCAGCTCAAGCCCACCCTGGCGATCGAGATCGGCACCGCCGAGGGCGGCAGCCTCGCCCGCATCGCCGAGCACAGCGCCGAGGTCCACTCCTTCGATCTCGTCGCGCCGTCCTTCGAGGTCGCGGACCACGTCACCCTGCACCCCGGCGACAGCCACGCCGAGCTGCCGCGCTTCCTCGCGCAGCTCGCCGCCGAGGGCCGCCACCCCGACTTCGTCCTCGTCGACGGCGACCACTCCGCCGAGGGCGTGCAGCAGGACGTGGAGGACCTCCTCGCCTCCGACGCCATCACCGAGTGCGTGATCGTGCTCCACGACACGATCAACGAAGAGGTGCGCGCCGGTCTCGAGGCCGTCGACTGGACGAGCTTTGCGAAGGTGCGGTACGTCGACCTCGACGCCGTCCCGGGCCGGATGGTCGTGAGCGACCACGTGGCCCGACGCGGCGCGCTGTGGGGAGGCCTGGGCCTGGCGATCGTGTCGACGGAGCACCGTTTCGCCACGCCCCTCGAAGGCGTCCTGCGGACGAACGTCGTGTCGCCGACCCGCATCGGGCTCGGGGTCCGCGCGCTCCTCGGCGACGACGTGGCCGAGGAGAGCGACGTCGAGGCGGTCGTCGCGGCGCTGCGCCCGCAGACGCCGGCGCCCCGCGTCCGCGATCTCGCCGCGCAGACGCTGGCGGCCGCGGCCGCGAGTGCGCGCCGCCGCTTGCGCGGCTAGCTCTTGAGGCGGCGCAGCGGCGCCGTGATCCGCCAGCTCAGCGAGCGGAAGATGTCGTCGCGCACGCGGTCGGCGCGCTCGAGCATCGCCGTCAGGTGCGTGATCTCGTCGCCGTACTCGCGCTTGTAGGTGTCGAGCTCGTCGCGCGCGTCGCGCAGCGCAGCGGTGAGCTCGGCCTCGCGCCCCGCGGCCTGCTCGAGCTCGCGCGCCATCTCGCCGACGCGCGCCAGGTCGAGGCCGTCGATGAACTCGCGCTGCCCCTGGAGCACCTTGTCCTGCTCGGCGAAGAGGCCGAGCCAGCGGCGCAGCTCCACGTCGGCGGTCGCGACGGCGTGCGGCACGGCGTGCGTCGGCAGCGTCGCGTCGCTGGCCAGGGCGACCATGTAGTCCTCTTCGCCGTCGGCGTGCACCACGCCCTTGCCGAGCGCGACGTCGTCCACGGGGCCGAGGCCGCCGGCTCGCGACGTCTCTGCGGAGACGACGGCCGAGACGACCCACGCGTGCTGGCGGAAGATCTCGACGTTCGCGAACCGCGCGCCGAGCACCTCGGCGAACTCCGCGGGCTCGAACTCGTGCACGTGGTACGGGTTGCCCTCGGGGCTGCGGAAGAGGTTCGGCGACGAGAGGACGAGCAGGCCGCCCGGCGCGAGCACGCGCTGCAGCTCGTCGAGGGCACGCGGGTGGTCCTCGATGTGCTCGATCACCTCGAAGCAGACGACGAGGTCGAACTGCGCGTCGGGGTAGGGCAGCTCGCGGACGTCGCCGACCTTCAGCTGGACGGCGTCGCCGAGCTCGGCCTGCGCCGTCTCGATCACGGTCGGTGCGAGGTCGACGCCTGCCGCCGAGATGGCTCCGGCCTCGGCCAGCATCGCCGTGCCGTACGCCCAGCCGCACCCGGCGTCGAGCACGCGACGACCCTCGGCGAACTGCGTGGCCCAGCGGTAACGGGCCAGGTGCTCGGCCTCGGCCACATCGCCCGAGAGCTCAGCGGCCGCGGAGAACTTCCCCGGGACATCATCGATGCCCAGATCCCCGAAAGTCCGCAGGTGCGACTCGCCCTCACTGGTCGACATTCCCGGACTGTACTTCGTCGCCCCGCGCGAGGCCGAGCGGTCAATCGCTACGATCGCCCCTCGTGCGGATCCGCTTCGTCCTCGCCCACCAGCAGAACCACTTCTTCGTCGAGCTCGCGCTGGCCCTCGTCGACGAGTTCGAGCAGCTCGGCGTCCACGCCGACCTCACGTTCGGCGCGTACCCCGAGCCGGCCCCCGAGGACGTCTACGTCCTCCTGCCGCCCCACGAGTACGTGCAGCTCACGCCGGAGGAGTTCCTCCCGAGCGCGTCGCAGCGGGCCCGCACCATCTACCTCTGCGGTGAGCAGCCGGGCTCCTGGTTCTTCGACCAGAACGTCGCCCACGCGCGCGAGGGCGTCGGGGCCGTGTTCGACATCAACCCGCAGGCCGTCACCGGCTTCCGGCGCAAGGGCATCGCCGCCGAGGAGTTCCCGCTCGGGTGGACCCGCACGTGGAGCCACGGCTCGCCGGCCGACGAGACGCCCGAGCTCGCCCTCGAGCGCCGCGACCTCGACGTGCTGCACCTCGGGATCTCGACGCCCCGTCGCGGCAAGATCCTCGCCGGCGCAGCACGCCACCTCGATCCGCACCGCACCCGCCTCGTGCTGGGCGACGACACCGGCACCGCCCAGATCGGCCGCGGCGCCTACCTCGGCTCGCACGACAAGTGGCAGCTCATGGAGCGCACCCGCGTGCTCCTCAACGTCCACCAGGACGACCGCCTCTACTTCGAGTGGCTGCGCGTGGTGCAGGCGATCCAGTGCGGGGTCGCCGTCGTCTCCGAGCCGTCGGTCGGCCACGAGCCGCTCGTCGCCGGCGAGCACATCCTCTTCGGTCCCGAGCGCTCGCTCGGCCTGCTGGTCGACGGCCTCGTGCGCGACGAGGAGCGTCGCCACGCGCTCGCGGTGCGCGCCGAGGAGCTGCTGCGCGAGGTGCGGCCGATGCGCAACGCCGTCGCGCGGATGGCCGACGTCGCCACCGACCTGCTGGCGACCACCGCGCCCGTGCGCCCCGGCGAGCAGGCGGGCGGCCTCCTCAAGCCCCCGGCCGCGATGACCGCCGCCGAGATCGACGAGAAGGTGGCCGAGCGCAACGTGGGCCTCGCCCGCGACTTCCCCGGCCCGGAGAGCAGCGAGCTCGAGCGCTTCCAGGCCGCCGCCTCGCAGGCGCTCAAGGACCAGCGGCTCGCGATCGACGCGCTCCGCCGCCAGCTGGCGCAGGTGACCGCCCGCCAGGGCAGCAACGGCGAGGTGCCGCGCGTGCGGCGCCGCCGCACCACCCCGAGCTACGCGCATGCCCGTCCGCAGGTCTCCGTCCTCATCGCGCTCTTCAACTACGAAGAGCACGTCTCGCGCGCGCTCGACAGCGTGGCGCGCTCGATCGGGGTCGAGCTCGAGATCGTCGTGGTCGACGACGGCTCGACCGACGGCTCGGCAGCCGCCGTCGACCGCTGGATCGAGGCCAATCCGGCCGTGCCGGTGCTCTTCCTCGAGCACCCGGTCAACCGCAGTCTCGGCCCGGCCCGCAACACGGCCCTGGGCGCCGCGCGCGGCGAGTACGTCTTCATCCTCGACGCCGACAACGAGGTGAAGCCGCGCGGCATCACCCGCCTCATCCGCACCCTCGAGAACGACCAGGACGCGGTGTTCGCCTACGGCCCGCTCGAGCAGTTCGACCCGCAGGGTGAGCCCGTCGGCCTGATCAGCCAGTTCCCGTGGCAGCCGTGGCGCTTTCGCAACGGCAACTACATCGACGCGATGGTGCTCTGGCGGCGCTCGTCGATCGAGGAGCTCGGCGGGTACGCGACGGATCTGCGGCTCTACGGCTGGGAGGACTACGACCTCTTCTGCCGGGTCGCCGAGCGCGGCCTCTACGGCGCGTTCACCCCCGAGGTCGTCGCTCGCTACCGCGTGAGCGGCATCTCGATGCTGCAGACGACGAACCTCTCGACGCACACGGCGATCCGCACGCTCGTCGAGCGCCACCCCCGCCTGCTCGGCGACGTGTTCGCGCGCGCCGGCCGGTAGCCGCCGGCCTGCGGAGCGCTCGCGCCTAGCGGCGCTGCGCTTCGACGACGAACTGGTAGGCGAAGAACCCCGGCAGGCGCCGGCCGATCGCATCGGCCAGGCGCGAGACCGGCGGAACCTCCGGCCCCGGGACCGGGATGACGGGCTCGATGCGAAGCACGTCGTAGCCGGCGGCCTCGACGGCCTCGCGGAGCGTCTTGCGCGTGAAGAGGTGCGTGTGGGTGCGGTCGAGCAGGCCGCGCTCGGTGTACCGGAACCGGCCGAACAGCAGCATGAGCCGCACCGACCAGTTGGCGACGTTCGGCGTCGACAGGACGAGCCGGCCCCCCGGACGCAGGAACGGGCGCAGGCGCGCCATCGCCGCCTGCGGGTTGCGGAGGTGCTCGATCAGGTCGCCGCACAGGACGACGTCGAACGACTCCTCCTCGAGCGGGAGGTCCATCGTCTCGATGTCGCCCACGAGCATCTGCTCGCACCAGCGGCCGGCGACCGCGGCGGCCTCGGCGTCGTACTCGAGCCCGACCACGGTGCACCCGTTGCGGACGAGGCGCTCCGTGAGGTAACCGGAGGAGCATCCTGCGTCGAGGACCCGTCGATCGGCGCCGACGAGGCGGACCATCCTCTGGTGACTCGACAGCGGGTTCTCGTTGAAAGCGACGTAGGCGTGCTCGAGCTCGCTGCTGGGCATGCGGAGCACCCTACCGAGACGGGGCGGGGCGCCGCGCGTCGCCCATGCGCGCTCGATACGCTCGCTCGGTGATCGGGCGCAGAGCAGCCGGCGCGCGATGACGGCTCCGTCGTCCCGCGCCCAGACGGCGAAGATCGTCACGGCAGGATCGATCGCCCTGATCGCCGCCTCCAGCGCCGTCGTGATGCTGCTCTTCCTCGCGCGCTTCGGAACGGCGACCGCCGCCGACGGCGCGCTCGCCGCGTACAGCGCGTACGTGTTGACGACGGTGTTCGCGCAGGGATGCCGCATCACGGGCGCGGCCGCCGTCGGCGGCGCGAACCCGCGCGTGCAGCCGGCCGAGCTCGCGTGGACGCTCGGCCTGACGGGCACGGCTCTGGCAGTGCTCTTCGTGGTCGCGGCGGCACCGCTCGCGGACGCGCTCACGGCGACCGACTCCGCGGCCGGCGCGGCACGCGACACGCTGCCGGTCCTCGGCCTGGGCGTCGCCAGCCAGTTCTACGCGGTGGCCTGGGCGGTGCTGCTCGGCCTGCAGGGGAGGGTGACCTCGGCGTCGGTGTCGCTCGCGATCGGCGGCGTCGCCTCCCTCGTCGCGTTCGTGCTGCTCGCGCCGCGCGTCGGCGTCGCCGCACTCGGCTGGAGCACGCTGTTCTCCGGCGGCATCGCCTGCCTGGTGATGGCCACGCGGACCGGGGTTCGGGTCGCCGCCGTGCAGTGGCGCCGCATCCGTGCCACCGGCGGGCTCCTGCTGCGCGAGAACCTCGTCCCGCTGTTCTCGACCACCGTCTACGCCGAGGCGGTCGTGATCGCCGGGTCGCTCCCGGGCGACGGCCCGAGCCAGGATCCCGGCGGCACCGCCGCCTTCGCGCTCGCGTTCCTCGTGAGCTCCTACATCTGCGGGATCCTCGGCACCTCGGTCGCCATCGTCGACACGATCGAGCTCAGCAGCGACGTCGACGGCGTCGGTGCGCGCCTACAGCGCACCCTCCCCGCGGCGCTGCGCGTCGTCTATCCCGCCGGCGCCGCCGTGATGGCCGTCGGCGCAATCGCGGCGCCGATCGCGCTCGGCCTGCTCGGCTCGAGCTCCACGACCGAGGACGGCGCGCTGGTCGGCGTGCTGCTGCTCGGGCTCGCGCCGTTCACGTTCGCGACGCTGGCGACGAACGTCGCGTTCTCCTGCTGGTTCAGCGCGGCGCGGGTCGGCGCGCTCAACCGCGGGCTGTGGTTCGCGATGCCGCTCAGCCTGGTGGCGATCGGTGGCGGCTTCCTCGCGTTCGACCTGTACGGCGCGGCGATCGGGATCAACGTCACGACGCTCGCCTTCGCGTGGTGGGCGCTGCGGCCGGCGCCCAGCGTGATGGCCTTCGCCGTCCGGCGGGCCGGGGCGTTGCTCGCCGTCCTCGCCGCCGTGGGGATCGCCGGCGCCGGCGCCGGCGTCCTGAGCTAGCCGCCGACGCGGACGCCGCGCGGGCGGTCCGAGAGCGCCCGCAGGACGAGCGCGCGGTAGACGCGCAGCGCAGCCCCGATCGGTGCCACCCGGGCGATCGGCCCGAAGAACTCGCCGTCGAGGTCGACCGTGAGGCTCTGCGCGAAGGCGCGATCGGAGATCACGCGCGCGGCCTGCACGGCGCGGCGACGGCGCAGCGTGTGCGGGAGGTCCCGGACGGCGGCGACGACGGCCCGCCGCTTGGAGGGCCACCAGCCGCCGGCCAACGCGACGGGGATGAGGGCAAGCTCGAACGCGAGCAGCAGCGGGAACGCGAGCACGAGCAGGCGTGCCGGGTAGTTGGCGAGGACCACCGCCCACCGGTTGCGCTCGAGGTAGAACCACTTGTTCGCGCCCTTGTCGAACTCGTAGTCGTGCTCGACCACGGCATCCGGCGCGACGCCGACGCCCCACCCTGCGGACCGGAGGCGCACGCTGAGGTCGAGGTCCTCGCAGTACATGAAGAAGCGCGGATCGAAGCCGCCGAGCGACCGCCACAGCGGCGTGCGCACGCAGAGCGCCGCACCGGATGCGAACCCGACCTCGTGGGCCGTGAGCGAGCGATCGATCGGGTCACCCCAGTCGCCCGACCACCCGAAGCCGAGGAGGTGCATGCGCCCGCCGGCCGTGTTGACGTGCTCGCCGTCGGCCAGCGCGACCATCGCCTGCCAGCAGCCCCAGTCCGGGTGGTCGGTCGCCGCGCGGCGCAGGGCGTCGAGGCAACCCGGGGCCGGCACGGCATCGGGGTTGAGCAGCAGGAGGAGCTCGCCGGCCGCCTCGGTCGCACCGCGGTTGACGCCGCCGGCGAAGCCGAGGTTCTCGCCGAGTGCGAGGACGCGGGCCGCCGGCGCCGCGGCGCGCACGACCGCCACCGAGTCGTCGACCGATGCGTTGTCGACCACGATCAGCTCGTCGCCCACCCCGAGCTGATCGGAGAGCCGGGCCAGGCCGTCGGCGACGTCGTGCCCGCTGTTGTAGGTCACGACGATGACGCTGATCGGCAGGGGATCAGTCATGCTCGGCGTCGCGCGGCTCGGCGGGCGGCGCCGTCGGAGCCGAGGTGCCGGCGCCGACGAGCTGGCGGAGCTCGACGACCGACCGTTCGAGGAGCCCGACGTGCTGCGCGAGGATCGCCGACTGGGCCGACAGGCGGCTGATCACGATCGAGAAGTGCAGCAGGAGCAGCAGCACGTACGCGAACGTCGCGAGGAACAGCGCGTTGGACGGCGTCGCGATGCCGACCGACGTGGCGATGAGCTCGAGCAGCTGCGACCACGCCGCGAGCACGAAGAGGACGAGCGACGAGACGAGCCACAGCAGCGCGTACCGCTCGAGCATGCGCTTGGAGCGCACGAGCTCGAACACGAGGACGAACTGGGCGATCGCGACGACGATCGCGAACAGCTGGACGCGATCGGGGGTCACGTGGCTTCGCCTCCCTCGAGACTGACCTGCTGGATCGGACGCCGGCGCAGGAAGCCCACGAACAGCGCGAGCGAGACCTTGACGACGTAGTAGACCGAGCGCCGCAGGGTGATCGACGAGGCGCCGCCCTGGCGGTCGCGCATCACGACCGGGATCTCGGCGCTGCGCAGGTAGTTGGCGTGCAGCATCAGCACGGCCTCGACCTCCGGGTAGTCGTGCGGGTAGTCGCGGGCGAAGAGCGCGATGCCGCGGCGCCCGACCATCCGGAAGCCGGACGTGGGATCGGTGACGCGCTGGTGCACCATCAGCGAGAGCATGCGGCCGAACA
>JAQIJQ010000065.1:0-19209 GCA_036946195.1 Patulibacter minatonensis | reverse complement strand
AGAGCAGGTCGCCGAGCGGGATCACGAACACGAGCGAGGTGAGCTTGAGCATGGAGATCGTCTCGTTGCCCGTCGGCGGGATGATCACGCGCATCGCCTGCGGGAGCACGATCCGCCGGAGCGTCTGCGCGCGGCTCATGCCGAGCGCCGAGGCCGCCTCCTCCTGGCCTTCGTCGACCGAGAGCAGCCCACCGCGCACGATCTCCGCCATGTAGGCGGCCTCGTTCAGCGCCAGTCCGAGGATCGCGGCCGTCCACGGCGAGATCAGGCTCTTGGCATCGGCGTGGATCAGATCGGGACCACCGAACGGCACGCCGAAGGTGATCACCTTGTAGAGCGCGCCGATGTACGCCCAGGCCAGGAGCTGCACGACGACCGGCGTGCCGCGGAAGAACCAGACGTACACCCACGCGACCTTCGCCAGCACCGGGTTCTCGGACTGCCGCGCCACCGCGACGAGGATGCCGAGCGCGATGCCGATCACCATCGCGACGACCGTCAGCGCGAGGGTGTTCCCCAGGCCGCGGATGATCGACTCGGAGAACAGGAAGTCCCAGACGACGTCCCACTCGTACTTCGGGTTCGTCGCCATCGAGTTGACGATCGCGACCACCACGTAGAGGAGGAGCGCGGCCCCCAGCCACCGGAGCGGATGGCGGACGGGGACCGCCGTGATGTCCTCGGGGCGCACGCGCGCCTCGCCGGGCGGCGGTGGCGTCGCCTGCTGTTCGTCGGCCATGCGTGTGCGCCCTGCGGGTCGGAGTCGGAGCTAGCTCTGGGCGCCGTTGATCACTGGGTCGGTGATCGCGCCGTCCTGGATGCCCCACTTCTCGAGCACCTTCGCGTACGAGCCGTCGGCGATGATCGCCTTCACGGCCTCGAGCACCGGCTCGGCGAGGCCGCTGTCCTTCGGGACGGCGATGCCGTAGGGCGCCGTGCCGTACGCCTCGCCGCTGAGCTTGAACGCGCCGCCGGACTGCTTCACCTGGTAGGCGGCGACGGGCGAGTCGGCCATGCTGAGCGTCGCGCGACCGGACTTCAGCGCGAGGTTCGCGCCGCTCTGATCGGGGTAGACGAGCACGTCGACCTTGCACTTCTTCGCCTGCGCCGCCGCGTCGTCGGCCTGCGTGGTGCCCTTCTGGACGGCCACCTTCTGGTTGCACAGGTCGTCGAGCGTCTTGATGTCCGGGCCGTCGGCGTTCACGAAGAACGAGGTGCCCGCAGAGAAGTACGTGACGAAGTCGACGGTCTTCTCGCGCTCCTTCGTGTCGGTGAAGGAGCTCATGCCGAGGTCGTACTTGCCCGCCGCGAGGCCCGGGATGATGCCGTCGAAACTGGAGTTCTGGATCTCCACGTCGAGGCCGAGCTTGGCGCCGATGGCCTTCGCGAGATCCGGGTCGGCGCCGACGACGTCCTTCTTGCCCGGCTCGATGAACTCGTTCGGGGCGTAGCTGGCATCCGACGCGATCGTGATCTTGCCGGCCTTCTTGATGTCGTCCGGCACCGCGATGGTGCTGCCGCCCGCCGCGGGCGTGGCCGAGGCGGTGTCCTTATCGTCGCCGCCGCAGGCAGCGAGCGAAGCGGCGATGGAGAGCGTCGCGAGACCGGCGGCAGACCGGCGGAGGCTGAGGCGCATGGGTGCTCCGATGGAGGTTCAGGGGTGGTGGGCGCGAGCCTAACCCTCGGATGGCGCGCCATGGGGCGCACGCTGCCGGAGGCTTGCGGTGCGAACCGTACGGCCTGTCAGCCGCCGCCCGTTTGGCCCATTGTCCAACCATCGGGCCATCGGGCCTCCGCCATCCCTGGTCAGCGCCCCAGCTCGGCTTGGGCCCGACGCCGGTCAGCCGATCGCTAGCGCACCGTGACGCCTGCGACGCGCTCGCCGATGATCGTGCGGCCCTTCTGCAGCCGCACGCGCAGCGCGTAGGAGCCCGGCTTCACGCTGCCGCCGAGATCGACGACCACCGCGGCTTCCTCGGCGCCCCAGGTCGCGCGGACGGTCTTCCACGAGGGCGCCGTCACGCACGTGGTCGTGCGGGCGCGGCGCGCCTTGCGGCCCAGGCCCGCGAACCGCTTCGCCTTGAACACCCACCAGCGGCAGCTGCGATCGCGCACCGCGACCTTGATCGTCACGTCGGCCGGGCTCACGGCGCGGGCGAAGCGCAACCGCGCGCGCACGGCCGTCGACCGGGCCCCCGAATCGGCCGTGAGCTTGAGGCTCGCGCCGCGCAGGTCCAGGACGGTCGGCGAGGTCGGGAAGACCGGGACCACCGGCTCGAGCTGCGGCACCGGCGCCGGCGTCGGCGTGCCCGGGATCGGCGCGGCGGCCACCGTCGGCGGGGAGGTGACCAGACCTGCGGTCGGCGTCGAGGTCGAAGTCGGGGTCGGGGTGACCGTGGCGATCTTCGTCGGGGTCGGCGTGACCGTCGCGGTCGCCGTCGGCGTCTTCGTGGGCGTCGCGGTGGCCGTCGGCGTCTTCGTGGGCGTCGCCGTGGCCGTCGGCGTCTCCGTCACGGGCCACGGTGTCACCGTCGGCGGCGTCGCCGTGCGCGTGGCGGTCGGCGTCGGGGTCACCGGCCAGGCGGTCGGCGTCGGAGGGGCCGTGGCCGTCACGGTCGGCTCCGGTCCACCGGTGTACTGGGCAACGGGCGCCGGGCCGCTGTCGGCCGGGACCTGCCACGGCCGCGAGATGCGCGTGTCGCCGTCGCTCCAGCGCGAGAAGGTCCAGGTGCGGCCCGAGGCCACGAAGCTCGCCCCGGCCGAGAGGGTGGTGCGGTAGCCGGCGGCGATCGTCACCGAGCCCGGCGCCGGATCGACCGTCGACACGCCCGACTCACGCGCGAGCGCCAGGCGCGCCCCGGCTGGCTGGGACGCGAGCGTGATCGACACGGGCTTGGCCACGAGCCGGATCGAGGCACCGGAGCCTCCGGCCGACGGCGCGAACAGGCGGACGCGCGTGTAGGTGCCGAGCTCGTGGTCGGCGGCCGGCGTGACCGTGAACTGCAGACGCGACACGCCGTCGACGACCTGCGCGCCACCCGTGCGCTCGCCGAGCGCATGCTCGTGGTCGGAGCCGTGGACGGTCGTCGCCACCCACTTGAGGTCGGCGTCGGAGACGCCGGAAGCCGCGGCGTCGCCAGCCGGGCGGCTCGCCGTGATCGTCACGGGACGTCCGAGGACCACCTGCGTGCTGTCGGCAGGATCGGTGATGGTCAACTGCGGCGTCGGGCGGGCGCAGAGGTAGCGCGTGGCGACCGCCTCGTCGCCGTGGGCCCGCACGAACAGGCGCACCCAGCCGCGCGAGCCATCGAGCACCTTCGTGGTGTCGGCCACTGCGAGCGTGGTGGTGCGCCCGCTGCGCCCGGCGTCCGCCAGGCCGTCGCCGTCGAGATCCCATTCGTACGTCGCGCCTTCGCCGGCGTCGGCAGCGGTGAGCGTGATCGCGGTCGACGGCTGGCCGGCGCTCGTGCACGCGCCGGAGACCTTCTCGATCGTGGCATTCACCGTCGACGCGGTGCGCAGGCGGTAGAGGCCGCCACCGTCGCTCGGCGGGGCATAGCGGTCGTACCAGAGCGTGCCGTCGGCGCCCTGCCGCATCGTGAGCCGTGCCCACCCGTAGGAGCCGGCGTCCGGCTCGGGCGGCTTGCCCATGATCGGCTCGAGCAGGCTGTCGCGCGGTTTGCCGCTGATGGCGTCGGTGCGCACCTGCGCGGGACGTCCCTCGTCGGACGGGAGCCGCAGGCCCGCGTCGGCATCGTCGTTGCCGGGATCGGACGTGTCGGCGCCGACGCGCATGATCCAGCCGCGCACGTAGTCGCCGAACACCAGCGAGCCGTTCCACGCCGCGGGCAGCGCGACATCGGGGTCGGCGCCCGGCTGGGCCGTGAGCACCGGTCCGCCGACGATCGCGGCGCCGTACTGACCGTCGCCCTGGTCGTGCCGGTACTCGAGGATCGGGCGGGTGACGGCGGCGGACGGCGTGAACGTCCCGTTCTGGGCCACCTCCAGCGAGCGGCAGCTCGTCGACCCGCCGATCGGCAGGAAGTCCGGGCCGCCCCACTTCGTACGCACCGCGCCGGGGTCGGACGGATCCAGGAAGCCCCTGTTGACGTAGCTGCCCTCCCAGCACGGCCAACCCATGTTGGAGCCGCGGCGCAGGAGCGAGATCGTCTCCATCGTCGCCGAGCCGACGTTCGCGACCATGATCACGGGACCCCCGTCCGAGAGGCGGTCCGACGGCAGGAGCTGGATGCGGAATGCGTTCCTCAGGCCGAGCGCCCACACCTTCGTGCAGATCCGCGTGAGGTCGGCCTCGCTCGGACAGAACGGGTGGTCGGCGAGCCCGCGCCCCGAACGGTCGACCCGGATCAGCTTGCCGGCGTAGCTCTCGAGGTTCATCGAGCGCAGGGCGGCCGCGGCGTTGATCTCCCACGGACTCGCGTCGCCCAGGCTCAGGATCAGCGAGCCGTCGGGCGCCTGGACGATGTCGCCGGGCCCGTGCGTGTTCGAGTCCGACGGGATGCAGTCGTAGGCGCCGTCGCCGCGCGTCGTGAGGTCGCCGTCCGGGAAGGCGTGCACCTCGGCGAGATCGGCGTACGGGTCGGCATCCATGTCGGGCTGGCCGTTCGGCAACGTCGGACGCGTCATCCTCACGCCGTTCGGGGCAGCGTCGGTCTCGCCGTGGCTCGCGGCCTCGCCCTGTTGATAGGGCTTGCACGTGGCGTCGGGATCCGCGCTCACGTCGGCGCCGAGGATGGTGGTCACGTCGGCTGCGGTGGCCGCGCTGCCGTTCGCGGGCACGCGGATCCGCACGACGGCCGCCGTGCGGCGGATGCCGTTCGGGTTGCCACGGGGGGCGTCGTCGACCCAGAGCGCAGAGCCGCGCGTGTACATCGCGTAGATGTACGGATAGGCGCCGTCGAACTCGCGATCGAGGGTGATGCCCACGAGCCCGCGGTCGGACTGGCGCGTGACGGCGAACTTGTAGATCCGCTGCGGACGGAGGGAGTAGCGCGGGGTGCGCGGTCGTCCCGCCGACACGGCGGTACCGCACGAGGTCGCCGTCGTGCTGGGCGACGTACACGTCGCCGTTCGGCGCGACCTCGAAGTCGACGCCGATCGAGACGCCCGGGATCACCGGCTCGTCGCCGAGGTCGGCGGCAGCGGCCAGCGACGGCATGGCGCCGGCGATCAGGCAGCACAGAGCCACCAGCAGCCACAGGATGCGCGGGACGGGCGCCTCGGGTGGCTTCCCCCGAGTCAGAGACACCCTGGGACCGTAGCAACGCACCGCCTGCTGGGACAACGGTGCGTTTCTTAACAGTTGTGGGCCCACGCGCCCGGTTGGGACCGGACGGTGCGGCTGCGGCTACGCGGCCGGCTCGATCGGCACCGTGCGACCCGATGCGGGATCTCGTGCGAACCGGATCGGCGCGAGGGGGTCGCGCACCGGCGGGAGCGCGAACGGACTGGTGACGATCGCGCGCCCGAGCTGGCCGCGCTCGCTGTAGACGGGCGGCAGCAGCGTGCCGTCGGAGCCCACCCGGGCGCCGCGCGCCGTGGTCGTCTCGCCATGACCGCCCGCGACGACGATCGGCACGTCGCCCCGGACCGGCGGCCCGGAGCTCGCACGCGCGATGTCGGAGGTGACGACGAATCCCGCACCCCGCCAGGCGGCCGCGGTGCGCAGCGGACCGAGCAGCTCGCGGTCCAGGAGGGAGAGCACGGCGGCAGCCGCACGCTCGCGGCTCGGATCGTCCCGCAGGCCGCGGCGGGCGATGAGCGGTGCGGTCGTCTCCACGACGATCGTGGCGGCGCCGCCGAGCAGGGCGCGCAGCGCGGCGCTGCGGAGGCGTTCGGGAACGGGATCGTGGCGGCCGGCCCGCATCCCGTCCACCATCACCGGCGTGGCGCCGAGCAGCCGGGCGACACCCAGCAGCGACGAGCCCGCGGCCGCGATCGCGACGGTGGAGGGGTCGAGCGGAGGCGCGGACGGCAGGTGGCCGGCGGGGGCGGCCGTGAGCTGCAGGCCGTCGACGACGGGCATCTTCGGCCGGCCCGGTCCGGCGAGGAGCAGTTGGTTGCCGCGGCGCACGGCGGCCACGCGGTAGTCCGCGAGCTGCCCCCGCAGCACCTCCAGGGCGCGCGCGACGTGGAGCGCGGGTGCCGCGTCGCCCACGTGGTCGAGCACCTCGACGAGCGTGCACCGCTCGCCCGGCGCGACCAACGCGCCGGCGGCCTCCGCCGAGACGGCTGCGGGATCGAGGGCATCGGGCAGCGTGGCGCCGAGCAGCGTGGCGTGCGCGCTCGTGGCGTCGACCGGATGGTGCGGGGGCACCGCCCGCAGGCGACCGACGCGGCCGCCCATCGCGAGCGCCGCGAGGTTCGGCATCGACGCGCGCTCGAGCGCGGTCGGCGTGAGCGTCCCCACCGTGGCCGCACCGGCCAGCACCACGACGAGGCGTGGTTCGGGCAGGGTCGATCGGTTGGTCGCTTGGGACATTGGTCGAGCGCCGCGTGACTTGGCGCACACGCCGTGCTCGTCCAGCGTAGAGGGAGGCGGGGCGGCCGTCGGTCGGAAGCAGGCAGGAACCCGGGCACGGGGGCCGGTCGACCCTGGACCGCCGGCCCGTTCCGGCCGCGTCACGCCCTGTTCAGATCGAGGGCCTGCGCGGTACTAACCTAGAGGGAGAGGCTCCGCGCATCCACGGGCGATTCCGCACCGGCGCCGAGCACCTGGAGGTTCCGTTGCTGTTCGACACGCTTCGCCGCAAGGCCACGATGGTCACCCCCGAGGACGCGCTCCCGGGGCGAGGGACGCCGCTCGTCGTGGATCCGACCCACGCCGTCCTGGGCACGTCGATCGTGCCGCCGTTCCCCGAGGGCTCCGAGGAGCTCGTCGTGGCGATGGGCTGCTTCTGGGGTGCCGAGCGCCTGTTCTGGAAGATCCCGGGCGTGATCACGACCGCCGTCGGGTACGCGGGCGGGTACACCCCGAATCCGACGTACGAGGAGGTGTGCTCCGGCCGTACCGGTCACACCGAGGTGGTGCGCGTGGTGTTCGACCCGGCCAAGGTGAGCCGCGACGACATCCTGCGCGCCTTCTGGGAGGGCCACGACCCGACCCAGGGGAACCGCCAGGGCAACGATGTCGGCACGCAGTACCGCTCCGCGATCTACACGACGTCGCCCGACCAGGCGGCGGCCGTGCGGGCGAGCGCCGATCGCTTCGGGGCCGCGCTCGCCGACAAGGGCTTCGGCGCGATCACGACCGAGATCGCCGACGCCGGCACCTTCTACTACGCCGAGACCTACCACCAGCAGTACCTCGCCAAGAACCCCGGTGGCTACTGCGGCCTGGGTGGCACGGGCGTCGCCTGTCAGATCGGCACCGGCACCTCCGCGAACTAGCCCGGCGCGAGCGGGACGTGCGGCGGCCGGCGCCGCCGCAGCATCCCGCCGGTTCGGCAGCAGGCCCCGGGAACGACACCGGCCACCGGTCGCGCCCCGTTGAGGTGGCGCGACCGGTGGCCGGTGTGCGTTGAGCGGTGAGGGTGAGCTACTTGCGGAGGGGCATGGTGTCTCGAGCGGTTGGGGGATCGGATCTGCGCCGGGGCGCGGTTCTCTCCCTGGGATGTCGGCCCCCTCCCCCGACTTCCTGCCCTCCGTGGACGGATGAACGAATCCGTGCAGCCGCGCTGGGCACCCCGGATCCGGGGGCATCGGGCAGCCCGTGCGCGCAGCGCCGGATCGTGCTCTCGACGACGGCGCGCCGACTCGCGCGTGGTCAGTGCGCGAGGACGACGCCGAGCGTCATCACCGCGAGCGAGAGCACTCCGATCACCGGGTCCATCCACCGCTTGGTGCCCATGTGCGTGTGGGCGCCGATGAGGACGATGAGCACGCCGAGCAGCACCAGCTTGACCTGCAGGTTGGTGTTGCCCCAGTCGTCCTCGTGGCTCGCCATCTGCACGCCGGTGACGATCAGCAGGCCGAGCGCGATGAGCGAGCCGAAGCCGTAGCGCCGCGCGATCACCTTCAGCTTCTCGTCACCCTTCAGGACGGGTACGAGCACGGCGGCGAGGATGATCTGCCCGCCGATGAAGAACGCCATCGCGAGCAGGTGCACCCAGTGCACGAAGGTCCAGATGTCCATGAGGCGAGAGCCTACCCAGCGGGCTGGCGGCGGCGCTGCGGCGGTCCCGCAGCGTTCGCGCTACTTCGTCTTCGCGTAGATCACGTCGTAGGCCGGGCGCGGATCGCCGTCGGCATCGACGAGGCCGGCATCGAAGATGTCGTCCGGGCGGTCCGGCCCGGGCGCGAAGAAGTTGTAGAAGTACGCCCGCTTGATCCGGGCCTTGTACCTGTTGGCGATCGTGAACACCTGCCTGGTGGCCTTCGCCTGGCGGGCGGCGCTCGGTTTGAACGAGTTGCCCAGGCGGTAGAGGCCGCCCGTCTCGGTGAGCCACACCTGGCCGCCCCTTGCGACCTTGAGGAACGCGGCGGTGCGCTCGGTGCCGAAGCGGTTGGCGTCGGAGTAGTTGTGGAAGCCCCAGATCGCGGGCTTCGTGCCCTTCGTGTTCGCGAGGAAGGTCTTCACGTACTTGAGCGTCGGCGCGATGGTCGAGCCGTCGAGCACGTCGAGGGCGACGATCTTGCAGCCCACGCAGACCTGCTTGCGGAAGGCGGTGAACAGCTGCGCGGCGAGCTTGGGCCCGGGGGTGGCGAAGCGACCGCGGACGGTGCCGCGGTTGGCCTCGTTGAACACGCCCCACGCCTCCACGTCGGCCCTGTGCCGAGCGACGAAGGGCGCGGTCGCCTTCACGTACCCGGCCACGGTCGGGAGCTTCTCGGGACTGCGCAGCGAGTAGTTGAACGTGATGTGCACCGCGTAGCCGTGTGCGCGCGCGTTCGCGATCCACGTGTCGACGATGTTGCGCTGGAGCGGATCGCTCTCCACGTCCCACGGCGCGATGTAGCGCACGTGCTTGATCTTCCCGAGCTTGGCGAACGCGGGCGTCTCGAAGAGGCCGGGCGACTGGTCGCCCATGCCGACCACCACGGCGGCCCGCGACGAGGAGGCGAGGGCGAACGCGGCGACGAGCGCCAAGAGGACGAGCGTGAGGGGCTTGCGCATGCGGGTGGGGGCGGTCGCGGGTGGGCCGACGAGGCGGCACCGGGGGAGGCGCCGCGGCTCACCGTGCCACATCGCGCAGCCGGGGTGCGCAGGCGGGCGACCGCGCAGATCGCGATGAGGCGGCACAGGCCACCGGAGACGTTCCACCCCGCGACGGGCTGTGCGCCACGCACACTTGGCAACTTTCAGATGTGTAAGTACTGTGCCGTACCACGACGTCCGTTGAGCCTTCGCTCACCGAACGAGACACCTGACGGCGCGTCAGTCACGATCTCGCCGCCGTTCCGCGCATCCGTCCTGCGCCCGTTCGACCTCTCTCGCCCCCAGACCGACCGAGCCACCGCATGACCACCAGCACCGGCCCCACGACGCGCACCGCGCGCGTCGGCATCATCGGCACCGGATTCGCCGGCCTCGGCATGGCGATCCGCCTCCGCCAGACCGGCCACGACGACTTCATCCTCCTCGAGCGCGGCGACGCCATCGGCGGCACGTGGCGAGACAACGACTACCCGGGTTGCGCCTGCGACGTGCCGAGCAACCTGTACTCGTACTCGTTCGCGCCGAACCCGGGCTGGACGACGACCTTCGCCCACCAGCCGGAGATCCTCGCGTACACGAACCGGATCGTCGACGAGCACCGCCTGCTCGAGAAGACGCACCTGCGCACGTTCGTGCAGGACGCCGCCTGGGACGACGCCGCGCAGCGCTGGCGCGTGCAGACGAGCCAGGGCGAGTACGAGTTCGAGGTGCTGATCTCGGCGACGGGCCCACTCAGCGCCCCGTCGATCCCGAACCTGCCGGGCCTCGCGGACTTCGACGGCCCGGTGTTCCACTCCGCCGAGTGGGACCACTCCGTCGACCTCAAGGGGAAGAGGGTCGCGGTCATCGGTACCGGCGCCTCGGCGATCCAGTTCGTCCCCGAGCTGCAGAAGGAGGTCGGCGAGCTCAAGCTGTTCCAGCGCACTCCGCCGTGGCTCCTCCCCCGCCCGGAGTACAAGACCAGCCGCCTGCGCCGCGGGCTGTTCAAGCGCCTTCCAGTCCTGCAGCGGCTCGGGCGCACCTACCTGTACTGGACGCACGAGGCGTACGTCATCGGCTTCACGCGCCGCCCGCAGGTGATGAAGATCCCCCAGATCCTCGCCAAGCGCCACATCAACCGGTCGATCAAGGATCCGGAGCTCCGCGCCAAGGTCACCCCGAACTTCACCATCGGCTGCAAGCGCATCCTGCTCTCGAGCAACTACTTCCCCGCGCTCGCCAAGCCGAACGTCGAGGTGATCGCCGCCGGCGTCACCGCGGTCGGCAAGCACTCCGTGATCGGCAGCAACGGCGAGGAGCGCGAGGTCGACGCGATCGTCCTCGGCACCGGCTTCCACGTGACCGACCTCCCGATCGCCGATCACGTCCGCGGCACCGGCGGCACGACTCTGGCAGAGGCGTGGCAGGGCTCGATGCAGGGCTACCGCGGCGCGACGGTCCCGGGCTTCCCGAACTTCTTCTTCGTGCTCGGCCCGAACACCGGCCTGGGCCACTCGTCGATGATCTACATGGTCGAGGCGAGCGTGCAGTACGTGGTCGACGCGCTCAGGCAGATGGACGAGCACGGCATCGCGCAGGTGGACGTGCGCCCCGAGCGCTACCGCCGCTGGAACGAGGGGATCCAGCGCCGTATGCCGAAGACGATCTGGCAGACGGGCGGCTGCGCCTCCTGGTACCAGGACGAGCACGGCCGCAACACCACGCTGTGGCCCGACTTCACCTTCCGGTTCCGCGCGCTCACGTCGCGGTTCGACATGGAGAGCTACACCACGCTGCCGCGCCGCACGGCCGCCGAGTCCACGCCCGAGCAGGGCGAGGCGGCCGCCGTCTAGCCCCTGCCCCCGCCGAATGCCGGACCGGAGCGCGATGATCCGATGCTCGGCATCGCGTGACGGCGCTGCGCGATGATGCGCGCATGAGCTTCGAGCTGCTCTCACTCACCCGCGACGGCGACGCCGCGATCCTCACGATCGCCGCGCCGCCGCTGAACCTGCTCACGGCCGAGCTCACCGAGGAGCTCGACCGGGCGATCGCCGAGCTCGAGGCGGCCCCGCCGCGCGCGCTCCTCGTGCGCGCCGACGGCAAGGTGTGGAGTGGCGGCGTCGACGTGGAGCAGTTCGCCGGGCGCAGCGCGCAGGGCGGCCACGAGCTGTGGGTGCGCCTGCTCGGGTTCACGCAGCGCCTCGAGGCGCTGCCGTGCCCGTCGGTGTTCTCCGCCCACGCGCTCTGCCTCACGTGGGGCCTCGAGCTCGCGCTCGGCTGCGACCTGCTGATCGCCAGCCCGAAGGCGAAGTTCGGACTCGTGGAGAAGGTGGTCGGGCTCACCCCGTCGATGGGCGGCACGCAGCGCCTGGCGGCCCGCGCCGGCAACGCGCGCGCCAAGGCGTTCGTGTTCAGCGGCGAACTCTACGGCGCGCAGGAGATGTACGAGTGGGGCGTGGTGACGCACCTCGTCGACCCGGAGGAGCTCGACGACCGCGCGCTCGCACTCACCCGCGAGCTCGCGGCCGGCCCGACGATCGCCCACAACGCGACCCGCACGATCCTGCAGGCGCAGGCGAGCGGCGGCGTGGCCGCGGCCGATGCCCTCGTGCCGACCGTCTGCGGCGACCTGTTCGCCACCGAGGACCTCCAGAACGCGGTGCGCTCCTTCCTCGACGTCGGCCCGGGCAACGCCACCTTCACGGGCCGCTAGCCACCGCGGCGCCCGGCGCAGGCCCGGTTGCCGCTGGGCTCGCCAGCGGCGCCCGACGCGTCCGCCGTCCGTACCCTCTCGGTGATGCGCGCGTCGGCGGCACAGGCATGGTGGCCAGCGGCGCTCGTCGCCGGCGTCGCCGCGCTCGCCCTCTCGGCCTGCGGGAAGGGTGAGGAGCTCGCGGGCCCGAACGGCGCGCCGATGCCCGTCGCGGCAGCGTTCTACCCACTGCGCGAGGCGGCCGAGCGGATCGGCGGCGACCGCGTGCGCGTCACCGATCTCACCCCGATCGGTGGCCAGCCGCACGACGTGGTGCTCAGCCCCGCCGCCACGGCCGCGCTCGGCAAGAGCAAGGTCGTCTTGGCCTTCGGCCAGGGGTTCCAGCCGCGCGTCGACCGGGCGATCGACGCGCTCCCCAGGACGGTCCGGCGGGCCGACCTGCTCGCCGGTCAGGCGCTCGTGCCCGCGGCGACGGCGATCCCGGGGGTGCGTGGCGAGGTCGACGGTGGCAGGGACGAGGCGCTCGAGGGCGGCGAGGATCCCCACGTGTGGGTCGATCCGGCCCGCTTCATCACGATCGCGCAGCAGGTCAAGGAGGTCCTGATCGCCGCCGACCCGGCCGGCAAGGAGGCCTACGAGCAGCGCGCGGCCGCGTACGTCGGTGAGCTGCGCAAGCTCGACGCCGACTTCCGCTCGCAGCTCGCCGGCTGCGCCGGGGCCACGGTGCTCACGAGCCACGCCGCGTTCGCGTACCTCGCCGACGACTACGGACTGCGGCAGGCCGCCATCGCCGGGATCTCGCCCGACGACACCCCCGATGCGCGGTCGCTCGCGGCGATCGGTCGGTACGCGCGCGCCCACGACGTGCGCACGATCTTCTTCGCGTTCCCCGTGAGCGCAAAGCTCCAGGCGGCCGTGAAGGCGGCGACGGGCGCGGCGACCGATGCCCTCAACCCGGTCGAGGGCCTCACCTTCGACCAGCTCGACGCGAAGGCCGGCTACGTGTCGATCCAGCGCGACAACCTCGGTCGCCTCGTGCGCGGGCTCCCGTGCACCGCCGCATGAGCGGGCGGGTGCCCGGGCGCCGGCCTGCACAAGGGCGCGGCGCGGCGGCCGACTACCCGGGCGTGAGCGGTCTGTGCCAGCGCCTGCGGGCGCACCTCGCTGCGGCCTGCGCACTCGTGCTGCTCGCCCTCGCCGGAGCGCCGGCCGCGCAGGCCGGCACCTACGACGTGTGGAGCTGCCAGACGCCCTCGGGCACCACCACCTCGGCGGCCGGATGGACGGGCTGGAGCCAGCTCCTGTACGACCGCGCGAGCGGCAGCTGCGCCACCGGCAGGCGCGGCCTCACGGCGAAGTTCTCGGGTCGCGAGGGCGGCGTCGCCGGGGGCCTCGCCAGCGGCTGGACGTTCCGTGCGCCGGCCGACACCGAGATCGTCGCCGTCCGCGCGCACGGCCGCACCGTCACCCGTGCGGCGAGCGACCGGGGTGGTGCGCACCCGAGCGCCGGCATCGGCGATCCGGCCACGATCGCGGAGGCGCAGACCGCCCCGGGCGGCGCCCCTGCTCCCGCTCCCGCCGCCACGATCGTGAACGGCAAGCTCGGCGGCATCGCCGGCCGCGAGTTCAGCGTGTACGCCGGGTGTGCCGGCCCGGGCGACGGCATCTGCGCCCGCGGCGCCGGCAGCCGCGCCACCGCGACCCTGCGCTCCGCCCGCATCACCCTCGAGGACGGCTCCACGCCACAGGGCACCGCGAGCGGCCGCGCGATCACCGGCAACTACGTGCGCGGCACGTCGTCGCTGCGCGTGAACGCGTCCGACACCGGCTCCGGGATCTGGCAGGCCGAGATCCGCATCGGCAGCAAGATCGTCCTGCCCCGCACCACCCTCGACGGCAACTCCGGCCGCTGCCAGCCGCTCCCCGGGAGCACCGCGTTCGCCTCGCCGACGCCCTGCCCGCGCAAGGTGAGCCGCACGCTGAGCTTCGACACGAAGAAGGCCCGCGAGGGGTCGCAGATGCTCACCGTGACGGTGTGGGATGCCGCGAACAACCCCAAGATCGTCGCGTTCCAGCCGGTGCTGGTCGACAACGACAAGCAGGTCCAGCCCGACGGCACGATCCTGATGCCCGCCCCCGATTCGGCCGTCCTCACGCCGCTGAGCGCGACCGGGTCGTTCGCCCCGCCGCTCGGCGCCGGCGATCCGGCGATCCAAGGCCTCGTGAGCGCGATGAACACGCTCGCCGACATGCAGCTGCCCTACTGCTATGGCGGCGGCCACGGCACCACCCCGGCCGTGCCGGGACCGGGCTCGTACTGCTGGGTCGGCAACCCCGCGCAGAAGGTCTCAGGCGACGGGACCGTCGGTTTCGACTGCTCGAGCTCCGTCAGCTGGGTGCTCCAGCAGGCCGGCTACGACCTCGAGACGATGACCAGCTCGAGCTTCATGAACTGGGGCGACGAGGGTCCCGGCAAGTACGTGACGATCTGGACCAACCCGAGCCACGTGTACCTCGAGATCGAGGCCGGCGGCGAGACCTACTACTGGGGCACCGCCGCCGCGAACCCGCAGCACGGGCCGGGTTGGCACGCGCCGCGCTCACCGAGCGCGTTCGTCGCCCGGCACCCGCCCGGGCTCTGATCCGGGCGGCGCCGAGGCGGGCGAGCTGAGGCGCCGACTAGTCGTCGCTCGAGTCGTCCGAGGAGTCGTCGCCGCGGCCACGACCGCGATCGTCGCCGGAGTCGTCCGGGGCGTCGCTGCGATCGGAGTCGTCGGCGCCGCCGCGCTCGCCGCGCTGATCATCGCTGCGGCCGTCGCCTTGGTCGTCGCCGCGGTGCTTGCCGCAATCGCCGCCCTGGTCGTCGCCGCGGCGCCTGCCGCAATCGCCGCGCTGGCCGTCGCCCGGGTTGCCGGCGTCCAGGCCGCGGCCGAAGGTCACGAGCCTGATCACCGCCGCCGAGGCGGTCGCGGGCGAGTCCGTCGGGGAGTCCGGATCGGTCGGGTCGTCCGTGGCCGGATCCGTCGTGGTGAGCTTGGTGGCCGTGTCGTCGGCGGCCGGCGTCGGGGTCGGCTCGGGCCTGGCGACGCACCCGGCCTTGGGCACGGCGCCGACGAGCGTCACGCGGACGCCGACGGCGGGCAGCGGCTCGCTCCCGGTCACGGTGCCGAGCGCGCGCACGCCGACGAGCTCGTAGCTCGTGAGTCCGCTGTCGGTCGAGCGTGCCGCGCGGCCGCGCCGGGCACCGCGGCCGCGCTGCTTGCTCGTGGTGACATCGACGATGACGGTGCCGGAGAAGCGGTCGTCCCCGCGGCGCTCGGTGTCGGCGCCCGCCACCTGGGTGAGGGTGGATCCGTCGGCCAGCGTGCCGCGGGCCACGTAGCCCTGGCCGCGGTCGCAGCGGCTGCTCGCCTCCTTGCCGGGTCCGTTGCCCTTGCCACCGTGCGCGTTCGCGACGCCGGTGACCGGTGCAGCGACCGCGATGGCCGCAGCGGCGAGGGTGATCTTGAGGTGAGCGTGCATCCGTGACGACCTGATCCGAGTCGGCTCCCGCGATCCGTCGCGGGTGCCATGGATCCCCTATCGGCGCGTTGCCGCTCTCCCCATACGCGTTTCCGACGGATGTCCAGACGGCTCGCGGGGCGCACTCGCGGACGTGAGAGATTGGGGCGGTGTCATCGCCCGTCGAAGGTCCGCCGAACTTCATTTCCTGGGTGGTCGACGGCTGGAGCGGCGAGAGTGCCGACGACTTCGTGGTCCTCTGGGTCGGTCAACGCTCCTGGGACGTCCTCATCGAAGTCGAGGAGGACGAGGCGAGTGTCATCGTCCGGCTCTCCCGCCTCTCGCGTCCCCTGCCCGCGCGCACCCCGGCACCGCAGCAGCGTCGCACCGGGCCGGCTCGGGGCCGCGCACTGCGTGGCCAGACCGTGATCTCGCGCGTCGCGCTCTCCCGCCCGGTCGGAGCCCGGGAGGTGGTCGACGGCTCGAAGAACCGCACGATCCGGCACGTCAACGCGAGCGAAATCCCTGTCTCGCTCCGCCATCCGCGTAGCGACACACCCGTGGCGGCTACCTCCCATCGCGACCGAAGCGCTGCGGACGGATCACGCGAGCGCGCCGAGGAACTCCAGCGGCGATGCCTCGAGTACGTCGAAGGACACACCTCTGAGTGCGGTGGCGACGAGCTGCGTCAGGACGCCGACGGGCGTTGGACCTACTGCGTCGCGTTCACCGGCTCGCTCCGTCGCCACCAGGCAAACCTTCCCGACGAGGTCCGCGTGTTCGAGGGCCGCCATTCGCTCGACGAGTTCGCGGCGGCCGAGCACGAGCTCTGGCCGTTCCTGATCGAGCGGCGCGTCATCCCCGTCGCGCGGTCCGTGATCGCCGGACGGCACGTCGTGGTCGCGTGCCGCGGCGACGCCTGGCCGGACGCAGACGTGCTGCAGCAGGTCCGACGGAGATTCGGCTCCGTGGTCCGGCTCACCACCGCGGAGTGGCCACGCCCGCCGCACCGGCGCTGAGCGACGCTCCCGTCGTCAGCCGGCCACGTTCGGCTGCTGCGGCACGCCGTGGTGCCCCGCGGCTCCTGTTCTCAGCGCGACGAGCGGAACGCCTCCCCGGCGCGGGCGTCGAACTGCTCGGTGTCGTCGATCGTGAAGCGGGCCGCGCCCGAGAGGACGAGGGAGACCTCCTCCTGCTCGATGCCGTCGTCGTCGCCGGCCGCGAGCTCGTCATCACGGCCGGCCAGCGGCTCTCCGGCGCCCGGCCTCAGGGGAGCGCACCTCGGCAGCCCATCGAGGTGGACGGCCGTGAACGCAGCAGGCATGCGGCGATCGTGCCACCGTGCCCCGGCGGCCACGAGGGGTCGACCCGGGCGGGCCGGGGTACTCGACCTGGCCGTTCCAGCCTACGTCGCGAGCCCGGCGCCCGTCAGCGCAGCTTGTGCATCCCGGCGTCGGGCTCGAGCTGCACGCGCGCGGCCTTGAGGGTGGCGGCGAGGCCGGCGTAGTGGCCGACGAGCAGGCAGATCTCGATCACCTTACGGTCCTCGAAGCGGGCGCTCAGGGCAGCGAAGGTGTCGTCCGAGAGGTCCCGATCGTCGAGGAGTTCGTCGGCGGCTCGCACGAGCAGCTCCGCCACCTCGACCTCGATGCCGTCATTCGCCGGCGCGCCGACCGCGTCGCCGGCCGGCGCCGCGTGCACCCAGGCCATGACGTCCTGGCCGAGCCCCGCCTGCGCACCGAGCGACTCGTGGTGGCTGCGCTCGTACTCGCTGCCGGTGCGCGCCGCGACCCGCAGGATGATCAGCTCCGACTCCGTCCCGCGCAGCTTGCCGAACGGCATGAGCCGCGACGAGTAGATCAGCCAGGGCAGGAACACCCCCCGGTGGAGGCCCAGCGTGCGCATCACGTTCGGGATCGGCCCGCCCGTCTTGCGGCGGACGAGGTTGAGCAGGGCCCACGTGACGCGGCCGAGCTCAGCCTGGCCACCCGGGGCGATGCGCGGCTGCTCGGAAGGGGACATGCCGCGAGCCTATTGCGAGCCGCCGCGGGGGACCACCGCGCACCGACGAACACCCCGAACCGCAGGGTTCCCGGCACGCTCGCACCAGCGGCGCGAGCGGCGATGTGTCAACCTGTACACAGTGATCTTCTGGTACCTCCTCGACGCTCAGCGCCGGGGGAGGTCCGCCCTCAGCCGATCCGCACGGGGTGCCCGCGGTGCATGAGGGCCAGACGATCCTCGTCGTCGGCGCCCTCCTCGCCGTCGCACTGAGCGCATCACTGCTCGCCGGTCGACTGCGCGTCCCCGGCCTCGTCGCCTTTCTCGCGATCGGCATGCTCGTCGGCTCCGACGGCCTCGGCTGGATCGACTTCAACAACTACGAGGTGGCGAAGGCCGTCGGCGTGGCCGGCCTCGCGCTCATCCTGTTCGAGGGCGGCCTCGCGATCGAGCTGCCGGCGCTGAGGTCGGTGCTGCTGCCCTCGATGCTGCTCGCGATCCTCGGCACGGTCCTCACCCGCCGCGATCACCGGACTCGCCGCCTGGTGGCTCCTCGACCTCACGCTGCTCGAGAGCCTGCTGCTCGGCTCGATCGTCGCCGGGACCGACGGCGCGGCCGTGTTCGCGATCATGCGCGGCTCCACGATCCGCCGGCGCCTCGCCCACACCCTCGAGGGCGAGGCGGGCCTCAACGACCCGGTCGCGGTGCTGCTCACGGTCGCGCTGATCGAGCTCATCACCGAACCCGGCACCGGCCCGGAGGACATCGCGCTGCTCTTCCTCGAGGAGCTGTTCATCGGCGCAGCCGTCGGCATCACGATCGGCCTCCTCGGCGCCTGGTTCCTGCGGCGCGCCAAACTCGGCTCGGCCGGCCTGTACCCCGTCGCCTCGCTCGCGATCGCCTCGCTCGCGTTCGGCGGTGCCGACACCCTCCACGGCTCCGGCTTCCTGGCGGTCTTCCTCTGCGGCGTCGCGCTCACCGCCGACGAGATTCCCGCGCAGCGCACGATCGAGACGTTCCACGAGGGCCTCGCGTGGGTCGCCCAGCTCGGCCTCTTCCTCACCCTCGGCCTGCTGGTCTTCCCGAGCAGCCTGCCCGAGGTGGCGCTCTCCGGAACGCTCCTCGCGATCCTCACCGCCGTCGTCGCCCGCCCGCTGGCGACGGTGGTCGTGCTCGGCCGGCTGGACTTCTCGTTCGTCGAGCGGATCGTGCTCGGGTGGGCCGGTCTGCGCGGCGCCGTCCCGATCGTGCTCGCGACCCTTCCCGATCATCGCGGACGTGCCCGCCGGGCACCAGATCTTCAACATCGTGTTCTTCGCCGTCACCGTCAGCACCGTGCTGCAGGCCGCCACGTTCGAGCCGCTCGCGGCGCGCCTGGGCGTGACGACCGAGCACCGCGCGATCCCCGCACCGCTCATGGAGACCAACGCCGTCCGACGGCTCGGCGCCGAGGTCGTGCAGTACGCGGTGCGCCCCGACGACGCGATCGTCGGCATGCACGTGCGCGATCTCGACCTCCCACGCGACGCCCTGCTCAACCTCATCGTGCAGAACAGCACCGCGGTGCCGCCGCGCGGCTCGACGGTGATCCACGCGGGCGACGAGCTCCACATCCTCGTCCGCCAGGAGGCGTTCGGCGACTTCCAGCAGCTGCTCTCCCCGCTGGCGCCGCGGCCCGATGCAGCGGCCGGTCGATCGCCCCGTCGGCGTGCGCAAGGCGACGATCTTCCACACCGGCCCCTGGCGCGAGGAGGACGGCGATCCGAGTCGTCCGAGCTCCGTCAGCAAGGTGCCGGTGATCCAGCAGATCCGCACCCGCCGCGACGAGCCCGG
>JAQIJQ010000064.1:0-18294 GCA_036946195.1 Patulibacter minatonensis | reverse complement strand
GGCAGTCGTCGCTGCTCACGCTCAACGGGCCGGAGCACCTGCGCCATCGCCGCCTGCTGCTCCCACCGTTCCACGGCGACCGCATGCGCGGGTACGCGGACGACATCGCCGCGATCGCCGGCGCGGAGATCGACCGCTGGCATGCCGGCCAGGAGCTGCGGCTCCAGCCATCGATGCAGACCATCACGCTCGACGTGATCCTGCAGATCGTGTTCGGCGTCGACGATGCGACCCGTCACGACGAGCTGCGCCGCGCGATCGTGCAGCTGCTCGGCCTGACGGAGCGCCCGTTGCTCCTGATCCCGACGTTCTTCGCGGCCGTGCGCCGCGGCACGTTGATCGGGCCGGTGAAACGCTACGCCGCCGAGGTCGACCGGCTCATCCACCGGGAGATCGGGTTGCGGCGGGCGTCGGGGGATCTGGAATCCCGGACGGACGTGCTGTCGATGCTGCTGACGGCGCGCGACGAGGACGGCGAGCCGATGACGGACGGCGAGCTGCGCGACGAGCTGGTGACCGTGCTGTTCGCGGGGCACGAGACGACGGCGAGTGCGCTCGCATGGACGTTCGAGCGGCTGGTGCGGACGCCCGCGGCGATGGGGCTCGCAGTCGACGCGGCCCGCGGCGACGACTCGGACGGAGTGCTCGATGCCGTGTTCCAGGAGTCGCTGCGGCTGCGGCCGGTGGTGCCGGTGACGGCGCGGCTCCTGCGGGACGACTTCGTGCTGAGCGGCTACCGGATCCCGCGCGACAAGCTGGCGATCATCAGCATCGTCGGCGTCGGGCAGCATCCGGAGCGCTTCAGCGATCCGTCGGTGTTCCGGCCGGAGCGGTACGTCGGCGCGAAGCCGGATGCGTACGCGTGGATCCCGTTCGGGGGCGGCGTCCGACGCTGCATCGGTGCGGCGTTCGCACAGCTCGAGGGGCGGATGGTGTTGCGCGAGGTCCTACGCCGCGCCACGCTCAGCGCCGTCGATCCGGCCGACGAGGTCCGCAAGCGCCGCAACGTGACCACGGTGCCGGGCAACGGCGCCCTGGTGCGGATCGACGCCCTGCGCACCGCCTGACCCGCCGCTCTCGGTGAGCGGTGACCGGCGTACGTGCCGGGCGCCGCTTGGGCGAGACCGTCTAGATCTGCCACTCGCCGGCGACGAGCACCGGGAACTCGGTGCCGTCGGCGCGGACGCCGGCGACGTCCACCTCGGGCGAACCGAGCATGACGTCGATGTGGATCTGCGACGTGTTGATGCGCCCCCGGTCCTCCTCGGCAACGGTGACCGCGTACGCCGAGCCGAAGGCGATGTGGCTGGCGGCGTTCTCGTCGAGCAGGGTGTCGTAGAAGACCGTGCCGAGAGGCCCGATACGACCGGCGCCGTCGACGAGGGCGACCTCGCCGAGTCGGCCGGCGCCCTCGTCGCGCTTGAGGTACTCGCCGAGGACGTCGCCATGCTCCTCGGAGGTGACCTCGGCGAGCTGGCCGTCCTCGAAGCGCACCTGGAGGCCAGTGATGGTGGAGCCGCCGAGCACGAGCGGGCGCGTCATGCGGGCGGTGCCGTGGGTGCGGGTCGGGTCGGGGGCGGTGAAGATCTCCTCCGACGGCAGGTTCGGGGCATGGTCGATGCCGCCGACGGTCTGCATCTGGGCGGCGGTCCAGATGCTCGTCGGGAGCAGCCCGACGACGAGGTCGGTGCCGGGGCCGCGGAAGTGCAGGGCGTCGAGGCGCATCGCGGTGAGGCGCTCGGCGACGCTCGTGAGCTGGGCGAAGCGCTCGCGCCAGAGGGCGACCGGGTCGTCCTCGTCGAGGCGGAGCACGTGCCAGAGCTCGTCCCAGAGCTTGGCGAGCGCGGCGTCCGGTTCGAGGTTCGGGTAGACGAGCTCGGCCCACGGCTGCGTGGGGCACGGGATCGCCGTCCAGTTGGTGGTCTGGTCGTTGACGACCTTCACGGCCTCCGGCACGAACGGGAGCGGGTCCCGCCCGATCCGGACGGGGTCGAGATCGCTGAGCAGGCCCGGCGCGGACGGTCCGGTGAGACCGATGCGCGCGCCCCGCAGCTCACCGATCTCGAGGATGCGCTGCCCGATCCACGGCGGCACGTAGTCGAGGTGCTCCTCCTCGGCGTAGAGCACGCGGGCGCGCTTGAGGTGCGGATCGAACCAGCTGACGTCGACGAAGCGTGCGCCTGCGCGGTAGGCCTCGGCGGCGATCGCGCGGACGACCTCCTCCTTCCCCGGCTCGCAGGAGACCGCGACCACCTGGCCGGGCTGGACGTTGGCGCCGAACCGGACGGCGAGAGCCGCGAGGCGTTCGAGATCTGCAGGCATGTGCCCGCAAGATAGTCGCCCCGGGTGGTGCAGCGGCGGGCGGGGACGACCAGGGGCGATGGCATCGCGCCGCGCGAGCCGCCAGACTGTGGGGATGACCGACCAGGCGGACCTGTCCACGGCGCCGTTCTGGGAGGCGCGTTCGGTGCGGGGCGTGCCGCTGCATCTGGTGCTGCCGGCCGTGACGGCGCTCATCGGGCTGGCGGCCCTGGCGAGCGGCGGGCTGCTGGCCTGGCTCGGCGGATGGGTGTTGACCCTCGGCTTCTCGCTGGCGGTCGGGGCGTTCGTGCGCAGCCCGTGGGCACTCGCGGCGCCGGCAGGAGCCTGGGTGCTGTGGCTGGTGATCTCGCGCGTGGGGGGCGACCCGCTGGCGCAGACGCCGTTCGGCGCGGCGTCCCTGCTCGCAGCGCTCGGTGCGGCCGCCGCCTGGCTCGGGCAACGGGCGATCCTGCCGGCGGTCGCCGGCGACGCCCCCGCCAGGCACGCGCGAGCCAACCTCGCCGAGGAGCTCGAGGCGCTGCTCGAGCAGCCTGCCCACCTCGCCGACTCGCCATCCCTGGATCCGTCGGCGGAGGTCGACGAGGCGCTGGCGGACCTGCTCGACGGCGGGATCGACGTGGTCGATCCGGACGACCGTGCGCCGGCACCCGACGCGCCGACGAGCGGCGCCCAGATGGACAACGCTCAGGCTGAGGTCGAGCCCGAGCCATCGGCGGATGGCGAAGGGGAGCTCGGGCTCACCGAGGACGACGACCCGACCGGGCACGTCATCGAGTTCACGGCGCTCCGCGAGGTGGACGACCGGCCCTAACGGGCCATCGACGTCGCGGCTCCACCGTCCGCCGTCGCCGGCGCGGCACCCGGCGACGTCGCCGAGGCCTCCCCGAGCGCGCCGAGGATCGCGGTCCGCAGCCCACTCTCCTGCGAGGCGTAACGCTGGACGGCCTCGCCGAACTCCTGCGCCAGCGCGGCCAGATCGACGGCGTCCCGTGCGGCCGCAAAGCGCGTAGCGAGCGCGTCGAGCGAGCTGGCGGTGTCGTCGTAGAGTTCGACGAGCGCACGGTGGGACCCCGCGACGGACTGCGGCGCCCGCGCGGCTCGAAGGCCCCGCGCGGCGTCGCGGATGGCGGCGGCGTACGCGCGGGTGCTCCTCGCCGCGGTCGCCCCGTCGCGGTAGTCGGAGCGGTCGGCGAGCTGGCCGAGGCGCGCACTGGCATCGCGCGACACCTTCGACACCTGCGCCGTGTAGGCCTTCGCGGCGGCGGCGCGGTCGGCCGGCTCATCCGCCTTGCCGCCGCACGCACCGAGCCCACTCAGCAGCATGAGCGCCAAGAGCAGGAGCGATGCGCCCGGGGCGCGGCGAGGCGAGGTCACCGCACGCCGGTGCGCTCGGCGTCGACCGGCTGCGGGCGCGCGGCGCGGCGACGCGGCGCACGGACCTGGCCGGCCCGTGAGGGCGCGAGCACGATCGAGCGGCGGCGGATCTGCTCATCGCCGCCGATCGGCTCCAGGCGACGTTCGGCGAGCAGGGCGGCGAGCACGACGCGCATCTCCATCAGCGCGAAGCTCGCGCCGAGGCAGCGCCGCACCCCGCCGCCAAAGGGCGTCCACGCGTAGGTCCCGGGGGCATCGTCGCGGAGGAACCGCTCCGGGCGGAAGGCATCGGGGACGGGGTAGAGATCGGGGCGCCGGTGCAGGGCGATCGTGCCGCCGGCGAGCATCGCCCCGGGCTCGTGGCGGTAGCCACCGAGCTCGAACGGCTGGAGCACCTTGCGCATGAAGAGCGGGAGCACGGGTCGCACGCGCAGGACCTCCTTGATCGTCGCGTCGATCAGCTCGGAGCGGCCGTCGAGCGCCTCCGCCGCCAGGCGCTCCTGCAGCTGCGGATGACGCGCGATCCGCTCGACCGCCCACGAGAGACTGGTCGCGGTGGTCTCGTGGCCGGCGACGAGGAGCGTGATCAGCTGGTCGCGCAGCACCCCCGTGGAAAGCGGGTCGCCGGCGTCGTCACGGGCGGCGAGCAGAAGGGAGAGCACGTCCCCGCGGTCGACGGCCTCGTCGCGGCGGCGGCGGATCTCACCGTCGATCAGATCCGCGAGGCGGGCGCGGGTGCGGGCGACGGGGCGGAGCAGCAGGTCGTCGGGGGTCGGCCGGCGACCGGTCGCCGCTGCCTTCAGGCCGGCGATCGCGAAGGTGCTCGGGCGCGTCCCGACGCGCAGGAGATCCTTGACGGCACCCCCGCACGGCCAGGCGCCGACGCTCCTCCTCGATGCCGAAGACGACGCGGATGATGATGTCGAGGGTGATCGACTGCATCCGCGGCCACGCGTCGACGCTCTCCTCGAGCGGCCACCGCGCGATGCCGGCCGTCGCGACCTGCTGCATCGTGCGCTCGTAGCTGCGCATCCGCTCACCATGGAACGGCGGGAGCTGCAGGCGGCGCATCGCGAGGTGCTCGTCGCCGTCGAGCAGCATGAGCGACGCGCTGCCGACCATCGGCGCGAGGATCTCGTTCGCCTGGCCGGCGGAGAGCACGTCGCTCGGGGCGGTCACCAGCTCTTGCACGAGCTCGGGGCTGGTGTGCATGACGATCTCGGTGCCGAACACCCGCAGGGTGAACACGTCGCCGAGATCGAGGGCGCGGTCCGCCACCCGATCGGGATGACGGATCCAGGCGAGGGACTGGCGGACGGGATGCCAAGGCAGCCCGGGCGGGGGGCTCGTGGACGCCACCGAGCAAGAGTACCCAGCGGGCACCGCCGGTCACTGCCAGCCCGGCGCGTCGACGGCGACCGTGGGTATCGGAGGGCGTGGCCGCCTGCGGCCACGCCCGCTCCGGTCAGTGTCCGATGACGATGTCGCCCTCGAGGTCGGCGTCCTCATCGTGCACCTTCACGAGCACGGCGATGAAGGCGCAGACGATGAGCGCCGCCCCGATCAGGAAGGCCAGCGACCACCCGTCGACCGCGGCCTGGGCGGCGGCGAGCTTGGGGTCGGTGCCCTTGGCGACGGCGTCCTTCACGCCCGAGCTGGCCTTGTCGGCCGCGAGGGTCGCGAGGACGGCGAGGCCGAACGCACCGCCGACCTGCTGCGTGGTGTTGAAGAGACCCGACGCGAGCCCCGCCTTCGAGGGCTCCACCTTCGAGGTGGCCAGGAAGGTGAGCGGGACGAACGTGAAGCCCATGCCGACGGCGAGGAACACCATCGGGATGAGCAGCTGCGGGAAGTACGGGGTGTCGACGTCGAGCAGGAGCCCGAAACCGAGCATGCCGAGGAACGCCATGCCCGTGCCGATCATCGAGCTCTTGCGCACGCCGATCTTCGGCACGAGCTGCGAGGCGAAGCCCGCGGTCAGGATGATCGAGGCCGAGAAGGGCAGGAACGCGACGCCCGTCTTGAGCGCGTCGTACTGCAGCACCTGCTGCAGGAACAGACTCAGAAAGAAGAAGAACGGGAAGATCGCGGCGAACGCGAGCAGTCCGACCGTGTTGGCGGATGCCACGCTCCGCGTGGAGAAGATGTTCAGCGGCACGAGCGGATCCTTGTGTCCGCGTTCGACGGCGTAGAACACCGCGAAGAGCACGATCGACACGGCGAGGAAACCGAGGACGATGCCGCCGGTCCACCCGTGCTCCTGCGTCTGCGTGATGGCGAACACGAGCGACACGAGGCCGCCGGTGGCGGTGATCGCACCGACGAGGTCGAGGGCCGGGCGGTGCTCGGCCTTCGTCTCCTGGATCTGCGTGTACGCCGCGAGGATGACGAGGAGCCCGATCGGGACGTTCACCAGGAAGATCCACTCCCAGCTGGTCCACTTCACGAGCGCGCCGCCGAGCAGCAGGCCGAGGGCCGCGCCGAGGCCGGCGATCGCGCCCCACACGCTCATGGCCTTCGCGCGCTCGGGCCCGTCGAACTCGGTGGTGATGATGGAGAGCGCGGCCGGCGAGAGGAGCGCGCCGCCGAGGCCCTGGAGGGCGCGGAAGCCGACGAGCTGCGCTTCGCTCGTGGCAAGGCCGTTCATCAACGAGGCGAAGGTGAACACGATCACGCCGGCGATGAAGATCGACTTGCGGCCGAAGATGTCACCGAGACGGCCGCCGAGCAGCAGGAAGCCGCCGAACGCGAGCGTGTAGCCGTTCACGATCCACTGCAGCCCCTCGGCCGACAGCTTCAGGTCGGTCTGGATCGCCGGGAGCGCGACGTTCACGATCGTCGCGTCGAGGATCACCATCAGCTGCCCCAGGCAGACGATGGCGAGGACCAGCCAGCGGTTGTCGTGGCGTTCGTGGGCAGGGGGCGCTGACGCGCTCTCGGCGGTGCTCATGGTGCGCGACGCTAGCAGGACCGGAGCCGTCGTTCCGTATCGAATCGGACACAAAAGTCCGGTGGAACTACCAGGTTGCTCTCCGTAGTTTCCCGCAGCGGGATATCCTCCCGCTCGTGATCGACGACCTCATCGTGCACAACGGCGAGTGGGCGGAGGACTTCGGCTATGCCGGGCTCCCGACCGCACCCGCACGGAAGCTGGCCGTCGTGGTGTGCATGGACTCCCGCATCGACGTATTTGCCGCGCTCGGCCTCGACATCGGCGAGGCGCACGTGATCCGCAACGCCGGCGGCATCGTCACCGACGACGTGGTCCGCTCGCTCGTGATCTCCCAGCGGTTCCTCGACACGGAGGAGATCGTCGTGATCCAGCACACCCGCTGCGGCATGCAGACCTTCTCCGACGACGAGCTCGCCGACGCGCTCGACGAGGAGACCGGCCAGCGGCCGACCTGGAAGATCGGCTCCTTCAAGGACCTCGACCAGAGCGTGAAGAGCTCGGTGCGCACGATCCGCCACTCGCCGTTCATCCCGAACCGCGACAAGGTGTGGGGCTTCGTGTACGACGTCGAGTCGGGCAAGCTGCGCCGCATCATCGGCCCCGAGGACGCCGACCAGCCCCTCCGCTCGGGCGCCGGCTCCTAGGCTCACCCCCATGGCCTCCCTCGCGCAGCAGGTGCTCGTCCGACCCGGTTCGACCGCCAAGCTCGCGAGGCGAGATCCAGCCGACCTGCTCGGCCTCCCCGACGGCAAGCGCCGCGGCCGGCTCCGGGCCGAGCGGGCATCCGCACGCGTCGCCGAGCTCCAGGAGCCGCTCTACGCGCAGGGCACGCGCTCCCTCCTGATCGTCCTGCAGGGCATCGACGCCTCCGGCAAGGACGGCACCACGCGCCGCCTGCTCACGGGCGTCAACCCGCAGGGCACGGAGGTGCACTCCTTCAAGGCGCCGACGAGCGACGAGCTCCGGCACGACTTCCTCTGGCGGATCCACAAGGTCGCCCCGCCACGCGGCGTGATCGGGGTGTTCAACCGCTCGCACTACGAGGACGTCGTCACCACCCAGCAGCTCGGGCTGATCGACGCGCGCGAGGCGGAGCGTCGCTGCCGGGCGATCAACGAGTTCGAGCGCCACCTCGTCGACCAGGGCACCACCGTGCTCAAGCTCTTCCTCCACATCTCGAAGGACGAGCAGCGCGCGCGGCTCCAGGAGCGGATCGACACGCCGCAGAAGCACTGGAAGATGGAGCTTGGAGACCTCGAGACGCGCAAGCACTTCGACGAGATCCACCGTCTCTACGACAAGGCCATCTCCGCGACGTCGACCGAGTACGCGCCGTGGCACGTGATCCCGGCGGACCGCAAGTGGGTGCGCGATGTGGTGGTCGGCGAGCTCGTCGTGGACGCCCTTGAACGGATCGGACCACGCTTCCCACCCGAAAAACCAGAACTTGCGGGCATCGTGGTGGCGTGAACCTCGAGCTGCATGTCCCGCTCCCCGCACCGCCCGGTTTCAGCTTCCTGCGGCGCAACGTGCGGGCCGCGTGGGGCGAGGCGACGCGCCTCACCGACGCCGTCGTCACCCTCGCCCGCACGCTGCCGTCGATCGCCGTGTCGATGGAGCGCCTCGCCGAGCTCCAGGACGAGCTCGAGGCGCTCGGCAAGCTCGACCTCCAGCTCGAGCGCCTCGCCGATCTGCAGGACGAGCTCGCGACCCTCGGCCGCCTCGAGGGTGCGCTCGACCAGATCGCGCAGTTCGGCACGCCGCTGGACAACCTCACCGAGCCCGTCGCCGACCTCGCGGTCGCCGCACGCTCGCTGCCCGATCTCGCCACGGCCGCGGCGTCGCTCCCGGCACTCGTGGAACAGGTGAAGGGGGTCGAGTCGATCGTCGCCCACATGGACGCGCGGATCGACGAACTCGTCCCGATGCTCGACCAGCTCGTCGACTTCGGCGAGGACCTCGGGACCGACATCGACGAACTCGGGGATGCGCTCGGTCCGATCAGCGACCTGGCGAGCAAGATGCCCGGCGCCAAGCGGCGGGCGCGCCAGCGCGCACGCGAGGAGCAAGGCGAGCAGGCTGCCCCGAACGCGTGACGGCGACGCGCCAGTGGTACCCGATCGGGTGCCACTAGGCTGCCCCGCATCGCCTTCGAACCTGCTCCCACCCACCCAGGGGCGACCGGCACCGCACCAGGCGGTCCACCGGCGCTCGAGATCACCGACCTCGTCAAGTCCTACCCCACGGGGACCAAGGCCTTGCAGGGCGTGTCGCTGCGCATCGAGGAGGGCCGCTTCTACGGTCTGCTCGGGCCCAACGGCGCCGGCAAGTCGACCTTGATCCACTGCACGACCGGGCTCGCGATGCCGACGTCCGGGTCGATCCGCGTGTTCGGCCACGACGCCGTCGACCACTACACCGAGGCCCGCAAGGCCGTCGGCCTCGCGCCCCAGGATCTGAACCTCGACCACTTCCTCACGCTCGAGGAGACGCTGTACTTCCACGGCGGCTACTTCGGGATGACGAAGGCCGCGCGCAAGGAGCGCAGCGCCGAGCTGCTCGACGCGTTCTCCCTGACCGACAAGCGCCACGACAAGGCGCGCACCCTGTCGGGCGGCATGAAGCGCCGGCTGATCCTCGCACGCGCGCTCATGCACCGCCCGCGGTTCCTGATCCTCGACGAGCCGACCGCGGGCGTCGACGTCGAGCTGCGCCTCGAGCTCTGGCACTACGTGCAGCGCATCAACCAGGAGGGCACCACGATCCTCCTCACGACGCACTACCTGGAGGAGGCCGAGCAGCTCTGCGACCGGATCGCCTTCATCAACGGGGGCAAGATCGTCGACGAGGGCACCAGCCCCGAACTGGCCGAGCGCTTCGGCGTCGCGACGCTCGAGGACGCCTACCTCGAGCTCGTCGGCCGCAAGGAGCTCTCCCGCGCGCACATCGGATCGGACGAGGCATGACGAGCGAGACCTGGATCCGGTTCACGGCCCTCCTCTCCCGCGAGGTGAGTCGCTTCTGGAAGATCAAGCGCCAGACGCTCGGCGCCCCGCTCCTGGAGACCTTCCTCTACATCAGCGTGTTCGGTGCTGCCCTCGGTTCGCGCATCAACACGCTCCACGGCGTCGACTACGTCGTCTTCATCGTCCCCGGCCTGATCATGATGGCGTGGGCGATCAACGCGTTCAGCAACAACTCGTCGTCGATCCTCCAGCAGAAGTTCCAGCGGGCGATCGACGACCAGCTGTCCTCTCCCGCATCGCCGGCCGAGCTCATGCTCGCGTTCTCGCTCGGCGGGTTCCTGCGTGGACTGCTGATCTCGTCGATCACGTTCGTCACCGCATCGCTGCTGATCGACCTGCCCGTCGAGCACCCGCTCGTGCTCATCGCCGCGCTGGCGCTCGTCGGGTTCTTCTTCGCGCAGGTCGGCGTGCTCGTCGGCGTGCGCGCGGAGCAGTTCGACGACGTGAGCTTCGCGCAGACGTTCGTGATGCAGCCGCTGATCTTCCTCGGCGGCGTGTTCTACAGCTCCGCGCTGCTCCCGGAGCCGTGGCAGACGCTCACCCACCTGAACCCCGTCTACTACATGATCAACCTCGTGCGGTACGGCTTCATCGGGTACACGGAGGCCAGCGTCGCGCTCTCGCTCGGACTGCTCACGGTGGCCGTGGCGATCCTCGTCGCCATCAACATGCGCCTCTTCCAGAAGGGCTACAAGCTGCGGGCATAGGTACCCGGCCGACGCGTGCGTGCTGAGGTGGGTCTCCGCCGCCTGACCGCGGCGGAGACCCACATCGAGCGTTTGCGGCGCCCCCTCAGGCACCGCACCCCTCGAACCCCCGACCTGCGACCACCCCTGAGCGCACGTCGAGGTCGAGCCTCGGACTCAAGCGCTGATCGGCTTGAGCTCCTCGGACTCGTCGAGCATGTGACGGCGCAGCGTGCCGTTCGGCCCCACCTCGTACGAGCCCATGCGCACGAGCACGGGCGAGTAGACGTGGAGCGTCACGGCGGGGACGTCGCCCGCGTGCGAGACGCGGTGGATGTCGTGCGCCGAGAAGGAGAAGTGCTGACCGCGACCGAGCTCGCGCTCGATGGGACCGTGGCCGATCGCCAGGCGGGCCTCGGTCACGCGGCCGCGCAGGACCAGGCCCACGCCGCCCGAGCCATCGTGATCGTGGAACCCGGTGTCGTGGCCGGGCATCCAGCAGATGAGCCACGCGCTGAACTGGTCGGTGCGGGCGACCTCGTGGTACGTGCGCTGGAGCGGGTCGTGGCGCACGTGCGGGTGCCACAGGTCGTGCTGCACGGCCAGGCCGTGCGCGACCCCGAGCAGCTCGGTGGGCGTCAGCTCGAGCTTGCCCTCCCCCGGACCGCAGGCGGCCGTCACCTGCGCCGCGGAAGGCGCGGAGCCGGAGAGGACCGAGAGCGTGGGCGCGGACATGGGATCAGGCTGCCTTTCCGAGCAGTGCGTGAGCATGGGTGGTGGACTGGTCCACCGGGATGGCCGGCAGGGCGCCGGCGACGACGGGTCGATCGCTGCCGTGGACGAGCTGCTGCGGACCGACGATGGCCGCGACGGCCTGCTGGACGGCGGCGTCGTAGGAGGAGGTCTCGAAGAACGTGAGCGGATCGGTGACGGCGCGCTGCGAGAGGGCGCGCGCACCGCGCGCCGCGAGGCGGGAGGCCTGGAGCGGAGCGAGACCGGCGAGCATCGCGAACATCACCCGCAGGCTCGGGTGCTCGCGGCGACCACGGGAGATCCACAGCAGCCAGGACCGCTGCATCGCGGAGACGTAGTCGGTGAGGCCGGCCCACCACCACGGCTCGGGACTCCAGCGCGCCGACTCCCATGCGGCAAACTCGCTCGGAGCCGGACCCGGGTGCACGAAGAGCGGCGCGTCGGCTCGGGCGAGCTCCTCCAGCACCGGACCGAGGCGATCGAGTTCGCGCGAGCCGGCGAGCGCGCCCGCTCCGATGCAGAGGCCGACCGCGCCGCTCTCGAGCTCCGCGCGGAGCTCGGCGGGATCGGGGTCGACGAGCGAGATCACGGCCCAGCGACGAAAGCGACGACCGGCCGCCTCGACGCCGGCGCGGTGCGCGGCGAGCAGCGGAGCGGCCTCGTCGCGCGGGAGCCATTCGAGCCCCAGCGCGGTCGACGGTGCGATGACGGCGAGGTCGATGCCGTCGCCGTCGAGCAGCGCCGCGCGGCCCTCCGCCGCCTCGGGTCCGGGCATCGCGCAGGCCGGTTCGGCCGGCAGGTGCAGGAGCCAGCGATCGTCCGTGCGATCGACGAACGGAGCGTGCCGGCGGCTGGCAAGCGCGTCCCAGAGGGGCTCGCTCCACAGGTGCTGGTGGGTGTCGATCGCGACCACGACCCTTAAACTAGCAAAAGACATCTGGTTTTGTGCTCTTTGTGGACTCCTGGCCCATCGGGGGGCATCCGGAAATGTGGTGCACCGCGAAGCCCCGGGCTCGTCAGCCGGCCAGATGACAGCGCCAACGCGCCCAAACGCGCAGGGTGGGCAAGCTTTGTCGCATGATGGGTCGGTCGTGTTCATCCCCGTCTCACCCAGCCTCGGCCTGCCCGCCCTCGCCGCGCTGGTGTTCGGAGAGTCCGCCGGGCTGCCGCTCCCGGGCGAGACGGCCCTGATCGTCGCGGGTGGACTTGCGGCCGACGGCCACCTCTCGCTCCCGCTCGTGATCGTCGTCGCGGCCCTGGCCGCGACCACCGGCGACATGCTCGGCTACTGGATCGGTCGCCGCGGTGGCCGCAAGGTGCTCCTGCGCGACGGTCGGTTCAGCGCGCATCGCAAGGCGGCGGTCGACAAGGCCGACCACTACTTCGAGCGCTACGGCATCGTGACCGTGTTCTTCGCGCGGTTCATCCCCGGCGTGCGCGTCGTCGGCGCGCTCGCCGCAGGCGCGACCGAGATGCGCTGGCGATCGTTCGCGATCGCGAACATGCTCGGCTGCTTCACGTGGGCGACCTGCGTCGCCACGTTCGCATACGCGGTCGGCCCTGACGGCACGATCGTCCTGATCGCCTTCGGACTCACGGCTGCCGCCGTGGGCCTCGTGCTCACGATGCGCAGCGCCCGCCGCACGAGCGCTGCGGAGGAGGCCGCGTACGCCGCACCCACCGCCGGGTCCGCGACCGTCGGTTCTCCCCTCGACGACCTCGCCGCAGACGCCGCCCGCCACGAGGATGCGCACCTGCCGCACCTGGACGGCGTGTTGCCACACCTCGAGCCGGCGCGCACGCCCGGCCGCGAGTGCCTCAGCCGCGGCTAGCGCCGCGCCGTCGCCTACGAGCGGTCGCCGAGCCGCTCCACGTCGGTACCGTTCGCCGTCCCGTGCGCTCCCCCGCCCCCCGCACCCTGATCACCGCGGCGTTCATCGCCGTCGCCGCGGCCCTGCTGACGCTCTCGCCCTACGCGTTGCTCGTCATGCTGCCCGCGCTCGTGATCGCGTGGATCGTCCTCATCGGGGCGTTCACCGGCGAGCGGGCGATCGCCTACGTGCGACGGGTCGCTGCGCGACTGCTCGCCGCCCGCCCCACCCGCACGCCGCGGGCCGTGCTGCGGCGCCCGCCGCGACGCACGGCGCGCGGTGGCCTCCTGCTGGCCCGCGCGCTCGCGAGCCGGCCTCCACCGACGTTCGCCTGATCGCCCACGGCTGAACCGTCCGGCGGCGCCCTTCGGCGACGCCCGATCGGCCGTGGCCACCGCACGCCCACCGCCGGCGTGCGCGCTCGCCTGCGCCCAGCAGGCGGGCTTCGCCCACGATCTCGCGAGGTCCCATGACCCCCACCACCGACGCCCCGAACCCCGGGGCCGACGACACACCTGCACCCGTCGCCAGCGCACCGAACCGCGCACCCACACGGGCCACCAAGCTGTTCCCGGCCGTCTGGCGCTGGCACTTCTACGCCGGCCTGCTCTCGATCCCGGTGATCGTCCTGCTCTGCCTGTCGGGAATCGTCTACCTCTTCAAGCCCCAGATCGACGACCTCGCCTGGGGCGGGATGCGGAGCGTCACGCCCCAGGCGCAGGTGATGAGCTTCGCCGAGCAGCAGCGCGCGGCGCTCGCCGCGTTCCCAGGGGCATCAGTCACGCAGGTCGCGCCGCCGCCGGCCGACGACCGCGCGACCGAGTTCGACCTCACGCTGAGCGACGGCGCGAGCCGGCGGGTGTACGTGGACCCCTACACGGCGCGGGTGACCGGTGACCGCAACCCCGCGAACTCGCTCACCTCCCTCGCCCTCGAGCTCCACGGGATGCTCCTGACGAACCGCTTCCTCGACGAGGGCGGCATGTGGGGCGACCGGATCATCGAGCTGGCGGCATCGTGGTCGCTCGTCCTCGTCGTCACCGGCGTGTACCTGTGGTGGCCGCGCGGGCGTCGGCGCAAGCGCGACGCGCTCATCCCACGCTGGAACGCGAACTCGCAGCGGATGCGCTGGCGGGACCTGCACGCCGTCACGGGTGTGCTGTTCTCGTTCGTCACGCTCTTCTTCCTCATCACCGGCCTTGCGTGGGCGGGGATCTGGGGGTCGAAGGTGTGGACGCCGCTCGCCGTGAAGCTCGGTGCCAGCTACCCGGAGGGCACGTACGACGGCGCCAGCTCCGGCAAGGTCGCCGACCTCGTCGAGCACGGCAAGGCGGGGTGGGCGGCTGGCGAGCTCTCCCTGGCTCCGTCCCAGATGCCATCGCTCACGACCGGTGCCAAGGCCCAGGCGCCGGCGGCGACGGGTCCCTCCGGCGGAAGCGCGACCGACGCCGGCGGGGGCGCGTCGGCCGGCAAGCCGGGGCACGCCGGCCACGAGGGCCACCTCAGCAGTGCAGGGCTGTCGGATCTCACCGCCGCCCGGCCGGACGTGAGCGTGAAGGGCGGCGGCGACGGCCATACGGGCCATGCGCACGCCGACACGATCACGTGGGACCCGACGAAGGGCGCGCCCATCGACGCGATCGTCGGCCGCGCGCAGCGCCTCGGGTTCAAGCCCGGCTACACCATCACCTACCCCGGCGATGCGACCGGGAGCTACTCGGTGTTCCAGTTCGCCGACGCCGACGTGCTGCCGAACCAGTCGTCGACGGATGAGGCGGTCGCCTACCTCGACCAGTACACGGCACTCCCGATCAAGCAGTACGCGTTCTCGGAGTTCGGGCCGCTCGCAAAGGCCACCGATTTCGGCATCGCCGTGCACGAGGGTCGCGAATGGGGCATCTGGAGCCAGCTGCTCTCGCTCGTCGGATCGCTCGCGCTGCTCCTCTCGTGCGCGACGGCGATCGTGATGTGGCGCAAGCGCAAGCCGAAGGGCCTCGGGGCGCCGCGTCGGCAGCCGGATCGCCGGTTCGGGGCAGGGGTCGTCGCGATCACGCTCGTGCTCGGCGCGATGTTCCCGCTGCTCGGGGCGAGCATCATCGTCCTGCTGCTGCTCGACCAGGTGGTCACACGCGTGCCGCCGCTGGCACGCGCCCTCGGGGCCGGCTGAGGTCGACGCGAACGCGGGATCCGCCGGCCGGCTCGGCGGGAGGATCCCGCCGAGCCGTCATGGGTTCAGCGGATGAGGTGGTCGGGCACGCCGATAAAGCCCTCGGGCCGCCCGACCCTCCCCTGCTCCGGGCGCTGGCCCTTGCGCACCTTCACGGCCCCGGCCTGGAGCGGGCCGCCGCCGTGCGCGGCGGCCCAGGTGGCGAGGGCCTCGACGTCGATCCCGGCGGCCTCCAGCGCACTCGTGGCGTAGAGCAGCTGCCCGGGGAGGCGGCCCTGCGGGCCGAGCGTGCCGAGCGCGCGCACGAACGCCTCCTCGTCGCCGGCCGGAGTGCCCGCGGCGCCCCCGGGCTCGGCGGACGAGGCGTCGGGACCGCCTGCCACGGTCAGTGCTCGGTGCTCGGCGTCATCGTGCCGCGCGACACCATCCGGTGCACCAGCCGCGGAGCCACGGCTGCGAGGAGCGTCATGCCCCTCCAGAGCGGCGGGGCATGACGCTCGGGGCGGCGCGTGCGCAGGAGGTACTCGACCGCGTCGGCGACCATCTCGGGATCGCCGACGAGCCAGCGCGTGGCGCGCTTCTCGAGCAGCTCCGTCTGGGGGAAGCCCTCGGTCGCGATGAAACCCGGCAGGATCGTGCCGACGTGCACGCCGTACGCGGCCTCCTCGGCACGGAGGGCATCCGCCCAGCCGATGAGTGCGAACTTCGACGCCGAGTAGGCGCCGGCGCCGGGCCGCGCGATCCGGCCCGAGACGCTCGAGACGAACTGCACCGACGACGGCGCGCCGGCCCGCAGCGCCGGGAGCAGTGCCTCCGTGACGCGGAGCTGGGCGTCGAAGTTGACGGCCATCGTGGCCCGCACGCCTGCGTAGCCGGCTTCGGCGAAGGTGCCGCGGCCACCGATCCCGGCGTTGTTGACGAGGAGGGTGAGCTTGCCGCCAGCGAGATCGACGGCGCTCGCGACGCGCGCAGGCCCGTCGGCCGCGGCGAGATCCGCTTCGACGGCGAGCGCGCCGGGGAGCTCGGCAGCGAGCGCGGCGAGGCGCTCGGCGCGGCGGGCCACGAGCAGCACGCGGAACCCGCGGGCCGAGAGGCGGCGGGCGATCGCCTCACCGAGCCCGCTCGAAGCGCCCGTCACGACGGCGACCTGCCGCCCGTCGACGGCCGCGTGGGCGGCGCTGCTGACGGCGTCCGTCATGCGCCCGCCTTCAGCAGGCCGTGGTCGATCGCATAGCGCACGAGCTCGGCGCGGGTGCTGAGGCCGAGCTTCTGCTGGACGTGCGCGCGGTGCGTCTCGACCGTGCGCACGGAGAGGTACAGCTCGCCTGCGATCTCCGCATTGGTGTGGCCGAGCGCGATCATGCGCAGCACCTCGACCTCGCGCTCGGAGAGATCACCCGGCCTCCCCGCGTCCTCGGGCGGTGCGGCGGCGAGCTTGGCCCCGAGCGAGGGGGTGAGGTAGGTCTGACCCTGGGAGGCCTGGCGGATCGCCTCGACGAGGTCGGTGTCGGCTGCCTCCTTGAGCACGTAGGCCTTCGCCCCTGCCCGCATCGCGCGGCGTGCGAACTCGGGGTCGTCCTGCATCGTCAGCACGACGGTGTGGGTGCCGGGGCTGCGCTCGGCCACCATCGGCAGCGCCTGGAGGGACGTGAGCTCACCCGGCATGTTGAGATCGAGGACGAGCACGTCGGGCTTGTGGCCGAGCACGCTGCGCAGGGCGCTGTCGGCATCGCCGGCCTCGGCGACGACCTCGAGGTCGGCCTCGGCGTCGAGCAGCAGGCGCAGGCCGCTGCGAACGACGGCGTGGGTCATCGGCGAGGACGATCCGGACGGTCACTGGCCTTAGGGTAAGCCAAGCCCACCGCGCCACCTGCCATGCCCACACCCGAAGCGCAGATCCGCCGACTCCAGAACCTCCTCGAGGTCGGCCGTTCGCTCACCGCCGAGCTGAACCTCGACACCCTCCTCGACACGATCCTGGAGACGGCGCGCCGCCTCACGGGCGCGAAGTTCGCCGCGATCGGCGTGCTCGACGAGCGCCGTCGCCAGCTCGAGCAGTTCCTCACGAGCGGGATCCCGGTGGAGGCCCACGCGGCGATCGGCGACCTGCCGCGCGGCCGCGGCATCCTCGGCGTGCTGATCGACGAGCCGCGCCCCCTGCGGCTGCACGACGTCGGCGCGGATCCGCGATCGTTCGGCTTCCCGCCGGGCCACCCGCCGATGCACGGCTTCATCGGCGTCCCGATCAGGATCCGCGGCGAGGCCTGGGGCAACCTCTACCTCACCGAGAAGGACACCGGCGACGACTTCGACGACCGCGACGTGGAGACGGTCGTGGTGCTCGCGGAGTGGGCAGCGATCGCGATCGAGAACGCCCGGCTGTTCGCGCAGGGCGAGGAGCAGCGCGACGAGCTCGAGCGTGCGCTGCGCGGGCTGGAGGCCACGGTCGACGTCGCGCTGGCGATCGGCGACGCCACCGACGTCGACGCACAGCTCGCGCTCATCGCCCGGCGCGCCCGCGGACTCGTCGATGCGCACACCGTCGTCATCGCGCTCCGGCAGGGCGGCGAGCTGTCCGTCGCCACCCGTGCGACGACCGCGCTCGCGACGCCGGTCCCCGGCGGCGCGCTCGCCGCCGACGGCCCGATCGCCCGCCATGCCTTCGAGGCGGCCAGCGCGGCCTTCTTCGGCGCCGGGGACGACATCGCCGCCGAGGCGCAGGCGTTCGGCGTGCCCGGGGCGACCTCCGCGCTCGCGCTCCCGTTGCACTTCCGCGGGGATACGCTCGGCGTGCTCGTTGCGTTCGACCACCTCGGCGAGCGCCACGACTTCGCGGAGGCCGACGAGCGGGCCGTCCGGTCGCTCGCCGCGAGCGCCGCGACGGCCGTGAGCACCGCCCGCACGGTGGAGGCCGGCCGCCTGCGCGCGACGATCGCGGCCGCCGAGGGCGAGCGCAAGCGGTGGGCCCGCGAGCTCCACGACGAGACGCTCCAGGGCCTCGGCGCCCTCAAGCTCGCGCTGCGCGGCGCGCTGCGCACCGCGGATGCGGACCAGCGCGCAGCGACGATCGAGTCGGTCGTCGAGCAGCTCGATCGCGAGATCGCGGGCCTGCGGGCGATCATCCGCGACCTCCGGCCCGCAG
>JAQIJQ010000063.1:0-15883 GCA_036946195.1 Patulibacter minatonensis | reverse complement strand
ATCGCGCAGCGCGCCGCGTCGTTCGGCTTCGTGACGATCGCGTTCGACGTCAACAACACGTTCCTGGACTTCCCGACCAGCCGCTCGCAGCAGCTCCTCGCGGCGCTCGACTTCGTGACGTCGACCGCCAAGGAGCGCACGCTCGTCGATCCGGCGCGCGAGGCCGTCGTCGGCCACTCGATGGGTGGCGGCGCCACGCTCGAGGCGTCGCGTGAGCGGCCCGCGCTGAAGGCCGCCGTCGGCCTGGCCCCGTGGAACCCGCAGATCGCGTTCGAGGACGTGTCCGTCCCGTCGCTGGAGATCGGCGCGCAGAACGACTTCATCGCGCCCGTGAAGGACAACGCGCGCTTCTTCTACGACTCGCTGCCGAACTCGACGCCCAAGGCGTACACCGAGTTCTCGGGACTCGGCCACCTCGGAACCAACTCGGCGAGCGCCCGCGTCGGCGCGGCCACCGTGGCCTGGCTCAAGCGCTACGTCGACGAGGACACGCGCTACACGCCGTTCATCTGCGGCGCCCACACGGCGATCAACGCCAACGAGCTGAGCGCCTACGCCAGCAACTGCTAGCGAGCAGCCGCGAGCGTGGCGGCGAGCATCGCCGTCGCGAGCGCGGCCAGCTCCTCACGCTCGACGGCCGGGTCGTCGAGCCACCGCAGGACCATCGCGATGAGGCTGGCGATCCACCCGTGGACCGCCAGCCTCATCGCCTCGGTCGGCTCCTCGGGCGCGATCGAGGCGAGGATGCGCTCGCACTGCCGCTCGAGATTCGCGTCGACGATCTCGCGCACGCGCCGGTCCGCACCGACCGCCCCGCGGAACAGGGCCCGGTACCCGTGCGGGCGGGCCGCGACGTACTCCAGGTACCCGTCGATCGACCGGCGGAGCTGCGCCTCTGCCGGCACCCCGGGCGCCACGGCCGTCGCCGCGAGGATCGCCTGCGTCTCGCGCTCCACGACCGCGTGGAGGAACCCGCGCTTGCTCTCGAAGTAGTGGTAGAGCAGCCCGCGGGAGACCTCGGCGCGCGCGGCGACATCGTCGATCCACACCTCGTCATAGGGCCGTGCGGCGAACAGCTCGCTGCCGATGGCGAGCAGCTGCTCGCGCCGGGCGGCGACATCGAGGCGCGTACGAGGGCTATTGGACACGAGTTCAATAGCCTACTACCCTCCTGACCCTGCAGGCTCGGCAGGGCGCCGGGCGCGGGATCGGACGGGATCGGGACATGGCGAACACGACGGCGAACGGCAGGCGGCGCTGGCTGGTCAGTGCGTGCGCGGCCACGGGCATGACCGAGCAGGTGGTGCGCCGGCTCGGCGCGGCGCCCTTCCTGCCCGCGTTGTTCCCGCTGCGCTACGCGAACATGGGCGGCCTGGACCCGGCCCAGTTCTCGAACGAGCTGCATCGATGCCGCTCGTTCGAGGACGACCGCTGGTGCGGCTACTGGGACGCCATCGCGGACGGGCACGTGGACGACGCGATCGCGGCGCTGAACCGAATCGACCCGCAGGCCGGCGAGGAGATCCGTGCAGCCCTCGCGGCGCCCGGCGACCGCGACCCGCACCGCCTGCGCGCCGTTCTCGCGCCGTGGGCGACCCTCCTCGCCGACCACGCGCTGCTGCCGCCCGAGGGGGTGGTGCGTGCAATGGGCGAGGGCGAGGGCCCGGGGCACGCCGCTCCGCTGCGCGCCGTGGCCCCCGCGGTCGCGAGCCTGCTGCGCGCGGTCACCTACCTCCAGGTGAGCGCCTTTCCCGGCGGTACGCCCCGGCGCCTTGCCGCCTACCATCGCTCCCGCGCGCTCTTCGACCTGCTCGCGGCCGCGATCGCACCGGGCCTCGAGACGATCGTCGAGCCGGTCTCGATCGAGACGGGCGGCGACACGGTCCGTGGGTACCACTGCCTCCCTGCCACCCCGACGCCCTGCCCACTGGTCATCGTCACCAACGGTCTCGAGGGCACGGTGCAGGAGCTGCTCGTCCCGCTGCTGCGGTACCACGCGACCGGGCTCGGCGTGCTCGTCATGGAGATGCCGGGCTCGTACGACTACGCGGAGCCGATGTCGGCGGCGTCGGAAGCGATCTACCGACAGGTGATCGACAGCGCGGTGGCCGACCCGCGCGTCGACGCCGACCGGATCGGGTTCGTCGGCGTGAGCTTCGGCGGCTACTGGGCCGCCCGGATGGCCGCCGCGGATCCCCGACTCGCCTGCGCTGTCGCCTGCGGGGCGCCGACCGATCGCAGCTTCGCGCCCAAGCTCGGCCTGCCCGAGATCATCCTCGAGGCGCTCGCCGAGGTGACGGGGGCCACCAGTCCGATCTCGCTGCTCCGCCGGCTGCGCGCGCTCTCGCTGCGCGGTCGGTACGACCAGATCCGCCAGCCGCTGCTCGTCATCAACGGCGACGACGACACGCTCCTGAGCACCCGCGATTCGATCGCGCTCGCCGAGGGCGCTCCGCGCGGCGAGCTGCTGCTCTACCCGGACGACGACCACTGCGCCATGGGGCACTACCGGGAGTGGATGGATGCCTCGCAGGACTGGCTCGCGGCGCAACTCCTCGACGGTTCGCGGCCCGCCGGCGCCGGCGCCTCAGCGAGCGGCTGACGGCCTGGGCCCGAGCAGCCGTACCTGCCCGACCAGCTGCTCGCAGAGCTCCGCGCGCTCGTGCGCAGGGAGCCGGTGGATGACCATGCCCTCGATCGCGTAGCTCCACACCCGTCCGAGCGCCTGCACCTGCGCCTCCGGGGGATCGGCCAGGCCGGCGCCCGCGGCGGCGTCGACGATCTGCGCACGGAGCCACGCGTCGCTGGCCGCGTGGAAGCGGTCGTGCCACGCGCGCACCGAGGCGGAGGCATCGAGCCGCGCGTGGAGCGCGGTCGTCAGGGAGCTGATGTCGTCGAAGACGGCGGTGAGCCCGGCGAGCTTGTCGGCCAGCGGCGCGCCGTCGTCGGTCTCCCATCGCCCGCGCGCCGCGCGCACGGCGTCCGAGATCACGGCGATGAGCAGGGCGTCCTTGTCGTCGAAGTACCAGTAGATCGTGTTCTTCGTGATCTGCGCCCGCGCGGCGATCGCGGCGACCGACGCCTGCTCGAACCCGCGCTCGGCGAACAGCGCGGCAGCGGCGGCGACGATCTCCGATCGCTTGCCGTCGCGGTCGAGGTGCGGTCGGTTCCTGGGCATGGACGCCTTCGATCTTGCCGCACCGCCCGGCCGCGAGCCACGTCCCTCCACCACAGGCCGCGCCGAGGTGACCGGCGACGAACCGCTCCGCGCGCCCGCCGGCCGAGCGTCGATCGATACCGTCGCCCTTGACCACCGGTCAAGACGCCCGTCCACACCCGTTTCCATGAGGTTCCCGATGCTCAGAGCCGCCCTGTCCACGACCGCCCTCGCCGGCGCGCTCTTCGCCGGCGCCGCATCGGCCCAAGCGGCCGACGTGGTCCGCGAGCGCGTCACCTTCGATTCGTCCGGCACCCAGATCGTCGGCTACCACTACGCACCGGCAGGCAGCTCGCCGGCCGCGCCGCTGGTCGTGATCGCGCACGGCCTCGGAGGCCTCCAGTCGAGCCGGCTGCAGCCGTTCGCGGAGCGGTTCGCGAGCGCCGGCTACCACGCGCTCACGTTCGACTACCGCAACTGGGGCGAGAGCTCCGGCACGCCGCGCAACCTGCTCGATGCCGACCGCCAGCAGGCCGACTACCGCGCGGCGGTGGCCGCCGCGCCCTCGCTTCCGGGCGTCGACGCGCGGCGCATCGTGCTCTGGGGCACGTCGCTCTCAGGCGGCCACGTGCTCAGCCTGGGCGCCAAGATGCCGCAGCTCGCCGGGGTGATCGCCCAGGCGCCGCACGTGAACGGGTTCGCGACGGTGTCGGCGCTCCCCGCGGGCTCGCTGCCGCGCCTCACGGCCGTCGGTCTCGAGGATGCCGCGCGCGCCGCGCTCGGCCGCTCGCCCAAGTACGTGCCGCTGGCGGGCAAGCCCGGCGACTTCGCGGCGCTCACGCAGGCCGGCGCCGCCGAGGGCTACGCGTTCGTCCAGCCGACATCGCCCGAGCCGGGCAACGTGATGACGGCTCGCTTCGTGCTGCAGCTGCCCTTCTACAGCCCGGATGCCACCGCGGCGAAGAGCACCGTGCCCACGTTCATCGGCGTGGCGGATGCCGACAACGTGACGCCGCCGAAGCCGGCGGTCGCCCTCGCGGAGAAGATGCGGGCGACGCTCAAGCACTACGCCGGCGGTCACTTCGACGTGTACCCCGGGGCGTCGCAGTTCGAGGCGGTCGTCGGCGACGAGCTGAGCTTCCTGCGCTCGCGCGTGCCGCTCACCCAGAACGCGAACTGACCCTCGGACGAGGGCGGTTCCCCCGCGCCGTGAGCGCCGAGCGCGCAAGCCGCTCGGCGCTCACGCTCGCGCGTGGGCTGGGCGTCGACCGTCCCTGATCGAACGCCCAAGATGGAGCCGGCGGCCCGTCAGCCGCGGCGGTACGGGTCGACCATCACGGAGTCGATGGTCACGCCGAGGTTCACGAGGCCGGCGGTCGGGCTGACGCCGACGTTGATCGCCTGGTTGACCCCGCCCGTGATCCCCCCGATGAAGCTGCTCAGGGCGTTGTCGCCGACGACGGTCGTCGCGATGTCGGAGCTGAGGTCGGCCGGACTGGCGACGGAGAACTTGATCTGCACGCTCGCCGACTTGGAGGTCGCGTTGAGCGGGATGATCGTCGCCAGGGGGCTGTTCGGCGAGGCCTGCCACTGGGACGGCGTCAGCGAGAGCCCCTTCGAGGAGAGCAGTTCGGTCTTCGTGACGGCGCCGCGGGCATCCTTGTAGACCACGTGCGCGATGAACCCGGTCGCCCCGGAGCTGTCGACCTTGTAGGCGAACCGGAAGTGCGGGTTCGTCTCGTCGATGCAGAACGAGGGCGACGTCGCCGTCGACCCGATCGGCATGCGCAAGGCCTTGGATCCGGCCGACACGCCGAGCGACTCGTTGCCCGAGGTGACCGCGGCCGAGCCGGAGAGGGTCCACCCCTGTGCGCCGGATTCGAAGTCTCCGCCGGGCGCCAGCGAGTAGTCGGCCGAATCGCCGTCGAGCCGTTGGAAGGCCTTGGTGGTGGGCAGCTGCACGCACGTGCCGCTCGCGGACGCGGCGGTCGCGGACGCGGCGGTGGTGGTCGTCGTCTTCGCTCCGAAGAGCGAGGAGAGCGAGCCGGCGTGGGCACTGGTCGGCGCGAGGACGGCCAGGGCGCCGGCAGCGACGAACGCGGCGCGTGATGGAGGAGCTTTGCGAAGAGGCATGGGACTCGAATCGGTCGGGACATCGCGGCGGGGCCGCCTGCCTCTGATCGACGTCTTTCCGGAGCTTCGTGAGCCGGATCGACCGCTCGATCTGCTGGCACACCAGCCGTCAGCAGCGCTGAGCGCCCACCGCACCGAGGGACGATCTGGTGGCAGATCCCGCCGTCGACCACGGGCGGCTGGCGCGGATCACCGCCGCCCACCCGATGGGTCGGGCGCGGGCGAGATGCGCGCCCAGGGCATCGCCTCCGGAGTCGGCTCGGGCCCCGCCGCGCCCGGCTCGAGGCCGGCGCGCGTCAGCGCGGCCGAGAGCGCGTACTGACCGAGGTCGAGGGCCCGGGCGGCCGACTCGGCATCGACCGCCAGGTCGTCGCGCCGCACCATCGCGGTGATCACGCCGCTCCACGACCCCCAGAGGAAGAGCAGCACGTCGGCCACCCGGCCCGGCGGGATCTCGCCGGTGTCCATCGCCTGCCTGAGGTCGGCGGCGACGCTGATGATCATCTCGCGGGTGCGCACGGTGACCGCACGGTCGAAGCGCTCCGAGTGCTCGCCTCCGTCGCGCAGCGACCGTGCGGCGAAGAAGCGCATGGCGACCGGGTACTCGACGGCGACGCGGAAGTACGCCACCCCGGCACCCCGGACCCGTTCCATCGGGGAGGGCGCACGGCGGGCAGCGCCCAGGTAGGACTCCGCCTGCGAGAGCGCCTCGTCGATCATCGCGTCCTCGACCGCCCGCTTGCCGCCGAAGTAGCGGTAGACGGAGCTGGCGGACATGCCCGCCTTGGCCGCGATCTCCTCGATCGTCGTGTTGGCCTCGCCCTGCGCGAGGTAGAGGCTGGCGGCCGCGTCGATGATCCGGGTGCGCGTGCCGGCCCGCGACCGGGGAGACCGGTCGCCGGTGGCATCTCCCGCGCTCATGCGCAGCCACCGAGGTCGAGGGGCGCGCAGCCTCGGCCGGCGCGCCCGCGACGGCGCAGGGGGAGAGGCGACCGACCGAGCATTGAAACGACACCTTTTCAGATTGCGCGACGGAACGCGAGAGACCCGCCGGCAGCGGCCGGGCACCGCGCCCGCCTCCGTCCCGCGGCCCGGCTCGATAGGTTCGAGCGGTGCCGCCCGAGTCCGTGCCGAGCAGCGAGCGCCGGTACGCCGGCCTCACCCAGGCCGAGCGGGATGCCGAGCGCCGCCAGCGCCTCCTCGATGCGGGGCTCGATGCGTTCGGGGGCGCGGGCTATTCGACGACCTCGGTCGAGGCGATCTGCGCTGCGGCGGGCGTGTCGACCCGCAACTTCTACGACCACTTCGCCGGCCGCGAGAGCCTGCTCATCGCGATCTTCGACGAGGGTGTGGCGCGCGCGCAGACGGCGACCGTGGACGCCCTCGTCGCGCTGCCGGCCGGTGCGAGCGTGCGCGAGATGGCGCAGGCCGGGCTCACCGCGTTCGTGGCCGCGATGCTCGACGACGAACGACGGGCGCGCATCAACTTCGTGGAGGTCGTCGGGGCGAGCCGCGCCGTCGAAGAGCACCGCCGCGAGGCGCTGCGCACGTTCTCGGCGATCTTCCTCCAGATCGCCCAGTCCCTGGCTGAGCAGGGGCTGATCCGCCAGCGCGAGCCGTACCTCTACCAGGTCGCCGCCACGGCGCTCGTCGGCGCCGTCGTCGAGGCGCTGCTGGAGTGGATCTCGCAGGGCGACGAACGCATGCCGCTCGAGCACGTCATCGAGGGCCTCGTCGAGATCATGGTGATCCTCGCCGACGCCACGTGAGCCCGGTCAGAGCCCGAGCGCGAGGGCGACGGCGAGCGCGCTGACGCCCGCTACGAGGCCGGCGGGCACCGTCAGGAGGCCGAGGCGCGTGAACGTGCGGACGGGCACGTCGACGCCGTGCGCGACGAGCTGCTTGCGCCACAGGAGCGTGGCGAGCGAGCCGGTGAACGTGAGGTTCGGCCCGACGCCGACGCCGATCAGGACCGCCAGCAGGGTCGGCGTTCCCGCCGCAGCGGCGGCCGGGAGCAGGATAAGCGTGGCCGGGAGGTTGTTGACGAGGTTCGCGAGCACCGCGGCGAGCGCCGCCGCACCGAGCAGTTCGAGCAGGCCGTCACCGGTCGGCAGGAGTCCGTCGACCAGATCGCCGAGCCCGTGGAGCGACACCGCGTCGACGACGACCACGAGCCCGAGCACGTAGACGAGGAACCCGGGCTGCGTCGCACCGGCGAGCGCGCGCGGCCCCATGCCGGTGACGAGCGCCATCACCGCGGCGCCGCAGAGGGCGACCACCCACGGCTCGACGCCGACGGACTGCGCGGCGAAGAGCGCCGCGAGCGTCGTCCCCAGGACGAGCACCGCGCCACGGCGCAGCGGCTCGGGTTCGGGCGAGGACGGCGCGTCGTGATCCGGTCGGCCTGGCTCGGCACGGGCGCCGGCGCCGCGGAGCACGACCCACTCGATGGCGAGGACCGCGAGCCATGGCCCGAGCATGAGCGCGCCGAAACGGACGAAGCTCAGGTCGCTCGCGTGGAACGCGAGGAGGTTGGTGAGGTTGGAGATCGGGAGCAGCAGCGAGGCCGAGTTCGCGAGGTGGCCGACGGCGAAGAGCGGCCGCCGGTCGATGGACCCGCGGCGGGTCGCGACGGCCAGCGCGATGGGCGTGACCAGGAGGACGGTCGCGTCGAGCGACAGCAGCACCGTCGTCGAGCCCGCGAGCGCGAACACGGCGGCGAGCTGCGCATCCGGTCCGCGCGCCGCCGCGCGCCCCACCCAGCGGGCAGCGGCGGCGAAGAGGCCGGCGCGCCGGCAGCCCTCGGCGAGCCACAGCAGCGCCACGAGGAACAGCAGCGTCGGCGCGAACCGATCGAGCACGCGGCGGGCATCTCCGGTGCCCTCCACGCCCAGGGCCACGAGCAGCGCCGCCGCCCCCGCCGACACCGCCCAGTCCGGGAGACGGCCGCCCGGGCGCAGTGCCACCGCGATCGTCGCGGCGAGGGAGGCGGTGGCCAGGACGAGCCCGGCGGCCGGCGCCGACATCGCGAGCCGCGCCCCGACCGCTCAGGCCACGTCGTGGACGTGCACGTCGACGACCTCGGGGGCGCGCCCCGCGGTGGCTTCGACGGCCTGCCTCGCAGCGGCGCGCACCGCGTCCGCGAGCGCGACCAGCGGCGTGTCCAGCACGGCGACGATCTCCACGACCACCCGCAGCTCCTGCTCCCCGGCGATGCGGACCGACGCCTGGCGGACGCCGTCGAGCGCGCTGACCTCGCGGGCGACGGCCCGGGCGACGGCCGCCTCGGAGATCCGGTCGGTGCCGCCCGCGCCGACGGCCACGGTGAGGAGCCCCCGCTCGGCGCGCAGGCTGCGGAGGGTGCGGTCGGTGATCGAGCGCGACGGGCGCACCGGCTGCCGCGCGAGCTCGCCCAGGAGGCCGTCGACGGAGGCGGCCCGTGCACGCTCCTGCTCGGTCGGGTCGGCGGTCATCGCAGCCCCTCCAGCTCGTCGGCGAGCCGCAGCCGCGCGCGGTGCAGGCGCCCCTTCACGGCCGCGAGCGAGACCTCCAGCACGTCGGCCACCTCGTCGTAGCTCAGCCCCTCGAGATCACGCAGGACGACGACCGCCCGCTGCTCGGGCGGCAAGCCGTCGATCGCCTGCAGGAGCTGTCTCATCGACTCGCGCTGCTCGAGTCGGTCGGCCGGATCGAGGCGCTCGGGGTGGTGGTCGTGGTGGTGCTCATCGTCGAGCGGCGTCGTCGGGCGGCGCCGCTCGATCAGCGTAAGGCAGCAGTTCGTGGTGATCCGGTACAGCCAGGTGCTCAGGGCGGCATCTCCGCGGTACCGGCGCAGCGACCGCCACGCCCGCACCATCGCCTCCTGCACGGCATCCTCGGCATCGGCGGGCGTGCCGAGCATGCGCAGGGCGACCCGGTACATCGTGGTCTCGTAGTGGCGCATGAGCGTGCCGAAGGCTTCGAGATCTCCGCGACGCGCGGCGCGAAGCAGGTACCGCTCATCGGGCGCCGTCGCCGGCGTGGCAGCCTCGGACGACACGCTGGCCGCGACGTTAGGGGGCCGCGGCAGGGCGCTGCGGAGGATTCACCAAGCGTTCATCGAGCGGACGCGGTCGTCCGCCTGGAGGTCGGCTCAGCGCTGCCTGACGGCCGCGAGGGCGCAGTGGACGCCGCGGGGCGCCGAAGAAAGTGGTTGATGGGCGCCCCGAGTTCTGGGGTGTTCGCGCTCCGGGGTGTCGGCAAGTGCGTGCCCGCGGCCCCGATCCCCTTGCATTGATGGATCCCGGCGTTACCGTAGGCAGTGCGGGCGATCCACCCGCACCGTCCCCGCACTCTGTCCAGTCCGTGCCCCGCTCCCCGTCCGACGGCGCCCACACCAGGTCCGCCTCCGAGATCGACTACCCGGCTCCGCTCGCCGGCCAGCAGGCCTGGGCGCGCAGCGGCCGTGACCGTCGCGTGCGCGACAGCGGGCCGCCGAACGGCGTCGAGCGTCGCGTCAGCGACCGCCGCTCCGCCGACCGCCGCCGTGGCGCGGACCGCCGCAAGACCGTTCGCCGGTCCGACGGGATCGCGCGCCAGTCCGGGCTCGGCATGCGCTCGGCCGTTCGCACTCCCCTGCCGACGCCGCGGGTCGCCTCCCGTGAGCACGGGCCGCTGACCACGAAGCACCAGCGTACGCCGAAGGTGCTGCGCGCGCTGCTCGTGACGGCGATCGCCGTCGGCTGCCTGCTGGCGGCGACGCTCGAGAACGCGAAGGCCGCGACGGGCGGTGCCGTGACGAAGACCGCGAACGGCGTGACCGCGACCGTCACCTACACGCGCTCCTCCGCGAGCGGGCTCGTCTCCTACGCCCCGCTGCGGCTCACGATCCGCGCGAGGGGCCGGACGACGGCGCGCCGGCTGCCGATCACCGGCGATGCGAAGGGCGCGTACAACGTGCGCCCCGGCCTCACGATCCGCGACGTGACGGGCGACGGCACGCCGGACGTGATCGTCGACGTGTTCTCGGGCGGCGCGCACTGCTGCTCGGTGTCGGCGATCGCCCGGTCCACGCCGAAGAGCTGGAGCAAGCCTCTCGTGCACAACTGGCGCGACCACGGCTACCGGCTGATCGACGCCGGCGGAAGCGCGACCCCGGAGTTCGTCTCCGACGACGCGCGGTTCACCGGCGCCTACGCGGCGTACGCGATCACGGCGTCGCCGATCCAGATCCTCTCGCTGGAGGGCGGCCGGATGGCGGACGTGACGCGGCAGTTCCCGGACGACATCCGCACCGACGTGACCCAGTGGCAGACCCGCTGGCAGGAGGTCGGCAAGGAGAAGGAGGAGGCCGTGCGCAAGGACGGCGGACGCCAGGCGGCGGCCGCCTGGATCGCCGATCTGCTGCTGCTCGGCGACACCGACGCGGCGAAGGCCGTGTACGCGACGGCGTCTGCTCGCGGCGACTTCTCGAACTTCCCGGCGGGCCCGGGCGTCACGTTCGGCAGCCAGTTCGGGCATGACCTCAAGGCGTGGGGCTACCTCACCGACCCGGCGGTGATCGGCCTCACCGACGGCCCTGCCGACTGAGCGACGCGCGGGTGCCGACGGCGCCCCGGAGCTGCGTGCCGCTGCGGCCCGAGTCGATAGGCTCGGCGCGTGACCAGACCGCTCGTCGACGCCGAGGCCGGAGCCCGCGTGGGCCAGGCCCCGCGGTTCGTCTCGGCGGTCGCGCTCGCGGATGCGACGTCGCGCGCGTCGATCTGGGTCGGCTGCCTCGGGTGGCTGCTCGGCGTGGCGATCCTCGTGTCGTCGGAGGCGTTCGACCGGTCGGGCGTCACCCTGATCGTCGGGGTGCAGATCACGCTGTTCGTGGTGCTGACGGCGTTCGCGACCGCCATGGCGCGCCGTGGCGCGGCCGCTGATGCCGAACCACTCCCCGCGGGGGTGGTGCTCGTGCCGCCGTCGGAGACGCGGCGGGTGATGCAGCGCGCGTGGATGGCGGGCATGCTGATCGCGATCGTGCTGCTCGCGGCGATGACGGCAGGCAGCAACCAGAGCCTGCTCGGCGGCTGGAGCGCGGCGATGATCGCGCTCGGGTTCGGGCAGCGGGCGCGCGGCCGGGCGTTCGCAGAGCGCGAGGTGCAGCTCGACAAGAGCCTGTGGGTGCCCGAGCGCCGCCAGCGCGATGTGCCGCGCCTCGTGGCCGGTCCGCGCTCGCCCGAGTTCACGGACGCCTGATCGGCCCCCGGCACGAGGCCGGAATACGGTCCGAAGCGGATGCGCGGCGGTAGCCTGCGCCGCATCCCGTCCGGATCTCCCTCTCGAAACGGCCGCGCGTGAGCGCGCACGCACAACCTCCCGTCCCCATCCGCACGCCGGCCGAGCAGCGGATCCTCGAGGCTGCCGAGCAGGCGTTCCTCACCACCATCCGCGATGCGGTGAAGGTGAACGAGATCGCCGACGAGGCTGGGGTCAGCGTCGGGATGATCTACCTGCGGTTCGGGAGCAAGCACGGCCTGTACGCCGCCGTGCGCGAGCAGATCCACATCGACTTCATCGAGTTCACGCTGCCGTCGGTGGCGTCGGACGACGACCTCACCTTCGACCACGTCATGGACTACTGCCGCCGGTGGGAGCGCGCGTTCCAGGGCGACACCGACCGGGCGCGGCTGCTCGGGCAGCTGGACGTGCTCGACAAGGACGAGCACATGGCCGCGACGAACGACCAGATCCGCCTGCGCGTGGCGCTCGCGGTCGCGGAGTTCGGGCGGCGGATCGAGGTGCTCGCAGAGCGTGGCCTGGTGCGGGCGTGCCGGCCCTACGAGATGGCGGGCGTGATCTGCGCGAGCATCTGGGGTGCCGGGTTGCTGCTCCTCCAGCGGGAGGCGAACGCGTCGAGCAGCGAGGAGATGGGCGGGCTCTTCGAGAGCGTCCGCCTGCTCGCCGCGCAGGCGTTGCTGCCGCTCGACGCCCTCGAGCCGGACGGTTCGGCGCCGGCAGCGGTCTGGGCCGGCGGCACTCCGCGCGAGGGGCGCCGCGGCGACTGAATCCGGTTCACAGCGACGCGGGCGAACCTCGTAGGTTGGCCGGGTCGACCCCGCTGCCCAGCGGTGCGCGGTCGACACCGCATCGCGGCCCAGCGCCGGATGGGGCTGGGGTGGTGCCGGGGGCACCATCCCAGCCACACCCGCCCGGGCGCGCTACCAGGGCGGCTGGTCGGCGTACCAGTCGCCGAGCTTGCGGAACGCGCTCCAGAAGGCGCGTTTGGCGGTGTCCTCGTCGAGGCACTGGTTGATGTCGGGCGTGGTGATCGCCTCGCAGGTGGGGGTGAAGCGCTGGATCTCGCCGGGCGCCCACTTGAGCGGCCGGGCGAGCGGGATGTCGAGGGCGTTCAGGGCGCCGAGGGCGCGTTCGCCGTTGACGACGATCACCGACGGCTGCACGATCGCGATCTCGCGGGCGACGAGTGCGGAGAGCGGCGCGTCGGTGTGCTCGTCGTCGACCTTGGGGCACTTGACGAGCAGGGTGCCGTAGATCGTGGTGGGGTCGATCTCGAGGCGGCCGAGGCTCTTGAGGATCGCGGTGCCGGCGCGGCCGTAGAAGGCGACGCCTTCGGCGAGCTCGGAGTCGCTCGGCTCGTAGCCGATCAGCATGATGTCGGCCTGCGGGTGGCCGGAGGAGAGGACGGGAGCGCGGTCGCTGCGCTGGCAGGATTCGCAGGCGCGCACTTCGCGCTCGACGTCCCCCAGCTCACGGATCGCGCGCTCGAGGTACTTCTCTCGGATCTCGTCGTCCGCAATGCGCACGGTGAGGGTTTCGTCCCCGGCGCCGGGAGGCCTACCGAGTGCAGGCCGGGTTGCAGAGCTACTTGAGCTTGACGGTGAGCGTGGCGCTCTGCGCCTTGCCGCTGCGGGGCTTGAACACGAGCCGCAGTTTGCCGTCGAGACTGCGGCCGGAGCGCAGCATGCTGCGGGCCGCCGTCTTCGGGGTGAGGTGCAGGGTGGCGGTCCCGGGGATCTTCATCGTCGATCTGCCGGCGCTGAGGGTGACCTTCTTGCGGCCGCCGTTCCTGCCGACGAGCGTGCCCGTGAGGGTGCCGGCGCTCGGGAGCTTGACGGGGAGGTCGAAGGTGTTGCCGCGGCGGATGTCGGCGGATTTCGCGGTGCGCAGGTACTTGCGCAGGCCCGCGACGCCCTCCTTGAGCGTGGCGACGGTGGTGTCGTCCTCCTGGCCGGCGCTGATGAGCGTGCGGATGCCGATCACGCGGATGGTGCCGGTGGCCTTGCGGATGCCGTTGGCGGTGGCGAGGGTGACGGTGTAGTCGCCGGTGTTCGCGATGAGCGGCACGGTCACCTTGACCTCGGCGGGCAGGCCGCTGCCGCCGAGGATCACGTTCGGCGGGAACTCGAACTTCGCGCCGCGGAGCGTGGAGGTGACGCGCATGGGGATCGTGTCGTTGCCGTCGCCCTTGTAGTTGGTGCTGAGCGGGAAGCGCAGGATGGCGCTGCCGCCGGCGCGGATCGTCGGCACGGTCGGCGGGGTGCCGAGGCTGATGGTGTTGAGGTCGACGTCCTCGGTGACGGGCGTCTGGCCGGGCGTGGTGGCCTGGGCGGGCTGCCCGCTGAGGATGCACTGGGTGGTCGGGAGGCCGTCGGTCACCTCGGCGCAGTTGTAGGCGCGGTCCTCGGCGAGCGCGGTGCGGGTGCCGCCGGCGCTGTCGCGGACGAGCCGGAAGCCGGTGACGGTGGCGAGCGAGAGGGTGCCTGGGGCCGCGTCGGGCACGCCGATGCGGCTGGTGGCCTGCATGCGCAGGTCGGTCTGCGGCGGCGGGGCCGTCATGGCGTTCGTGCTGTATCCGACCCAGTGCAGGCCGAGCGGCGCCGGCGAGAAGCCTTGGAGGATGTTCTCGTAGGGCAGGCTGCGGGCGACGGTGATGTTGCCGAGGTCGCCCTTCCAGTTGATGGTGGCCGGCTCGAGCGCCCAGGTGGGCACGAGGTAGCCGACGAGGTACTGGACGTCTCCCCTGGTCTCGTCGGTGAGGCCGCCGGCGCAGCCGGAGGCGCCCATGGTGAGGCACATGTCGGTGGTGACGATCACGTCGCCGATCTCGCCGTCTTGCACGATCGTCTCGCCGGTGATGCTGAAGCAGCCGGCGAGCGCTGCGGCGGCGACCACGACGGGGACGGCGACGAGCGCGCGCAGCCGGCGACCGAGCGGGCGCCGCGGGGCGCGGTCGGCGCGCTGGGGGCGCGTGGTGCTGGGCGGGGCCACGTCTTGTGCGTCGGCCGCGTCGGCGGTCGTCTTGAGGATCGGGGCGGGCCGGGTCGCTCCCGGCTGGTCGTCGGGGCGGGGGCGCGCGCTGCTGCGGGACTGCGCGCCGCTCGTTCCAGGGAGAGGGGCGCGCCAGCTGGGGCGCTTCATCCCTTGATTCTAAGCCGTGGGCGCGGTGCGGGTGAGCCAGTTCCTGCACACGCCCTCAGGGCGGGTCGCGCGTCAGGGGCGGATCGTGTGGGTGTAGTGCGTCACGCGCCAGCCGCTGGCGGGCTTGGGCGTGAGGACGAGCTGCACGGTCTTGCGCACGCTCGCGCCGCGCGGCGGCTTCACGCGTACCTTGAACCGCCCGCTCGCGGGCACCGCGAGCTTGAGGGTGCGGGTGACGCGTCTGCCGCGTGGGCTCTTGCCGATGAGCTGTACGTCGATGCGGCGGGTGGATCCGGCGGCGACGCTGCCGCTGATGTCGATCCGGCCCTTGCGCAGGTTGGAGCTCACCTTCACGGCGAGCGCCATCGACTTCGGTTCGGGCGTCACCGTGCCGCGCGTGAGGCGCAGGGTGCCGGGCGCGCTCGTGTTGCCGGCGGCGTCGGTGAGGGTGGCGACGATGTCGTAGTCGCCGCCGCCGGGCAGGTTCACCTTCAACACCGCGGGCGCGGTGGTGGTCGGCACGTCGGCGCAGGCCCCGCCGACGGCGCACACCTTCGCGTCGATCCTCGCGCCGGCTTCGCCGTTGATGGTCACGTCGCGCGATGCGCCGGTGCCGCCCGTCTGGCTGATCACGGGCGCGGCCGGCGCGCTCGCGTCGCGGCTGAAGCGGATGAGGTCGCTCGTGCTGCTGTTGCCCGCGGCGTCGGTGAGGGTGATCCGGGCGGTGGCCGTGGCGCCGTCGCCGCCGATGGTGAAGCGGTATGGCCCCGTCGGCGCGATGGCCTCCTCGCGGCAGTCGGCCGGTGCCTCACCGGTTCCGGTGCACAGGCGGATGGTCGCGCTCGTGATCGGGGCGTCGTACGCGTCCACCTTCCAGTTCAGCTCCCGTTCGGCCGCGCTCGAGAGCCCCTGCCCCGACGGCTGCCAGATGCCGGGCACGCGGTTCTCGAGGCCGATGGGCTGCGCCGGCGTCGTCGTCACGTTCCCGGCTCCGTCCGTCACCCGCAGCCGCAGCTCCTGAGCGCCGTACCGCAGGCTCGTGTCCCGCACCTTCACCGACACCTGCGCCCCGGTCGCCAGCCCTGCGCTCGGCTCCGAGCACGGCAGCACGCTCCAGTCGACGCACGTGCGATTGCTCGTCGCCACCACCTCGCTGCCGCTCAGCAGCTCCAGCTTGCGCACGCCAAGGGC
>JAQIJQ010000062.1:0-32857 GCA_036946195.1 Patulibacter minatonensis | reverse complement strand
CCTCGTCGCGCTCGCCCACCAAGGAGCTCGTGCAGATCGGCCTCGTCGACCGCGCCGAGCGCGTCGAGCGTGGCTACGTCGTGCGCGTCCCGAAGGCCTACCCGATGTACGACGAGAACTACTCGCAGCGCGTCGACGTGATCAAGGACTGGCTCGCCGGCATCGAGAACCTCCAGCAGGTCGGCCGCAACGGCCTACACCGCTACAACAACTCCGACCACTCGATGCTCAGCGCTATGCGCGCCGTCGACAACCTCGTGCTCGGCCACGAGCACGACATCTGGGAGGTCAACGTCGAGTCGGCCTACCTCGAGGAGGGCGAGGTCAGCGTCGACAACCCCTACCGCGAGACGCCCGAGACGGAAGCGCAGAAGAAGTCCCTCACCCACTGAGGGGCTCCCACCTGCATCTCCGCCACGCGCGCACCTGACCGGGACGTTCCCTCGGTCGGTCGCGGACGCGCGAGCTCGAAGTTCGACGGGCGCCCGGTGGGCGCCCGTCGTCGTTCCGGGCCGAACCAAGTTCGGATGTGACAACGGCGCGCGTCCGGTACATGTACTCGCATGAGCGCGCTGTCCCGACGCCATCTCCTCAAGACCGCCGGCGTGAGCGCGGCGGCCGTCGCCGGGCTGCAGCCCGCCGCGGCCCAGGCGGCCGACGATGCGCCGGAGCTCAGCGTCGACGTCGCGATCGTCGGCGCCGGTCTCACCGGCCTGAGCGCCGCCCGGGCCCTCGCGAAGGCCGGCCGGTCGGTGCACGTCATCGAGGCCGACACGCGCGTCGGTGGACGGGTGTGGACCGAGACGGCGAGCGGTGGCGAGCCGATCAACTGGGGCGCCACGTTCGTCGGCCCCGGCCAGGATCGCGTGCTCGCACTGGCCGCCGAGCTCGGCGTCGCGACCTATCGCACGTGGGACACCGGCAAGAACGTCCAGGACTTCAACGGCAGCGTCAAGCGCTACACGGGCACCGTGCCGCCGCTCGACCTCCTCTCGCTCCTGGAAGCGCAGCGCGTGATCTCGCTCATCAACTCGATGGCCCGCGGCATCGACCCGGCCCAGCCGTGGGCATCGCCGCGTGCGAAGGCCCTCGACGGCGTCACGTGCCAGTCCTGGATCGAGGACAACGTGCTCACCGCCGGTGCCCGTTCGCTCGTGACCGCAGCGATCCTCGCCATCTTCTCCTGCGAGCCGCGTGACCTCTCGCCGCTGCACCTCCTGTTCTACGTGAAGGCCGCCGGCAGCCTCGAGGCGCTGCTGAACACCACCGCGGGAGCGCAGGAGAGCCAGCTCGTCGGCGGCTCCCAGCGCCTGCCCGAGGGGCTCGTCGGCAAGCTCACGGCCGGCGCCGTCAGCCTCGGGCGCCCGGTCCGGCAGATCATCACCGACGGTGAGGCCGTCGGCGTGCTCGCCGACGGCCTCACCGTCCGCGCCCGCCGCGTCGTCGTGGCGGTGCCGCCGCCGATGGTGCCGCGCATCGCGTTCGAGCCCGGTCTCTCCGCCCTCAAGGACCAGCTCTACCAGCGCATGCCGATGGGGTCCGTGGGCAAGGTGATCGCGATCTACCCGACCGCGTTCTGGCGCTCCGCGGGGCTGACGGGCCAGGCCGTCAGCGACACGGGACCCGTCAGCAACACCTTCGACCTCACCGGCCCCGGAAACGGCCGCGGCGTGATGATGGGGTTCGTCGACGGGCAGAACGCCCGCGAGTTCTGGGACGAGAGCCCGGCCGTGCGCCGCAGCCGTGTGATCGCCCAGTTCACGCGCTGGTTCGGGAGCGCCGCCGCCCAGCCCGGCGACTACCTCGATCTCTCGTGGGATGCCCAGCCGCTGCACCGCGGCTGCCCGATCGCGATCCCGTCGCCCGGAGCGACGATCGGCTTCGGCAAGGCGCTGCGCCGCCCCGAGGGGCGCATCCACTTCGCGTCGACGGAGACGGCGGTGCGGTGGAGCGGGTACATGGACGGCGCGATCCGCGCCGGGGAGGCGGTCGCCACCGAGGTGCAGGCCGCGCTCTAGCGCGGCCGCTGCGCGTTCGCGCAGAGCCTCGCCCACGCGCGGCGTCCCTCCTCCGGTACCGTGCGCCCGTGGCCGACCAGATCCCGATCAAGCTGCCGGGCGGCACGCCCGTCCGCCTCTTCGACACCCGCACTCGCAAGGTGCAGCCGCTCGTGCCCCGCGAGCCCGGCAAGATCGGCGTGTACGCATGTGGTCCGACGGTCTACCAGCCGGTCCACATCGGCAACGCCCGCCCCTTCATCACGTTCCACTGGCTCGCGCGCTTCCTGCGGGCCATCGGCAACGAGGTGACGTTCGTCGCGAACGTGACCGACATCAACGACCGGATCTACGCCGCTGCCCAGCAGCAGGGCATCCCTTCCGCAGAGCTCGGTGCCGCGATGACGGCCCGCTACAAGGCCGACACCGACCGCCTCGGGCTCGGGCGACCGGACGTCGAGCCGACCGTCACGGAGACGATGGACGAGATCATCGCGCTCACCGCCGCGCTGATCGACCGCGGCCACGCCTACGAGCAGGGCGGCGACGTGTACTTCCGGGTGCGCTCCGACGAGCGCTACGGCGAGCTCTCGCGCCGCGGGCTCGACGATGCCGACCAGGGCGAGGGCCTCGAGGGCGCGGAGCTCAAGGAGGACCCGGCCGACTTCGCGCTCTGGAAGTCGACGAAGCCCGGAGAGGACACCAGCTGGGAGAGCCCGTGGGGCCGCGGCCGGCCGGCCTGGCACATCGAATGCTCGGCGATGGGTGAGAAGCACCTGGGCGCCGACTTCGAGATCCACGGCGGTGGACGGGACCTCGTGTTCCCGCACCATGAGAACGAAGAGGCGCAGACGCGCTGCGGCATGGGCCACGACCTCGCGCGCATCTGGATGCACAGCGGCATGCTCCAGCTCGGCGAGGAGAAGATGAGCAAGTCGCTCGGCAACGTCGCCCTGCTCTCCGACGTGCTCGACCGCTGGGGCAGCGACGCCGTGCTCTACCTCTTCGCGACGGCCCACTATCGCCAGCCGCTCGCGTTCTCCGACGCGAGCATGGAACAGGCCCAGGCGCGCGTGGCCCGGCTCGTGGAGACCGGCCGGTCGCTCGTGGAGGGTCCGAGCCCCGACGAGCTCGCGCCGCACCGCGACGCGTTCTTCGACGCGCTCGCCGACGACTTCAACACCACGGTCGCCTTGGCCGCGCTCGCGGAGTGGGTGCGCGAGGCCAACCGGCGGCCGCGCGGCACCGTCGGCGACGCGCACCTGCGCGAGATGCTCGACGTCCTCGGCCTCGCGCACCTGCTCGACGCCGACGAGGCGGTCGAGGGCCCTGGCCCTGAGGTCCACGCGCTCGTCGAGGCACGCGCCGCTGCACGCGCCGCGAAGGATTGGGCGGCCGCGGATGCCGCGCGCGACGAGCTGGCCGCGCTCGGCTGGGTCGTGCGCGACGGCGCCGACGGCCCGGAGCTGATCCCGGCATGAGCGGCGGACGCGGACACGGCGGCGGTAGCCGGCGAGGGCCGGGCGGTGGTGGCCGCGGCGGGCGCCCCGACCGCTTCGACCGCGGCGCCGCAGGCGGCGGGCGACCCGATCCAGGGGCCGGCCGGCGTGAGTTCCGCGATCGTGACCGCGACCGCGGACGTCGGTCGGCGGGCGGCGACGAGCGCCCCAGCGGCGATCGCCTGGTCTACGGCCGCAACCCCGTCCGAGAGCTGATCCGCGCGGGCCGTCGCCACGTGCGGATCGTGCACGCGCTGCCGCAGCTCGCCGATGCGCCGTGGCTCTCGGAGCAGACCGTCCAGGTCGTGAGCGCCGACGACCTCGAGGTTCTGGCCGGCACCCACGACCACCAGGGCATCGTCGCCGAGTGCGCGCCGTACCCGTACGTGGAGCTCGCGTCGCTCATCGGTCGCCCGGGAACCGTGATCGTCCTCGACGAGATCACCGACCCACGCAACGTGGGCGCCATCGCCCGTACGGCCGAGGCCACCGGCGCGATCGGGCTCGTCGTCCCCGAACGCCGTGCCGCGCAGGTCAACGCGACCGTCTGCAAGACCTCGGCAGGTGCGATCGAGCACCTGCACGTCGCGGTCGTCCGCAACGTCGCCGACGCGGTGCAGGAGCTCAAGGCCGGCGGCGCGTGGACCTACGGCGCAGCGATGGACGGCGCCGCGTTCGGCGACCTCGACCTCACCGGATCCGTCGCGCTGGTGCTCGGTGGAGAGGGGAAGGGCCTTCGGCCGCGCGTGGCGGGCGCCTGCGACGCGCTCGTCTCGCTGCCGATGGTCGGCAAGGTCGACTCGCTGAACGTGAGCGCCGCCGCGGCGGTGCTGATGTACGCCGCGTTCACCGCGCAGCACCGCTGACCCGCATCGGTGATGGTGGCCGGGCGGCCCCGGTCACGGGTGTCGGCCATGAGCCGTCTCACGCTGATCTCCCGCCCTACTCGAGGGTTGCCGCAACGCTCGCAAGGGGTCTTGCAGAGATTCCTTGACATGCAGGGTTTCTTGCGACTAGTTTGCCCGCAGCGAGTCTCAAGTCGATCCTGAGGCTCGACCTTCGATCTCAGGTCGAGGGTCATCAAAACCCATCACCCATTGATTTGGTTGGCACCCTGGGAGGGGACTGTCATCCGGATCAGATCCATTGACGCCGGTCACCGCTCCGACCGGTCGAAAGGCTGACCCGTGGCTATCTCCCGCCGTGCATCAAGCGACGTCCGCGTCGACGACCGATTCCTCATCGCCCTCGCGAAGAACGGCGATCGGCGGGCCCACGACCAGATCGTCCGTCGGTACTACGGCTTCGTCCGCATGAAGGCCTCGTCGTACTTCCTCGTCGGCGGCGATCACGACGACCTCATCCAGGAGGGGCTCGTCGGCCTCTACAAGGCGGTGCGCGACTTCCGCCCGGACCGTGAGAGCTCGTTCCGCAACTTCGCGGAACTCTGCATCACGCGTCAGATCATCACCGCGGTGAAGACCTCGACGCGCAACAAGCACAAGCCGCTCAACGGCTACGTGTCGTTCTCGCGCACGGCGAGCAGCTCGCTCGAGAACGAGCCGACGCTCGAGGAGATCCTCCCCGGGCCGTCGACCCTCGATCCGGCCACCCGTGCGGTGTCGGCCGAAGAGCTCGGCGCACTCGTCGGGTGCCTCTCGAGCAAGCTCAGCGAGCTCGAGTCGCGCGCGCTAGCGCTGTACCTCGACGGCCACTCGTACGAGGAGATCGGTGAGCGGGTGGGCTGCGCCCCCAAGGCGATCGACAACGCCCTGCAGCGCGTGAAGCGCAAGGTGCAGACGCACCTGCGTGAGCGTGAGGCCACGCTCGGCGCCTGAGAGGCCCGGCGGGGCCCCGCTGAGGGGCGCCGCGAACCAACCCGACCCCACCGGCAGCGTTCGGGAGACGCGCCGCCTGTGGGCCTCAACGAACGAGGGGCCGCTCCTGGATCGACAGGAGCGGCCCCTCGCGGCGTTCCGGGTGTGGTCGGCCCAGGCCTACTGGCCCTGCACCTGAGCGTTCTGGAGCGCCTGCTGGAGCTGCTCGTCGGTGAGGCCCGAGGCACCGCCCGCACCGCCGGCTGCTGCCGAGGTGTCGGTCTTCGGTGCCTTGGCGGTCTTCACGGCGTCGACGATGAACACGAGCGTCTCACCGGCCGGGATGTCGGCGCCCTGCGCCTGATCGCCGTAGCCCTTCGCGGGCGGCACGATGAGGAGGCGTCGACCGCCGACCTTCATGCCGGGCAGGCCCTCGGTCCAACCGTCGATGACGGAGCCCTTGGCGAGGGTGAACGAGGTCGGGTCCTTGCCGCGGTCCCAGCTCGCGTCGAACTGGTTGTTGCCGCCCCAGGCGACGCCGACGTACTGGGCGGTGAGCGAGTCACCGCTCTTCACGGTGGCGCCGGTGCCGACGACGATGTCCTTCTTGACGAGCGTCTTCGGCGGGAGGACGTCCGGGATGTCGATCTTGGGCTTGGACTTGAGGTCGGTGGCGTTGCCGACCTTGACGCCGGCGACGTCGGTGTAGGTCACCTTCGCCGAGTCCTTCGGGTCGTCGCCACACGCGGCGAGACCGGTGCCGGCGGCGACGAGCAGGACCGCGGCGGCGGCGCGCCGGGTGGTGGTGCGGAGAGTCATGGTGGACGGAACCGTACCCGGCGAAGGGGCGGGGCGGCGCCGAACCACGTACCGTGGGGATTCACGCCGGGGTAGCTCAGTTGGTAGAGCATCCGCCTTGTAAGCGGCAGGTCGACGGTTCGAGTCCGTTCCCCGGCTCCTCCGCGTTTCTCCTGGAACTGGCACGGGTGCAGCCGAAACCGGCCCGGTGGCGGTACCGTGGGAGGGGATGACGACCCCGTTCCAGGGACAGGCCGAGGACACCGCGGTCTGCTACCGACACAAGAGCCGCCCGACGGCCGTGCGGTGCTCCAACTGCGATCGCCCGATCTGCGCGGACTGCATGCGCTCGACCCCCGTCGGATTCCGCTGCCCCGAGTGCGCGCCGACGTCGTCGTTCGCGCTCGCCGACGACCTGATCGTCACGAAGACGATCATCTTCGTGAACGTCGTCGTGTTCATCGTCGGCCTCGGACTGCAGATGAGCGACGGCGGCACGCTGCAGGCGTTCGGCTCCGATGTCACGCGCGAGCCGATGAAGAGCGGGGCGCTCGTCACCTTCCTCGTGCAGCAGGGCGAATGGTGGCGCATCTTCACCTCCGGGTTCCTGCACTCCGGCTTCCTGCACATCGCGCTCAACATGTTCTTCGTGTGGTCGTTCGGCGGTCTCCTCGAGCCGGCACTCGGCCGTGTCCGCTACCTGCTGCTCTATGTCGTCGGGATCATCGGCGGCGCGGTGGGCGCGATGCTCCTGTCGGCGCCCAACGTCGCGACGGTGGGCGCCTCGGGCGCCGGCTTCTCCCTCCTCGGCGCCGCGCTCGTGATGGCGCGGCTCCGCGGACACTCGGATCTCGAGAGCAACCTCCTGATGATCGCGGTCATCAACTTCGGCTTCACCTTCATGGCCAGCGGCATCTCCGTCGGCGGCCACCTCGGCGGCTTCGTGGTCGGCCTCGTCTCCGGAGCGGTGGCCTACGGGCCGCTCGCCCGGAACAAGCCGGCGATCACGGCGACGCTCGCAGCGTTCGGGGCCGTGCTGTTCGTGGCGGCCATCCTCGTCGCCGACGCCCGCGTGCAGAGCGCCGCGAGCCTGCTCGGCAACTGAGCCGCCCCGGGGACATGGGCGTCATCGACCGGGAGCACCTCCACGTCGAGGCGCGTTCGGAGTGGCGAGCCTGGCTCGCGAGCCACCACGCATCGTCGCCGGGCGTGTGGCTCGTGTCCTGGAAGGCGTCGACGGGGCGGCCGGCGGTCGGGTACGACGACGCCGTGCGGGAGGCGCTGTGCTTCGGATGGGTCGATTCGCAGAACCGGTCGATCGATGCCGAGCGGTCGGCGCAGCTGTTCACGCCGCGCAGGTCCGGCTCCGGATGGGCGGGAACGAACAAGCGGCGGATCGAGGAGCTCGAGGCGCAGGGTCTGATGACGGATGCCGGACGGGCGCTGGTCGATGCGGCGAAGGCCGACGGCACCTGGACCTTGCTCGACGGTGCCGAGGCGGGCACGGTGCCGGAGGATCTGGCGACGGCGCTCGCGGCGTTTCCGACCGCTCGTGCGGCGTGGGACGGGTTCCCGGAGGGCGTGCGGCGCGGGATGCTGACGTGGCTGGTGACGGCCAAGCGGGCGGAGACGCGTGCCAGACGCGTCGCCGAGATCGCGGCGGAGGCCGCCGAGGGGCGCCGCGCAGGGCAGTGGGGGCGGTAGCGCGAACCTCGGTCAAGTCGGCCGCCCACGTGGTCGACTCCGTGATCATGGAGGTGCTCCCGCGACTGTGCTGCTCGGGCCTCGATGCCCTGATGGCGTCGCCGGTGCCGCCCCGGCTGGTGCTCAGCCCGATCCGCGAGCAGCTGACGATCGTCGGCGAGCGTGGGGAGGACCTCGGCGCCCTCGACTGGTGCCCCGTCTGCGGACGCGAGCTCGGGTGGTCGTCACGGCGTCCGGCAGCCGCGGCCTCGCGAGCGGCGCCTCCGAGTCAGGCGGTGCCCGTGGCGGTCGTCGCCTCGGCGTCGCGCTTTCGCATCCGTGCCGCCGGTCGGGCGGCGACGGGTGTCGTGATCGGCATCGGCCCGCAGGCTCTGACGTGCCTCGTGGCGCTCTGGCTCGGCGAAGGCCGCGACCCGGCGGCCGGCGACCCGGACGTCCTCACGCTCTCGCCCGTGTGGCCGCTCTCGACGGGTGCGTGGGACATCGACGGCCTCGAACCCCACCTCGCGGGCGCGCTGCGTTGCCGCGCCGTGGTCGAGCGCCCGCACCCGACGCGCTTCGGATGCCGCAGCTCCTTCCTCGTCGATGCCGCGATGCGCCTCACGCCGGCCGACGCCCTGCCTGCCGAACCGCTCTTCGTGCACGAGCCAGACGGGCTCCTGGCGCGCGCCGCCTGAACGGCCCGCCCCGGGCGCGCCGTCGTCGGCGTGGCGTGGCCCGGAGCGAGCCGGCCGGTCACGGAGCGTGAGCTCGCGGACGCCGGGCCACCCTGGGCGGCCCGGCTGGACGGTTTCGCTAGACGAGCGCGGGCTCGAGGGCGCGGTGCGCCGCCACGGTGCCGCGCACGGCCGAAGCCGCTTCGGTGCCCTTCGTCCTGAGGTGCGCGGCGAACCAACCGTGGTGCACCTCGGTCTCGTGGAAGTGGTGGGGCGTGAGGACGACGGACAGAACGGGGACGCCCGTGTCGAGCTGGGCGCGCATCAGGCCGTCGATGACGGCGGTCGCAACGAAGTCGTGGCGGTAGATGCCGCCGTCGACGACGAGGCCGAACGCGACGATCGCGTCGTAGTCACCGGTCTCGGCGAGCTTGCGTGCGAGCAGCGGGATCTCGAAGGCCCCCGGCACGTCGATGCGTCGCAGCTCGTTGCCGTCCGCCTCGAGATCGGCCGTGAACGTCGAGATCGCCTCGTCGACGAGATCTCGGTGCCAGGACGCCGCAAGGATCGCGACGCGGAAGGGAGTGGAGTCGTGGTGCTGATTCATGGGGTCTCCGGAGGAGCTGGGGCCAGGAACCAGGGCTGTGGAAGCGACGGGTGCCGAGCCCGGACGGGCCGACGCCATGCGCTTGCTCTCTTGCATCCGGACTATGACCGTCGGCCCCGGGATCGCACCGGGTCTGCTGACCCCGTCGGCCGTAGCCGCCGGGCGCTCGCGGGCTCATGCGGCAGAGGAGCCGCCATCACCGCCGGTGGGGAGTTTCACCCCGCCCTGAGAACGTCGGACACGAATATGGGGTGTCCGCCACCGAGTGTAGGGACATGCGGGCTGTGGCCTGCTCGCGCTGTGCGCAACGGCACCTTCGGGCCGCCGCTCGGCTGCGCCGACGCCGGCCCGGGCCGCTGCGCCCCAGGCTCAGCGAACCTCGATCCAGGATCCCTCGGGCGCCTCGATGCCGCTCGTCGGGTGCAGCAGCGCGCTGAGCAGCTCGAGGCCGTCGACGAGCCGCGGTCCGGGCCGCGAGAAGTACGCGTTCGCATCGACCGCGACGACGCGCGTCGCCCCGAGCCGCTCGATCCTCGACCAGTGCTCGAGCGCCTCGTCATGCGCCTCCGCGGCCGTTCGTCCGCAGGGCATCACCAGCACGACGTCCGGTTCGCTCGCCGCCGCGATCTCCCAGTCGACCACCTCGGACTTCTCGCCCGGCATCCCGAGGAGGTCGAGGCCGCCGGCGTAGTCGATGAGCTGCGGCACCCAGTGCCCGCCGACGTACAGCGGTTCGAGCCACTCGATCGCGAGCACCTTGGGCTTGTCCATCCCACGCGACGCGAGGCGCACCCGGTCGATGCGGCCCGCGAGCTCGTCCACGAGGTCGACGCCCTCGTCCTTGCGGTCCGTACGGCCCGCCACGGTGCGGATGTCGCCCAACGCCTCGCCGAGCGTGTGCGGATCGAGCGTGAGGACCTCCGGCGGGCGTTCCATCGTCTGCGCGAAGCGGATGACCTCGTCGCTCGCCACCGCGCACACGGTGCACAGCTCCTGCGTGATGATCAGGTCCGGCTCCAGGTCGCGGATGCGGTCCTCGTCGAGCTCGTAGAGCGCAGCTCCGCCGACCGTCGCCTCGCGCACGGCGTCGTCGATCTCGCCGGCGCTGCCGTCGACGGCGACGCGGCTGCGGGTGACCTTCGGCAGCTCGGTCGCCGCCCACGGGTAGTCGCAGGCATGCGTGACGCCGACGACCTCCTCCTCGAGCTCGAGCGCGAACAGCAGCTCGGTGGCGTGGGGGACGAGGCTCACGATGCGCACGGCACGACAGGCTAGCCGGGTGCCGGCGCGCGGGCTCCGCGGCCGCCGGCGCGTTCCTCGGGCCCCAGAAACAGAAAAGGCCCGCCGAAGCGGGCCCTTTCCCAGTTGTGTGTCACCAACATCTGGAGGAAGTTGACCGGTGTCCAGTCGGTCTGCGCTGATCGGTGTCCAGTCGATCGTTGCCTTCATAGATTCGGCGGATGCTCCGACCCCCTTGAACGGGGTGGACGTTTGTTGGACGCGCCGTGGTGACGGGCGGTGCGCTCGTCAGTCGCGCGGCGGGTACATGCCCGAGCCGGTCTTGCGACCGAGTTCGCCGGCGGCGATCTTCTCGTCGACGAGCCCGGGGATCTCGGTCGAGATCATCTCGCCGATGGCCTTCGAGACGTCGAGGCCGACGAGGTCGAGCAGCGCGAGCGGGCCCATCGGGTGGCCGGCGCCGAGCTTCATGCAGGTGTCGATCGACTTCGCATCGAGGCCGGTCTCCTCCATGAGCTTCACGGCGTCGAACAGGTACGGGAACAGGAGCCGGTTGACGACGAAGCCCGGGGTGTCCGGAACCTCGACGCCCGTCTTGCCGAGTGCCTCGACGAGCGCGCGGGTGCGCTCCTTCGTCGCGTCGGTCGCGGCGGCCGGGAAGATCACCTCGACGAGCTTCATCAGCGGCACGGGGTTGAACACGTGCAGGCCGACGAAGCGCTCGCCGAGACCGGAGAGCTCGGCGAGCTTCTCGATCGAGAGCGACGACGTGGTGGTGGAGAGGACGGCGTCCGGGCCGGCGAGCTCGGCGAGCTTCTGCAGGAGGGGGGTCTTGACGTCGTAGTCCTCCGACACGGCCTCGACGAGGAACGTGGCCGAACCGAGGTCGTCCTGGTTCGTGGTGACGGTGACGCGCGAGACGTCCGCACCCTCGAGGCGCGACGCGGCCTTCTCGATGGCGGCCTGGGCGCGCTGCTGGGAAGCCTCGCTGCGAGCCCACAGGACAACCTCACCGGTGATGGAGGCGACGGCCGCCAGGCCGGTCGCGATCGTGCCGGAGCCGGCGATGCCGAGCTTCTCTGCCATGGGTTCCTCGATCTGCTGGGAAGGTGCGGCGCGGCGGCCGCTCGGTGGACGCGCCCGGTCCACGCGCAGCGGGGCGCGGGGGCGGACAGGCGCCACAGGGTAGCGAGAACCGGCACCATGGAGGCGTGGCCGTCCCCCGCCAGCCCCTGCGCCGCCGTCGCGCCCGCGTCGCCCTGCTCGGCGCGGCCGTGCTCGTGGCCGTCGCGGCCGCGATCGCGTGGGCGACGAGGCCCGGGGCGCCCCCATCCGACGGGGGCCCCGCGCCCATCGCTGACGTGGAGGCCGACTCCCGCGCGCAGCCCGGCGCCGGGGAGCACGCTGCGGCGCCGGGGCCGGCCACCGGGGAGCGCCGACGTGACGCGGACCGCGCCACGCGGGTGCCCGACGTGCCCGCAGCCTGGCAGCGCATCCACGACCAGGCCGCGCGGTGGCCGGCTCCGGACGACGCGCCCGACGTCGGCACCGAGACCGACCTGCCCACCGTGCCCGCCGCGCGCATGCGCGACACAATCGGGGTGAACGTCGACCTCTGGCGCACCGAGTGGGGCTACCGCGACTTCGCCGGCATCGTGCGACGCGTCGAGGAGCTGAACCTCCGCCACGCGCGGGTGAACATGCAGAGCCGCGCGACCTTCGGCCTCGCCCGCATGCAGCAGCTCGGGCGCGCCGGCGTGCGCCTCGACGTGATCATGGGCGACGCCTACGGCCGCTACGACACCGCGCCGTTCAGCGAGCTCGAACGCCGGCTCCACGCGAGCGTGTTGCCGTACGTCGACGCCGTCGAGGGGACGAACGAGGCCGACCTCGCACAGCAGGCGGGCTGGGTACGAGCCGCGCGCGAGCACCAGCGACAAGTGGTCGGCGCCGTTGCCGGTGAACGCGCCGACCCGATCGGCGTGATCGCACCGAGCGTCGGCCGGTTCGCATCGATCGAGGCGCTCGGGGATGTCGCCGATCTCGCCGATGCCGGCAACGCGCACGCGTACGCGAGCGGCGAGGAGCCGGGCGCCGCGCTCGGCCAGTGGCTCGACGCGCTGTCCGGGCAGGTGCCGGACGGGCCGACGATCGTCACCGAGACGGGCTTCATGACCGACACGCGTCAGCGCAAGGGGCACACCCCGACCTCGGAGCAGGCCGCAGCCGCGTACGTGCCGCGCACGATTCTCGAGGCGATCCGCCGCGGCGTGCCGCAGGTGTACCTCTACGAGCTCGCCGATCGCTGGAACGACCCGTTCGGCGTCGACACGGCGGCGCACTTCGGACTCCTCGACGAGCGCCTGCGTCCCAAGCCGGCCTGGGACGCGCTGGTCCGGCTGCAGCGCGCGCTCCTCGACGACGGTCGCCCCGACGCCGATGTCGAGCCCGTCCGCGCGACGATCGAAGCCGCGCCACACGACCTGCGGGTGCTCGCCCTCCGTCACCGCGACGGCACGGTCGCCCTCGCGCTCTGGCGAGCCGCGAAGGTGTGGAGCCCCGAGCAGGACCGCGACCTCGACGTGCCGGTCGAGCCCGTCCGCCTGCGGCTGCCGGCCGACGTCGGCGGCGCGCTCGCCACCGACCTCGTCACCGGTGACCGTCGGCGCCTGCCCTCCGGCGAGCGCATGGAGCTCGAGCTGACCGGCGCCCCCGTCGTCGTGACCGGGCTGCCGCCGTCCGGCTGAACCGGAGCCCGCCTACTCGGGCCAGCGGAACCCGCGCAGCCCGGACGGGGCAGGCAGGGGGGAGGCCGGCAGCGTGCCGCCGGCGCGGAACGCGTGGTAGGCGACCGGCGCCACGTCGTTCGGCGTGTGCGGGGAGAAGAGCGACGCGAGCAGGATGATCTGGCCCCGTCCGACCGACAGCTCGAACTGGCCGCCGCCGTAGCTCGCCACGCCGCGTTCCCTCAGCCACCCGACGACCGCGAGCAGCTCCTCGATCGACCCGATCCGAGAGGGTTTCACGTTCATCCGCGACGGCGAGATCGGGAGCGCCTCGAGGTCGTCCACCCCGTGGATCGGTGCATCCCAGCTGAGACGCTCCGGCCACTCCGCCGCGATCAGCGCGGTCGCTTCGCCTGGTGCGACGTCCTCCAGGGTGGCCTCCGGAATGGCCCGTGCGATCGCGACCGTCTGCTCCGGCGAGATGTCGACATCGACGACCGTGCCGGTGTAGAACGCCTTCAGATCGATGCAGTCGGTGCGGCCGAGCGCCTTGAGCTCGGCGAGGAACGACGCGTTCCAGTCGGCTGCTGCATCGAGCTTGAACCGCAGGTCCGGCACGGCCTCGAGGTGCGCTGCAAGGTGGTCGACGGACGGCGGCTCACCGAGCCGCGTCGAGGCGACGAAGGTGACCGGCTGGGGCGTGATCCCGAGGAAGCTCCCCAGGTCGGTCCCGGCTTGACGCAGCGCGAGATCGAGCGCCGCGGACTCCCACGCCCAGCGCCGGTAGTTGCGGCTCACCTCGTGGTCGGGCGCGCCCGCCGGGAAGAGATCGGTGGCGGCGACGACCGCGCACAACTCGCCGAGCGTACGCTCGCCGCGCACGTCGACGGGTGGTCCAGCGGCCTCGATCGCGCGGTGCTCCTCGGCCTCGTAGACCACGTCCTCGCCGACGCCCGTCTCCCCGGCGCCGTGGAGGGTGATCACCGTCGTCACGCGCTCCCAGCCGGAGCTCACGGTGACCGACGGGAACGACAGCTCGACGCGCTCGACCTGCAGCGGCAACGCCGCCAGGCGGGCCCAGGCCTCCGCGCCCCAGCTCACGCGGGCTACTCGGTCGGCGCCGGCGGCGCGAGCGACTCGAGCTTCGGGAGCGGCTCCACCGCGCCCGTGCCCCGCTGCTCACCGGCCGCCGCGAGCTGGCGGAGCCGCTCGAGCTCGCGTTGTCCGAGGCGGTGGACCGGGTCGGACGCATCGAGTCCGTCGATCAGCCGAGCGATGCGCCCACGGAGCTGCAACGCGAAGTGGGGCGTGGCCGGCCCCGACAGCGCGAGGATGTCGTCGATCGTCGGCTTGCGGCCGATCCGTTCGCTGCTCTCAGCTTCGCTCATTGCCCCTCCGGGTTGGCCGCATCCGAGGCCGTGTCGCCGAGTTGGTTCGCCTGATCGGTGCGGATGATCTCCATCATCTCGTCGAGGCGGTTCTGCGTCTGCACGGAGATCGCCGTCGTCGCGCCGATGATCCAACCGCGGTTGAAGAAGCCGCGCGTCGGCGGGTACTGGTCGTTGTAGCCCGGCTGCACACTCTGAAGGTAGTTCTTCAGCGGCTGCTCGACGTGGTTCGGACGGTCGACGAGGAGCAGAGCCCCGTAGTTCCCGCCCGACGACAGCGCCGCCGCGGCCATCGCCGAGATCGGATCGTTCGTCGAGCCGAACACGAAGCTGTGCCCCGGATCGGTGTAGTTCCAGCCGAAGTTGCCATCCGAGTACCCGGCGAACGCGATCGACAGATCCGACGCGCCACCGGTCGACTCGGCCGGCTGCACGCGCTTGACGATGCCGTACTCCTGGAGCTGGCTGATCACGTACCGGGTGACGGTGTCGGGGCCGCCCATCACGTAGATGCGCGGGTTGGTGTGCGACTGCAGCGCGGCCTTCGTGTCGGCCGGCAGCGAGCCGCTCGTCGTGAACAGGATCGGGTCGCCCGAGCGTGCGGCCCACGCCGCCGCGGGCGCGGCGAGCTTCGGATCGTCGCTGTTGACGATCATCACGCGATCCGACGGTCGACCGCGGAGGTTCTGCAGCTGACGGTCGGCCGCGCGCGCGAGCCCCGCCGGCGTGGCCGACGTCAGATAGCGCGTGCGGAGATCGCCGGCGACGCGCGTCGACACGCCGATCCGCAGGCCCTGCGCCTTGTTCATCGCCGGCGCTCCCGCCGGCTGCAGCTGCGCCAGCGCGGCCGACGACACCGGCGGCAGGTTGCGCCCGTCCATGAGGAGCAGGGGGAAGCCGAGCGGCTTCGCGGCGAACGACGACGCCAGCAGGATCGAACGCCAATCCTCCTGGCCGGCGAAGGTGACGGCGTCCGGACGCAGGTCCTTGGCCGTCGACGGGTACATCGTGAGCGCCGTGAGCGCTGCGACGCCCGCTGCATCCGCAGCATCCAGGCGGGTCGTGTTCTTCGTGTACGCGCGGGGAGCGGCGATCGTCGTGCTCGTCTGACTCGTCGACCCGTCGGTCGTCGGTGTCGTCGGGGACGGCGTGCTCGTCGGAGGGGGCGTGTCGTCACCGCCGCACGCGCTCAGTCCACCAGCGGACGCGAGCGAGGCGGCCAGCAGCGTAAGCAGGGGAAGGCGGCGCATCGCGGCCACGATATCGAGGCGCGCGCGCGAGCCGCGCCGGGCCCGCCTCGACAGCCCGCCCCGAGTGCCGGTGCGCCGGACCACGCGCCCGCCCTCACACGGCGCCGACGCCGCGCCGTTTCGCAGACGCGCCGACGGAAGCCCCGTATTTGCAGGGTGAATCTGATCGGCCCGGGCCAGCTGGCCGACGAATCCTCGTGCGGGCGCTCCTCCGAGCGAGCCGTCACACGCCGCAAGGAGTCGCCCAAAGCTTGTGGTAGGTTCCCCGGAACGCCGAATCGACCCCATGGGTCGACCGGGGGAACCACACCCCCATCGGGGCGAATCTCCGAGCTGGATGCACGGAGACGCGCACTGCGCGAGCCCGTCAGCTAACTCCGGAGGCGCCCACCCAATGACTCGGACTGCTTCAGCCCTGCGCGCTTTCGCGCTCGCTGCCGTACTGGCCCTACCCGTCGCGACCACCGCGTCGGCCAAGGACATCGCCGGCGGCGTCTCCATCTCCCAGGCTCCCGTCTCGGACTCCGTCCTGTACCCGACGGTCGACGGCGAGGTCGCCAAGCTCCGCCCCGACGGCACTGCTGCGGCGCCCGCACTCGCGCCGGACGCCGTCAAGAAGGCGATCTGGGCCGCGAACAAGCTCATCGGCAAGCCCTACCGCTACGGCGGTGGTCACCGTCGCTTCAACGACACCGGCTACGACTGCTCCGGCACCGTCTCCTTCGCCCTCAAGGGCGGCAGCCTCATCAAGACGCCGCTCGACTCCTCGAGCTTCATGACGTGGGAAGAGGCCGGCGAAGGTGAGTGGATCACCGTCTACGCCAACCCCGGTCACGCGTTCGCCGTGATCGCCGGCTTGCGACTCGACACCTCCGCCTCCGGCGACCCGAGCGGCAACAAGGGCCCCCGCTGGCGCCCGGCGCTCCGCACCACCAAGGGCTTCACGGCCACCCACCCCGAAGGCTTCTGATCGTCCGAGGCTGACGCCTCGTCCGCACGCCCGAACCTCGCGAACCTCGGTGCAGCAGCGCTGGACCTCGTTCGCGGGCGCGCCGTCGTACGCACGACCCACCAACCTCAGTCGACCAGATGTCGCGAGGTCGGCTCCTGAAGGGCTCGATGCCGGCGCGCCGAAGACTCCCCGGCGCAGGGCATCCTGCGCGCGAATCCCCCGCTCGCTGCCACACTCCTGACCGCATGCGTCGCCGTTTGACGATCTTCGCCGGCCTCCTCGGCTCCTGCCTGCTGCTGTGGGCGGCCCTGCCGATGTTCGGCATCGCCGCGCCGAGCGCAGAAGAGCTCGCGAAGAAGATCCAGAAGACCGAGGGCAAGGTCGAGTACCGCAAGGGCAAGGAGAAGATCCTCACCCGCGACATCGCCCGCTACAGCAGCAGGATCAACGGGCTGCAGGGTCGCGTCGACTCGCTCACCCGCCGACAGAACGCGATCACGAAGGACCTCGAGGTCAACCGCGCGACCCTCGCCGAGACCCAGGGCTCCCTTCGCGACGAGCGCGCCCGCCTCGTTCGCCTGCAGAAGCGCCTCCGCGAGGTCCGCCGGACGCTCGCGACCCGCATGCTCGAGCTCTACAAGGACGGCCGTCCCGATCTTGCGAGCGTGATCCTCGAATCCGACGGTTTCACCCAGCTCATCGAGCGCGGCGAGTACATCGGTCGCCTGGCCTCGAAGGACCAGGAGATCATCGGCATCGTCGCCGGCGCCAAGGACGACGCCACCACCACCGAAGCCCGCCTCGCCAAGCTCGAGCGGCGCCAGCAGAAGGTGACCGCGGCCATCACCGCCCGTCGGAACGAGGTGGCGAAGGTGCGCAACACCGTCGCCTCGACGCAGAACAGCCTCCGCAGCGCCCGCAACGCCAAGCGCGGCCTCCTCACCACCGTCAAGGGCTCCCGCAAGGAGCTCGAGGAGGACCTCGCCGAGATGCAGGAGCAGCAGGCGAAGATCAGCGGCGCCCTGAGCAGCGCAGCGGGCAGCGCTCCCGTCAAACGCGGCAACGGCCGCTTCGTGTGGCCGGTCAACGGCGTGCTCACCTCGCCGTTCTGCGAGGCCCGCTCCTGGGAGAACTGCCACCCCGGCATCGACATCGCCGTGCCGACCGGCACCGCCGTGCACGCCGCCGATGCCGGCCGCGTCGCCATCGCCGGGTGGGTCGGCGGCTACGGCAACTACATCTGCATCCAGCACACCGCCGCGCTCTCCACGTGCTACGGCCACAACTCCAAGCTGCTCGTCAGCGTCGGTCAGAGCGTCAAGCAGGGCCAGACCATCGCCGCCTCCGGCAGCACCGGGCACTCGACCGGCCCGCACGTGCACTTCGAAGTCCGCATCAACGGCGCGGTCACCAACCCGATGAACTACCTCTAGCCGCGCCGCCCGCGAGGGCGATTGCGTAGGCTCACGGCGGTGATCCCGTCGATCGAACTCGGCCCGCTCACGATCCAGACCTTCGGGCTCTGCGTCGCGATCGCGTTCCTCTGCGCCGGTGCCGTGCTCTTCCGCCGGTTCCGCGAGCTCGGCTGGGACCCCGACTACGCCTACGAGGCCACCGGTGCCGCGCTCGTCGGCGGCATCGTCGGCGCACGCCTCTGGTGGGCGTTCACCGACGTCGGCGCCCTCACCGACGATCCGATCGGCCACCTCTTCGGCGGGTCCGGCCTCACCTGGTACGGCGGCGCGATCGGCGGCACCGTCGCCGTCTGGATCTGGACCCGGTGGCGTCGCCTCCCGCTCTGGGGCATGGCCGGAGCTGCCGTCCCGGCGCTCGCGCTCGGCTACGCCCTCGGCCGCGTCGGCTGTCAGATCTCCGGCGACGGCGACTACGGCATCCCGTCCACGGTGCCGTGGGCGATGGCCTACCCCGACGGCGTGGTGCCGACGACCCAGGAGGTCCATCCGACCCCGATCTACGAGACCGTCTGGATGGGTCTCGTCGCGCTCATGCTCTGGCAGCTGCGCGACCGCGTCCCGGCCCGCGTGCTCGTCGCCGTCTACCTCGTCAGCGCCGGCCTCGAGCGCTTCGTCGTCGAGTTCTGGCGCCGCAACCCGTCGGTCGACGGCACCATCACCGTCGCGCAGATCACGGCCCTGGTCTCGATCGCGCTCGGGGCGGCGCTGCTCGTCGCCGCGCGCAGCCGGGCGGGCGACGGCCGAACGGCCTGATCGGCGCCGCGGCGCTGCGCTGCCGCCCCGTTCCACCCGCGTTCCTACCGACCGCGTCCGCACGCGGCGCGGTTCGTTGAGTAGCGCTCCAAAAAACCCTGCGGACTGACGATCTCGTGCGGGATGAGCCGGTTCTCACCGAACTTCGGCGGCCGCGTGTCCCGACGCGAGATCGCCCTCAGCCCGCTCGTGTGGCTCGCCGTTCCGACGAGTTTCGCGTTCTTCGCCGTCACCTGCGGCGGCATCGCGCTGCTCACGCGCGTCGACCACCCGCTGCTGCTCGCCTCCTTCGCGGCGCTGCTCGGCGTCATCGCCGTCGTCCTCGCTCGGCTGCCCGCGCCCGAACCGGACGCGGCGCTGACCCACGTCGTGATCCTGCTCGCGTCGGGCGGAACCGCCGGCGCGATGACGAGCCTCGCGCCCTACACCGTGGCGGCGCTTCCGGTGGCGATCTTCGTCGGAGCACTCTCGGCGGTCTGGCTCGAACGGCCGTGGCAGATCGCTGCGCACTTCACCGTCGCCACGATCGCCCTGCTCGGGGTGTCGGTCGTCGGCCCGGGCGACGACATCACGCTCATCGCCACGCTCACGCTGGTTCCGCCGGCATGGGCGCTCGGACTGATCTCGCTCTGGGTGCTCACGACCGCCGAGCACCAGAGCAACCGCCTCGAGCTCCTCGCGATGCGCGACCCGCTCACCGGGGTCGGCAACCGGCGTCTCCTCGACGAGCGCCTCGAGGCCGAGCTCGTGCGCCACCGGTCGCTGCGGCGGCCACTCAGCGTGCTCGCCCTCGACCTCAACGGCTTCAAGGGCATCAACGACCGGTACGGGCACGCCGCCGGAGACCGCCTGCTCGTGCACGTCGGAGCCACGCTCTCGCGCGTGGTCGGCGAACGCGCGACGGTGGTCCGCCAAGGTGGCGACGAGTTCTGCGTGCTGCTGCCGGAGACCGGTCCGCGCGAAGCGGTCCAGGCCGCAGAGGCGATCCGAGCCGCGCTCGCCTCCGTCGTCCGCACCGGCATCGGGATCGCCACGTTCCCCGCCGACGAGGCCGCTGCCGACCGGCTCGTCGAACTCGCCGACGCGCGCCTCACGGCCGAGAAGACGGAGCGCCGCGGGCTCTCGGCAGTCCCGTCGATCGACGTCGACGGCCTCGCGGCGCTCGCCACCCGCGACCTCGACACCACCACGCCGAATCGGGCTCGTCGGCACCAGCGCTGGATGGCCGGGCCGAGCGACGCGTCCCGGCGCACGATCGGCGGCAGCCAGTTCATCTGGTGGACGACCGGCGCGATGTTCGTGTTCTACGCGGTGGTCGGCGCGCTCGTGCTCGCGTTCGCGCCCGAGCTCACCGGCCCGGGCTTCCCGCCGGTGCTGGCCTTCGGCACGCTCGTCGCGATCGCGATCTGCACGTCGAAGAGTCCGCCGATCCACACCCTGCGGTCCGACGTCGTGCTCGCGATGACGTACCTCATCCCGGCGGCGCTGGTCTACACCACGGGGGAGCACGCCTCGGTCGCCATCGGCGCCGCGGTGTTCATCGGCCCGCTCGTCGCCATCCGCACCGAATCGCGCGTCCGGGCCGGCGTGCACCTGGGGACCGCCGCGGTCTCGCTCCCGGCCGCCGGGCTCCTCGCGCACGCCGGACTCGGACCGATGCTCGCGATCCTCCTGCTGCTCGGCACGATGAGCGTGCTCGCGGTGTGCTGCATCTTCGTCCTCGAGGCGGCTGAGCTGCAGGGTCTGGAGCTGGCGCGGCTCGCCGTCACCGATCCGCTCACGGGGCTCGCGAACCGCCGCGGGCTCGAGGAGGCGCTCGAGGAGGCGCTCGGCGCACAGCCGCCGACCGCGGCGCTCCTCGCGCTCGACCTGAACGGCTTCAAGGCGCTCAACGATGCGCTCGGCCACGGCGCCGGGGATCGGCTCCTGTGCGACGTGGCGCAGGCGCTGCGGACCACGGTCGGTCGCGGCGGCACGATCGCCAGGCCGGGCGGCGACGAGTTCACGATCCTGCTCCCGGGACGCACGCGCGACGAGGCGGCGCGGCTCGCCACCGAGATCCGCGCCGCCGTCGCCGCGCTGAGTCGCGAGCACCACCCGATCAGCACCGGACTCGGCATCGCCGTCTGCCCGGACGACGGCCGTCATGCCGCGGTCCTCGTCGAGGCCGCCGATCGGAGGCTCCTGAGCGACAAGTACGGACGGCGCGGCAGCCTCGGCGCCGACGAGCCCATCCTCGAGGCCCGCGCCTCGTAGGAAGCCGAGGTCGGAACCTGCGTCAGCGGCGCGGGGTGGCCAGCGCGAGCAAGCCCGGGATGCCCGCCGCGAGGGCGACCGTCGCGCCGGCGGGCAGGTCGACGTTCGCCGAGAGCGTCAGCCCGGCGGTGACGACGACGAGTCCGACGACCGCGCTCGTGAGGATCTGCGCGCCCACGCGCCGGCCGCCGGCGGTCGCGACCGCGGCCGGTCCGACCAGGAGCGCGAAGGCCAGCACGGCGCCGACGGCTCCGGCGGCAAGCGCCACGGCGACCGCGAGCGCGAGGGTGATGAGGGTCTCGACCGGGCCGAGGCGCACGCCGGCGAGACGGGCGGTGTCGTCTCCGAGCGTGGTCGCGAGGAGCGCGCGGTGACCGACCATCGCGGCGCCGGCGATCACGACGGCTCCGGCGACGGCCACACCGACCGTGCCCCAGGTCGCCGAGAGCGGGTCGCCGAAGAGGATGCGCTCCAGTCCGCGGGTGCCGCCGTTCGCGCCGCCCGCCTGGATCGTGAGGATCGCCCCGAGCCCGGTCGCGGCGCCGAGGACCGTCGTCGCCGCGCTGTCGAGATCGCGCTCCGCCGTGCCGCGCCCCAGCAGGGCGACGGCGCCGGCGCCGAGGATCGCGCCGAGCACCCCGCCGAGACCGACGCTCGCACCGAGGATCGCCGCGAGCCCGGCCGTCGGCAGCATCGCGTGGGGGGAGTACCTCGGCGGCGAACAGCGCGCGCCGATGCAGGGCCCACACGCCGACGGGCGCGACGAGCAGCGCGACCGCCAGCAGCTCGAGCCAAGCCGTGCGGAGCGCGGGGTCGAGCGGCGTGATCACGCCGGCGGCGGGTGCTCGTGGGCGCAGGGACCGTGGCCGTGCGAGGTGCCGTAGGCCTGCTGGAGCAGATCGTCCGGCAGCTCGCTCGGCGGACCGAACGCGAGCTGGCAGCCGCCTGCGAGCACGAGCACGCGGTCCCAGCGGTGGAGCTCGGCGAGGTCGTGGGTGGCGACGAGGAGCGTATGGCCGGCGGCCCGCTCCTCCTCGAGCACGCTGTGGATCTGCTGCGCGGAGCCCGGATCGATCGCCGAGAGCGGCTCGTCGAGTGCGAGGAGCTTGCCGCCATGCACGAGGGCGCGGGCCAGGAGCGCGCGCTGACGCTGGCCCCCGGAGAGCTCGCTGACGGGGCGGTCGGCCACCTCGCCGAGCCCGACCCGCTCGAGCGACGCCCGCGCGAACTCGCGGTCGGCCTTCGCGACGCGACGCAGCAGCGAGGTGCGGTGGTAGGCGCCCATCGTCGCGAGCTCGACCGCCGTGATCGGCACGTCGCGGCGCAGCTGCTCCTGCTGGGCGACCGCGGCGACGGCTCCGCGCACCTCCAGGCGCCCGGCGAGCGGACGCAGCTCACCCGTGATCGCCTTCAGCAGCGTGGATTTGCCGGATCCGTTCGCGCCGAGCAGTGCGACGGCCTCGCCGGCCGCGATCGCGAAGGTCGCGCCCGTCAGCGCAGGGGTGGGCTCGCCCGGGTACCCGACCGAGAGGTCGCTGGCGGCGACGACCGACTGGCTCGTCACCGTCACGTCGTCACCGCACCGGGCGCGGACGGGGTGCGCGTGGCGGCGTCGCGCCGGAGCATGAGGACGCCGATCGCGACCACGATGTCGACCGCGGCGGCAAGGAGCGCCGCGGTGGCCCCGGGCGCGAGATCCGTGGCATCGGCCAGGAAGAGGGCGGCGAGCAGCTCTGCGGTGGCGAGGAGCGCCGTGAGCGGCACGAGCCGGCGCGGGTGCGGTGCGATCCGCTGGGCCGTGCTCGCGGGGACGACGAGCAGCGTGCCGGCCAGCAGCGCGCCCGCGACGGGGAGCAGAGCCGCGGCCGCGACGCCGATCATCAGCAGCAGGACGAGATCGGCCGAGCGGGCGATCCACGAGGCCCCGGACCGTGCGCCGGTGCCACCACCGGGCTGGATGGCTCCGACGAGCCACCAGCGGCCGAGCGTGAGCGCCAGGGCGACGGCCACGGCGGCGACGGCGAGCGCGGCCAGGATGTCGCCGTCGGTCGCGAGGAGGGTGGACCCGAGCAGCACCGAGGTGCCGGTCTGCGGCTGGCCCGAGCGGGTCGCGACGACCCCGATGGCCAAGCCCACCGCGAGCGCGAGGCCGGTCGCCACCTGCGCCTGCTCCGGGCGGCGCACCGCAGCCCTGCCGGTGACCGCGGCGACGAGCGCGGCGGCGAGGAGCGCGACCGGCAGGACCGGCGCCGAGAGGGCGACGGCCACGGATCCGCCGGCGAATGCGGTCGCGCCCGAGGCGTGCGCGAGGAAGGCCTGACGGCGCAGCACGATCCAGCTCCCGAGGGCGCCGGCGAGGGCTCCGGTCGCGAGCGCGAGCAGCACGAGGCGCACGGCAGGATCGTCGAACGTCACACGGGCGAGCATACGGAGGCTCGGCCTCGGCATACTGCATCGCTGTGTCCGACCTCGCACTCCAGCTGACCGCTGCCTGGCCGGCCGGAGCCTCGGTCGAGGACGGCCGGCTCACCCTCGGCGGTATTCCCGCCGCCGACCTGGCCGCCACGTACGGCACGCCCGCGTACGTCGTCGACGAGGACGAGCTGCGCGCCCGCGCCCGCGCCTACGTCGCCGCCTTCGCCGGCCACCCGGGCAAGGTCGACGTGGTGTTCGCCAGCAAGGCGTTCCCGTGCACGGCCGTGCTGCGCGCGCTGCACGAAGAGGGGATGGGCGCCGACGTCGCCTCCGCCGGCGAGCTGTACCTCGCGCGCAAGGCCGGGGTCGACCCGCGCCAGATCGTGGTGCACGGCAACGGCAAGAGCCTCGCCGACCTGGCCGCCGCCGTGCGCGAGGGCGTCGCGTTCGTGGTCGTCGACAACCCCGACGAGATCGGCCGGCTCGCCGACGCCGCCGCGAGCGAGGGCATCACGCAGGACGTGCTCGTGCGCGTGACGCCCGACGTGCGTGGCCTCACCCACGACAAGATCTCGACCGGTCAGGCCGACAGCAAGTTCGGCTTCGCGCCGGATGCCGCGATCGCGGCGCGCACCGCGATCGACGCCGCCGGCAGTCTGAACTTCCGCGGCTGGCACCTGCACATCGGCAGCCAACTGTTCGAGCTCGACGCCTTCGACAAGGCGATCAGGACGGTCGCGGCCTCGGGCCCGTGCGAGGTGCTCGACGTCGGCGGCGGCCTCGGCGTCAGCTACGGCGCCCACCAAGCCGAGCCTCCCACCGTGGAGGCGTACGCCGAAGTCCTGCTCAAGGCCGTCCACGAGACCGTCGGCGAGCAGGTGCACCTGATCGTGGAGCCCGGCCGCTCCGTGACCGCTCGCGCCGGCGTCACCCTCTATTCGGTGACGAGCGTCAAGCGCAACGTGAGCACCTGGGTCGCGGTCGATGGTGGCATGAGCGACAACCTGCGCCCGATGCTCTACCAGGCGCAGTACGAGGCGCTGCTCGCCGATCGCCCGGAGGCACCGGGATCGGACGGACACGAGACCGTGCGCATCGCGGGCCTGCACTGCGAGTCCGGCGACGTGCTCATCGAGGCGATCGACCTGCCGACCCCCGCCGCCGGCGATATCGTCGCCATCCCCACGACCGGGGCGTACACCTTCAGCATGGCCAACACCTACAACGGCACGCCGCGTTCGCCCGTCGTGTTCGTGAGCGGCGGCGCGAGCCGCGTGGTGGTGCGCCGCGAGACCCTCGAAGAACTGGGAGCACGCGATGTCGATTGACCCGCAGGCCAAGGACGTCAAGATCGGCGTCCTCGGACGGGGAACGGTGGGCAGCGCGCTCATCGACCTCCTGGCCGAGCGCGCCGACCTGATCGCCGCCGAGACGGGCTACCGGCCCGTCGTGAGCGGCGTGCTCACGCGCAGCGAGGGCGACGGCGAGCAGATCGTCGACGAGGCCGACGTCATCGTCGAGGTGATGGGCGGCCTGGAGCCGGCCGAGGCCCTCGTGCGTCGCGCGCTCACGGCCGGCAAGCCGGTCGTCACGGCCAACAAGCAGCTGCTCTCCCGCAAGGGCGACGAGCTGTTCCCGCTCGCCTCCGAGCACGGCGCGGCCCTGCGCTACGAGGCCGCCGTCGGTGGCGCCGTCCCGATCGTGCGCGTCCTGGGCGACACGCTCAGCGCGACGCCCGTCGAGCGCGTGCACGGCATCGTCAACGGCACGACGAACTACATCCTCACGGCGATGGCCAAGCGCGGCGAGAGCTACGCCGAGGCGTTGAAGGCCGCGCAGGAGGCCGGGTTCGCCGAGGCCGATCCGACCGAAGACGTGTCGGGCAGCGACGCCGCCGCCAAGATGGCCCTCCTCGCGATGCTCGCGTTCGGCACCTGGGTCTCCTGGGAGGACGTCGACCACTCCGGCATCGAGAAGCTCGCTCTCGAGGATCTCGCCCACGCCCGCGAGTTCGACCTCGCGCTGAAGCTGGTCGGCACCGCCGAGCGCATCGGCGACGGCGTCTCGGTGCGCGTGCACCCGATCTTCCTGCCGAACACCCACCCGCTCGCGAGCGTCGACGGCTCCTACAACGCCGTCACGATCGAGTCGCCCCACGTGGAGGAGATCACCCTCCAGGGCCCGGGTGCCGGAGGCCTGCCGACGGCCAGTGCGGTGCTCGGCGACGTGATCAGCGTGCTGCACGGCGCCGACGAACCGCACCACGCCTGGGCGGAGCTGCCCAAGAGCGACGACGTGTGGTCGGCGTTCTACCTGTACTTCGAGGTCGACGACCAGCCGGGCGTGCTCGCGCAGGTGGCGCAGGTGCTCGGCCTGCAGAACGTCTCGATCCGCTCGGTGGCGCAGAAGGGGACGGACGATGGCGCGAGCCTCGTCATGATCACCCACCGCGCCCCCGAGTCCGCCATGGCCGCGGCGATCGGCATGATCTCCGGCCTCGGCTTCGTGCGCGGCGAACCGCGCGCCATCCGTGTCTTCGACGAGGAAGAGGCTTAGGCGATGAGTCGCGTCGGTCTGATCGAACGGTTCTTCGACGACCTCCCCTTCGAGGAGGGCGATCCCATCCTCACGCTGGGCGAGGGCTCCACGCCGCTCGTCCACGCGCCGCGCCTCTCGGAGCGCGTCGGTGCCGAGGTCCACCTCAAGCTCGAGGGCATGAACCCCACGGGCTCCTTCAAGGACCGTGGCATGTGCGCCGCCGTCTCCGCCGCCGTGAAGGACGGCGCCAAGGCCGTGATGTGCGCCTCGACGGGCAACACCGCCGCCAGCGCCGCCGCCTACGCCGCACGCGCCGGCATCACCGGCGCCGTGATCGTGCCGTCGGGCAAGATCGCCACCGGCAAGCTCGCCCAGTCGCTGATGCACGGCGCGAAGGTGATCGCGCTCGACGGCAACTTCGACCAGGCGCTCGCGCTCACCCGCGAGCTCTGCGAGCGCCACCCGATCGCGCTCGTGAACAGCGTGAACCCGTGGCGTCTGGAGGGGCAGAAGACGGCGGCGTTCGAGCTGCTCGAGGATCTGCCGACGATCGACGGCCTCTGCATCCCCGTCGGCAACGCGGGCAACGTGACCGCCTACTGGAAGGGCTTCCAGGAGCGGGGTCACGACCTCTACCTCTACGGCTTCCAGGCGGCCGGCTCGGCGCCGCTCGTCGACGGCAAGGTCGTCGAGAACCCGGAGACCGTCGCGAGCGCGATCCGGATCGGCAACCCGGCGCGCTGGGAGGAGGCCGTCGCCGCCTTCCGCGACTCCCGCGGTCTGGTGCGCGCCGTGACCGACGACGAGATCCTCGAGGCGTACCGCTTCCTCGCGAGCGAGGAGGGCGTGTTCTGCGAGCCTGCCTCCGCCGCCTCGGTGGCCGGCCTGCTCAAGTACGGCCGCGGGGACGCGACGACGATCGCGTGCGTGCTCACCGGCCACGGCCTCAAGGATCCCGACAACGCGCTGCGCCAGTCCGGCTCCGTGCTGCCGTGCAAGCCGACGATCGAGGCCGTCGAGGCGCTCGTCATCGGCGGCTGACGATGAACGGCGTGCGCGTGCGCGTGCCGGCGTCGACGGCGAACCTCGGCCCGGGGTTCGACGTCCTCGCCTGCGCGCTCGACCTCTGGCTCGAGCTCGAGGTGCGCCCGGCACGCGCGTTCTCGTTCACGACCGACCTCGACGTGCCCGCCGATCCGACCAACATCGCCGTCGAGGCGTTCGGACAGATCGGTGATCCCGGCCGCGTCGCGTTCACGATGCGCTCGGGCATCCCGCTCAGCGGCGGGATGGGCAGCAGCGCCGCCGCGCGCGTCGCCGGTGCGCTGGCTGCCCTCGTGATGGGTGGGGAGGAGCCCAGGGACGCGCTGCACCCTGCGTTCAAGATCGCCGCCGAGCTCGAGGGCCACGCCGACAACGCCTCGGCCGCGATCCACGGCGGCGTCACCGTCGAGCTCCCGGACGGTCCCCTCAAGCTCAGCGTGCCGCAGCGCCTCGGGTTCGTGATCGTCGCCCCGCACGAGGCCGTCAGTACGCCCCAGGCGCGTGCCGCGCTCCCGGACGTGGTGCCGATGGCCGATGCCGCGTTCAACGTCGGGCAGGCGACGGCGCTCGCGGCCGGCCTCGCGAGCCGCGACCTCGAGCTGATCGCCCGCGGGCTCGACGACCGCCTCCACCAGACGCACCGCGCGCACCTCTACCCGCGCTCGATCGCGCTCATCGCGGCCGCGAAGGAGCTCGGCGCGTTCGGCGGCACCGTCTCCGGGGCTGGCCCGACCGTGCTGCTCTGGTGCGACCGCGACGCCGTGCGCGAGGTCGAGCGGGCTGCGGCCGAGTGGGCCGGCGACTGGGCCACCGTGCACGCCGCCGATCCGAGCGAGCGCGGCGCGCAGGTCGAGCACCTCTAGCTCGCTTCGCGCGCTCCGGGTGCCGGCGGGCGCGCGATCGCGCAGCGGCCAACGGTGCCCCGCACGCCGGTCGACGCAGGTCGGCCATCACCGGTACGGGTGACGTCGCGAATCCCGGATCGGTACACAGATACCAAGGGTTTCGTTGCCCCGTGGGACGCACCGCTCGCGGGCGGATCGGGGAGCGTTCGATGCGCCTTGTGGCGCGTAGGCGCGCGGCGTACGGTGGCGCCCGTGCCGCGCCTTCCGCTTCCCACCCTTCCGCCGCTCGCCCAGCACGTGGTCTTCGACCTCGCTGGCAAGCTCAAGCTCGATGCGCTGCATCCGGTGAGGACGGGGGTGAGCCGGTTCGTCACGAACCGCGCCGGCTACACGACCACGCTGCGGCCGCGCCCGCTCAGCATGGTGTCGGACTACACGAGCTGGCTGAGCCTCACCGACCGCACGTACTCCGGCCGGCACCTGCCGCCCGTCAGCGCGGAGGAGAACGCCACGCGCCCACCGCTGGACGACGTGCTCCAGCTGTTCCGCCGCCAAGGCGAGATGACCCGTTCGACCGACACGAGCGTGCTCTTCATGTTCTTCGCGCAGTGGTTCACCGACAGCTTCCTGCGGACCGACCCCTACGACCACCGCAAGAACGACTCCAACCACGAGATCGATCTCTGCCAGATCTACGGCACGCGGATCGAGCAGACCGACCTGCTCCGCAGCAGGGTGGGCGGGCGCCTCAAGAGCCAGCTGATCGACGGCCAGGAGTACCCCGAGTTCCTGTTCGAGCCGCGCGAGCCGGCCGGCACCGGGCCGCTCGTGTTCAAGCCCGAGTTCGAGGGGCTCCACAACGCGGCGTGGATCACCGACCGCATCCTCGTGAACGCCCCCGAGGTGCACAAGGACACGTTCTTCGCCGTCGGCCTCGAGCACGGCAACTCGACGATCGGCAACACGACGCTCAACGTCGTCTTCATCCGCGAGCACAACCGTATCGCCGGGCTGCTCGAGGCCGAGCATCCGGCCTGGGACGACGAGCGCCTCTTCCAGACGACGCGCAACATCATGATCGTGATGCTCCTGCGGATCGTGGTGGAGGAGTACATCGTCCACATCGCGCCGTTCGACTTCCCGCTCGAGATGGTGCCCCTCATCGCCGACGGCGAGCGCTGGAACCGCACGAACTGGGCGGCCGTCGAGTTCAACCTGCTCTATCGCTGGCACTCGCTCGTGCCCGACACGATCGGCACCGGCCCGGACGCCCTCGACGCGACCCAGTTCAAGAACAACAATCCGCTCGTGATCGGCGAGGGCATCGAGGCGCTCGTGACGCTCTGCTCCGGCCAGCCCGCGGCGCGGATCGGCCTGCGCAACACGCCGACGTTCCTCGCCGATCCGGGGGCGCCCGGCCTGCCGTCGGTCGAGCAGCGCACCCTCAGCCTCATGCGCGAGGCGCGGCTGCCGTCCTACAACGCCTACCGCGAGGCCTACCACCTGGATCCGATCGAGAGCATCGACGAGCTCACGAGCGACCCGGAACTGCGCACGATGCTCACCGACCTCTACGGCGACATCGACCACGTCGAGTGGTACGTCGGCATCTTCGCCGAGGACTACCCGGACTACATGATGATGGGCGAGCTCGTGACCGCGATGGTCGCGAACGACGCGTTCACCCAGGCGCTCTCCAACCCGCTGCTGGCCCGCCACATCTTCGACGACGACGCCACGTTCAGCCCGACGGGCCGGACGATCATCGACAACACCCGGTCGATCGCCCAGATCATCGCCCGCAACGCGCAGGACGGCGTGCCGGTCGTGGCCTCGTTCAAGATCGACGACTGAACGCGCCGGTGGGCGTCGGCGCGCCCGCGATCCTCCCGGCCGATCCGGTGCGGGCCTACGGGCGGACGAGCACCGTGGTGCCCGGCGGCACCTTGCGCACCAGCCACCGGCTGGCCTCGTCGCCGACGCGGAGGCAGCCGAGGCTGGCCGCGAGGCCGATCGACTGCGTGTTCGGGGTGCCGTGGATCGCGATCCGGTCGCCGCCCGTCCAATGGGCGGGGAGTTTGGTCTGGCGGGCCGAGAGCACGAGCGCGCAGCAGCCGTAGGGCCCGCGCGTCTTCGCGTTGAAGATCAGGCCGTCGGTGATCGCATAGCGGCCCGGCGGCGTGGGGTGGGTGACCTGACCGATCGCGGCCCGGAAGCGGCGGATCACCTTTCCGTTCTTGCGGACGACGATGTCGCGCGTCTGCAGCCGGATCGCGATCGAGTACTCGACGGCCACGAACTTCGCGTCGGCGTCGACCTTGGTCCACGCGACCTTGTTGTTCTTGCGGTACGGGCTCACGACCGCGACCCAGTCGCCACGGGCCTTGATGATCGGCAGGATGTTCGGCCCGCCGTACGAGGTCTTGCGACCGACGCGTGCGACGAGCCGACCCGTCGGATCGGGCCGGGTGCGCAGCAGCTGGCGCCGCGTGACCTTCAGTGCGACGTGGCCGGTGCCGAGCTGGTCCTCGGCGGTCTTCGGATCCAGTTCGCGCGGCTGCGCACCGGTCTGGGCGCCGTCGACGGCCGCAGCGGTCGGAACGACGGTGGTCGAGCCGACCGGCTCGCCGTCCTCTCCGCCGGTGAGCCGCAGCACCGCGACCGCAGCGAGCATGGCGACGAGCGCCCCGGCGCCGAGGAACGCCGACCGACGGGCGCGCGGGCTCACCGCGCGGTAGTCGTGACGCTGCTCGGGCTCGGTGGGCGGCGTGGGGGCGCCGCCGGAGCTCACGCGTCCCTGCGGGAGCAGCGCCCGCGCCTTCTTCGCCGCCGCCTTCAGGCCGAGGCGAGCGAGCACCTCGTCGGCGAGCGCCACGTAGTCGTTGCCGCGGGCCGGGCGGTGCTCGAGGATCGACACGCCGCGCTCGGCCGACTCGGCGTAGGCGATGGACTGGCGGATGTGGGTGTCGAGGAGCTTGTCGCCGATGTGCTCCTTGAGGTTGTCGCGCGCCTCCCGCGAGTGCGTCGTGCGCAGATCGGCGATGGTGAGCACGACGCCGAGCCACGCGAGCTCCGGGTTGAGGCCGTCCTTCGCGAGCTCGATCAGCGCGACGGCCTGTTCGACGCCCTGCAGCGCGAAGTACTGCGCCTCGGCCGTCACCAGCGCGTGATCGGCGGCGACGAGGGGCGTTCACGGTGAGCAGGCCCAGCGTGGGCGGGCAGTCGAGGAGCACGACGTCGTAGTCCTCGATCACCGTCCGCAGGGCGCGGCGAAGCGTGAGCTCGCGGCCCATCTTGCCGGCGAGCGCGAGTTCGGCCTCGGCGAGCGTGAGGTTGGCCGGGAGGACGTCCGAGACGATCGCGTCCTTCGCCTCGGCGCGACCGACGAGCACGTCGGCGATCGTCGGCGAGGCGTCGGGTGGGACGTCGAAGTAGTCCGACAGGTTGCCCTGCGGATCGAGGTCGACCACCAGGACCGACAGGCCGACGCGGCGGAACACGTCCGCGAGCGTGCGCACCGTGGTGGTCTTCCCGGTGCCGCCCTTCTGGGAGAGGACTGCAAGCGTGACGCCCATCGGGCGCCGAGTCTAGAGAACGCGGCGGGGCACGGGCCCGGGCGCCCGCGCCGCAGTGCACGGACGGGTCAACCCGAGAACCGGTGGATCAGGTGGGGAGAACGAGCCGGAGCACGAAACCGGCGATCTGCACCTCGTCGCCATCGGCGAGGGTGCGCTGTTCGTCGATCCGCTCGCCGTTCACGAACACGCCGTTGAGCGAGCGATCGTCGAGCACCCGGATCTGTCCGTCGTGGCGCTCGACCACCGCGTGCTTGCGCGAGATCATCGGATCCTCGAGCTGGATGTCGGCGGTCATGGACCGGCCGATGCGCAGGCTGACGCGGTCGGCGACCTCGAAGAGCTCGTGCTTGCCACCGTCGAACAGGATGAGGATCGCGAAGCTCGAGCTGCGTTCGCGCACCTGTTGATCGATCAGGTCCCGGGATTCTCGCGTCGCGAACGCATCGGGAGTGCCGGCGGCGACTCGGATTGCGGTCGCGTCGATGTGCGTCGTGAGCTGGACGAGGTCCATGGGTCTCTCTCCTCAGAGCAAGAGGTCACCCCGGTATAGCAGCGTCGCGCGTGCGAGCGGCCCATGTCGTCACCCTGTCGAGCGACGACGTCCCCTGGATCCCCTCGTGCGCGGCGCCCGTCCCGGGATGCCATCGCAGCGCAGAGTCTCCCACACCACGTGCGTGCTGTCACACAGTTGGACGGATGGTCTGCGCAGCTCGGGTGCACCTGATGGCGGTGCGCCGAGACTCCACGACCGGTCACGAGCGCGGGGTCAGCTCGCCTTCAGCGACCCGGTGAACGTCTGCTGGTAGCTCACCGCGTTCTGCGGCTCCGACCACTGCTGCGTGCAGGAGAACGAGTACGCGCGTTTCCCGGCCTTCCACGCGCCGACCACGTTCCGGCGGCCTGCGCCTGCTTCTTCGCGCCGCTCGGGAAGCACACCCGTCGCGCGTCGTTGCCAGCGGCGAGCGACCCCTCGATCGGGTCCACGTCGGTGCCGCTCTGGCACGGGGCGATGCCTTGGCCCGCGTCGGTGTGGGTCTGCTCGCCCTTGTACCGCAGGTTGGTGCTGAGCACGAGCGTGCCGCCCGGGCCCGTCTTCGGGCCGCCGATGATCGTCGGGGTGAGGGTGGGCGAGCCCGACTTCGGCACCTTGGGGATGCTGCCGCTCGCCTTGCCGCTGCCGACCGACGTGCGGATGCAGGTGAGCGCCCCGTCGATGTCGCGCTCCTCCGTACGGCGGTCGAGCGCGTACGAGCCCGTGAACGAGCTGCCGCTGTTCTCCACCTGCCAGCCGTAGGCGCCCGCGCGGTGGGTGAGCTTGAG
>JAQIJQ010000061.1:0-22372 GCA_036946195.1 Patulibacter minatonensis | reverse complement strand
GGAGCGTGCCACGTTCTCCTGGAGAAAGCTGTTCGAGGGCTTTGCCCTGCCATCGCAGTTGAAACTTCGGCACGAGGTAGCTCAGGCCATAGATGAAGTCCAACACATCCGACGCTTCGTAGCCGGACTTCAGTTGGCTCTGTAGCGTCGGGTCGTCCGGCCCATCTCCAGTAAGTGCTCCGACCAGTGTTGTGCAGAAGGACTGCACGCCGTCGACAGTGCTGAAATCGGCGGCCTCGACCAGCTCTTGGAGACGCTGTCGACCCTCTCGATCGCCCTGAAACGGGCCTCTACGACCTTGGTGAATCATGGAGAGAAGGCCGTCCAGCAGTCCTTCGATCGAAATAGTCGCGGCGAATTCAAGTGAATCTGTGTCTCGGGCCACTGGATGGCTCGCGATAAACCGCTGTACCGGCGCGTACAGAGTCTCGAAGGTAGCGACGAGCCCGAACTTGGACTTGAGAATCGACGCGACGATCTCGGCCCGTTCGGACTCGAGCGCTTTGATCGCCTCGGGAATCTCTTCGAGTTGGGCGAGGCGCGCTTCGAGTCCTACGACGGACCCAACGACTTCGGTCGAGCCCGAGATCTGCTCCCGCTCGCGGCGCCAGACCGCATGCCGGCGGACGGCGTCTTGGTACTCGCGGTTCGGTGCATCCAGCTGCTCTCTATAGCCGCGAGCTGTCGCCGATGCCGACTTACGCCCATGAACGAGCGAGTTCTGGAGCGTGCCGTCTAGCGCCTGCTCGAGTTCGACGCAGCGAAGCTTTGCGGTGTCCCGGCTTTGGAGCAACTCTGCGTCGTTGATCTCGAGCTTCACCAGTGCGCGCACGTCGTGGTTGCACTCGGCGGCATCTGATGCGCTCGCGACGTAAAACTCCTCGACGCCATCGCGGAGGTTCTCGATTCGGTCGATGAGCCGCTGCGCAGCGGCCTCTCGTTTGCGTTCCTGAGCGAGTTCGCGCTCGGAGTCTGCGATCTTGGAATCAAGCTGTTCGATCCGAGCGACCGCTGCATCGAGCGATTTCGCCAGCTCTGAGTCGAGAGGGCCGGGGCCGGACTGAGGCTGTTCGGGAACCACAGGTTCGGCCTCGACATGGGCACGAAGCTCATCGCGCCGCTGGGCGAGAGCGGCCAGTAGCTGTGCACGTGCCGGCGCCGAGGTCTGGTGGCGGAGACTATTGATCGCAGCATTCAGCTCTCCGATGCGACGTTCACGAGTCTCGATCTGTCGCTGCACCTCGGCGGTTTGGTAGGCGATCAGCGCATCTAGCGTTGAATGTCCGAGACGGTCGGCATCTGCCACGTGCGAGAAAATCACGCCCGCCAATTCAGCGTCGAATTGGGTCGGGCCGTCTCCAGCCGCGTCTTGATCGCAGATCGCCTCCAGCCGAGCTTGTGGCAAGTACTGAACTCGTTCGGGAGAGTCGAGGTTCGCAGCTAGGTCGAGGGTGCCGCCAGTGCGGTCTCCATTAAGCCAGCGCGCGGTGGCGCGGAACTGCTGCCCAAGGCCAGTCCGTCGCTTCAGAAAGCGTCCCGTATTCAGGAACGTAAAATCGCCGCGGGCGTAGCTGTTGCCAATCAGTCCGAGAACGTCGGCCAAGGCGCTCTTGCCGCTGCCCTTGCGTCCGATTACAGCCACCAGGCCAGGATTGAGCGGAACGGATCCTCGAAACCAGACATCCTTCGTCCGTGCATTCGGCTCGCGCGCGAAATCGATCTGATCTATGACGCGCGTTGATCCTTTGCGGGCACGTTCTAGCGCAGGCGGCTCGTCGCCGATGTAACAACGGTCTTCTGGCTCGTGCAGAACTTGTCGCAGGCCGGAAAATGTCGGATCGCTCTTGACCCAAAGTTGGCGCCCGCAGGAGGGGCGAAATAGCTCTTCCGAGCGGTGTGCATCAGAGCCGTGGACGCACGGCTTCAAACTCTTAAATTCGGCGACGAAGGCTGCCCGACTGCTATGCAACTCACCGAGCCCGAAGGCTCGGGTTTTTGCGTTCGACGAGAAGAGCATGTGACTCTTCTGAAGGAGCAATTTTCGTATCAGATGCCCTTGCCCGTTCCACTGGACGTTGGAGAGGTCCTCATCCGCCGGCACCAGGATGAGATATCGGCGGTCGAACAGCGACGCGGCCTTCTGGAGTTGCTCGGTGATTGCCTCGTGGCCGACAACTGCTTGGTTCATCCCGACAACCAGGTCGCTGCGATCCGAGAATGGATCGTGCTGAGTCTTGAGCGCCGCGCCGAGGTCGCGCAGACTCGGGATCGTCAAGGCTCTTTCGTCGTCGCGCCCGCCCGGGGAGGATTGGGCTGTGAAGTAGAGGCGATGGAGGAAGTGGTCTTCGATCGTCCCCGGTTCTAGCTCGGGATCGAAAATCACGTGGAAGTTGACGCGTGAGTCTTTCCCGTCGGCACCGCGAACGATCTCTCTCGTTCGGAACTCGATGTTTGGGAAGAGCGCTATGCGGGCGGCCTGCGAGGCGATCTCTTGCCCGACTAGGTCCTGCAACTTTGCAGGGTTGGCGAGGAGTTCGCGAAGTCGCTTATAGCCCTCGATCGAGAAGTAGTCGGTGACCCCGATGACCGCGATGTCTTGCGCGACCGCGCTCTTGAGGAGAGTGGCCGCGTACTGCTCGAAATCAGAACCAAACCCGTTATTCAACGCTGAGAAGGGCGTGTGAATGTGCAAGTCCCACCGACGCCAGATGGAGCCGCGCGAGCTGTTAAGGAGGCCGGTCATAACTGGGCGGACGCTACTGGACGTAGCGGCGGGTGGCGAGGGGCTCGGCCGGGCGAATCTGCCCGGCCGAGGCCCTCTCTGTCCGGTGGCTGCGGGCGGAGTGCCCGCGGCCCGTTACTTGAGCTGGCTGCTCGAGAGCTCGAGCAGGCGGCGTGCGATGACGAGCTGCTGGATCTGCTGCGTGCCCTCGAAGATGTCGAGGATCTTCGCGTCGCGAGCCCACTTCTCGAGGAGCTCGCGCTCGCCGTAGCCGGTCGCGCCGGCGAGCTCGACGCACGCAAAGGCGACGTTCACGCCGGTGCGGCCGGCCTTCGCCTTCGCCATCGACGCCTCGACCGAGTTCGGCTTGCCGTTGTCGGCCATCCAGGCGGCGCGGACCGCGAGGAGGTACGCGGCCTCGTAGTCGGCCTCCAGCTGGATCAGGCGGGCGGCAGCAGCGTGCTGCACGTGGGCCGGCCGATCGGGATCGACCTCGACGCCCTCCTTGGCCAGCAGCTCGGTGGTGAGGTCGAGGCAGGCGCGGGTGACGCCGAGCGCCATCGCGGCCACGAGCGGACGCGTGTTGTCGAACGTCTGCATCGCGCCGCCGAAGCCGGCCTTCGTCTCGATCTCCGGGCTGCCGAGGAGATCTTCCTTCGGCACGCGGCAGTTGTCGAGCTTGAACGCGGCCGTGTCGCTCGCGCGGATCCCGAGCTTGTGCTCGAGGCGCTCGAGCTTCATGCCCGGGTTGCTGCGGTCGACGACGAACGACTTGATCGCGGCGCGGCCGATGGAGAGATCCAGCGACGCCCAGACCACGACGAGGTCGGCGCGCTCGCCGGCCGTGACGTAGATCTTCTCGCCGTTGAGGACGTAGTGATCGCCGTCGAGCTCGGCGGTCGTGCGGATCGCCGCAGCGTCCGACCCGACCTCGGGCTCCGTGATCGCCATCGCGGCCCAGCGGTTCGCGTAGCGCTTCTTCTGATCGGCGTTGGCGACGGCCGCGATCGCGGCGTTGCCGAGGCCCTGGCGGGGCATCGTCAGCGTGAGGCCGACATCGCCACGGCACGTCTCCAGGATGGAGAGCAGCGAGGCCATGTTGCCACCGTTCTTGACGGTGTCGGCGGCCTTGTCCTCGTCGCTGAGCTGGCTGGCGCTGGTGGCGCCGGCGCCCTGGCCGCCCGAGTCGTTCATGCCGTCGATGACGGCACTCATGAGGTCGAGCTCCTTGGGGTACTCGTGCTCGGCGAGATCGTACTTGCGCGAGATCGGGCGCAGGACGGTGTCGGCGACGCTCGCGGCCTGCTTGACCAGCGGGACGAACTTCTTGGGGGTCTCGAGATTGATCATCGTGACTACTCCGGAATTCCCTGGACGGCCCTAGACGAGCAGCGTGCCCTCGAGCACGCCGGTGCCGCGGAGGTCGCGGTACCACCGCTCGTTCGGGTACTCCTTGATGTAGCCGTGGCCACCGAGGAGCTGGACGGCGTGCGAGCCGATCTGCGTGGCGTACGTCGACGCGAGCTGGCGAGCGTGCGCGATCTGGTGCGACGCGTCCTGGCCCGCATCGAGGCGGCTCGCCGCGCGCAGCACGACGAGCCGCAGGCCGTCGAGCTCGATCGCGATGTCGGCGATGGTGAAGGCGACGGCCTGGCGGTAGGCGATCGGCTCACCGAAGGCCTTGCGCTCCTTCACGTACGGGATGAGCTGATCGAGTGCCGCCTGGGCGCCACCGACGGCGGCCGCGGCCCAGCCGAGGCGCGCGCGGCGCACGGCGTCGACGTGATCCTCGGCGGTGCCGAGGATGTTCGCCTTCGGCACCACGACGTTCTCGAGGTTGAGGCGCGAGGTGGCCGCTGCGCGGACGCCCATCGCCGGATCCTCCTCGGTCGTGAGGCCATCGAGGCCCGGCTCGACGATGACGAGGCGCGCGGTGCCGTCGATCGTGGCGCTCACCACGAAGAGGGCGGCCTCCGGCGCGTTGGCGACGAGCGCCTTCGTGCCGTTGAGGGTGAGCTGGTCACCCGAGATCGTGCCCGTGGTCTTCGGCGCGAGGGCGTCGAACAGCGGCTGCGGCTCCTGGATCGCCAGGGCTGCGTGCGGCGGCTGCTCGTCCTCGGTGAAGGCCGGCAGGTACGTGGCCTGCTGGTCGGCGTCACCGTAGTTGGCGATCGCGGTCGCGACGGCAGCCGGTGCGAGGAGCGCGGCCGCGAGGCCGATGTCGCCGTGCGCGAGCGCCTCGGTGACGAGGACGCCGGTGACGGCGGAGCGCTCCTCGGCGATGCCGCCGAGCTCGTCCGGCACGCCCAGGAGGGCGAGGCCGAGCTCGGACGCCTGCTCCTTGACGGAGTCCGGCACGACGCGCGCGGCGTCGGCATCCTGGGCGGCCGGGCGCAGGACGGTCGCGGCGAGCTCGCGCGCGGCCTCCTGGATCATCTGCTGGTCGTCGGTCGGCGTGAGGTCGAAGACCTGCTTGGGCTTCGTCGTCTTCGCGCGAGCCGGGGCGTTGCCGCCGCCGCTGACCTTCTTGAAGGTCTTGCGGGCGACGGTCTCGGCCTTGAAGCCGGTGCGCGTGCCGTTGTAGAGGAACTTCTCGACGCGCTTGCGGACCTTCGGATCCGACATCACCGGCAGGGCGCTGGCGGCGTTGAGCAGGCGCAGGCCGAGCGTCGTCGCTCGGTCGGCCGGGGTCTGGCGTGTTTGCTGCTTGGTCACGGGTGCTCCGAGGATGGGGCGGCGCGGGGGTGTGGAATCGATCGACGCCTAGAGCGTCGACGGGCCCTCGGTGAGGCGGGCGCGCGCGTGGATGCGCGAGCCGTCCTCGCTGAGGACGAGGAGATCGGTGGTGGCGCCGCTCTTCCAACGGGCGAGCTGCACCTTGCCGGGCAGGAGGATGGGACGCTCGAAGCGCACGGCCAGCGTGGCGGCGGTGGGCAGGTCGTCGCCGAGGGCGGCGGCGATCCGGCTGGCCGTCCACATGCCGTGGGCGATGGCCCGCGGGAAGCCGAAGGCCTTGGCGGAGAGCGGGTGGAGGTGGATCGGGTTGCGGTCGCCCGACACACCGCCGTACACGCGGCCGAGGTTCTCCGGGAGGCTCCACGTCTCGGTCTTCGCCTTCGACGGGGCGGCGTCCTGGTCGGGGACCTCGAGCACCGGCAGCTCGGCGGAGCCGGCCGGCACCTTCGCCCCGATCCGCAGCATCGTCGAGCGCTCACGCCACACGAGCTCACCGGCGCTCGTGGCCGTCGTCTCGATCGTGAACGTCGCGCCCTTGCGGTGCGGGTACGGACCGACGAACCGGACGTCGACGTTGAGCAGCTCGTCCGGGGCGATCACGCGCGTGCGCTCGACGACGTTGTCGAGGTGCACCGTGCCGATCGCGGGGTACGGGAACGCGCCGTCGGTCATGCCCTGCATGTGCAGGGGGAACGCGAGGTGGTGCGGCGCGAGGAGGGGCAGCGCCCCGCCGTGGTCCTCGGTCACGTCGCGCAGGGCCTGGAGCTCGTTCGGCTCGAGGCGGGCGGATGCGCGGCGCAGGATCGTCGACGGCAGCGGGCCGCCGCCGCCGGGCAGCAGCGGGAGCTTGCCGGCGAGCGGCAGGGCCGCGAGAGCCGCCTTGCCGTACGAGCCGATGAGGCCGGGGACCTTGGTGGGGGCGCTGCTCATGGTTCCTCCGTGAATGCGTGCGCGGTCGCTACGCGCCGATGAGGCTCTGGCCGCAGACGCGGACCGTCGTGCCGTTGATGCCGGCGCTGCCGGGGCTCGCGAACCAGGCGATCGTCTCGGCGACGTCGACCGGCTGACCGCCCTGCGACACGCTGTTCATGCGACGACCCGCCTCGCGGATCGTGAACGGGATCGCGGCGGTCATCTGCGTCTCGATGAAGCCCGGGGCGACCGCGTTCGCGGTGCCGCCGACCTTCGCCAGCGCGTCGCTGTACGCCTCGACGAAGCCGATCATGCCGGCCTTCGACGCGCCGTAGTTGGTCTGGCCGTTGTTGCCGGCGATGCCGGCGATCGAGGCCAGGCCGATGATGCGCGAGCCGTCGCCGAGGAGCTTCGCCTTCAGCAGCGCGTCCGTGAGGAGCTGCGGGGCGATGAGGTTCACGGCGAGGACCTTGTCCCAGCGCTCCGGCTTCATGCGGGCGAGGGTGCGGTCCTGCGTGATGCCGGCGTTGTGGACGACGATGTCGACCTTGCCGCCGAGCGCCTTGATCTGCTTCACGAGCTCGGCCGGCGCGTCGTCTGCGGTCACGTCGAGCGTGATCGCATCGCCGTCGAGCGGAGCGAGGGTGACGCCGAGGTCGTCGGCGAGCGGCGGGATGTCGAGGCCGATGATCTTCGCGCCGTCGCGGTGGAGCGTGGCGGCGATCGCCGCGCCGATGCCGCGGGCGGCGCCGGTGACGAGCGCGACCTTGCCCTCGAGCGGGCGGTCCCAGTTGGCCGGGGCGGTCGACGTGCCGACCGGCTTGCCGACGATCGCGACCTGCGCCGACACGTACGCCGAGCGCGGGCTCAGGAAGAAGCGCAGCGTCGACTCGAGCGCCACCTCGCCGCCCGGCTGCACGAGCACGAGGTTGACCGTGCGGCCCTTGCCGATCTCCTTGCCCAGCGAGCGCGTGAAGCCCTCGAGGGCGCGCTGCGCGATGTGAGCCGACGGGTCGGCGACGGTGGACGGGTCCAGGCCGACGACGACGATGCGGCCGGATGCCTTCACCGACTTGGCGGTCGGGTGGAGGGCGTTCCAGAGGGCCTTCAGGCCGGCCGCGTCCTTGATGCCCGAGGCGTCGACGACGATTCCGGCCGGCTTCTCGCCGTCCTTGGTCCACAGCGTGGAGGACGCGGAGAAGGCCGGGTCGCCCGGGACGCCCAGGAGCGCCGCATCGGCACCGGCGACGATCGTGGAGATCGCGTCGAGGAGGGTGCCGGCCGAGCCGCCGCTCGTGACGAGCACGGGGCCCGGGATGGCCGGGGCGCCGGCCTTCCAGCGGTTCAGGACGAGCGGCTGCGGCAGACCGGCGGCGTCGGCGACGCGCTTGCCGATCGGGCTGCGGACGAGGGTGGCGTAACGATCGCTCATTATCGCTTGCTCCCGAGGGTCGGGTCGGTCGAGACGAGGGCGGTGACGCCCAGCCCGCCTGCGGCGCAGACGGAGAGGAGGCCGGTGCCGCCGCCACGGGCGTGCAGCTCCTTGGCCAGGCCGGCGATCAGGCGGCCGCCGGTCGCGGCGAACGGGTGGCCGGCTGCGAGCGAGCCGCCGTTCACGTTCAGCTTCTCGCGCGGCACGGCGCCGAGCGGCTTGGCGAGGCCGAGGTGCTCCTTGCTCCAGGCCGCGTCCTCCCAGGCCTTGAGGGTCGCGAGCGTCTGCGCCGCGAACGCCTCGTGGATCTCGAAGAGATCGATGTCGGCGAAGGTGAGCCCGTTGCGGGCCAGCAGGCGCGGGACGGCGTAGATCGGCGCGAGGAGGAGACCCTCCTTGCCGCTGACGTAGTCCACCGCGGCGGTCTCGCCGTCGATGAAGTACGCGAGCACCTCGATGCCGTGCTCCTTGGCCCACTCGTCGGTGCCGAACAGCACGACCGACGCACCGTCGGAGAGCGGGGTGGAGTTCGCGGCGGTCATCGTGCCCGTCTCCGCGTCGCCGAAAACCGGCTTGAGCTTGCCGAGCTTCTCGAGCGTGCCGCCCGGGCGCAGGTTCGCGTCGCGCTCGAGGCCCTTGTACGGGGTGATCAGGTCGTCGAAGAAGCCACGGTCGTACGCCGCAGCGAGCTTGTCGTGCGACTCGATCGTGAGCTGGTCCTGGTCCTCGCGGGAGATGCCCCAGGCAAGCGCCGAGTCGGCGGTGTGGCCACCCATCGACTTGCCCGTGCGCGGCTCCTTGTTGGCCGGCGCGTCGATGTTGATGTCGCCCGGGCGGATCTTGGCGAGCGCCTTGAGGCGGCTCTGGAGGTCCTTCTGGCGGTTGACGTTCAGCAGCTTCTTGCGGAGCTTGGGGCCGATGGCGATCGGCGCGTCCGACGTGGTGTCGACGCCGCCGGCGATCGCCGACTGCACCTGACCGAGTCGGATCTTGTTGGCGACGAGGATCGCGGCCTCGAGCCCGGTGCCGCAGGCCTGCTGGATGTCGTAGGCGGGCGTCTCGGGAGCCAGGCGGCTTCCGAGGACGACCTCGCGCACGAGGTTCCAGTCGCGGCTGTGCTTGAGCACGGCGCCGGCGACGACCTCGCCGATCACCTCGCCCTGCAGCTTGTAACGGTCGATCAGACCATCGAGCGCGGCCGAGAGCATGTCGGCGTTCGACTCGTTGACGTACTTGTTGTTCGAGCGGTCGAACGGGATGCGGTTGCCGCCGAGGATGGCGGCGGGGCGGGGAAGTTCCGGCATGGCCGGCGCAGCATAGCTACGCCAGGGTAACTTCGCCACCTCGGCGAGCGGCGGAGGCCCGACTGGCGCGCTCGCGCACCCGCTTGCGTGACCAACGCCCCGCAACGAGGGCGGGCAGCGGTGGCTAGCCCGCGCCGTCGGTGCTGATCAGACCGAACAGGCGGCCGCTCGGCCAGGCGAGATCCTGCGCGGCGAACGATTCGAGGCGCTCCGGGGTCCACTTCGCCGGATCGGCGAGCAGCAGCTGCGCGAACCGCTCGGACGCCGCCACGATCCCCTCGACGAGCGCCTCCACGTCGACCGGGGTGCCGTCGGCGCGCGTGTTCGGAAGCGCCTGCTCGCACAGGCGCGTGCAGCCCTCGACGGCCCAGCGCCGGCCGTCGCGGACGCGCCGCGCGAGGTCGCCCGGGGAGCGCGCCGCTCGGCATGAGCACCAGGCGCCAGGGCTCGGGCCGCTCGGCCACGCTGCGCAGGAACGCGCCGAGCGCGAGCGGCATGATCTCGGCAGGGGCCAGGTCGGGCCGCACCGCGGAGGTGAGCGCATCCCGGATCTGCGCGAGGCACCGGAGCTGCTCGCGCTCGATGAGCGCGTCGCCGAGCTCCTTGAAGTTCGGGAAGACCGCGTAGATCACCGGCTTGGTGAGGCCGAGCTCGCGGGCGACCGCCGTCATGGTCGCTGCCCGGTAGCCATCACGGACGATGAGCCGCATCGCGGCGTCGAGCACCTCGTCCCGACGCTCGTGCGGGGGGACGGCGCGGAGCACGGCGGCGCCCGGACGCCGCACGGGAGCGCTTGGGGGCTGGGGTGGTTGCGCCGTCCATGGCGCGACGGTACTACAGCACCCGTGCGTCGTTCCGCCACGGAACGGCGCACGTCGCGCGCGACTTCGGCATACTGCCCGCCCGTGTCCCGTGTGATCGCCAACACGCTCCGTTCGGCCGCTGTCGGTGGCCTCGTCCTCACCTCGCTGGTGTTCGCAGCGTGCGGGGGTGACGACGACTCGAGCACCGCCGCCGCCACCGCGCCCGCCACGGCCACGGTCGGTGCCGCCGAGACGTCCCCGAAGGAGATCAAGAGCGCCGAGCTCCCCGAGCCTGACACCGATGGCGCCCCGGCCGTGTTCAAGGGCGACACTGCCGTCACGAAGGAGGGCACGAAGGCGATCAAGTCCGCGAGCAGCAAGCTGATCCCGTCGGACGAGCTCACCTCCCAGGTCACCCGCATCCAGACGGCGATGGAGTCCGCGGGCTTCAAGGTCAGCCTCGAGGCGGGGTCCGATCAGGCTCCCAGCGTCATCCGCACGAACGACCGCATCAACGTGAGCATCTTCCCGTCCGAGCGGGCCGCGGCCCAGCAGGCCGCGAGCGTGCTCCTGCTACTCGAGCAGTCGAAGCTCTCCTCGCGCGTCGCGCGCGACGACAACGTCGTCATCACGATCGTCGGCAAGGAGCGCGGCGCGAAGTTCACGAAGAAGCAGCTCAGCCAGTTCTCCGAGGCACGCAACGCCGTCAAGCCCGTCTAGCCAGCAGGCTGCCGCCGCAGGCAGGCGCCCGCCGGCGGTGCCCACGGCGAACTAGGCTCGCGGCCATGCGCATCGCGCTGTCTGCCGACGAACGCACCGGGATCTCCGACCTCATCGAGCCGGCCCTGCGCCGGCGCGGGCACACCGTGCTGACCTTCGGTGCGCTCGCAGACGGCGACCGCACCGACTTGGCCTGGTGCTCGGCCGCGGCGGCCCGAGCCGTCGCGAACGGCGACGCCGACCGGGCGATCGTGTGCTGCTGGACCGGGACGGGCGCCTCGATCGCGGCGAACAAGGTCCCGGGCATCCGCGCGGCGCTCTGCCTCGACGCCGAGACCGCGCGCGGCGCCCGCCGCTGGAACGACGCGAACGTGCTCGCGATCTCGCTCCGCCTCACGAGCGCCGCCGTGTTCGGCGAACTGCTCGACGCGTGGCTCACGACGGCCGCCAGCGATGCGCCCGCCGACCGCGCGAACATCGCCCACGTCACCGAGACGGACCGGCCGCCGGACTGAACCGCACCGGCCGCCGGACCGTCGGCGATCACGACGCACCGGCGCCCACCGCCTGTGCGATATTTCGTCGATGTCCCGAGACCACCTCTCGCTCGGGGCCGCCGGCCGTCCGCGCGTCCGTGCTGCCCTCTGCGTGCTCCTCGCCTCCACGGCCGTCGCTGCCACACCGGCCGTCTCGAGCGGCGCGGTCATCGTCGGCACGCCGGGCGGCGACACGCTCGTCGGGACCGATCCCAACGGCGATCTGCTCTTCGGCGGCGGCGGCGCCGACACGCTCACGGGCGGCGCCGGCAACGACGTGATCTATGGCGTGCGCTCGGGCAACACGCTGAACGGCGGCGAGGGCAACAACTACATCGAGGGCGGCGCCGGCGACGACAAGGTGACGGCCGGGAACGGCAACAACACCGTGTACGGCGGCAGCGGCCACGACTCCATCGCGCTGGGCGACGGCAACAACTACGTCGATCCGGGCGGCGCCCCGGACGTGGTCACCCTCGGCAACGGCAACAACGTCGTCAACGGCGGCTCGGGCGGCATGGACCTCACGGGCGGCAACGGCAACAACCTCGTCTACGCGGCGGGCCTCGACAGCGTCACCCTCGGCGGCGGTGTGAACACCGTCTACGTGGCGAACGTCTACAACCTCAAGTCCGTCAACTGCGGTGGCAACCCGGCGAGCAAGGTGCTCGCGGGCCGCAAGGGCGACGAGAACGGCACGGGTCTGCGCAAGGCCGTCGCGAGCGGCAAGATCACCGGCTGCCCGATCGTCGAGCAGTTCGACAAGGAGGAGACGAGCAAGGCGACCCTCGCGGGCACCTGGGACTCGTTCGATCTCGTCGGCACGGAGGGCCCGGACCGGCTCTTCGGCGGCCACGGCGGCGGCAAGATCGACGGCAAGGGCGGCAACAACATCCTCTGGGCCGACTACCTCCAGGACACGGGCGGCGCACGCGCGCAGGCGCTCACGACGTCGATCCGCGCCGGCGACGGCAACAACACCGTGTTCGGTGGCCGCGGCACGAACCTGATCGAGCTCGGCAACGGCAAGAACTTCGTGCGCGCCGGCGCCTGGAACAACACGATCACCGTCGGGCGTGGCTACAACGCGATCCGCCTGCAGGGCAAGGGCAAGAACACCGTCACCATCAAGGGCGGCACCGGCTACGTCGAGGCGTTCGCCAACGGTCAGAAGCCGTCGATCCGCTGCGAGGGTGGCGCGAAGGTGAGCGTGGTCTACGGGAACACCAAGCCGAAGACGAACTGCTCGCCGGTGGTGAACGCGCGCACCTCCAAGGGCAAGATCCTCCAGGTCCAGGGCGTCGAGCACATCGCCGACTCCGAGCCGCTCGTGCTCCCGGCCCCCGTGCCGGGCGAGCTGGCAGGCGTGCCTCGCCCGAACTGAGCGTCGCCGTACCCACCGCTGTGCACACCCGTAGGGTTCCGCCCATGACCAACCCCGTCACCCGTCCGGCGGTGTGGCTGCGCCTCGCACCCGCCGCTCTGGCCCTCGCACTCGTTCCCGCGGCGGCCTCGGCTGCCGTGAAGGTCGGCACGCCGGGCCCCGACAACCTCACCGGCAACAGCCCGTCGGGCGACGTGCTCGTGGGCGGCGGCGGCGCCGACACGCTCACGGGCGGTGCCGGCAACGACTTCCTGTTCGGCATCCGCTCGGGCAACCGGATCAACGGCGGCGGCGGCGACAACTACATCGAGGGCGGGACCGGCGACGACAAGGTGACGGCCGGCAACGGCAACAACACCGTCTACACCGGCAGCGGCCACGACACGATCGACCTCGGCAACGGCAACAACTACGTCGATCCGGGCGGGGCGCCGGACATCGTCCGGCTGGGCGACGGCAACAACGTCGTGAACGGCGGTTCGGGCGGCGTGACGATCAGCGCCGGCAACGGCGACAACACGATCTACGCGCTCTCCGGCCCGGACTCGATCACGCTCGGCAGCGGCGTGAACAACGTCTACATGGCGAACGTCTTCCAGTTCAAGAAGATCGACTGCGGGGGCAATCCGCAGAGCGTCCTGCACCTCAACAAGAAGGTCGACCCGGAGCTCAAGTACATCGCCGACGCCAAGCGGGCCGGCAAGGTGAAGGGCTGCGCCAACATCGTCACCTTCGAGGGGCCGCGGGCGATCAGGTCTCGCCTCGCCGGCACGTGGCAGCGCTTCAAGCTCACGGGCACCGACGGCCCCGACAAGCTCTACGGTGGCCATGGCGGCGGCTCGATCGACGGCAAGGGCGGCAACAACGTGCTCTGGGCCGACTGGATCCAGGGCACCGGCGGCGCTCGCGCCCGCTCCAAGACCACGCGCATCAAGGCCGCCAACGGCAACAACATCGTCTACGGCGGGCGCGGCACGAACGTGATCTCGCTCGGCAACGGCAAGAACTTCGTACGCGGCGGCGCGTGGCACAACACGATCACGGTCGGCACGGGCATCAACACGATCCGTCTGCAGGGCAAGGGCCGGAACCTCGTCACGATCCGTGGCGGCAGCGCGTACGTCGAGTCGTTCGCGAACGGCAGCAAGCCGACCGTCCGGTGCCTGGGCGGAGCGAAGGGCGTGATCGTCTTCGGCAACACGCGCCCGAAGACCAACTGCGCCACCGTCGAGAGCGCCCGCTCGGAGCGGGGCAAGATCCTCCAGGTGCAGGGCATCGAGCCGGTGCCGGATTCCGATCCGGTCGTCCTGCCTGCCCCGGAGCCGGGCCTGACGGCGGGCGTGCCGCGGCCAGATCCGGCCTCGCTCGTCGAGCGCTAGGTCGCGACGAAGCCGACCACGCCGTCACCGATCATCTCCTCGCCGACGCGTCCGTCGGCGGCGAGGAGATCGAGGTGGCCGAGCACCTCGGAGAGCGTGAGCGAGGGCTGCACGAGCACCACGCCCTTCCACATGCGGGTCGCGATGTCGTAGATCGTGCGCGGCTCGGCGGCGTCAAGCATCCCGAGGAACTTGTCGGCGCGCTTCTCGTGGAACGCCAGGCGCTCGGCAACGAGCTCCTCGGGCGGGCCGATGAGCGGTCCGTGGCCGGGCAGCAGCAGCTGCAGGCCGTCGTCGGCGGTGGCCTGCATCGAGGCGACGAAGAGCGGCAGCGAGAGCAGCCGCTCCGTCGTCTCGTCGGGCATCAGCACCTCGAGCGGAGGGGAGAGGATCGGGTTGCTGCTCGTGCCGCCGAGGATGTGGTCGCCGGCGATCGCGGTGCCCGTCGCCCGTTCCACGAAGACGAGGTCCGAGGGCGAGTGGCCCGGACGGTGCGCGACCTCCCAGTCGCGACTGCCGGCGCGCACGACGTCGCCGGGGTGCAGCGCGATGTCGACGATCGGGCGCGAACCGAGCGCCTGCATCAGGTGGAACGCCGGCTGGGCACCGATCACGAGCTCGTGCGGGTAGCCGTGGCGCTCGAGCTGCGCGACGCCCCAGGCGAGGCGCGCGCCCATCACGTGCGCGGGATCGAACTCGGGGTCCCAGAGCGCACCGAGCGGCGCGTAGGCGGCGACCGGGCAGTCCGCCCGGCGCGCGATCACGGTCGAGAGCCCGACGTGGTCGACGTGCTCGTGCGTGAGCAGCACGAGGCCGATGTCCTCCACGCGGTACCCGAGACCGCGCAGCACCTGTTCGAGGGTGTCGAGCGAGGTGCCGGTGTTCACCCCCGTGTCGACGAGCGTGAGCGGCTCGCCCTCGAGCAGGTACAGGTTCACGCGTCCGATCGGGAACGGCGTGGGGAGCGCGATCCGGTGGATGCCCTCCGGGAGGCTCGCGGCATCCGCCGCGTGCGTCGCGAGCGCGCGCTCGCTGTGATCGGGCATGGTGCTGGACGCTATCCGCGGATGAGCGCCAGGACCTCGTCGCGGCGCGCTTTCATGTCGGCCTGCGAGACGAGCGACTCGAGCGTGAGGCGCAGCAGCGGCTCCGTGTTGCTCTTGCGCACGTTGAAGTGCCAGTCCTCGTAGTCGATCGACACGCCGTCGACGTACGTGATCGTCGCGTCGGCGTACTTGGCCTCGATCGCGGCGATCTTCGCGTCGGCGTCGTCGACCTTGCTGTTGATCTCGCCCGAGATGAAGTACTTCGCGCGGAGAGGCGCGAGCAGCTCGGAGAGCTTCTGGCCCTTCTCGGAGAGCAGCTCCAGGATGAGCAGCGCCGGGATCGTGCCCGAATCCGCGCAGTAGAAGTCGCGGAAGTAGTAGTGACCGCTCACTTCGCCGCCGAAGAGTCCGCCCTCCTTGCGCATGCGGGTCTTGAAGAACGCGTGGCCGACGCGGTTGATGTGCGGCACGCCGCCGCTCGTGAGGACGACGTCCGGGACGGCGCGGCTGGCACGAGCGTCGTAGAGGATGTCGGCGCCCGGGGTCTTGCCTAGCAGCGACTCGGCGAGCAGAGCCGTGAGGAAGTCACCGTCGACGAAGTTGCCCTGGTCGTCGATGAAGAAGCAGCGGTCGGCGTCGCCGTCCCAGGCGATGCCGAGGTCGGCGCCCTCCTCGACCACCTTGCTCATGATGAACTCGCGGTTCTCCGGCAGCAGCGGGTTGGGCTCGTGGCCCGGGAACTCGCCGTTCGGCACCCAGTAGTGCTTCGAGAGCTCGATCCCGAGCTCGTCGAAGATCGGCCCGGCCATCTCGCCGGCCATGCCGTTGCCGCCGTCGACGACGATCTTCAGCGAGCGGCTGATCCGGTCGGCGTCGACGAATTCGAGCACGGCCTGCTGGAAGCCCTCCGTGACGTCGACGGACTCGATGCGGCCGGCCTTCGCGGGATCGGGCGCGGGGAGGTCGGACTGCGCGTAGCGGCGCACCTCCTGGATGCCCGAGTCGCCCGAGAGCGCGAGCGCACCCTCGCCGACGAGCTTGGCCCCCGTGTAGGCCTTCGGGTTGTGCGAGGCGGTGCACATGAGGCCACCGTCGAGCCCCTGGCTGCCGACGAGGTAGTAGAGCTGCTCCGTGCCGACCTGCCCGGCGTCGAGGACCGTCGCGCCCTCGGCGACCATGCCTGCGGCGTAGCGGCCGGCGAGCTCGGGAGCGGTGAGCCGCATGTCGCGGCCGAGGCCGAGGCGCAGCTCGCTCGTGGGCTTGCCGGAGAGGTCGGCGATGGTCCGCGCGAAGCCGCGACCGATCAGCTCGGCGGCGTCGCCGGAGATGTCGTCGCCGTAGAGGCCACGAACGTCGTAGGCCTTGAAGATGCTGTCCGGCACGTGCACGCTCATCGCGCCCGATCGTAGAGGGCCCGGCGCGATCGAGCCGCCCGGGTGCACGCCGAGGCCCGCCGCGCGCTCCGTCCCGTCGTCTAGATTGCGCCTATGACGGACACCGCGCCCAGCCCCCGCGGCATCCCGCCCGTCCGCACGGATTGGATCGCGGAGATCGCGTCGCGGTTCGCCGACCAGGGGCTCGAGGAGCTCCGCACCGCGGACGTCGAGCGTGTGCTCGTGGAGGACGTCGTCGACGGCGAGCGCTGGCGGATCGACGCGTTCGTGTTCAGCCGTCCGTACGACGCCGTGCTCGAGTACGACGGCGACCTGTGGCTCCCGACCGACGGCGAGCGCGCGAGCATGCGCCTCGGCGTCGCGATGACCCCCGTGTTCGACGACGAGGGCGGCCGGCTCGTGCGCGTGCGCCTCGAGCTCGGGCCGCGCGGCGCGGTCACCTTCGATCCCGAGAACTGGATCTTCGACTTTCCGTACGGCGGCGCGGGCGACGCGCCGCGCGTCACGCCCGTCGGCATCCAGTCGGGGGCCTTCGAGCTGCAGGGGCTCGGCGAGCTCCCGGCCGTCCCGACCACGCTGCCGTCCGCGGCCACTGCCGGCTCCGCGCACCTCGCCGACGTGCTCGACATCGCCGCCGGCCGACGCTCCTGGACCACGGTGATCGGGCTCTCCCACGAGGCGCCGAAGAAGCGCCGCCTCTTCGGGCTCGGCGGCGGTCGGCCGCAGCCGCCGCACACCGCGGTGACGGTCGTCGCCGCCGGCGAGCTGCTCGTTGAGGCCTCACCGCAGGGCGACGCCTCCGGGGTGCAGGCCGTCACGGGCTTCCACGTCGGTCTGGACGAGGTGCGCATCGACCGAGCCGACGGCGCGCCGATCGTGCTCCGCGGCACCGACCTGCGGGTGACGGCGCATCGCCTGCTGCCCGGCTGAGCGGGGCTGCGCACCCCACGCCCGTGCGCTCACGCGCGGGCTGCCATGATCTCCGCCGCATGTCCTTCGCCGCCCTCGATCCCGCCACGCCCGTCGGCATCCTCTGCGGAGGCCGTGGACTGCGGCTCGGCGCGCACGATGCGCCCAAGCCGCTCGTCCCGATCGGCGGCCGCCCCGTGCTCGGACACGTCATCGACATCTACGCCGGCCAGGGCGCGCGACGCTTCGTGCTCCTCGGCGGCCACCGGGTCGACGAGATCCGCGCTTGGGTGAGCGGTGAGGACTGGGCCGACGACCTCGAGGTCACGGTGCTCGACACGGGCGAGGACACCCCGACTGGAGGCCGCGTGCTCGCGGGGGCCGAAGCCCTCACGAGCGGTCCGGGAGGGCGCTTCCACCTCACCTACGCCGATGGTGTTGCCGATCTGGACCTCTCCGCGGTCGTCGAGCGCCATGAGGCCACGGGCGCGACGCTCACCGTCACGGTCGTGCGGCCCGAGCTGAACTTCGGCGTCGCCGACGTCGACGCCGCCGGCCGGATCACCGGGTTCCGCGAGAAGCCGATCGCCGAGTTCTCGGTCAACGGCGGCTTCATGATGGCCGGCCCCGAGCTGCTCGACGAGCTCGGCCCGCTGAGCGTGCTCGAGCGCGAGCCGCTCCAGGAGCTCGCAGGCGCCGGACGCGTCGTCGCGCAGCCGCACGACGGGTTCTGGGCCTGCATGGACACCCCGAAGGACCTCGCCGTGCTCGAGGACCAGTGGTCGCTCGGCGCGCCGTGGATCCGCGACCTCCCCAACGAGGCGATCGAGGTCGGCCGATGACCGCACGCCGCACCTTCGTCACCGGCGCGACCGGCGTCCTCGGCGGTGCGCTCGTGCGCATGCTGCTCGAGCGGGGCGACCATGTCGTGGTGCTCGCCCGCGACGAGCTGCGCGGCAACGCGCTGACGACGAGCGGACTGCTCGGCGAGTGCGACCTCGTGCACGGCGACCTGCTCGACCCGCTCCTGCTCGACCGCGCGATCGGCGAGCACGAGATCGACTCGGTCTTCCACCTCGCCGCGCAGACGATCGTGGGCATCGCCCGCCGGTCGCCCGTGACCACCTTCGAGACGAACGTGCGCGGCACGTGGCTGCTGATGGAGGCGTGCCGGATCCACGAGGTGCAGCGCGTCGTCGTCGCCGCGTCCGACAAGGCGTACGGCGCGAGCGACGTGCTGCCGTACACCGAGGACCTCCCGCTCAACGCGACGGGCCCGTACGACGTGAGCAAGGCCGCGACCGACCTCATCACCCGCTCCTACGCCCACACCTACGGCGTCCCGGCGGCCACGACGCGCTTCGCGAACCTCTACGGCCCGGGCGACCTGAACCCGTCGCGGCTCATTCCCGAGGTGATCGTGGCGGCGATCGAAGGGCGCCCGGCGATCATCCGGTCGGACGGCTCCCCGGAGCGCGACCTGCTCTACGTCGACGACGCAGCCCGGGCGTACCTCGCGATCGCCGACCTGCTCGACACGAACCCCGGCGCCGCCGTCGGCGAGGCCTTCAACGCGGGGACCGGCGTCGGCACCAGCGTGCGCGAGATCGTCGACACGATCGTGGCGATCGTGGGAGAGGGCGCGAGCGCCGAGTACCGCGGCGCCGGCGTGCCCGAGGGCGAGATCGACCGCCAGTCGGTCGACCCGTCCAAGCTCAGGAGCCTCACCGGGTGGGCGCCTGAGGTCGGGCTCGAAGAGGGGCTGCGCCGCACGATCGACTGGTACCGCAGCCGCTGATCCAATGGCGCCGCGGCATGGCGCCCGGACCGAACCCGGACATGTGCTGAGCATCGCTCCGTCGCACGGGCGCATCGCCGAGGAGGTGGGCATGCCCCGCTCTGCGCTCCTGATCGGTTCGAAGCGCGTCCTCCTCGGGCTCGCGTCCGCCGGCGCGCTGCTCGCGGCCCCGGGCGCGGCCGAGGCGAAGACCTTCTTCGCATCGTTCTCGGATCCCGACACCGACGGCAAGGGCAGCGCCGCGCGCGACATCGTCGCCGGGCGCGTCGCCTACAACCGCCGGACCGGCGTGCTCTCGTCGACCGTCGAGGTGCAAGCCGATTGGGCGGAGGACCGCGACGCCGACATGGTGGTCGTGATCATCTCCGACCTCGTGCAGGGCACGTGCAAGCGCGAGACGATGGTGGTGCTCGGCTCCAGCGCCGATCCCGGCGTGCCGCAGGGGTTCCGGGCCAAGGACCGCGACGGCAAGCACCCGTACTACGGGCGCGGCGAGATCGACGGCACCGTCTTCAAGATGCGCGTGAAGGCGAAGGGCCTCGCCGGCAACACCCCCGGCTGCGTCACGGTGGGCATCGTCGACGACGTCGGCAAGGTGCTCGACGAGACCCCGATCGACAACGGCTTCCGCTGATCGACGCGGCGCCCCGAACGCGTCGCCCTTAGACTGGGGCGATGGCCGGTCACTCCAAATGGGCATCGATCAAGCACAAGAAGGCGATCGTCGACTCCCGTCGCGGGCAGCACTTCACCAAGCTCGCGCGCGCCATCACGGTGGCCGCGAAGGACGGCGGCGGTGATCCGTCGGCCAACGCCGCGCTGACCCTCGCCATCCAGAAGGCGAAAGAGGACGCCTCGAATGCCGAAAGGAGCGAACATCGAGCGTGCGATCGCCCGCGGCACCGGCGAGGGCGGCGACGCCGACGCCATCGAGACGGTGCTCTACGAGGGCTACGGCCCGGGCGGCGTCGCGCTGCTCGTCGAGGCCCTGACCGACAACCGCAACCGCACGAGCGCCAACGTGCGCCACCTCTTCAGCAAGGGCGGCGGCTCCCTCGGCGAGCCGGGCTCGGTCGCCTACCTCTTCGACAAGAAGGGCGTCGCCGTCGTCGACGGCGAGGCGCATTCCGAGGACGACCTCCTCTCGGCGATCGAGGCCGGTGCCGAGGACGTCGTCGCCGACGGCGGGATCATCGAGGTGATCACCGAGCCGGCGAGCCTCACCGAGGTGCGCGCCGCGATCGAGGCCGACGGCATCGAGGTCCGCAGCTCCGAGGTGCTCTACCGCCCGAAGGTGCGCACGCAGGTCGACGAGGCCCAGACGCGCACGCTCCTCAAGCTCATCGACCTCCTCGAGGGCGACGACGACGTGAGCGAGGTCCACGCGAACTTCGACGTCGACGAGGAGATCCTCGAGCGGGTGCTCTCCTCGTAGCGGGGCGGGCCGGTCGGGCGTCCCTCGCCCGACCGACCCTGATGGACCGCTACTTCTTGCCGCTCACGGGCAGCGACACGGTGGTCGTGCCCCTGAAGCCCGTCTGGTCGGTGACCACGAGCTTGAGGGTGAGGGTGCCGGTCCTGCTGCCGCGCAGCAGGTTCCGCGGGGTCTTCGGGAGCGTCACGCTCACGGTGCCCTGCGTCCCGAACCGTCGTCTTGGCCTTTGCGAGCGCGTAGCTCTTCGTGCCGATCTTCACCGAGCCGCTGAGCTCGACGGCGCACGTCGTCGCGAGCGCCCGCACGCAGGAGAGCGAGCCGATCGAGCCCTTGCCCGAGGCGCGGGAGACGACCGCCTTCGGCAGGAGATCCAGGACGGCAGGCCCGACCTGGAGGCTGTCGCCATCCGGGTCGTCGACCGGGGCGAACTTCACGAGCCGGCCGATCGACTCGGCCGAGGCGGCGCCGCCCTCGTTCGTGGCCGTCACGCGGCACGCGACGAGCGAGGCGGTTGTCGGCGCGGCCGAGCTCGTAACTGCTCGCCGTCGCACCCGCGATCGGGGGTACCGGCACGCAGCCACTGGTAGGCGTACGCATCCGGCTCGCCCTTCCACGACCCCGGGAGACAGATGACGGTCTCGCCGACCTCGGGCGTGCCGAGCACGATCGGGGTGGCCGTCGACCTCGGGGCCGCGACCGGCGCGGGCGTGGGGGCCGGCGTCGGCGGGGCGGTCGGGGCGGGCGTCGTCCCCGGGGTCGGCGTCGGCGTGGCCGTCGGGATCGGCGTCGCCGTCGGGTAGCCGGGGTAGTCCGGGAGGTCGAGCACCCGGACGTCGAGCGTGGCGGTGGCCGTCTGGCCGCTGCTGTCGGTCGCCACCGCCGTCAGCGTGAACACCTTGCCGGCGTCGGCAGCGGTCGGGGCCCAGGCGAACTCGTACGGCGCGCGGGTGAGCGTGGTCGTCGTCCCGGCGACGCTGAACGCCACCTTCGAGATGCCGAAGTCGTCCCTCGCGAGCACCACCGGCGAGAGGCTCTTGCCGACGGCGACGGTCGCGCCCGGGGCCGGATCGGTGAACGCGGCCGTCGGGGCGGCGTCGTCGGGCTTGCCCGGGACGACGACGCTCGGCGGCACGCTCGTGCGGAACGTCGTGCGCTCCACGCTCGCGGCCGGCGGCGTGCCGGCATCGTTTGCCGGAGGTGCCCTGGCAGCCCGAGTTCGCGTTGCTCGTGCCGTTCACCGCACCGGTGAGGCAGCCCCACCAGTTGTTCGGGGCGCTGACGGGCGCGCCGAGGCGGACCGTCGAGCCGTCGAGCTCGGCGTTGGAGAGCGCCACGCGGTTGCCCTGGAACGTGTTGCCCTCGATCGTCAGTGCCCGGGCGCCGGGCACGTTCGGATCGTTGCCGGTGGCGGCGCCCGCGAGGAGGATGCCGTAGGAGTTCACGGCCGGGCTGGTGGTGAACCAGCCGTGGTCGAGGATCTCGCTGCCGGTCACCTTGCCGCGCGTGCCCGAGGCGTAGCGGATACCGGTCTGCGCGAGGCCGCCCGAGGTGCCCTCGCCCTTGATCTCGGAGCCGATCACGTTGCCGTACTCGGTGATGCCGGCGGGCGCCGCGCTCTCGGGGGAGCCGTCGGCGCCGCGGCCGCCGTCGAACAGCACGCCGCCGGCCTGGTACCCGGTGATGAGCGAATCGACGATGTCCACCTGGCGGCGGACGGTGCCGGTGGTGCCGGAGCCCTGGAGGGAGTTCGTCATCACCACGCCCCACCCGTGCGGGCGGGGTGGTGGCGGTGTCGACGTCCCGCGCGAGCGAGCGGACCGACGACCACGTCGGTCAGGCTGCCGGACGTGTTGAAGAACGCC
>JAQIJQ010000060.1:0-17206 GCA_036946195.1 Patulibacter minatonensis | reverse complement strand
TCTGGTAGTTGCGGGCGCTTGCACGTCTCGCAAGCGAGCGTGGACTCCGATGCGCACGTCTCCGCGGGCCATGAGGTCTCCGAGACGGGGGGGTAGCAGACAGAACAACGACCCGCCGGAGGCAGGTCGGACTGGGGACTGTAGCGCGCGGCGCTCCGCATTGTCGTGCGGGTCGCCCCGGGTGCCGTGGCCCTCTCCCGCACCGTACCCTTCCGGCGGGTGCTGACGGACCCCCGACGACGCACGATCATCGTGCTGTGGCTGGGCACCTGGGCCGCGTTCCTGTGCGTCGGCATCCCCCTGGCCGTCCTTCCGCGGTACGTCCACGACGAACTGCACCTGGGCGACGCGGCCGCGGGCTTCGCCGTCGGATCGCTCTCGCTCGCGGCCATGCTCATGCGCCCGTTCGGTGGACGGCTCGCGGACGAACGATCGCGGCGGCTGGTCGTCGGCGGCGGGCTCGCGGCTCTGCACGATCGGCGGGGTGGTGCTGACGGCCTCGTCGGACTACGCGACGATGATCGCGGGGCGGATGATCGCCGGGCCGGGGAGTCGTGGGGTGTACGCCGCCGCGATGGCGTGGGCGCTCGATCTCACCGCGAAGGATCGGCACGGATCGGGCGATCGCGCTGTTCGGGATGGCGATCTGGCTCGGGCGCTGCGGCCGGGACCGCCATCGGCGAGGGGCTCCACGCCTGGACCGGCGACTACCGCACGGTGTGGGCGACGGTCGCCGTGATCCCGTTCACCGGACTGCTCCTGCTGGGGTTCGCGGCGCCCGAGGCAGCTCGGCCGACGCGGCGTGGCCCGAGACCGCCGCTGATCCTCCGCGTCGCCGTGCGCCCCGGCCTCGGGCTGGCGCTGGCCAACCTCGGGTACGGCGCGGTCGCGAGCCTCGTCACGTTGCACCTCGCAGACCGCGGCGTCGGGAGCCCCGGACTCACCCTCACCGCGGTCGCGGCTGCGGTCGTCGTCGCGCGTCTGGCCGTCGCGCGGGCGCTCGACCGGACCGGTCCGTGGGGCGTGCTGGCGCTCGGGTGCGCGTCCCAGGCCGTGGGGCTGCTGCTCATCGCGGTCGCGCACGGGCTGCCGACCGCGATCGCCGGCGGGCTCCTGCTCGGCGCCGGCTACGCCGCCGTCTTCCCGGCGCTCGCGCTCATGGTGGTCGAGGCTGCGCCGGACGACCAACGCGGGGCCGCACTCGGCGGCTTCACCGCCTTTCTCGACTTCGGGCTCGCGATCGCCGGGCCGCTCGCGGGGGCGACCGCGACCCTCCTCGGGCGTCCGCAGGCCTTCCTGGGCGCCGCTGCGCTCACCCTCCTCGCGCTGTCGATCGTGCCGCGTGGCGGGCGCGTGCTGCCAGGCGTGCCCCACGTGCCGGCGGAGAGCGAGCGGCTCTAGCTGCCCGGCGCTCCGGCATGATCGGCTGGGTGCAGCACCTCGCAGTGATCGGCGCCGGCCCGCACGGCCTGGCGGTGCTCTCGGCCCTCGCCGAGCGGGACGCGTGGCCGGCGCGGGTGACCGTGATCGACCCCTCCGAGGGCTGGTGCGCGGCGTGGGATGCCAAGCTCGCGCGCCTCGACCTCGACCGGCTGCGTTCGCCGCAGGTCCACCACCCGGGCGTGCACCCGATGGCCCTGCGCGACCTCGTCGAGGCGCTGCCCGAACCCGAGCAGCTCGCGCTCCGCCGGCCCGAGGCCGAACGCGTCCCGACTCCCGCCGGGATGCGCCGGTTCGTCGATCGGCTCGCGGCGGCCCTCGGACCGACGGCGCGCCTGCGGGGAACGGCGACGCGGGTGCAGCTCGTCCGCGATGGAGCGTCCCGCGTGACGGGCGTGGGGATCCGGGTCGAGGCGCCGGGCCGCTCCGACCTCGAGCATCCCGCGAGCTCGCAGATCGGCGTGGAGACGGTCGAAGCCGACGCCGCCGTCCTAGCGCACAACCCCTCGTTCCCACGGCTGCCCCGCCTGGGCCGACCGACTGCTCGACGAGGGACGCGCCGTGCACGCCGCGCGCATCGACGTGCGCACCGACCCGGCGACGGCCGGCGACGTGCTCATCGTCGGCGGCGGGTTGACCGCAGCCTGCCTCGCCCTCGCGGTCGACGCTCGCGGCGGCCGCGCGACCGTGCTCACGCGCCGCCCGCTGCGCGCACGCCCCTACGACGTCGACGCGAGCTGGATCGGCCCGCGCCACCTGGCCGGCTTCGCTGCCGCGGGGCCCGCGGACCGCCGCCGGCTGATCGACGTCGCCCGGGACGGCGGCACCGTCCCGCCGCGCACCCTGGCGCAGCTCCGCGACCGTGCGACCGGTCCGGGCGCACGCATCTCGCTCGTCGAGGGGGGTGGACGTGGAAGCGGAGGTCCGCGCGCGTCTCGCCGCCCGCCCCGGCGCCGCGCTGTGGCTCGCCACCGGCTTCGAGCAGGACCTCCGACGCGATCCCCTCACGGCGCCGATCGTCGCCGAGCTCGGCACCGTCCTCCACGGCGGCCTCCCCGAGGTGACCGAGGGCCTCGCGCTCGGTGCCGCGCCGGTCCACGTGATCGGTCCCTACGCCGCGCTCGGCGTCGGCCCCGCCTGCCGCAACCTCGCGGGCGCTCGGCCCGCGGCGGCGCGCATCGCGGCCGCGCTCGCCGGAGGCTGAGGGCAGCGCGCAGCGCGCTCAGCCCAGGTCGGCGCGGCCCGACCAGGGCCGCTCGAGCTGCACGAGCTCCTCGCGGTGGTCGTCCTCGACCTGCAAGGTGGAGTGCGCCACGCCGAACTGCTCGGCGAGCACGCGCTGCAGGTGAAAGCGGACCTCCTGACAGGGGACGTCGGCGCGGACCAGCACGTGGGCGGTGACGGCGGGAAAGCCCTGCGTGAGCTCCCAGACGTGCAGATCGTGCACCTCGACGACGCCGTCGACGGCCACGAGCGCCGCTCCGACCGTATCGGGCGAGAGGCCGGCGGGCGCGGCCTCCAGGAGGACCTGCGTGGAGCTCCGCATCACGCCCCAGCCGCTGCGCACCATCAGCACGGTGATCAGGAGGGCGAGGAGCGGATCGACGATCGACGACACCCCGAGGAGCACGAGGACGCCGGCGGCGATGGCGGCGACGGAGGCCAGGGCGTCCATGAGGGCGTGCTGGTAGGCGCCCTCGACGGCGAGGCTCTCGCGACTGGCCTTGGCGAGCGCCCAGGCGGCGAGCACGTTGCCGGCCACGCCGAACACGCCGGTGATCACGACGAGGCCACCCTCGACCTCCGGCGGATCGGTGGCGCGGATCACGGCGCCGACGCCGAGCATGCCCGCGAGCACGAGGAGCGACGCGCCGTTGGCCTGCGCCCCGAGGATCTCCACGCGCCCGAGGCCGTACGTGTAGCGCCCCGCGGCCGGCCGGCGAGCGAGGACGATCGAGCCGAGCGCGATGGCGATCGCCAGGGCGTCGGTGACGACGTGCGCCGCATCGGCGAGGAGCGCGGTGCTGCCCGAGATCACGCCCGCGATCACCTCGATGAGCGCCATCCCGACGTTCAGGGCCAGGGCGATCCACAGCCACCGCGGCTCCGCGACGCTGCCCGCCGACACATGGTGGTGGTGACCGCCGCCGTGCTCGTGGCCGTGGTCGCCGGAGTGGTGATGGTGACCGCCAGGACCGTGCACACGACCAGTCTGACCGATTGAGCAGCCGTCAGGGAGGGCGTGCGATCGATCACGCACGCGCCCGGCCCGCGCCCGGCTGCCGCGCCCAGGCCGCGAGGCGCGTAACGTGCGGGACTCCCCCATGATCAGCCTGCCCGTCGTCCAAGGAGCTTCAGCTGATTCGACCGGTGCGTCGGCATTGCCCGCGGGCGATGCGCTCGAGCTCGCCGTCGAAGGGATGACCTGCGCCGCCTGCGCCGCCCGCGTGGAGCGCAGCCTCGGTCGCCTCGACGGCGTGCATGCGCGGGTGAACCTCGCGACCGAGCGCGCCGTGGTGCACGTCACCGACGACTCGCCGGCCGATGCTCAGGCCCTCATCGACGCCGTGCGCTGGGCGGGCTACGACGCCGCGCTCCTCGGGGCGCGCGACGAGGACGCCGCCGAGCGGGCCGCCTACCGCGAGGGTCGGAGGCTCCGGCAACGCGCGATCGTCTCGGCCGCCCTCAGCCTCCCCGTGCTCGTGCTCGCGATGATCCCGTCGCTGCAGTTCGACGGCTGGCAATGGGTCGCCCTCGTGCTCACGACCCCCGTCGTGGCCTGGGCCGGACTGCCGTTCCATCGCGCCACGCTGCGCGGTCTGCGCCACGGCACGACGACGATGGACACGCTCATCTCGCTCGGCACCGTCGCGGCGTTCGCCTGGTCGGTCGTGGCCCTGCTGTTCGGACCGGCCGGCGACCTCGGCATGCGGATGACCGCCACGATCGTGCCCGATCGTGCCGGCGGTCTGGACCACCTGTACTTCGAGGTGGTCGGCGCCGTCACCACCTTCCTGCTCGCCGGCCGCTACTTCGAGGCGCGGGCCAAGACGAAGGCCGGCAGCGCCCTCAGCGCCCTCATGCGGGCCGGCGCCAGCGAGGCGACGCTCGTCGCACCCGACGGCACCACCCAGCGCGTACCGATCGCCCAGGTGCGGGTCCGGGACCGGCTGTTCGTGCGCCCCGGCGAGATCGTGCCGACCGACGGCGTCGTCGAGCACGGCCACAGCGCCGTCGACGAGTCGCTGCTCACGGGCGAGGCCGGCCCGATCGACAAGGCCCCCGACGATCTCGTCACCGGTGGCACGGTGAACCTCGGGGCCGCCCTCACGATCCGCGCGAACCGGGTCGGCTCCGACACCGCGCTCGCGCAGATCGCCGCGCTCGTCCGTGAGGCACAGCAGGGCCGCGCCCCGGTGCAGCGCCTCGCCGACCGGATCTCCGCCGTGTTCGTGCCGGCGGTCGCCGCGATCGCCGCGCTCACGCTGATCGGCTACCTCGTCGCCGGTCAGCCCGCGTCGTTCGCGTTCACCTGCACCGTCGCCGTGCTCATCATCGCCTGCCCCTGCGCCCTCGGGCTCGCCACGCCGACCGCGCTCCTCGTCGGCACGGGCCGCGGCGCGCAGCTCGGGCTCCTCATCCGTGGGCCGCAGGTGCTCGAGTCGACCCGCCGCGTGGATGCGGTCGTCCTCGACAAGACGGGGACGCTGACCACCGGGCGGATGGAGGTCGTCGCACTCCACACGGCCGTCGGCATGAGCGAGAGCCAGGCGCTGCGACTCGTCGGCTCGGCCGAGGCGGGGTCGACCCACCCCATCGCCGAGGCCATCGTGCGGCACGCGGAGGAGAAGGTGGGGGCGCTGCCGCCCCCGTCGGACTTCGTCGCCCACGGCGGCCTCGGGGCGATCGCCACGGTCGCCGACCGCCAGGTGGTCGTCGGGCGTGCCGCGTTCCTCGAGCAGCAGGGGCTGCGCGTGCCCGCGGACTTCGCGGCCCACCTCGCCGACGCCGAGCAGGCCGGCCGCACCGCCATCGCCGCCGGCTGGTACGGCGAGGTGCAGGCCGTCGTGGTCCTCGCCGACCCGCCGAAACCGGGGGCGCGCCGCGCCGTGGACCGGCTCCGGGCGCTCGGCCTGCGGCCGTTGCTCGTGACGGGCGACAACCGTCATGCCGCCACGGCCGTCGGCGAGGCCGTCGGGATCGACCCCGAGGACGTGATCGCCGAGGTGCTCCCGCAGGGCAAGTGCGACGTGGTCCATCGCCTGCAGGCCGAGGGGCACGTCGTCGCGGTCGTGGGCGACGGCATCAACGATGCGCCGGCCCTCGCGACCGCCGACCTCGGCATCGCCATCGGCACCGGCACCGACGTCGCGATCCAGGCGAGCGATCTCACGATCGTGGCGGGCGACCCGGCGGGTGCCGCCGACGCGATCGAGCTCAGTCGGCGCACGCTCCACACGATCAAACAGAACCTCTTCTGGGCGTTCGCCTACAACGTCGTCCTGATCCCAGCCGCCGTCGCCGGCTACCTGAACCCGGTCCTGGCCGGCCTCGCCATGGCCGCGTCGAGCCTGCTGGTGGTCGGCAATGCCCTGCGTCTGCGCCGGTTCCGCCCGCAGACCCTCTGATCGTCGACGACCATGTCTCAAGCTGAGGTCGACCGTCAGGGATCGCGTCGATGGCGGCGGTCGCACCGGATCGGCCCCGCCCTCTGCTGCGCCGTCGCGAGCCTGACGATCCCAGCAGCGTTCGCCGGATCGCCGCGCGCCTCGGACGCCGCCGCAGCCGCCGCCGTGCTGAGTGGCAAGGTCGTCACGATCGACCCCGGCCACAACGGCGGCAACGCCAGCCACACGCGCGAGATCAACGCGCTCGTCGACGCCGGCGGCGGCCGGAAGAAGGCCTGCGACACCACCGGCACGGAGACCAACGGCGGCCGGCTCACGGAGGCGACGTTCACGCTCGACGTCTCCCTGCGGCTGCGCGCCCTGCTGCAGGCCCGCGGCGCCCGCGTGGTGATGACCCGCTCCACGAACACCGGCTGGGGGCCGTGTGTGGACGTGCGCGCGAAGGTCGGCAACGACGCCCGCAGCGATGCCGCGATCTCCGTGCACGCCGACGGCGGCCCCGCGAGCGGCCGCGGCTTCCACGTGATCCGCCCCAAGGGCGTGCGCGGTCAGGACTCCGCGCTGCTGGCGCGCTCCGACGAGCTCGGGCGCCGCGTCCGCTTCGCCCTCGGCCGCAAGGGCTACCGGCGCGCGACCTACATCGGCCGCGACGGCCTGGACCTGCGCGACGACCTCGCCGGCCTGAACCTCTCGCGCGTGCCGAAGGTCCTCGTGGAGCTCGGCAACATGCGCAGTGCCGCCGATGCAGCGCTCATGGGCTCGCCGAAGCAGCGCGAGCGCATGGCCGCGGCGCTCGCCGACGCGATCACGAACCAGCTCACCCGCTAGGCGAGCGCGGCAGCGATCCGCTCCGCCAGTCCGGGCGCGTCGAGCAGGAACGAGTCGTGCCCCCACGGCGCGACGAGCTCGTGATGCTCCACGCACCGGGCGCCGGCGGCTCGCAGCTCGTCGGCGAAGCGCACGCTGTGGGAGGTGCCGAAGCGCCAGTCGGAATCGAACGACAGCAGCAGGTGCGGCACCCTCGCGTGCCGCGCGACGATCGCCGCCGAGCGCTCCCACTCGCCCTCGCCGAACGGGGCGAAGTCGTCCATGGGACGGGTGAGGTAGAGGTAGCTCAGCGCGTCGAAGCGCCGCAGGAACGCGTTGCCCTGGTGCTCGAGGTAGCGCTCCACCTCTCGCGCCGGGGCGAGCCAGTCGCCGGCATCGGGCGGCGGCCAGCCGGCCGGCGGCGCATCGCCGAGCTTGCGCTCCAGCGCGTCGGCCGAGAGGTAGGTGATGTGGGCAAAGCGGCGGGCGGCGGCGAGCCCGCGCTCGGGCCCGGGGCCACCCGTCTCCAGGTAGCGGCCGTCCTCGAAGCCGGGGTCATCGAGGATCGCGAGGCGACCGGCCGCCGAGAACGCGCGATTCTCGACCGTGAGCCCGCTCGTCGTGGCGATCAGGATGGTGCCGCCGATCTCGTCCGGCGCCTCGAGGAACCACCGCATCGCGTGCATCCCGCCGAGCGACGGGCCGATCAGCGAGCGGTACCCTCGCACGCCGAGCGCCGAGCCCAGGCGGCGAAGCACGGCGACCTGGTCGACGATCTGGATCGGCGGGAACGCCAGGCCCCACGGCCGGCCCGTCGCCGGGCGCACCGAGGTCGGTCCGGTGGTGCCGAGGCAGCTCCCGAGCAGGTTCGCGCAGATCACGAACCACCGGTCCGTGTCGACGGCGCGCCCGGGCCCGATCATCGCGTCCCACCAGCCCAGGCGGCCCGTGGCCTCGTCGACCCCGGCCGCATGGGCGTCGGCCGTGAGCGCGTGCAGCACGACGACGGCGTTGTCGGCGGCCGCGTTCAGCTCTCCGTACGTCTCGAACGCGACCTCGACGTGGTCGAGCGCGCGGCCGCACGAGAGCATCAGCGGATCGGAAGGCGTGGCGACGACGCGGCGCTGCGGGCGCACGACGCCGACTCCGCCCTCGGCGGCGGAGCCGGCATCCGCACGCGCCGGCAGCTGCTGCACAGGGAGGCGGCTCACGCGGGGACGGCCACCGCCGCCTTCGCGAGCGCCTGGTCGAGATCGGCGACGAGGTCGTCGACGTGCTCGATGCCCACCGAGAGGCGGACGGTGTCGTCGGTCACGCCCGCCGCCTCGAGCTCGTCGGCGCTCAGCTGCGAGTGCGTGGTGGTGGCGTTGTGGATCGCGAGCGACTTCGCATCGCCGATGTTCGCGAGGTGGCTGAACAACTCGAGCGACTCGATGAACCTGCGGCCAGCCTCCTTGCCGCCGCGCACGCCGAAGGTGACGAGCGCACCGCCGCCTCCGCGCAGCACGCGCTGAGCCGTCGCATGGTGCGCGTCGTCCTCGAGGCCGGGGTAGGCGACCCAGGAGACGGCCTCGTGTCGGGCGAGGTGCTCGGCGATCTTCTGCGCGTTGCTCTGGTGGCGTTCGAGGCGGAGCGGGAGCGTCTCGATGCCCTGCAGGAGCAGGAACGCGTTGAACGGCGAGAGTGCGGCACCCGTGTTGCGCAGCAGGACCGTGCGGACCCGGCCGACGTACGCCGCCGGCCCGAGGGCATCCGACCAGACCACGCCGTGGTAGCTCGGATCGGGCTGAGTGAGGCCGGGGAAGCGATCCGCGTGCGCGACCCAGTCGAAGTTGCCGGAGTCGACGATCGCCCCGCCGATCGAGGTGCCGTGGCCGCCGATGAACTTCGTGAGCGAGTGCACCGCGATGTCGGCGCCCTGCTCGAAGATCCGCGCGCCGATCGGCGTCGCGACGGTGTTGTCGATGACCAGGGGCAGGCCGGCCGCGTGGGCAGCCTCGGACCAGGCCGGGATGTCGAGCACGTTCAGGCGCGGATTGCCGATCGTCTCGCCGAACACGAGCTTCGTGTTCTCGTCGGCCAGGCGGGCGACCGCACCCGGGTCGTTCGCGTCGGCGAAGCGCACCTCGATCCCGTACTGCGGGAGGGTGTGCGCGAAGAGGTTGTAGGTGCCGCCGTAGAGCTGGCTGACGGAGATGATGTTGTCGCCGGCGCGGGCGATGTTGAGCACCGAGTACGTGACCGCGGCCTGCCCCGAGGCCGTGACGAGCCCGGCCACGCCGCCCTCGAGCTGCGCCAGGCGCTGCTCGAGCACGTCCCAGGTCGGGTTCATGATCCGCGTGTAGATGTTGCCCGGCTCGGCGAGCGCGAAGAGGTTCGCGGCGTGCTCGGTGTCGTTGAAGGTGAACGAGGTGGTCTGGTAGATCGGCACGGCGCGCGCGTTGGTCGCTGCATCCGGCTCCTGCCCTCCGTGGAGGACGATCGTCTCAGGGCGGAACTCTTGGCTCATCGGTGCTCCCTCTCGGTGGGTCCTCGCCAATGTAGCCATTCTCGACCGAGTTTGTGGCAATTACTCCGGGCCAGCCCCGTCCGTGCCGGCGGAGCGCGGCCTAGGGTGCGCCTCCGCGATCAGCCGACGAGCTCGGTGACGATCCGCCGGATAGTGGTGACCCCGTCCGACATCGTCGGCTGGCGAGCCGTCAGCACGGCGATCCCGGCCGTGCACGGACCGCGCTCGAGCCGGAGCCCCTGGTGGACGATCCAGCCCCCATCGAGCTTCACCCAGCCGGATTTGAACAGGGTCGTGAACCCGGCGACCCGGGCGACCCGCGCCCCGCCCCAGGTCTGGTCGCGCACGATTCCGTGAAGCAGGCCACGGGCGAACGCGCGGTGGGCGGGCGGCACCAGCGTCTCCAGCCGTCGCCAGAACCGCGCCTGATCCGCCGCCGTGAGTCGAGCGCTGCTCCAGTGCCCGCCGACGGAGAAGTGCCGCATGCCGGCGGCCCGGGCCAAGCGCCCGAGCGCGGCGGCGCCGCCGACGGCGCCGAACGTCTGCGTGGCTGCTCGGTTGCTCGAGACGGTGATCATCCGGCGCAGCCGGATGCGGTCGGTGGCCGTGAGCGGAGCGCGGGCCGCGGCGTGGCTCCGCAGATCGGCGGCGAGCAGCATCGCCTTCACGAGGCTTGCCGAACGCAGCGGCACCGCCCCGCGGAAGGACTGCAGGCGCCCTCGCTCGAGCACCGCGAAGGCGACGGTGCCCGGGCGACCGACGGCCACGTCCCGGGCCCGTGCGAAGGCGGCACCGCCGATGCACCGCTGCGGCGCAGCGGCGAAGGCGAAGCTGCCCGGGACGAGCGACTCAGCCGCGGCGGCCGGCGGGACGCCGCCGACGAGCAGGACGGAGAGGAGCAGGAGGGCAGAGCGCCGCCGGCGGCGCAGATCTCCCCGGGGTGTCGCTGCGGCGTCCGCCACCCCGCGACCCTCGCAGCTGCGTCGGCGGCATCGTCTTGACCGACGGCCGCAGGGCACGGGCGCGCCCCGAGCAGATCAGCGGGTTCATGCGATCGGGAACGCCGGGCGGCGCCCCTGGACCTCGGGGGCGAGCCCGTCGACGACCACCGCGAGGTCGTCGACGAACGCACCGGCCGAGCCCGCCGTGAGCCCGTGGGCCACCGGCACGAGCGCCGCCGACTCGGCCGCCGGACGTCCCGTCAGGCACTCCGCGGCCAGCGCCGCGAGCGCGCGCACGTCGTCCCCTGGGGTGCCCGGCGCATCGACCGTGCCGAGATCCGACAGGTAGGCCCCGCCGACGCCCATCAGCACGTTGCCGGCGTGCACCGCCCCGTGCCACAGCCCGACGGAGTGCGCCGCATCCAGCGCGGAGGCGACGCCGCCGAGCAGGTCGACCGTCTCACCGGCGGTCAGGCCGCCGTCCGCGATCCGCGATCCGAGCGTGCCTCCGGGGACGAGCTGCATCGCGAGGAACACCCGGCCGTCGTCCTCCCCGAACTCGTACACCGGCACCACGTGCGGGTGCTCGAGCGCAGCGACCGTGGCCCCGCGCTCGCGGAACAGGTCGCGCTCGGCACGGTCCTCGGCGAGCGGGCGGGCGAGCAGCTTGAGCGCGACGGCGCGCTCCAGGGACTGCTGCTCGGCCTGGTAGACGACGGAGGAGCGGCCGGCGCCGAGCACCGACTCGACGACGTAGTCGCCGACGATCGCTCCGGGCGCGAGCACGTCGTCGTCGGATCGACCGGCGAATCGGGGCATCGTCAGCTCCTCGGGCTCAGCGCTCGCCGACCACGAGGGTCGAGATCAGGTCGGCCATCCGCGCCCGGGCCTCGTCGGCCATGGCGACCTCGGCGGTCATCGTGAGCTGGATGCAGTCGCGGGCGACGCCGTCGCCGACGTCGACCACGTGCAACAGCACGCTCTGCGCCAGCGGGGTGACTCCGCCGGTCACCTCGACCACCTGCTCGCGCAGGATCGCGGGCGTCTCGTCGATCGCCAGCACGCGCTCGGCGATCAGCTCGAAGCGGTGCGCGACGCCGATCGCGTCGTTGTGGACTCCCCGGGCTGCCGCGGACAGGGTCACGCCGCTGCCGATCCGGTCGACCGAGACGACGAGGTTCGCGTGGAAGCCGTCGGGGCCGGGCCGGTCGTCACGGACGACGGCGAGGGCACCGCGCACGGGCGTGGTGGTCCACCCGACGGGGATCTCGAACGACACCGGCGTCGGGGGGAACCCGAGCTCCCCCGGATAGCTGACGCGCCGCGTGGCGACGCCGGGGGCAACGTTCATGTGCACGTCCTGGTGAGGAAGGGGGAGCGCCATCAGGCGACCGTACGCCCGGGTCTCTCCGGTGGGGGACGACCGGGGGAGACGGGTGATCACCCACTCCCCCGGCTCGCCCGCGGGCAGGAACGCAAACGGGGGCAACGCTGTCCCCCGACCTGCGTCACCCCCGTCCGGAACGAGTCCGCGAAACCAACCGATCCTTGGGGGCGGGAACCCCTTCAGTCTCGGTGGCGCGGCCACCGGGGTGACCGCAGATCGCAAGCTATGCGCCGGAGACCGGGAGAACCAGAACCGGGGGAGGTCGGGGGATCACCCGGTCTCCCCCACCCCGCCCCGCCGTGCCCGCCCGGGCAAGGACGGGTTACTCGACCTCGGGGCGCGCGATGCCGGCTTCGAGCAGGTCGAGTGCCGACTCGGTGGCGGCCTCGGCGAGCGCCTCGCGGGACGGCTCGACGCCGAAGTCGCGGAGCTTCGCGTAGATCGACTTGAGGTGCGTGCGCACCGTCTCGGCGCCGAGCGCGAGGGCCGTGCCGAGCTGCGCCGTGGTCGGAGCACGTTGCAGGCGGGCCTCGGGCGGCCAGAGCTCGAGGAGCGTCGCGACGACGCGCCGCTCGGTCGGCGTGAGCCGGCTCCAGTCGATCGCCGGCGGCATCGCGATCGTGCGGCCGGCGTCGTCCATGACGGGACACCGCACGAGCACCTCGGTGGAGGCGAAACGCACGAGGTCGCGATCGGAGAGGCGCACGCGGCCGGTGATCTTCTGCCCGTTGACGAACGTGCCGTTCGTCGACGGGCCGAGGTCCTCGACCGTCAGCAGGTCGAGGTGGCGTTCCATCGAGGCGTGCACCGACGAGACCGTGGGATCGAACGAGAGCGACAGATCGGCCTCGCGGGAACGGCCGACGACGAGCCGGGCACCGGGCTCGACGCGGGCCACGAGCAGACGGTCCTGGCTGCGCGGGAGCACCACGTACGGCTGACGCACGGCCGACATCTGCAGGAGCTTGGTGGCGCCGGACGCCTCGACGACCACCCACGCGCCGATGCGCGTCTTGGCCGCCGTCTGGCTCGCGGCCTCGGGGTTGGTCCCGATCGGACCGTTTGCTGGGACCTCAGACATCGATGTCACACCTTCAGGACGAGCTTGCCGGTGGCTCGCCGCTCATCGAGAGCACGCAACGCTAGCGCTCCGTCCTCGAGCGGGTAGCTGCCCCCGATGATCGGCGCGACGATGCCGGCTTGCGCCCACTGCAGCAGGTCGTCGTGGATCGCGCGCGTGAGATCCGGGCGCGGGCCGGCGAAGGCGCCCCAGGCGGCGCCGACCACGCTGATGTTCTTCAGCAGCAGGCGATTCAGGGCGACGGTCGGGATCGGCCCGCCGCCCGCGAAGCCGACGACGACGAGACGCCCCTCCTCGGCGAGCGAGCGCAGCGAGTCGATCACGAGATCGGCGCCGACGGGATCCAGGACGACGTCGACGCCGCGCCCCTCGGTGAGGGCCTTCACCTGCTTCGGCCAGCCGTCGCCAGGGCGGATCACCTCGTCGGCACCGGCCTCCCGGGCGACGGCCTCCTTCTCGTCGCTCGACACCACCGCGATCGTGCGCGCACCGGCGCCACGCGCCACCTGGATCGCCGCGGTGCCCACGCCGCCCGCGGCGCCGTGCACGAGCAGCGTGTCGCCCGCCCTCAGCCCGCCGCGGCGCAGCAGCGCGAAGTGGGCGGTGTGGTAGTTCATGATCAGCCCGGCGGCCTGCTCGTCGCTCAGCGCATCCGGCACCGGCAGCACCATCTCGGGCGCCGCCGCCACCTGCTCGGCCGCCATGCCGAGCCCGAACGCCGCGACCCGCTGGCCGACCTCGAGGCCGCTCCCGGCCGGCGCCTGCACCACGCGCCCGGCCGCCTCGACGCCGAGCGTGAACGGCGGCTCGAGCTTGAGCTGGTACTCGCCGCGGCTGAGGAGCAGGTCGGGGAACGCGATCCCGACGGTGCTCACGTCGACGAGCACCGGGCTGTCGGCCGGAGGCGCGGGCACGTCGGCCACGCCGACGCCGTCCGGACCGGTGAGAGCGGAGACCTGGAGGGCACGCATGCTGCGCAGTCAATCACCCCGCGCGCCCCGTGCGAGGATGCCCACGTGGCCACCCACCGTCGCTCCTCGCGCGCCTTGCTCGTGCTCGCGGCCGTCCTCGCCTACGTCGCGGTGCTGACGGGCTACGCGCGCACGGCGCTGTTCGACGCGTCGAACTTCGGCGACCGCACCGTCGAGGCGGTCCGTGCAGCGCCGGTGCGCGCGGCGCTCGCGACGGCGTTCGCCGACGGGCTGATCGCCCAGGAGCCGCGCCTGATCTCTGCCCGTCCGGTGCTCGTCGCCGGGGCGGAGAGCGTGCTCGGGAGCGAGGCGTCCGGCGGCGTGGTCAGCCGGGCCGCGCGCGACCTGCACCGCGGTCTCCTCACCGCCGACCAGCCGAGCCTCGTCGTCGATCTCGCCGACCTGACCGTGCTCGTGGACGCGTACCTGCAGTCGTCGGGCTCGAGCCTCGATCTCTCGCGGCTCGGGCGGCCGGACCACGAGCTCGCCACCACGATCTCCGAGCGCACGCTCGGCACGCAGGTCGCGCACGTGACCACGCGGCTGTCGGTGATCGCGCTCGTCGGGCCGCTCCTGGCGCTCCTCGCGATCGCCGGCGCGTGCGTTCTGGGTGGCGACCGCCGGCTCGTGCTGCGGGATGCCGGGTTGGCGCTGATGGCGGTCGGTGCGCTCGTCGTGACGACGCAGGTGCTCGTGGTCGGCACGATCGTCGGGCGATCGCCGACGGGCGCCCCCGCCGACGTGGTCTCGGCCGTGCTGAACGCCTACCTGGGTGGTCTCACGACGTGGGCGCTGCTCCTCGGCGGTGCCGGCGCGCTGCTCGCCGCCGCGGCCGCGACGCTGATGGGCCCGCTCGATGCCGCCGCGCTGCCCCGGCTCGCCTGGGACGCCGTGCGGACGGTCCCCCAGCGCCCGGGCGGGCGGATCGCGCGGGCGCTCCTCCTGCTGCTGATCGGGGGCCTGGTGGTCGCGGTCCCCGAGGGCGCGCTGCGGCTCGCGGCCACGCTCGCCGGTGGCTACGTCGCGCTCGTCGGGCTCACCGCCCTGCTCGGGCCGGTGCCGAACGGTCGTCGCCGCGCGATGCCGCTGCGCCGTGGCGTGGTGGCCACCGCCGCCGCGCTCACCCTCCTGCTCCCCGCAGCCGCAGCCGTCGCCGTCTCCGCCCGAAGTGACGACGACGCGCCGAGCCAGGGTGCGCGCGACGACCGCTGCAACGGAAGCGCGGCGCTTTGCGACCGGCGTCTGGACCAGGTGGTCTTCCCGACCGTCCACAACGCGATGTCGAACGCCGCCGACGGCTTCCTCAACGCCAACAACGGCCCGTCGATCGAGGCCCAGCTCGACCTCGGCGTGCGCGGACTGCTCATCGACGCGCTCGCCGGTCAGCGCAACGCGTCGGGCACGGTGCGGACCGACCTCACGGGCACGACCGAGGACCAGGTGGTGGCGCAGATCGGCTCGACCGGGCTCGCGGCGGCCCAGCGGCTCGCCGGGCGGGGTGGCGTTCGGTCCGATCAGCGGGGAGCGCAGCCTCTACCTCTGCCACGTGCTCTGCGAGCTCGGCGCCACCGCTGCGACGGCCGAGTTCGAGCGGATCGACGGGTGGCTCGAACGCCACCCGCGCGAGGTGCTCGTGGTGTTCGTCCAGGACGAGGCGCCCGCCGCGATGATCACGGCCGCGCTGCGCGAGAGCGGCCTCGCAGACCAGGCCGCCACGCTTCGCCACGGCGAGCCGCTCCCCACGCTCGGCACGCTGATCCGCAGCGGTCGGCGGCTCGTGGTGATGGCCGAGAACCATGCCGGCGCGCCCTGGTATCCGGCCGGGTTCACCTTCGCGCAGGACACGCCCTACGCGTTCTCGTCGGTCGAGGAGCTGCGGACGGCTGCCTCCTGCGCGCGCAACCGCGGCACCACCGCCGCCCCGCTGCTGCTGGTGAACCACTGGATCGAGGCCTACCCGCCGAACCCCAGGAGCGCCGAGATCGTGAACCAGCCACCATTCCTGCTGGACCGCGCGCGCCGCTGCATGCGCGAGCGCGGGCTCGTCCCGAACCTCCTCGCCGTCGACTTCGTCGAGCGCGGCGACGTGGTCGGGGCCGCCGCCACCCTGAACCGAGATCTGCTCGAAGGACGAACGACGCCATGACCCCCAAGGAGCGCACCCTCGTCGTCTATGTGATCGACGAGGCAACCGACGACGTCGCCGAGCTCGTGCTCGAGGGCGTGCGGATGGCCAAGCAGCTGCACCTCTGGGAGGGACCGGAGCCGAGCGGGTTCGACGCCACACCGGAGGATCTGCGCACCGTCGGCGCGGGACTGCGGTACACGCAGCCGTTCCCGATCGCGGACCGCGCCGGCGTGATCAAGCTGATCGAGCACCTGGCCGTCGCCGCCGCCACGCTCGGCGTGTGCCTGGAGGTGCAGATCGACGAGGCCCCGATCGGACTCATCGCACCCGAGGGCCTGCAGCCGTGGGTGGTCGACGCGCTCCAGCAGGAGTTCGGGCTCACCGAGCTCGGGTAGCGGCGGGCGCCGGCCGGGCCGCCCGGAGCGGACGCAAACTGGTTACACCACCGTTCGGCCAGGCCGGAGGGAGACGCCTCAGGAACCCGCAGGCACGATCCGATGGTCAGGCAAGTCGGGAATCAGGACGACTCCCACCTCCGAAACTGCCAGGACGGCCCCAGTGTTCCTCAACCGCCACGCTCGCCCCTTCGCCCTCGTGCTGGGCACCTCGCTCGCGATCACCCTCACCGCCGGCTCGGCCGATGCCGCGCCGGGCAAGTCGACGACCTCCAAGACCAGCGTGACCGCGTCGACGGCCAAGGCGAAGAGCAAGAGCAAGAGCAAGAAGAGGGGCAAGGCCAAGGGCCAGGGCCGCCCGGACCTCGCCACGAAGGGCCTGCACGTCGACGTCTCCGAGGACGGCACGCTGCTCGTGGACGCCAGCCTGCTCAACCTGGGCCGCAAGGTCGCGGGCCCGAGCACGGTCGTGATCGCCCTCTCGGACGACGCCACGTTCGACGACGACGACGAGGTGCTCAGCGAGATCGACGCACCCGCGCTCGGGGCCGGCGTGAAGCGCGCCGTCAGCGACGAGGTGGAGGTCCCGGGCGACCTCGACACCTCCGAGGAGTTCACGATCCTCGTCTGCGCCGACGGGTACGGCGTGGTCAACGAGGCGAACGAGACCAACAACTGCGTCTCGCAGGCGCTCGTCCTCGACGACCTCGGTGGCGACGATTCGGCCGACGACGCCTCGAGCGACGACAGCAGCGGCGCCGCCGACGACGGCTCGTCGAGCGACGACGGCCAGGGCTGACCGCCGGTCGCGGCCCTACCGGCCGGATCGGCGCGGGGCGGCTGGTCGACGGCGACCCCGCTCCACCGCGCGACGGTGCCGTCATCGCCCAGCACGGGCGTGATCCGCACGTCGCACCAC
>JAQIJQ010000059.1:0-17600 GCA_036946195.1 Patulibacter minatonensis | reverse complement strand
CTCGAGACGACCATGACGGCGGTGCCGTCGGCGGCATCGTCCGGGCGGTAGCCCACGGCGGCCGACACGATGTTCACGCCGGCATCGCCGAGCACGGTGCCGATCTTCCCGAGCATGCCCGGCTGGTCGCGGTAGCGCAGGACAGTGAGGTGGTCGTCGAGCTGGACGTTGAACCGCCAGCCCCAGGCCTCGATGAGGTGCGGCCGCTGCTGCTCGCCCACGAGCGTGCCGGCGACGCGGGCCGTAGCCGAGCCGCTCTTGACGCTCACACGGACGATGTCGGCGAAATCGCGCGCGCGGCTGTTCGTCGAGGTGCTCAGCTCGATGCCGCGCTCCTCGGCCACGGAGACAGCCGACACCTGGTTGACGTGCTCCTCGGCGTTGCCCGAGAGGGCGCCGACGAGGACGCCCAGCGAGAGCGGACGCGTGTCGCGGTCGGCGATCCGGCCGAGGAACTCGCTCTGGAGCCCGTCGACGCTCGCGCCTTCGCTGAGTCCCACGGCGAGCTTGCCGAGGCGCTCGCAGAGCGGGACGAACGGCCCGAGCGTGGCCAGATCCTCCGCGGCCACGGCCGGGACGTTGATCGCGGTCGTCACGGCACCGGTGGTGAGCGCGAGCACGATCTGCTCGGCGGCCTGCTGGCCGGCCCGGTCGGTGGCCTCGGCCGTCGAGGCACCGAGGTGCGGGGTGACGACGACCTTCGGGTGGCCGAAGAGCGGGTGCTCGGTGACCGGCTCGCTCGGGAACACGTCGAGGGCGGCGGCGCCGACCTTGCCCGCGTCGAGCGCGCGACCGAGCGCCTCCTCGTCGATCAGGCCGCCGCGCGCGACGTTGAGGACGATCACGCCGTCCTTCATCTGCGCGAACGCGGCGTCGTTCAGGAAGCCGAGCGTGTCGGGCGTCTTCGGGAGGTGGATGGTGATGAAGTCCGAGTTCGCGAAGACCTCCTCCGGGGTGGGCGCGTGCTGCACGCCGGCCTCGCGGAAGCGGTCGGCACCCACGAACGGGTCGTACGCGAGGACCTTCACGCCGAAGCCCTGCGCCCGCTCGGCGACGAGCTGGCCGATGCGGCCGAAGCCGAGGATGCCGAGCGTCTTGCCCTGGAGCTCGACGCCGCTGAACTTGCTGCGCTCCCACTTGCCCGCGATGAGCGACGCGTGCGCCTGCGGGATGTTGCGGGCGGCGGCGAGCAGCAGCGCGACGGTGTGCTCGGCAGCCGTGACGACGTTGCTCTGCGGCGCGTTGACGACGATGATGCCGCGCTTGCTCGCTTCGGGGACGTCGACGTTGTCGACGCCCACGCCGGCGCGGCCGATGACCTTCAGGTTCGCGCCATGCTCGAGCTTGTCGGCGGTGAGCTTGGTGGCCGAGCGGATCAGGATGCCGTCGAACTCGGCGAGGCGCTGCTCGAGCTCGCCCTCGGCCCAGTCGAAGCCGAGCTCGACGTCGAAGCCGGCGTCGCGGAGCGTCTGGATGCCACTCTCACCGACGTTCTCCTTGACGAGGACCTTGGGTGCGTTGCTCATGCGTGTCTCCTGGTGCTGGCCGCCTGCGCGCTGGAGGCGGGGGTTCGTGCCCAGGCGCGCGGCGTTCGGATCCGCGACTCCCCGGTGGTGCTCCCCACCTCGTCTGGCGCCAGTTGCCGCGGACGCGCCGAGCATAGCGAAGCGCGCCGCTCACGACCGGCCGTCTGGTCCGGTACGTTCACGACCCGGATGCACGCACCCCTGATCGGCATCACGACCTCCGAGCTGCGCACGCCGGACCGCGTCGACCGCGACCCCGAGGCGGAGCCGCCCCAGCGCGAGCTCGCGCTCGGCCTCGACTACCCCACCGCCGTCGCTGCCGGCGGTGGTCTGCCGGTCGTGATCCCACCGCACCTGGATCTTGCGAGCGAGCTGATCGGCCGGCTCGACGGGCTGGTGCTGTCGGGCGGGCACGACCTGGATCCCGCGCTCTACGCCCAGGCGCCGCACTCCGAGCTCGGCCCGATCGACCCCGCCAACGACCGATGGGAACTGGCGCTCTTCCACGCTGCCATAGAGCGCGGCATCCCGATCTTGGGGATCTGCCGGGGGATGCAGCTCATGAACCTCGCGTACGGGGGCTCGCTCTTTCAGGACGTGCCGAGCCAGCTGGACCTCGCGCCCGAAGCGCACCGCCAGCAGGCCCACGGCTCCCACACCACCCACGACGTGATCGTCGAAGCCGGCACGGGCCTCGCCCGGTTGACCGGTGCCGGCCGGCATGCCGTGAACTCCTTCCACCACCAGGCGGTCGACGCCCTCGGCGACGGACTGGTGATCACGGCACGCGATGCGGGCGGGGCCGTGGTCGAGGGCATCGAGGATGCCTCGCGCCCGTTCGTGCTCGGCGTGCAGTGGCACGCTGAATCGCTCTACGCCCGCGCCGAGCAGCTCGCGCTGTTCGAGGGCCTCGCGGCCGCCGCGCGCAGCACGCCGACCGCGTAGGGCATCGCTGCCGCGCCGCGCAAACGCGACCGGCCGCGCCCCGGACCTTGCCCGGGTGCTCCCGGTGTCCAGGACACCCTGCTCGCCTTTGTCCGTCTGGCGGAGGGCATTGGCGCGTCCGGGGTCTACGTTGACACAGGTGTCCCATCGCACCCCATATCCGCTCTCGAGCGGGCCGGAGCTGGACGAGGCGTTCGCGCCCTCCGGCGAGCTGCGGCCCCTCTACGCCGAGGTCGTCCGCGACCTGGCGGCGGCCGACCTTCCGCGCCGCGCCGACGGCATCGCCGAGGCGCTGGCTGCACGGGGCGTGCAGTTCGGCGGAAGCTCCGGCTGGCCGTTCGTCGTCGACCAGGTCCCGCGACTGATCGAGGCAGGCGAGTGGGCGGACGTGTCGGCCGGGCTGGAGCGACGCGCGGCGACGCTCGAGGCGTTCGTCGCCGACGTGCACGGCGAGGGCGCGTGCTTCGCGGACGGGGTCGTCCCGGCCGACCTGCTCGACGGCTGTCCGTTCCACGAGCCGCTCCTCGACGGCCTGCCCGATCCCCCGACGGCACGGATCGCCGTTGCCGGGATGGATCTCGTCCGTGCCGAGACCGGCGAACTCCTCGTGCTCGAGGACAACTGCCGCACGCCGTCCGGGCTCGCGTACGCGCTGGCGGCACGCGAGGCCGTCGCGCCGCTCTATGCGGGCACGCCCGCGATCCGAGACTTCGGCGCCGAGCTCGCGGCGGCGCTCGGCACCGCGTTCGCGGCGGCCCGCCCGCCCGGCGCCCCCGCCGAGGGCCAGGCCGTCCTCCTCTCCGACGGTCCGGGCAACACCGCATGGTGGGAGCACAAGGAGCTCGCGCGGCTCGCGGGGGTCGAGGTGCTGCTCACGAGCGAGTTGTCGCTCGACGGCGACACGCTCGTGCGGGCCGACACCGGCAGGCCCATCGCCGTCGCCTACCGCCGCACCGATGTCGACCGCCTCCAGGACGACCGAGGAGAGCTCACCCCGCTCGGCCGTCTGCTCGCCCCGCCCCTGCGCGCCGGCACCCTCGGCCTGATGAACTGGTTCGGGACGGGTGTGGCCGACGACAAGCGGGTGCACGCGCACGTCGACGAGCTCACGTCGTACTACCTCGGCGAGCCGCCGCTGATCCGCTCGGTCCCCACCATCGACCTCGCCGACCCGGCCCGGCTCGACGAGGCCCTCGAGCGGGCGGCGGAACTCGTGCTCAAGCCGCGCGACGGACACGGCGGCCACGGCGTGGTGATCGGGCCCGCCGCCTCCGCCGAGGAGCTGGCGGACGTGCGCGCAGAGGTACGCCGCGCGCCCGCCGGCTGGATCGCCCAGGAGGTGGTCGCGCTCTCGACGCACCCGACGGCGATCGGTGGCGAGCTCCGTCCCCGTCACGTCGATCTGCGGCCCTTCGTGATCGCGACCGGCCCGCGCACGTGGACCGTGCTCCCCGGTGGACTGACGCGCGTTGCGCTCACGGCCGGCGAGATGGTCGTGAACTCGTCACGAGGCGGAGGAGGCAAGGACACGTGGGTGCTCCGATGAGCGAACTGGAACGCGAACGCGGTGAGCGCCGGCAGCCGGCCTGGGCCTCCTGGCCGGAGCGCCCGGGTGCTCCGGCTTGGACGATCGGTGTCGAGGAGGAGGTGATGCTCGTCGCCGCGCCCGGCTACAACCTCGCGCAGGCGATCGACGAGGTGATCCCACGGCTGCCCCAGGACTGCGCCGAGCACTTCCACCGCGAGACCCATTCCGCCGCGGTCGAGCTGTCGACGTCGGTGCACACGACCGTCGGCGCGGCGATCGAGGACCTCCGCGGGCTGCGCCGCGCGATGCGCACCACGTGCGAGGGGCTCGAGCTGCAGGTCGCATCGTCGGGCACGCACCCGTTCGCGATCTCGCGCGAGGTGTCGGTGAGCCGCGGTGAGCGGCAGGCAGCCGTCTACGGCTCGATGCGCGAGCTCGCCCGGCGCGAGCCCACCTTCGCGCTGCACGTGCACGTCGGGTTCGCCGACCCGGACGCTGCGATCCGCGTCTACAACCGGATGCGCGTGCACCTGCCGATGCTGCTCGCGCTCTCCGCGAACTCGCCGTTCTGGCAGGGCCGCGACACCGGCCTTGCCTCGAGCCGCACCCCACTGTTCCAGGCGTTCCCGCGCGTCGGGATCCCGCGGCGCTTCGAGACGTTCGACGAGTGGGTCGACACCGTCGGACTGCTCGTCGACTGCGAGGCCTTCCCCGACCCGACCTTCCTCTGGTGGGACGTGCGCGTGCAGCCGCGGGTCGGCACGATCGAGGTCCGGATCATGGATGCGCAGGTGTCGCTCGAGGCGACGCGTGCGCTCGTGGCGATGGTGCAGTCCCTCGCGCGCATGGAGCACGAGACGGCCTGGGCCGAGCAGGCCTCGCTCGCGGCGCCCGAGGTGCACGACGAGAACCGCTTCCTGGCAGCCCGGGACGGCGTCGACGTCGCGCTGATCGACCCGGTGCAGCGTCGGCGCGTGCCGCTGCGCGAACGCCTCGACGAGCTGCTTCCGCTCCTGCGGGAACACGCCCAGGATCTCGGCTGCGAGGCCGACCTGCTCGCGGTGAACGAGCTCTACGAGACGCCTGGCGCCGGGTACCAGCTGCGGGTGGCCCGCCGAACCGAACGACTCCCCGGGCTCGTCCGACAGCTCGCGGCCGAGTTCTGAGAGGGAGCGCACGGCAGACCGTGATCCGGTGGCACGAGTACCGGCGGTCTGCCAACATCGCCCCGATGCCCTCTCCAGTGTCCCGACCGTCGTGAGCGCTGAGCACGGGTTCTCCGATGAACAGGCTGCAGCGCGTCGTCTTCTCCGCGGTGTTCGCCGTCGGTGGCTGACGATCGTCGGCTGCACGTTCCTGACGGCCTTCGCCGCCGCGTTCCTGTCATCCCGCCAGCCCGAGAAGTTCGAAGCCATCACGGCCCTGCAGGTGCGCCGCGACGACGTGCGCGCGCTGTTCTTCAACGGGTCGGGGTCGTTCGACTCCGCGCCGGAGCGTGAGGCCGCGACGAACGCTGCCCTCCTCACCCTCCCGACGGTGCTCCGCGCAGCAGCCGGCCGCCTCACGGGCGTCACGCCCGAGCAGATCAAGAAGCGCATCACGGTCGAGCCGAGCACCGACTCGGACGTGCTCACGCTGCGCGCCGTCGGCGACTCGCCGGAGGATGCGACCGCGCTCGCGCGCGCCGTGACGCAATCCTTCACCCGAGCCCGCCGCGACGCCGTCGAGGGCAGCGTGAACCGCGCCGTCACCGGCGCGCAGCGCGAGTTCCGATCCCTGCCCGAGAGCGTGCAGGACTCAGCCGAGGGCCGCCAGCTGCTCTCGCGCATCCGTGACGTGCGCGTGGCCGGTGCGGTGGCGGGCGGCGGCGTGCAGGTGGTGCAGCCGCCGCAGGCCAACGAGCTCCCCGTGTCCCCCTCGCCCGCCAAGGCCGGGTTCCTCGGGCTGATCGGCGGGGCGATCCTCGGCGGTGGCGTCGCGCTGTTCGGTGCGAGCCGCGACCGGCGCCTCCGCGATCCCGACGAGTTCGGCGAGCTCTGGCAACTGCCCGTCCTCGGCCACGTGCCGCCGACGGGCGCGCGCGGCGGAGCCTCGGCCGACACGGTCGCCGAGGCGTTCGGGCTCGTGCACGAGAGCAGCCTGCGCCGCAACGGTGCGGCCGGCCCGCGCAGCGTGGTCGTGACGGGGGCCGCCCGTGGCGACGGCGCCTCGACCGTAGCCCGCGGCCTCGCGGCGGCCGCCGCGGAGGCCGGCGAGCGCGCGCTCCTGATCGAGGCCGACCTGCGCGGGAACGGCAACGGGGGCGCGGGCGCCGGCGGCACCTCACCCACGCTCGCCGACCGACTCGGCGACGCCGCGCTCGACGCCCCGACGAACGCCGTCGTCGCGCGACCCGGTGTGTCGTACGACCTCATCGAGAGCGGGCGCTCCGAGCACGCTCGCGCGCTGCTCTCCGGTCCGCGCCTGCAGGAGCTGCTCCAGCAGACCTCCGGGTACGACGTCGTCGTGATCGACACGCCACCGGCCGGGGACGTCGCCGATGCCCTGCTCGTGGCGCGTCATGCCGACGCCACCCTCGTCGTCGCGCGGCCCGGTCGGACCACCACCGACCAGTACGCCGCGCTGCGCGACCACTTCGCGGGGAGCGATCGTGCGGTGCTCGGCACGGTGCTCAACGCCTGGCGTCCTCTGTCCTGATCCCACCAGGAGCCACCCACCATGAAGTTCGATCCCTACGCCCTCGGCCGCGTCGTCATGCGCCTCCTGTGGGCCCTCCCGCCGCTGCCGATCCCCCGTGCGCTCGTGAACGTGATCGTCGGCAACGACATGACGCCGATGAAGGTGCGCTGGCTCGTGCTCACCCTCTACGGCGTGCGTTCGCGCTCGTGGATCATCAGCGAGCGGTGCTTCTTCGGCGGCCACGACATCACGATCGGCCACGACTCGGGGCTCAACCTCGGCGTCTGGTTCGACAACGCCGCGACGATCACGATCGGCGACCGCGTGCGCTTCGGCCCGCAGGTGCAGCTCATCACGTCGAACCACCCGCTCGGCGGCCCCGACAAGCGCTGCGCGGAGCCGTGCGTGCCTGCCCCGATCGTGATCGAGGACGGCGTGTGGATCACGGCCGGCGTGATCATCGGCCCGGGCGTGACGGTGGGCAAGGGCTCCGTCGTCGCGATGGGCTCCGTGGTCACGAAGGACCTGCCGCCGCACGGCTACTACGCCGGCTCGCCGGCCAAGCTCGTCAAGCGCTTCGACGATGCACCTGACGAAGCCGAGACTGCCGTCGCCGGCTGAACCCGGGGCGCGCCTCGGCGCGTCCGTGGCGCTCGCGGTCGTCGCCCTCGTGGCCGGCGCGGCGATCGCGCAGTCGGCGCTCGCGCTCGCGGCGCTGGCCGTGCTCGTCGGTGCCGGCGTGGTGCTGTGGGCGGCGAATCAGGTGCCGCTGCTGCTCGTCGCCGGCGCGCTGGCCTCGCTCGTGCTCGTCCCGCTCAACGGCGTGCCGCTGTTCGGGCTGATCCACCCGGGCGTCGCGAGCCTGCTCGTGCTCGCCGTGATGAGCGTCGCCGGTCTCACGCCGCTCGCACAGCCCGCACGGCTGTCGATCGTCGATCTCGGCGCCGCGGTCGTCGGTGGGGCGCTGCTGCTCTCGGTGCCGTTCAGCGGTCAGCCGGTCACCGAGACCGTCGAGATGACGATGCTCTGGGGCGGTTGCTACCTGGTCGGTCGTGCGCTCGGAGCCCGCCCGCGCGATCTGCTCGTAATCCTGGCGCTGGCCGGTCTGCTCGCCAGTCCGTTCGTGCTCCCGGAGCTCGCGGGCCAGAGCCCGTTCCGCGTGTTCGGCTACGCGATCGACGTGAGCGCTGGCAGCGGCGTCGACGAGGAGCGCCTCGGCGGCCTGCGCGTGCAGGGCGCGTTCAGCCATCCGATCCTGTTCGCGATGTTCCTCGCGATCGCCGCCGTCTCGGCGCTCACGCTCTGGCTCACCCGCCCCGCCGGCTCCGGCCGTCGGGCGCACGGCTGGCTCGCGATCGGGGTGTTCCTCGTCGGCCTGCAGGTGCTCACGGTGTCTCGGACCGGCTGGCTCATGCTCACCGTGGCCGCCGCCGGCTTGCTGCTCTTCACGCCCGGCACGATCGTCCGGCGCAAGAACGTCGCGGCGCCGGTGGCCGCCGTGCTCGCGGTGGTGCTGGCGCTCGCGCTCCCGACGACGCGCTCGCTCCTGCTCGGCACGGGCGGCAGTGCGGCCGACCAGGTGTCGATCGCCCGCAGCACCGCCTACCGCACGGAGTTGCGCGAGCGGATCTTCCGCCCGGGGTACCTCACCACCTTCGGCCGCCGGCAGACGCTCATCGGGCCGGGGCGCGTGAAGTCGATCGACAACACCTACCTCGTCGTCGGATGGTACCGCGGGCGGCTCGCGCTCGTGGGGTTCGTGATCATGGCCATCGGGCTCCTCCTGCGCCCCTTCCGCGTGCGCCGCTCGCCCATCTCGCTCGCCGTCGTGCTGATGGCGTTCTCCGTGCTCGTGGCGCTCGCGAGCGTCGCGCTCTTCGCGCAGATCCAGGTGCTCGCGTGGATCCTGTTCGGCGCGGCTGCCACCGTGACGTCGCGCGGGGCCGCCCTGGCGGCCGGGAACCGGGTGCGTCAGCGGCGCGCCAGCCGCGCGAGCGGCCCGACGGCCGGCAGCAGCCCCGTGCGCAGCGCCGCGACGCCGTAGACGGCGACGAACACCGCCGTGCAGGCGCCGAGGACCAGCATGCCCTCGAGCCGGCCCGTCACGCCCACCATGCCGACGGCGCCCGCCGGGATCGCGGAGAGCGCGGCGAGGCCGAGCGGCGGCGTGACGGCAGCGAGGAAGGCGCCACCGGGCAGCCCGTAGGCGCGGTGGACCAACGCGATCGTGAGCACGGCGCCGACGACCGTCGCGATCGCGGTCGCGGCGAGCACGCCGCCGACCCCGAACGACGAGCCGAGAACGAGCGACAGCACGAGGTTGAGCGCCGCGGTGGTCATCGCGGCGATCGCCGGCAGACCCGGCCGACCGGCCGCGTTCGCGAACACGGTCGTCACGCCCGTCGCGGTGTTCGCGAGATTCGCGATGCAGAGCACGATCACCACGGTGACCGCCCACTCGGGCACGTCCCCGAGCCAGGCCGTCAGGAAGGTGGCGGACGTGACGGCGCCGAGCACGAGGATCGGGTACCCGGTGGCGGCCACGCGTCCGGCGAGGTGGACGTACCGCTCTCGCTGGGAGGCGGTGCCGTCGGTCTCGATCGCGGAGGTCATCGGGCCGATCAGCGCGCCGAGCGGCATGATCGAGACGTGCCGCACCGCCATCGCGAACCGGCTGCCGATCTCGTAGGCGCCGGCGGCGGCCGGGCTCACGAGCACGCCGACGATCACCTTGTCGGACTCGAACACGATCAGGTCCCCGAGCTGCACGAACTGCGCGCGCACGCCGAACCGCAGCAGCTCGGTCGTGCGAGCGACCGTGGGGCGCGCGAACGGGATGCCGCGCTCCCGCCAGCGCACGATCACGACCATGCCGACGAGCCCGATCGCGGCGGCCACGGCGTTGGCGGTCGCGAAGACGGTCAGCCGCGGCGCGAGGGCGATGGCCGCAACCACGGCGGCGAACTGCACGATCTGCGCGAACATCAGGCCTGCGTTCGGCGCGTCCATCCGCTCGCGCCCGACGGCGAACGCACCGATCGCGCGGGCCAGGAGCGTGCAGGTGAGGATGATGACGCCGCACTGCATCACCCAGGCGACGGCCTTGACGTCGGTGCGGTGCAGCGCGTCTGCGAGCGGGCCGGCGAGCGCGCCGGCGACGACCCACAGCACGATGCCGAGACCGGTGAGCAGCAGCATCGCGGCCGTCATCACCTGCCCCTGGGAGGCTCGGTCGGCGCGCGCCTCGTAGAGCGCGACATGGCGGGCGACCGAGTACCCGACGCCGAGGTCGAGCAGCGCGGCGTACTGTGCGGTCGCGCCGGTGATCGCCCACACGCCGTAGTCGGCGAGCCCGAGCCCGGCGAGCACGATCGGGACCGTGATGAAACTGAGGCCGTACCCGACGACGAGCGGTCCGAGCTGCGCGAGCGTGTTCTGGCGGATCGAGCGGCGCGCCGGCGGCTCTGCGACCGTCGGCTGCGCGGCGCCGCCGGTCGGCGTCGTCGCGTCGGTCATGCCGCCTCCTCGGCGGCGGTCGGCCCGGGGCTCGCGGCGGGTGCCGGTGACCACGCGTCGTCGGCCGTGTCGCGCTGGGGCGGCTGGACCGGACGCTCGCGCAGGCCGTCGCGGATGCCGCCGAGCGCGGCGCGACTCCAGGCGAGCGTCTCGTCGGGGCGGTAGCCGATCGCCTGCCGGAGCGGGAGCGTGAACGTGAGCAGCAGGACCGCCGCGCCGAGGGTGAGCGCGCCGGCGATCGCCCGGGTCGCGCCGCCCTGCCGGCGGTAGGTGAGCAGGAGCGAGCGGTAGTACTGGCGGGTCGCGAACGCGGAGAACGCCGCCGTGGAGGTCTGCCCGACGTGGCGGATCGCCGCCTCGGGATGGAGCACGGTCGGCACGCCGCGCGCGCGCAGCTCGGCGGCGAGGTGTTCCTCCTCGCCGTAGAGGAAGTACGCCTCGTCGAACCCGCCGGCGCCGAAGAACGCGGCCCGCGTCACGGCCATGCACGCGCCCTGCACGTACGGCACCTCGCCGCCGTCGCGGTAGCGGGGATCGGACGGCCGGATGTCCTGCGCCACGGCCCGAGGGATCAGCCGCTCCGGCCACACGATGTGGACCGCGTTGCGGATCGGGCCGCTCGCGTTGCGGGCGCGCGTCTCCCGCACTCCAGCTCCATCGCGGATCGTCGGTCCGACCATCGCGCCTGCACGAGCCCGGGCGCTGAGGGCCTCCGCGGCGCCCACCTCGAACTCGGCGTCGGGGTTGAGGAAGATCAGGACCTCGCCGGTGGCGTTCGCAGCGCCGAGATTGCAGCCGGCCCCGAAGCCCCGGTTCGCGCCCGAGCGGATGACGACCGCGTCGGGGCGCTCGGCGCGGGCGACCGTCTCCGCATGACCGCCCGCATCCTGCTCGACGACGACCACCTGCGCGGCCGCCGGGACACTGGCGACGGCCCGCCCGAGCGTGGCCTCCGACCCGAACGACACGAGGATGACCGAGAGCTGCGGCGAGCTCACGCGGCCATCCTGCGCCTGCTGCGGCCGCGCCCGCGGCGGGCAGCGTGGCTCGCCGCCTGCGCGTACGCCGCCATCAGCGCGTCGTAGTGGGCGTCCGGACCGTGGTGGCGGCGCAGGCGTTCCAGGCCCGCGCCGGCGAGCGACTGGGCCCGCCCGGCATCGGTGAGCAGCTCGCGGAGCGCGGCCGTCCACGCCATCGCGTCGCCTGGGGCTGCGAGCAGTCCGTCCGTGCCGTGCGTGACGAGGCTCGGCAGGCCACCGGCGTCCGAGCACACGACCGCCGTCCCGGCGGCGCGCGCCTCGAGAAGCGCCATTGGACAGTTCTCCTCCCAGATCGACGGGATCGCGGCCACCCGGGCCGACCGCAGTTCAGCGGCCACCTCGTCGCGCGGGAGACGTCCCAGCGCGGTGACGCGATCGCTCGCCGCAGCGATCCGTGCCACGTGCTCGTCATGGGGGCCGTCGCCGATGATCCGCAGCTGGCCGGGCAGGTCACTCGCGGCGAACAGCTCGGCGAGCCAGGCGATGCCCTTCACCTCGTCGAGGCGGCCGGCGACGACGAGCACCGGCTCGGGGCGCAGCGACGCCTGCGCGGGCGCCTGCGCGAGCTCGGTCTCGGAGAGCGCGTTCGGGATGACCGTGATGCGGTGCTCCGGGAACCCGGCCTCGGTCGCGATCTCGGCGACGAACCCGCTCGGGGCGATCACGTGGTCGATCTGCGCGTACGTGCGGCGGGTGCGCGCGAGCTGGGCCTCGGCGTAGGCGAGTGCGCTCGCGGCGGTGCTGCCCTTGATGCAGCGGTGCTTGACCACGCCGAACGCGCTCCCGCCGACGCAGTCGTGGCAGACGGCGCCGTCGCGGAACAGCGAGTAGGACGGGCAGCCGATCTTGAAGTCGTGCAGCGTCATCACCGTCGGCACGCCGGCGGCGCGCGCGGCGTCGACGACCGAGAGCGTGAGCTGGTGGTAGACGTTGTGGAAGTGCACGAGCTCGGGCTCGTGGGCTGCGAGCAGTCGCGAGAACGAGCGCCGCGCGACCGGGCTGTAGACCGACGTGAGCGCCGAGCGCGCCCGCTCGGCCCGCGGCGCGTCGACGTACCGGCGCTCCGGCGGGAAGAACTCGGCCTGCGGCGAGGCGACGTTCCCTGGAGCCTGCATCCCGAAGTCGACGATCTCGTGGCCGCGCGACCGCAGGAGCTCGCGTTCGAGGAAGAACACCGTCTCGGCGCCGGCGTGCGGGTAGAAGAACTTGTTGACGAGCGCGATGCGCGCGGGCGAGGACGGGTTCACTGCGCGGCCTGCTCGAGCACGGCGCCCAGCTCGCGCCCGACCACCGGCCAGTCGAACCGGTCGTGCGCCATCCCGTGGACGAGCGCTCGGTCGGCGTCCGAGTGGTCGAGTGCCCGCAGGATCGCCGCCGCGAGCGCCGCCGCGTCGCCGGGCGGGACGATCCACTCGGGGCGCTCGGCCGGCACGAGTTCGGGCAGCGCGCCCGTGGCCGAGACGACGACCGGGATGCCGCGGGCGACGGCTTGGAGCCCCACCCCGCTCTGCGTGGCGTCGCGGTAGGGCAGGACGACGATCCGGGCCTGCTCGAGGAGCTGCTCGTACTCGGCCTCCGGGACGTAGCCGTCACGCAGCTCGACCCCGTCGGCGGACGCCGCGCGGACCTCGGCGGCCATCCGGCCGTTGCCGGCGATCACCATGCGCGCGTCGGGGCGCTGGGCGCGGATGAGCGGCATCGCGGCGAGCGCGGTGTCGATGCCCTTGTACGCCATGAGCCGACCGGTGAGCAGGATCGTCGGCGCGACCGGGACCGGTGTGGGCGCCGGTCGTACCGCGGCGCCGTGCGGCACGACGTGGCGCGGGAGCGCGGCCAGGCTCGGGCGGATGCTCGGCAGCAGCCCGGACCCATGCACGACGAGCGCTGCGGACGTCAGCTCGGAGGCGCGCGTGATGGCGCGGAACGGCGCAGCGTGGTGCGAGTCGTAGTCGCCGGAGTGCGGCCTCGGGTCGTGCAGGATCACCACCGTCGGGAAGCGTAGACCGACGGTCACGTATCGGGGGTCCAGGTGGGTCTGGACCACGACGGCGTCGATCCGGCGGCGTCGCAGGTCGCGGTGCAGCGCGCGGGTCTGGTCCAGGAACCGCCGCATGTCGCGGCGCGGGAGCCGCACGAGCTCCACCCCGCCCGCGGCCGCGAGGTCGAGCACGCGCTGACGGTCAGCGAGCGCGCGCGTCTCGTCGTCTCCGAAATCCGTCAGTCGGTCGATCCAGTAGCACGTCACCTCGTAGCCGGCGGCCTGCAGCCCGGTTGCCTGCGCCGTGCCGTAGCGCAGGAGCGTGTCGCAGAGCATGGCGACGCGCAGCGGGCCCGGTGCGCGTTCGGTCGGCCGGGACGCGCGCCGGAGTCGGCGCGCCAGACCGATGAGGAGTGCGCCGGTTCGAGCTGGCAGGCCGGCCGGCCAGCCCATCAGACGGTGATCGCCGGCGGCACGGCGATCAGCGGCTGACGCCCGCGGGCGCGCATCACGTCGACGTACACGTGCTCCGTCTGGCGGGCGAACGCGGCCCAGTCGAGACGCTCGGCGACGGCGGAGCGCGGGTCGGGCCAGGTGCGTCCCACCATGAGCAGGGCGCGCAGCTCCCGCGCGAGCGACCGGGCGTCGCCCTGGGCGAAGCTGCGGCCGTAGCGGGTGCCGTCGATCGTGATGGCCTGCAGGTTCTGCGGGATGTCGGAGACCAGCACCGGACGCCCGGTCGCGAGCGCTTCGAGCACGACGATCGGCAGGCCTTCGACGTCGGAGGGGAGAACGACGGCGCGCGCGTGCTGCAGCAGCCAGTTCTTCTCGGCGCCGTAGCGCGGTCCGACCATGTGGATGCGGGGGTCGGCGGCCGCGAGCGCGGCGATCTCGTCGGCGTGGTCGTCGCCGTGTCCGGAGGCGCCGGCGATGACGAGCCGGCAGTCCGTGTCGAGCCCGGCGTAGGCCTCGAGCAGGAGATCGAGCCGCTTCTCGCGCACGATGCGCCCGAGGTAGAGCACGAACGGCTGCCCGCCGAGCTCGGCGATCGGCTCGGACTCCCCCTGCAGCGCGTCGGCGTCGACGCCGTTGCCGATGCAGATCGCGTCACGGCCCCAGCGCTCGAGGAGGTTCCGGCGCAGCTCGTCCGACACCACGATGGTGCGATCCGGCACGGTGGCCGCGACGCGTGCGGCGAGGTGCAGGACGGTGCGCGCGACGCGACCCCACTTCTCGCGCTCGTAGTCCATGCCGTGGATCGTCGCGACCATCGGGATGCGGAAGAGACGCAGCACGCTCGCGATGAGCGCAGGGCCCGTCGCGTGGACGTGGACGACGTCGTAGCGCCGACGGTGCCAGAGGATGTGCAGGACGGCGAGGAAGGTGTGGACGGCGGCCTCACCGTGCTTCGTCGCGAGGGTCGGCAGGAGCTGCTGGCGCACGCCGGGGACGCCGTGGTCCTCCTGGGCGTAGCCGCGGCGGCCGTAGACGGTGATGTCGTGGCCGGCGCGAGCGCCCTCGCGCGCGAGGGCTTCGACGGCGTGCTCCACCCCGCCGTGCGTCGCCGGCAGACCACGCGTCCCGATGACCGCGACGCGCAAGCGGTAGCGCGGCGTCAGCACCGCGCGCGCAGACTCCTGCGGCCGCTGGAAACGGCGCGTGCTCGTCGGCGGCCGAGGGCTGACGACGTTCATCGGAGCGGACACTGGGACAGCAGCATGGACAGGTGCGCCGGGCGTGGGCTCAGCACATGGTCGAAGCTATTTGCCGATGCGCGTTCGGCGCAACCCGCGATCGGTCACTCAAACCGCAACGTGCATGCGAAACGGACCGTAACGCACCGCGCCCCGGGGCCGATCGGACCCCGAGGCGCAGGAAACTGGTTATGTGCAGTCCGTCACAGGACGACGTTCTGGAGCAGTCCTCACGGGTACCGCACCACGGAGAACCTCGGTGGGCTGTCGCACCGCAGATCTCGGTCGCGTGCGCCTGGCTCAGGCCGCCGGCCGGTCCAGGTGCGCGCGAGCCCCGGGTGCGAGCGAGCCGCCGAGGTGCGGCGGCTACTCGTGGAAGTCGCCGTCGATCCAGTCCATCTTGGACCGGAGCTCCTTGCCGACGGCCTCGAGCTGGGTCTTGCCCTGCTCCTCGCGGAGGCGGTCGAAGTTCTCGTTGCCGGCGCGGTACTCGCCGACGAACTCGCGGGCGAAGGTGCCGTCCTGGATCTCGGTGAGGATCGCCTTCATGCGCTCCTTGGTACCGGCGTCGATGACGCGCGGGCCGCGCGTGAGGTCGCCGTACTCGGCGGTGTTCGAGATCGAGTAGCGCATGCCCGCGAGACCCTTCTCGTACATCAGGTCGACGATGAGCTTGAGCTCGTGGAGGCACTCGAAGTAGGCCATCTCCGGGTTGTAGCCGGCCTCGACGAGGGTCTCGAAGCCTGCCTGGACGAGCGCCGAGGCGCCGCCGCAGAGGACGGCCTGCTCACCGAACAGGTCGGTCTCGGTCTCCTCCTTGAAGGTGGTCTCGATGACGCCACCGCGGGTGCAGCCGATGCCCTTCGCGTAGGCCAGGGCGAGGGCCTTCGCGTTGCCGGTCGCATCCTGGTGGATGGCGATGAGGCCCGGGACGCCGGAGCCCTCCTCGTACTGGCGGCGGACGAGGTGCCCCGGGCCCTTCGGGGCGGCGAGGCCGACGTCGACGAACGACGGCGGCTCGACCTGGCCGTAGAGGACGGAGAAGCCGTGGCCGAAGAGGAGCAGGTTGCCCTCGGCGAGGCCGTCGACGACGTCGGCCTCGTAGATGTCCTTGTGCAGCTCGTCCGGGACGAGCAGCATCACGACGTCGCCGCGGCTGGCGGCCTCGGCGGGCGAGACGACCTCGAGGCCGTGCGACTTGGCCTGCTCGACGGACGTGCTGCCTTCGCGCAGGCCGACGATGACGTTGACGCCGGAGTCCTTGAGGTTGCGCGAGTGCGCGTGCCCCTGCGAGCCGTAGCCGATGATGGCCACGGTCTTACCGTCGAGGAGGGAGAGATCCGCGTCGTCGTCGTAGAACATTCGCGCGAGTCTACGGGCCGGGCCGCGTCGGCGGCGTCTCCCCCGACCGGGCCGCCCCGCGCCAGACCGGCGTCGTTCTGCAACTAGCCTCGGTGCCATGGCCCTGCTGCGCGATCCCGACGTGTCGACCCCCGCGATCCACCCGTTGCTCCAGGATCGCTGGAGCCCGCGCGCGTTCGACGAGGAGCACGTACTCGACCGCGCGGATCTCGCGACGCTCCTCGAGGCTGCGCGCTGGACGCCCTCGGCCGGCAACTCGCAGCCGTGGGCATTCATCGTCGGGCTGCGCGGCGATGCGACGTTCGACGCGTTCCACGCGACCCACTCCCGAGGCAACCGCACGTGGACGCACCGCGCGAGCGCGCTGCTGCTCACGCTCCGTCAGATCGAGAGCGGCCCGGACCACGAGATCCCGTGGAACACGTACTCGCAGTACGACCTCGGGCAGGCGGCCGCGCACGTGTCGATCCAGGCCCAGGCGCTCGGACTGCACGCGCACCAGTTCGCGGGGTTCGACCACGACGCCGCGAAGGAGGCGTTCGGGGTGCCGGACCACTGGGAGGTGACGACCGGCATCGCGATCGGTCGGCTCGCGGATCCGTCGATCCTCGACGAGAACACGCGCGCGAAGGAGCTCAAGGCCCGCACGCGCCGGCCGGTCGAGGAGTTCGCGTTCGCCGGGCGGTTCGGCGAGGCGCCGGTCGACCTGACCGACTGACCCCCGCTACAGGCCCGCTAGACGTCGGCGCGCGCGACGTGCGTGCGCCCGGGGAACCGCAGCGAGCCGTCCGGCTCGGTCCACGGCTTCAGTTCGCTCTCGAGCTCGTCGGTGAGCTCGTCGCGTTCCTCGGGGCTGAGATCGGCGATCGCCTTCGTGAGGTCGGCGGAGAGGTCCAGGCGGGCATCCCACCAGTCGTCGAACGTCGCGTACTCGAAGACGAGGTCGACCTGCTCGACGACCGGGTCGAAGAAGCCGGCATCGCCGAGGCTGTCGACGATCTCCTGCGGCTCGCGCCACGCGAACATGTGCGGCCCCTCGCGCTCGGGATCGCCCTGGAGCCCCACGGTCGCGCAGCGCACGGACCGTGGTGCCCGTCCACGGGTTGTCCTCGTGGCCCGTCCAGGCGGCGAGCGCGACGCGGCCGCCCGGGGCGAGCACGCGGCGCGTCTCCCTGGAGCGCGGCGATGGGGTCGAGCAGGAGCATGTACCCCCAGCGGCAGAGCACGGCGTCGATGCAGGGCGGTGTCGAACTTGAGCCCCTCCATGAAGAGCTCCTTCACCTCGACGTTCGCGACGCCCCGCGCCCGCTCCCGGAGGCGGTCGAGCATCTT
>JAQIJQ010000058.1:0-15480 GCA_036946195.1 Patulibacter minatonensis | reverse complement strand
GGAGTGCTCGCGAGCCGATGCGGACGCCGGCACATGCCCTGCCTCGAGCCGGATCGGCACGCTGAGCGCCCTCTCGGGCGTTGGCCCGGCGCCGTACGCGGTGGCCGGCGACGTGTTCCTGCACGAGCGCGACGCCGGTGCCGTCGCCAGCCTCGTCATCTCCGCCCCGGTGCGGTTCGGCCCGGTCGGACCTCGGCCGCCTCACGATGCCCGCGCGCATCGAGCTGCGCCCCGCCGACCTCGGCCTGAAGCTCACGAGCGAGGTGCCGCAGCGCTTCAAGGCCTGCCGCTCAGCCTGCGCTCGTTCACCGTCGACCTCGACCGCCCCGACTTCGCGATCAACCCGACGAGCTGCGCGCCCGCTCTCGGAGACCTCGCGCTTCACGAGCGACACCGGCACGGTCGCGCCGGTCGTGAGCGCGTTCCAGGTGAGCGGCTGCGAGCGGCTGGCCTTCGATCCGCAGCTGAGGTTCGCGCTCAGGCGGTGCGATGGGCGACCTGCAGAAGCCGAATCTCGACGTGTCGGTGAGCGTCGCGCCCGGCGGCTCGAACATCCGCACCACCGCCGTCATGCTTCCGCAGGGCCTCGCCGCCGACCTCAAGCAGGTGCCGCGTGCCTGCAGGCAGGCCGACTGGGATGCCGGCACCTGCTCGGCCGACGCCGTGATGGGCACGGTCGAGGGCCGCCTCGCGATCACCGACGAGGTGCTCACGGGCACGCTCAGCATGGTGCGGATCGACGGCCGCACGCTGCCCTCGATGGGCATCCAGTTCGGGGGGTCGCTTCGCCAGCAAGCTGCTCGGCGGGATCGCGGTCGACCAGGCCAGCGGCCGACTGGTCACGACGTTCCCGAACGTGCCAGACGTGCCGCTCACCCCAGCTGAACCTGCGGATCGCCGGCGGCGATCGCTCGCCCCTCTTCTCCACGACCGACCTCTGCGCGACCACTCCGACGATGACCGGCACCTTCACCGGCCAGTCGGGCGCGACGGCTCAGCGCACGGCCACCGCCTCCTGCAGCAGCCAGTACGCCGGCGGCAAGGGACAGGTGGTGACGAGCGGCTCGCTGCGCAAGGGGCTGCGGCTGAAGGTGACGGCCCCCGCCGGCAGGCGGATCGACGTGCTGCGCATCTCGCTGCCGAAGGGTGTGCGCGTGCCCGCGGCGCGCCGAACGAGATCCGGCGTGCTCAAGCGCGCCAAGGGCCTGAGGCTCGTGGGCCGCACGCTGCAGGTAGCGGTCCCGAAGGCCGGCGCCGCCTCGGTCACGGTGAAGATCCCGAAGGGTGCGCTCGCCGTTCCGCGCGCGCTGACGAGGAGGTCGACCGTGCCGACGACCGTGCGCGTCGCGTACGGCGGCGGGTCCCGGGAGGTCGTCGTGGCGAAGGCGCGCCCATGAGTCCGATCCGCAAGGGCCCGGGTGGGCGGCGATGAGTCCGATCCGCAAGGGTGGGGGCGGCCGGCCGATGAGTCCGATCCGCAAGGGTGGGGGCGGCCGTCCGGCCAGCTGACCCGGAGCCTCGATCAAGCTGAGCGCCTTGCGCGGCGCATCAGGAGGTGTGGGGGCGTGACCGGGAAGGGGTCACGCCCCGCGCCGCTCGCTGCACGAGCTCGACGGAGCGGACGGCGGCGTCGCACCTTGCTTGTCGGCCACTTCACGCATCGTGCGATACCTGGGCCGTTCGGCCCGGGCCAAGGTGCCGAACGCCAGTCGGACAGGTGCCGGAACAGCGTCCACGAACCGTCCAGTTGGCGCGGCCGAGCTTCCGTCCCAACCGATCCAAGGGTCGTCATGGCCGCTGTCGTTCCCCTCTCCCGCGCACTCCGCGAACACGGCGTCTGGCGCACCGTCGGCTTTGCGCTCGCCTACGCCGCTGCCGTGTGGCTCGGCCGGATGACGCGCCTCGACGGCACGCCGATCGCGCTCGCCTGGCCTGCTGCTGGCGTCGCCCTGCTGTGGCTGATGATGTCGGGCCGCACCGCCGTGCAGCGGCTGATCGACCTCGGTCTCATCTTCGCCATCACGTACGCCGGCAATCTCCTCACCGGTGCCCCCGGCCCGCTCTCCGCCGGCTTCGGCATCGCCAACAGCCTCCAGGCGTACGGCACGGCGCTGCTGGCCGGCGGCGCCCTCGAGCTCAAGACCGCCCGAGGCAGCCGCCGCGCGCTCGTGCGCCTCGGCATCGCCTCGCTCGTCGGCGCCGTCCTCGGAGCGATCGCAGGTCCGCTCACGCTCGCCATGATCGACGGCCCGGCCTGGCCCGTCGAGCCGGCCGTCTGGATCTTCCGCAACGGCGTCAGCACGTTCGCGCTGATCGCCGCCTACCTGGCCTTCCGCGTCACCCCGCCGACCGGCGCCAACGCCAACCGCGAGGCGATCGAATCGACCGCCCTCCTCGTCGGTGCGGCTGCCGTGAGCGGTGCGGTGTTCGCCGGAGTCACCGGCGTGCCCGTCGCCTTCGCGATCCTGCCCGCGAGCGTGCTCGTCGGTCTGCGCTGCGGCGTGCGTGCGTCGGCGCTCCACAACCTGCTCACGTGGGGCGTCGTCGTGACGGCGACCTACTACGGCCGCGGCCCGTTCGCGGTGTACGACGTGAACCAGCGCGTCGTGCTCACCCAGGCCCTGGTGCTGGTGGTCGCCATGATCACCCTCGTCATCGCGCTGAGCCGCGAGGAGGAGCGTGAGCTCGAGCGCCGCCTCGACGACGAGCGCGCGTTCGTCAGCGCGCTGGTCGGCCAGCTCTCCGAGAACCTCTTCATCTGCGACGAGCACGGCCGCCTGCAGGGCTTCGACACCCAGCGACGCGCGCTCGTCCCGCTCATCACCAACGTGAGCGCGAAGCAGTGGCCGGCGGCGCTCGGTGCGCACCTCGCCGACGGCTCCCGCCTCATGGAGCTCGAGGAGCTGCCGCTCTACCGCGCGCTCCGGGGCGAGTACGTGGAGTCGACCGAGGTGCTCGTCCGCACCGGCGACACCGAGCGCATGATGATGGTGACGGCCGAGCCGATCTACGACGCCTCCGGTCGCAGCCGCGGCGCGGTCGCCCGCACCGCCGACGTGACCGAGCTGCGCCGCGCCGAGGCCGAGGCCGAGCGCCGCGCCGCCGATCTCGCCGTGCTCGCCCCGCGTCACCCACGAGCTGGCGCGCGAGACGGACGTCGGCCGTGCGAGGACCACGATCTGCAACGCCGCCCGCGAGGCTGCAGGCGCGAGCGTCACGTTGCTCTTCGAGAAGCACCCCCGACGGCCTCCAGCTCGTGTGCACGTCGAGCTCCGGCCACGATCCGGCCGAGGCCGCCAAGATCGCCGTGCCGTTCAACGGCCGCCCGTCGGGCACCGCCATCGCCTTCGCCTCCGGGCAACCGTTCTTCGTCGCGAACACCCGGGACCATCCGGCGGTCAACCAGGCGATGATCACCGCCACCGGTGCGGCGAGCGCGATCTGGGTGCCCGTGCTCAGCGACGGTGGCTCGATCGCCGTGCTCGCCGTCGGCTGGCGCGAGCCCATCGCCGAGCTGAGCGCAGGCGCCGGCAACATGCTGGAGCTGCTCGCCGCCGAGGCGGCGATCGCCATCGAGCGCGCCGAGCTGATCACCCAGCTCGACAGCATCGCCCGCACCGATCCGCTCACGGGCGCGCAGAACCGTCGCGCGCTCACGGAGCGCCTCGCGGACGACCTCGATCGCACGCGCCAGACGCATGATCCGCTGTGCGTGGTGATCGCCGATCTGGACCACTTCAAGCAGTTCAACGACACCTACGGGCATGTCCAGGGCGACCGGCTGCTGAAGGAGGCCGTCGCCTCTTGGGGTGCCGAGGTGCGCCCGACCGACACGATCGCCCGCTACGGCGGCGAGGAGTTCGCGTTCGTCCTCCCGGGCTGCGGCCTGGAGGCTGCGGCGAAGCTCGCCGACCGACTGCGCCTCCGCGTGCCGTCGAACCAGACGTGCTCGCTGGGTGTCGCCGCGTGGCAGCCGGGGGAGTCGGTCGAGGAGCTCATCGGCCGGGCGGACTCCGCGCTCTACCGCGCGAAGAACGGTGGCCGCAACCGCGTGGAGGTCGATGCCCGCCCGCTCGCTCCGGCGAAGGCCTCGCCCGATGCGCCGGAGGTGGCCGGCTCCGTCAGCCAGATCGTGCTCAGCACCACCCGCCGCCTGCTCGGCATGGACCTTGCGTTCCTGAGCCAGATCGACGGCGACCAGATCATCTTCCGCGACCTCGAGGGCGACGCCGCGGCGTTCGGCCTCGAGATCGACGACCACGCCGATGTGAGCGGCACCTTCTGCGCCCGCATGCTGGACGGCCGGATCGACGGTCTCGTCGCCGACACGTCGATCGATCCGGAGCATGCGACCCTTCCGGTCACGCAGGACTGCGGCATCGGCGCCTACATCGGCGCACCGGTGGAGCTGGCCGACGGCCGCGTGCTCGGCACGCTCTGCGGCGTGCGCTCCGAGGCCGTGACGATGCTCTCCGACGCCGATCTCTCGCTGATCCGCGGGCTCGCGCAGACGATCGCCACCCACATCCAGGGTCTGCTCGGCCCGGACCCGTCGCCGGACGACATCGAGGCGGCCTGGCAGCAGACGGTGCAGCGCATCTCGCCGGAGCCGCAGCGCTGATGCCGCGCCGCGCGATCTCGCGCGGCGGCCCGCCGCCCGGCGGTGCACATGTCGGCGGCGCGGTTGCGTGGCACGCTGCGGGCATGCGACCGCGCCGGGGCACCGAGGTCAACAGCCGCACCGCCTTCCTGGTGCTCATCGTGTTCGGGACGCTGTCCGTGGTCGCGAACGCCGTGCGGCTCGCGGTCGAGCCGCTCGGTGCACTCGGAGCGGTGTCGGCGATCGGTCTGATCGTCGTCGGCGGCTACGCCGTGTGGCGCGGCGGCTACATGCTCGAGTGGTGGGGCCCGCCGGAGCCGCCGCGCGGCTAGGCGGGACGCGACTCGCGCGGCGCGATGACCGCGAGGGTGCGCTGCACGAGCGCGCGAAGCTCCGCGGCCGTGTTCGGCTTCACCTCGTACTCGGTCACATCGGCCTCGAGCGCGCGCAGGATGTCGGGCTCGGCCTGTGAGCCCGTGAGCACGACGATGGGAAGGTCGGCCCCACCGGGAGCGATCCGCACGGTGTGGGCGAGGTGCACGCCGTCGATGCCGGGCAGGTTGAGATCGAGGATGAGGAGGTCGAGCTGCTCGAGCAGGCCGTCCTCGCTGAGCAGCGAGGCGATCAGTGCCTCGCCGCTCTCCCAGCGCCGCAGTTCGGAGACCGGTCCGAAGGTGCGGCGGTACGCATGGAAGTCCAGGTCGTTGTCTTCGACCAGGCCGATCAGGGGACGTTCCGGCATTCCAGATCAGCCTACGTGGGCGATGCTCGCCGCGGCTCTCAGGAACCTCGGACGCGCCCGGTCTCCGCGGGCGGTGGGGGTCCCGACGTCCCGCGGCTCGAACACCTCGCCAGATCGGGCGGCCACCGCCTCAACTGCGGCGCGCGCCGCGCCGACGAACGGGGGAGCGATGCGCAGCGTTTCCTCCACGAGCCGGCCGTGCGGCCGGCGGCACCGATGATGCGTCCCGACCGGTCGGGCGCCCCGGTGCGCCTGCGCTCGCCGGAGTACTGGATGCAGACGGTGCGACCGGTGCGTCCCGATCCGTGGGTGCGGCTGTGCGCGCTGCTGCCGGTCGCCGCGACGAGCGCCGCGGAGTACCTTGAGCGCGAGCCGCAGTGGTTCGCCGTCTACTTCGTGCTCGTCGCCGCCGCGATGTGGTGGGCCTCCACGCATGGCGCACCGTCCTGGGCCGCGTTCGGTCAGCTGGGCGCGGCCGTGCTCACGGTGGTGCTGTGGCGGGTCGGGCTGCCGCTCATCATCGCGTTCCTGGTCTCCGCGCCGGTGCACGTCGTCCTGTTCGGCACGCGCCTGCGCGAGGCTCGCACGTTCGATCCGACCCGCGCGCAGGAGTGGTGGGGCACGCCGCGCAGAACGCCGCCGAGTGAGCCACCGCGCCACGTGCGGTGGCGGGCCTAGTTCGCGTTCCGAGCTGGCGGCGCAGCGGAGTGCCGCGGAGCGCTCAGCCCCAGGTGCGGTGGCCCCACGCCGTCATGCGGTGCAGGTTCTTGTCGACGCTCGTGTAGAGCGCCTCGCGGGCCCAGGGGGTGAACGGGTCGGCGACCGGGCCGCCCACGCCGGCGCTCTGGGCGGCGTGGAGGTGGTGCAGCGCGACGGCGGTCGCGATCGCCTCGGCCTCGGCGGCCGTGAGCGCGGGGGCGGCGTCGGACTTGCTCATGGCGCCAAGAGTACCGGCCGGCCTGCACCGGCGCACCTGCGGTCGGCCGTGCGCTGACGGGGCGTCAGGGCACGGCCGGCACGCGGGGCGTCAGTCGTTGAAGAAGCGGCCTTCCTTGACCTCGGCCACGATGCCGGCGCGGATCGTGAAGTCGCCGAAGTGCTCGCCCGGCAGGCGCTCGCCGGCGAAGCGGCCGAGGGCGTCGTCGAGGGTCTCGAGGATCTTCTCCTCGCCGACGTTCTCGTGGAGCATCTTGTTCAGACGCTGCCCGTGGAAGCCGGCGCCGAGGTAGAGGTTGTACTTGCCCGGTGCGCGACCGGTGAGAGCGATCTCGGCGATGTACGGACGGGCGCAGCCGTTCGGGCAGCCCGTCGAGCGGATCGTGATCGGCTCCTCGAGGAGGTCGTACTTGCCGAGGATCCCCTCGATCTTCGTGATCAGCTCGGGCAGGTAGCGCTCGCTCTCGGCCATCGCCAGGGCGCAGGTCGGCAGGGCGACGCAGGCCATCGAGTTGGCCCGCAGCTGGCTGCTGATCTGCTTCGGCGCGATGTTGTGCGCCTCGAGGAGCGCATCGATGGCCGGCCGGTCCTCCGGCTTCACGTCGCCGAGGATCAGGGACTGGTTCGGCGTCATCCGGAACGTGCAGAGGCCGGTCTGCGCGATCTTGCGCAGGCCCGTCATGAGCGGACGGTCCGGGTGGTCGATGATCCGCCCGTTCTCGATCCACAGGGTGCAGTGCTCGAGCCCGTCGTCGCCGGTGTCCCAGCCGAACGCGTCGCCGTTGCTCGTGAACTCGAACGGCTTCGTCGCACCGAACTCGAAGCCGAGACGGTCCTCGATCGCGGCCTTGACCCAGTCCACGCCCTTGTCGTCGAGCGTGTACTTGAAGCGGGCACGCGCACGCACGCGGCGGTTGCCGTAGTCGCGCTGCACGCCCATCACGGCGTCGAGCGTCGGGATGAGCTGGTCGACGGTGATGTACCCGAGGACGTCCGCGATGCGCGGGTACGTCTCCGGGGCACGGTCGGTGCGGCCCATGCCACCGCCGACGGTCACGTTGAACCCGACGAGCTTCCCGCGACTGGCGACGGCGATGAAACCGAGGTCCTGCGAGTAGATGTCGATGTCGTTGCTCGGCGGGATCGCGAAGCCGATCTTGAACTTGCGCGGCATGTACTGCCGGCCGTAGAACGGCTCCTCGCCATCGCCGCGCGGCTCCGCCGGCGCCTCGCCGAACCACACCTCTTCGTAGGCGCTGGTGCGGTGGATGACGTGGTCGCTCGTCTGCTGCGCGACCGCGTACACCTGCTTGTGGAGCTTGGAGAGCCCCGGGTGCACGCCGCTCATCACGGTGCGCGCCACGTCGCCGCAGGCGGCCTTGGAATCCAGGCCCACCTCGCGCAGGCCCAGCATCACCTTGCGGAGGCTGTCCTTCTCGAGGTAGTGGTACTGGAACGTCTGGCGGGTGGTGAGGCGAACGGTGTTGTCGCCGTAGAGCCGCCCGAGCTCGTCGATCTTCAGCCACTGCTCGCCGCTGCACACGCCGCCGGGGAGGCGGGCGCGGAGCATGTACGTGTACTCCGGCTCGAGCTTCTGACGCCGGCGCTCATCCCGGTGGTCACGGTGATCCTGCATGTAGATCCCGTGGAACTTCATGAGCTTGTTGTTGTTCTCGTCGACGGCCGCCGTGATCTCGTCGATCAGGTCGAGCTCGATGCCGCCCTTGAGGTAGTCGCTCCCGTGCTTGAGCGCCTCCTCGGGCGCGAGCTCGGAGAGCGGCTGTGAGATGTCGTTGCTGCGATCGACGTTGTGCAGGTCGATCTTGATGCCGGACTTGGACGCCATGGTGCAGGGCTCCTAGTAGACGTCGAGGCGGTAGCGGTGGTCGCGCTTGAGCTCGTGGAGGAAGTCCTCGGCGGCCTCGGCATCCTTGCCGCCGTGCTCGGCGACGATGTCGCGCAGCGTGGCGTGCACGTCCGGGGCCATGTTGGTCGCGTCGCCGCACACGTACAGCACGGCGCCGTCCTCGAGCCAGTCCCACACCTCGGCACCGCGGAGCCGGAGCTTGTCCTGCACGTAGGTGCGGCCGCCCTTGTCACGCGAAAAGGCCGGATCGAGGCGCGTGAGCGTGCCGTTCCTCAGCCACTCCTGCCACTCCACCTGGTAGAGGAAGTCGCTGCGGAAGTTGCGCTCGCCGAAGAACAGCCAGCTCTGGCCGGTGGCCTCACGCACCTCGCGCTCCTGCAGGAACGAGCGGTACGGCGCGACGCCCGTGCCGGCGCCGATCATGATGATCGGCACGTCGTCCGCGGGCAGGCGGAAGTGGTCGTTCTCGGAGATGTAGACCGGCACCGTGTGCTCGTCGGTGAGGCCGCGCAGGTAGCCCGATGCGACGCCGACGCGCGGGCGCAGGTAGAGGTTGTACTGCACCGTGCTCACGGTGAGGTGGGCCTCGTCCGGTGCGGCCTCCAGGCTCGACGCGATCGAGTAGAGGCGCGGCTGCAGCGGGCGCAGCCCGGCGACGAGCTGCTCGGCGGTGATGCCCTTCGCGGGGTACTTGCGCGCGAAGTCGATCGGGTGGTGCTCCTCGAGGAACTGGGTGCGGCGCTTCACGTCGCCCTCGGCGTAGGCCCTGAGGCGGTCCGAGCCGGTGAGCTCGGCCCAGTTCGTGATGAACCGCGGCGTGGAGGCCGTGATCTCGAGCGTGGTCGTGAGCGCCTCGCGCAGCGACTGCTCGCCGGACTTGAGGCTGACGGTCTCGCTGCCCGTGAGGCCGAGCTCACCGAGGAGCGCGTCGACGACGGCCGGGTCGTTCTGGGCGACGATCCCGAGGGCGTCGCCGGGGAGGTACGTGAGGCCCGAGCCCTCGAGGGAGAGCTCCACGTGGCGCGTCTCCTTCGTCGAACCGCGGCCGGTGAGCGGGTGGTTCTCGAGGATCGCGGCCGGGAAGGGGTTGCGCTTGGAGTAGGTCGACGGCGCGGCGGCCTCGGCGGGCGCCGTGCCGTTCACGGCGGTCCCGTTCACGGCCGGGGCGGCCGGGGTGGCTGAGGGCGTGATGGCGTCGACGACGGAGGCGATCCACGCGTCGGCGTCGTCCTCGTAGTCCACGTCGCACTCGACGCGGTCGATCAGGCGCTCCGCACCGAGCTCGGCGAAGCGCTCGTCGAGGATGCGGCCGGCAGCGCAGTAGAACTCGTACGTCGAGTCGCCGAGCGCGAGGACCGCGAACCGCACGCCGTCGAGCTTCGGGGCGCGCTTGCCCCCGATGAACTCGAAGAACTCGACGGCCGCCGGCGGGGGCTCGCCCTCGCCATGGGTGGCGGCGATGATGAGGACGTCCTGCTCGTCCTTGAGGCCGCGCACCTTGTAGTCCGCCAGGTCGGCGACCTGCGCGGTGATGCCCTTGGCCTCGGCGGCGCCCTTGAGCATCCCGGCGAGCTCCTTGGCGTTGCCGGTGTCGGTCGCGTAGAGGATCGTCGCGAGCCGCGCGGCCGGTGCAGCGGCAGCCGGAGCCTCGATGGGCGCGGCGCCGCCGTTCACGGCTGCGCCGCTTGCCCCGTTGCCGTTCGTGTCGGCGGGAACGCCGACGGTCGGCGGAGTGAGGCTGTTGCGACCGGCGAGGTAGCCCGTCACCCAGATCGCCTGCTCACGGTCGAGTGTGGAGGCGAGCTGGTTGATCTGCTCCCACTGCGCAGTCGTGAGGATCGACGCTTGAGATTCCACTGGCTACCGAGAGAGGTCGAAGAGGGGTGCTCGCGCGGGGCGAGAGCGTGCCGACGGCGACAGGGTGACGCGCGGCGGGGCGAGAGGAGGAGTCTCGCAGGGGCCGCCGGCACAGGCTGCCCGACGCCGATCGTAGCAAAAGGAGGAAAGCCCGCAGGGTTTTGCTACTTTGGGTTGGAGTTCATGTCTGACACCCCTGCTATCGAGCTCCCGGACCTGGAAGATGCGACCGCCGCCGAGGTCGTCGCGTGGGCCACCCGCACCTTCGGCGCGAACATCGTTCTCGCATGCTCGTTCCAGAAGGAGGAGTCGGTGCTCCTCGAGTACCTCTTCCAGGCAGATCCGAACGGACGCGCCTTCGCGCTCGACACCGATCTGCTCTTCCCGGAGACCTACGACCTCCTCGCGACCGTCGAGGCGCGCTACTCCACGACGATCGAACGTTGGCGGGGCCCCACGCTCGCCGAGCAGTCGGCCGAGCACGGCGACGAGCTGTGGAAGCGCGACCCCTCGCTCTGCTGCGCGATCCGCAAGATCGGCCCGCTCAAGCAGGGCCTCTCGGGCCTCGACGCCTGGATCACCGGCATCCGCCGCGACCAGTCGCCGGCCCGTGCCGACGCGAAGAAGGTCGAGTGGGACGAGCAGTTCGGTCTCGTCAAGATCAACCCGCTCGCCGACTGGGACGACAAGGACGTCTGGCGCGAGGTCCACAAGCTGGGGCTGCCCTACCACCCGCTCCACGACCAGGGCTTCGCCTCGATCGGCTGCGTGCCCTGCACCCGTCCGGGTGAGGGTCGCGAAGGCCGCTGGGCGGGGACCGACAAGGTCGAGTGCGGCCTCCACCAGGAGGCCGCGTGATCGCGGGCATCGACCCGCAGTTCGTCGGGTTCGGCCTGATCGTCGGCATCCTGGTCGGCCTCACCGGCATCGGTGGCGGCTCGCTCATGGCGCCGCTGCTGCTCCTCGCCGGCGGCGTGCCGCCGTCGATCGCCGTCGGCACCGACCTCGCCTACGGCGCCGTCACGAAGACCGTCGGCGGGTGGCGCCACCTGCGCGCCGGCACCGTCGACATGGGCATCTCCAAGTGGCTCGCGTTCGGCTCCGTGCCCGGCGCCCTGCTCGGCGTGTTCGCGAGCGTGCAGCTCGAGAACGCCTACGGCGACAGCTACAACTCGATCCTGCTGAGCCTCGTCGCGGGTGCGCTTCTGCTCGTCTCCTTCACGATCCTCTATCGCGTCTGGTTCATGCCGCACCTCTCCGAGGTCGAACGCCACGAGGTCGACCTCGTCCCGCGGATCAAGGCGAGCGCCGTCGGCTTCGGGCTCGTCATGGGCGCGATCCTCGGGCTCACCTCGGTCGGCTCGGGCGCGCTCATCGGCCTGGCGCTGATCCTCTTCTTCCGCCTGCAGCCGCACCGGGTCGTCGGCACCGACGTGTTCCATGCCGCGATCCTCATGTGGACCGCTGCGATCGCGCACGCCTTCGCCGACAACATCGACTACGCGCTCGCCGCCACGCTGCTGATCGGTTCCATCCCCGGCGTGCTCATCGGCACCGCGCTCCTGCCGCACGTGCCGGCCAACGGCCTGCGTCCTGCGCTCGCCTGCGTGCTGCTCGCCGCCGCGCTCGGCGTGGCGACGAAGGCCGGCGCCGACATCCCCGCATGGCTGATCATGGCCCTGCCGGTCGCAGCAGGCGTCATCGCCTGGGCGATCCACCGCCGGCGCGAGGCCGGCAACCCTTCCGCGAGCACCTCCACCACGAAACCTCGAACGGCGTGATCGCATGGCAACTCCGACCCTGGACGCACCAGTGCTGACGAAGCTGCAGGCCCTCGAGGCCGAGGCCATCCACATCTTCCGCGAGGTCGCGGCCGAGCTCGAGAAGCCCGTGCTGCTGTTCTCCGGCGGCAAGGACTCGATCGTCCTGCTGCGGCTCGCCGAGAAGGCGTTCCGGCCGGGCAAGTTCCCGTTCCCGCTGCTGCACGTCGACACGGAGCACAACTTCCCCGAGGTGATCGACTTCCGCGACCGCCGCGCCGCGGAGCTCGGCGAGCGCCTGATCGTCGCCTCGGTGCAGGACACGATCGACGCCGGCCGCGTGACCGAGCAGACCGGTCCGCGCGCCTCGCGCAACCGCCTGCAGACCACCACCCTCCTCGACGCGATCGAGCAGCACGGCTTCGACGCGTGCTTCGGTGGTGCCCGCCGCGACGAGGAGCGCGCCCGCGCGAAGGAGCGCATCTTCTCCTTCCGCGACGACTTCGGCGGCTGGGATCCCAAGAACCAGCGTCCCGAGCTGTGGAACCTCTACAACGGGCGCGTCCGCCAGGGCGAGAACGTGCGCGTGTTCCCGATCTCGAACTGGACGGAGCTCGACGTGTGGCAGTACATCGCGGCCGAGGAGCTCGAGCTGCCGTCGATCTACTTCGCGCACGAGCGGATGGTGTTCCGCCGCGACGGGATGCTCTACGCCGACGACCCGCTCATCGAGCGCGACGACCGCGACTCCGAGCCGTTCCTCGCGAGCGTCCGTTACCGCACCGTCGGTGACCTCTCCGTCACCGGCGCCGTGGAGTCGACGGCCACGACGCTCGAGGACGTCGTCGCCGAGATCGCGCAGACGAACGTGACCGAGCGCGGCGAGACCCGCGCCGACGACCGCGCGAGCGAGGCGTCGATGGAAGACCGCAAGACCGAGGGCTACTTCTAGTGAGCAGCCCACTCGGCGTGAGCCGCGCGGCCGAGCGCACTGCTCAAGGCCACCGGCCAGGAGACCACTGATCGCATGGACATGAGCGTGCACACCGCCACGGGGCATGCGCCCCACCACCCGGAGCTCGAGCGCATCGAGGCCGCCGACCTCGTGCGCGTCGCGACGGCCGGATCGGTCGACGACGGCAAGTCGACCCTCATCGGCCGGCTGCTGTACGACAGCAAGCAGGTCCTCGCCGACCAGCTCGAGCAGGTCGAGGCCGCGTCGGTACGCCGCCACGGCGAGGGCGTGCTCGATCTTTCGCTGCTCACCGACGGGCTGCGCGCCGAGCGCGAGCAGGGAATCACGATCGACGTCGCCTACCGCTACTTCACCACCGGCCGCCGCACGTTCGTGCTCGCCGACACCCCGGGCCACGTGCAGTACACGCGCAACATGGTCACCGGCGCGTCGACCGCCGACATCGCGATCGTGCCTCGTCGACGCCCGCCAGGGCGTGGTGGAGCAGACCCGCCGACACCTGTTCATCGCCGCACTGCTCGGCATCCGCCACATCGTGGTCGCGCTGAACAAGATGGACCTCGTCGACTGGAGCCAGGCGCGCTACGACGAGCTCGCGGCCGAGCTCACCGACCTCGCCGCTTCGCTCGGCGAGGACGACCTCCGCGTGATCCCGATCAGCGCGCTCCACGGCGACAACGTCACGACGCTCTCGGATGCCGCCCCCGTGGTACACCGGCCCGGCGCTCCTCGAGACGCTCGAGACCGTCGAGGTGGAGGGCGACCAGAACGCGACGACCTGCGCTTCCCCGTGCAGTGGGTGATCCGCCCGGGCGATGCCACCGACCACGAGCTCCACGACTACCGCGGCTACGGCGGCCAGCTCGCCTCCGGCGTGCTCACCCCGGGCACCGAGGTGACCGTGCTGCCGAGTGGCACCACGAGCCGCGTGGCGAGCATCGAGATCTACGGCGACGTGCTCGAGCACGCCGTCCCGGGCCAGTCCGTCACGGTGCGCCTCGAGGACGACGTGGACGTCAGCCGCGGCGACGTGATCGTCGCCACCGCGATGCGCCCGAGCCCGTGCGCGAGCTCGAGGCCGACCTGTGCTGGATGAGCGAGCGCCCCCTCACCCCCGGTGCCCGCTACCTCCTCAAGACGACCACCCAGACGACGCCCGTGAAGGTCGACGCCCTCGTCGACGCGGTCGACCTCCACACCCTCGGTCGCTCCGACGCCGCCCCGACCCAGCTCGATCTCAACGCGCTCGGTGCCGTCCGCCTGCGCTCCAAGCGCCCGCTCGTGATCGACGCCTACTCCCGAAACCGCGTCACCGCGCGTTCATCCTCATCGACGAGGGCACGAACGACACGGTGGCGGCGGGCATGGCGCGTTAGGCCCACTCCCGCGGGTCTCCGCGCGGACGGGCGGGCGGAACGGACACCATCGGTCCGATGGCGCGCCTGCACATGATCTGGCGCGAATGGCATCTCCCGAGATGCCTGCTACGGTGCGCAGCGGCTCCACCCCGATCGAGCCGCTCCCGCTCCCGACGCATTCATCTGGGGGATCAATGCGCCGCTCGTTCCTCTTGCTCGCCATCTTGGCGTGCGGCTTGTTCTACACGGCTTCGAGCCGCGATTCACCGGGGTCGGTGACGCGCACCGTCGCAAGCGCTGCGCCCGCACCAGCACCGGCAGCGTCGTCCGTCGCTGACTTCGAGCGCGCGGTGCGGAAGGCGAAGGGCTACGTGAGGCGTACGTCCGGCGACCGGGTCAAGGTCCGCGGCGCGCTCACGCAGACCGTGTTCGAGGCCAAGCACGGCCCGTCGACGGAGCTGTCGCTCCAGACCTCGGACGGCAGGCGCTACCCCGTCGAGCTGCCCGCCAAGGTGAAGGGCGTCGACGGCGATGCCTCCAACGCCGAGAACGTCCCGACCGGCTCGGGGCTCACGGGCACCGGCACGCTGAAGGGCGGACGGATCTACCTGGACTCCGGCACGGTGTACGGCTGGGACGTCCCCAAGCTCGAGCCCAGTCAGGCCGGCATGGCCGCGACCACGCACAAGGTGCTCGTGGTGCCGTTCTACGTCGGCGCCGAGCCGGACGCCGCGCTCGTGCAGTCGCAGATCACGGCCACGAAGCTGCAGCAGGCCCTCGTCGGCGGCGGCACCAGCGGCGCTGGCTCGGGCACGCAGACCGTGAAGAGCTCCTACACACCAGTCCTCCGGCGGCCGCCTCACGATCGCCGCAAGACCCTCCCCTGGCAGCAGCTCAACTCGCCGCGGACGATCGAGTACCGCGATGCGAACGGCAACGTCACGAGCGTCGACACCTGCCCCTACTCGCAGTGGGAGCGCGATGTGAACGCCCAGCTCCTCACCGGGGAGAACCTCTCCGACTATCAGCACATCGTCTACGTGTTCCCGCGTGGAGGGTGCGGCATCGGCGCTGCTGGGGCGACTTCAACGCCCCGCGCATGTACGTGCCGCTCGGAAGGACGACACCGGCAACTTCCACTGGGACAAGTACGACGTCGACAGCATCGCCCACGAGCTCGGTCACAACATCGGCCTCGGCCACGGCACCGTCCGACCACTGCAGCGAGGACGGCCACCTCGTCCCGCAGAGCACGTCCTGCGACGTCGAGGGCTTCTTCGCCGACAACGGCGACCTGATGAGCGGAGACAACTACCGCGCCCTGACCGCCCTGCACCGCGCGCAGATCGGATTCCTCCCGCTCGCGAACACGGCGGTCGTCGAT
>JAQIJQ010000057.1:0-26925 GCA_036946195.1 Patulibacter minatonensis | reverse complement strand
GGATTCGGGCACCTTGCGCCGACGCCACCGCCCGGATCGGGATACTGCTGGGCGCGGGCCGATAGCTCAGCGGTGAGAGCAGCGGGCTCATAACCCGTCAGACCTGGGTTCGAATCCCAGTCGGCCCATCCGTCCGGCGCCGGCGCCTGCTCGGTGCCGCCGCTACGGGGCGATCAGCACCGCGGGCGCGGCCCCCGCTGAGGGGTGACCGACGTGACGGTCGAGCCGTCGATGCGCTTGTACGCCTTCGGCAGCTTGATCGTGCGCGGCGTGGCGCGCGTCGGGTTCAGCAGCACGAGGCCCTTGGCGAACTGACGCTCGAACACGCCGTCGGAGCGGCGGGTGCGCTCGCCGAGCGCCGGGCCCAGACGCACGTCCCAGCCGTTCCACCAGTCGCCCGCGGTGAGCTGCATCTCGCCGACGGCGTCGGCGCCCTGATCGACGAGGAAGAAGCCGCCGAGGTTGTACTCCCACGCTTCGCGGCCCGAGCCGGCGGAGTCGAGGGTGACCGGGAGGCCGAGGTCGTGCATGCGGTCGATGAACTCCATGAACGACTCGACGGCCCAGGCGTCGCGTGGCGAGTAGCCGGCGGTGAGCCCGTCGTCGTTGAAGCCGCGCTCCAGGTTGAGACGGTCGACCGCGGTGTACGCGCGGCGGATGAACTGGTCGGCGTCGCGGCCGATCGAGGTGCCCCCGAACCAGAGCACGTTCGCGACGAGCTGCGTGCCCGGGATCTCGCGGCGGATCTGCTCGAGGAACTCGGCGATGTACCGACGCCAGTTCGCGAACGTCATCTTCTGCCCGGTGCGCGGGTCGACCGGCACGGTGGCGTTGCCGGCGGCGTCGCCGACGCGGATCTCCATGTTGGCGTCGTCGATCCAGAGACCGGAGTAGCCCTTCGCGACGGCCTCCTTCGCCTGCGCGATCCAGTTGGCGCGGAACGTCGGCGAACCGATGTCGCCGGCGTACTGCGGGCACGGACCGGGCTGGCATCCCCAGTCGATGAAGGTCGGGTTGCCGGCGGCGTCCTTGAGCACCCACTCCGGGTGGTTCGTGAGCGTCGGCGTGTCCTCGCGGTAGATCGCGTAGAGATCCTTGTAGACGAGCGTCGGCGGGCTCCACGGCAGGTACTGGTCGTACGACGGCGTGTGCGCGACGACACCCCAGAAGTGCTGGCGCACGAACTGCCGGCGGTTGCTGTCGATGCCGCCGAGCCAGCCGTCCCAGCCCTGCAGCAGGCGGGCGACGAAGCGTGCGTTGCCGGTCCCCAACGGCGGTCCTTCGGCGAGCAGGCCCGGGATCGTGCTGCCCATGCCGGCCGACGCGGTGACCTTGTTCTTGACGATCACTGTGCGCTTGAGGCTCACCTTGTAGGTCTTCGCCTTGATCTTCTGGCGGGCGGTCGCGACGAACTGGTAGGTGCCATCGGCGAACGCCGAGGTCTTCCAGGTGCACACCACCTTCTTCTTGCCCTTCGTCTTGAGGGTCTTCGTCTTCGGCTTCTTGACCGAGAGCGGGCCCCTGACCGTCACCTTGATCTTCGACCCGTTCACCGGGAGGCGCACGAGGCACTTGGAGCCGGTGAGCGTGCCGCGGACCGTGCCGCCCTTCGGCGCCGACACCGTGGCCTTCTTCAGGATCTTCGGCGTGGCCGCAAGGGCGGACGACGGGGCGAGAGCGAGGACGAGCAGCGCGAAGAGGGCCAGCGCGAGCTGACGCGCAGTGGACGACGACGCACGCGCGCCCCGCGGGGTCGAGACGAGCATGCGCGCAGGGTATCGACCGGCCCTGCCGGAAGCGGCCGGCGCTGCGCCATCACGCCGTCGCTGTGCGCCCCCGCACACAGTCCGGGTGGTCCGGTCGGCGCGCCCGTCCCCGGATCCGGGACAATGCCCGCCATGCAGCCCGCCGCTCTCGTCACCGGTGCCTCCAGCGGCATCGGCCTCGCGATCGCCCATGCGCTCGCCAAGGAGGGCCACGCCCTCACGCTCGTGGCGCGCCGCGCCGAGAAGCTCGACGATGCCCGCTCCGAGTTGGCGGCCGCCGGAGCGGACGTGATCGCGGTCGCGGCCAATCTCTCCGACGAGCAGGCGGTGGTCGATGCCGTCGCGGCGCACCAGGCGAAGTGGGGCCGCCTGGACCTGCTCGTCAACAACGCCGGCGTGGGGATCGGACAGCCGATCGGCGACCTCACCGCCAAGCACTTCGACCTCCAGTTCGACACGAACGTCCGCGCGACGTTCCTCTTCTACCGCGAGGCGCTCCCGCTCCTGCGTGCGGCGGCCGCCGAGCGGGGCGTGGCGCGCGTGGTGAACACGTCGTCGATCACGGCCCTGAACCCGCAGCCGTGGCTCTCGGCCTACAGCGCGACGAAGGCCGCCGTGCGATCGCTCACGATCTCGATGAACAAGGAGCTCGGCAAGGAGGGCATCCACTCCACGGCCCTCTGCCCCGGCTTCGTGGAGACGCCGATGACCCAGTTCGCGCAGGAGGGCATCCCGGCGACGGAGATGATCCGCCCGACCGACATCGCGGAGGCCGTCCTCATGCTGCTGCGCCTCTCGCCGAACTGCATCGTCCCCGAGATCCCGTTCATCCGCCCGGGCGAGGACGAGCTCTGAGCCCTCAGGCCTCCACCCCGTCGGTCGGGACGACCGGCCCGCGTCTGCGCATCGCGCTCGGATCGTTCGGTGAGGCGGGCCACACCTTCCCCGTGCTCGCGCTCGCCCGCGAGCTGAAGATGCGGGGCCACGAGGTGATGGTCCACACGTGGCACCGCTGGCAGCCCGACGTGGAGGCCGAGGGCCTTGCGTTCGCCAAGGCGCCGCAGTACCCGCTGGACCCGGTGACGGGCACGTATCTCGAGCCGTACGAGGCCGTGCGCCGGGCGGTGCTCGACAGCGAGGACGACTTCCGCGCGTTCGCCCCGGACGTCGTCGTGAGCGACGTGCTCACCAACACGCCCGCGCTGATCGCCGAGCGCCTCGGGATTCCGAGCGTCACCCTCGTCCCACACGTGCATCCGGTCAGCGAGCGCCGGATGACGCCCTACTCGACGGGCATGCGCGCGCCCCGCACGCCGTGGGGCCGGAGCTTCTGGCAGCGGATGCACCAGCTCACCGATGCCGGCTACCGCCAGGGCGAGCGCGAGTACGACGACCTGCGCGCGCAGCTCGGCCTCCCTCCCGCTCCCGGCCCGATGCCGACGCTCTCGCGCGAGCTCACCCTCGTCGCGACGCTCCCGCAGCTCGAGGGGCCGCGCGTGTGGCCGGAGTGGACGCGCGTCACCGGTCCGCTGCTGTGGGAGCCGTCGACCGCTCCGACGCCCGTTCCGCACGGCCGGGATCCGCTGGTGCTCGTGGCACCGTCGACGTCGAAGGATCCCGATCAGCGCATGCTCCGTGCCGCCATGCGTGGCCTCGCCGGCGAACAGGTGCGCGTGCTCGGCACCACGAATCGCCGCCGCGTGGTGCTGCCGCTCGTCGTCGGCCGTCAGAGCAAGCTCGTGGAGTGGTGCTCCTATGCGCAGGTGATGCCGGAGTCCGACGTGGTGATCTGCAACGGCGGCCACGGCACGGTCGTCCGCGCCCTCGCCGCCGGCTGTGCCGTGCTCGTGGTGCCGGACGACGGCGACCAGCGAGAGAACGCGCTGCGCGTCTACGAGAGCGGCGCCGGCCTGCGCCTCCCCCGCCGCTGGGCGACCTCCCGCAGCCTGCGCCTCGCGGTGCGCCGCCTCCTCGCCGACGAGCAGTACCTGCGCCGCGCCCGCGAGATCGCGGCGTGGTGCGCGGCGAACCCCGGCGAGGCGCGCGCCGCGGATCTCGTGGAAGAGGTCGTCGCGCGGCGGCGGAGCGGGAACGACGAGCGCCCGACGGGAGATTTCCGCCGGGCGCTGGCCAGTTCGTGAGGCGGAACCGCCCGCCTCACGCAGCAGCCGGAGCCGCTACTTCTTGACCTTGATCGAGGCGCCCTTCGCGGTGGCCGCGAGGTAGCTCGAGTTGCCGGCCCAGGAGATCGACACCGTCCAGGTGCCCTTCGCGAGCTTCGGCACCTTGAGCGTCACGACGCCCTTGGAGAGCGTGCCCGTGAGGGTCTTGGTCCGCTTGCCGCTCGTGAGCTTGATCGTCACGGTGCCGGTGGCGACCGAGCCGCCCTTGGCCGCGGTGAGGATCACCTTGTAGGTGCCGGCCTTCTTCGAGGTCGGCGCCTTGGCGACCGCGCCGGCGAGCTTGCCGATCTTCACCTTCGCCGGCGTGCTCTGCACGGCGAGCGCGGTCGGGGTCGCGGGCGCGACGCCGCCGGCGGCCGGAGTCGCAGTCGGCTGCGGAGCCGGGGTCGCGGTCGGCGCGGGCGTGGCGGTCGGAGCCGGCGTCGGCGTCGCGATCGAGCGGCCGGGGAGCGCACGGAAGAACGTCTGCACCTCGTGCACGGCGGTCACGCCGCCGATGATCGAGCTCGGCGTCGTCTTGTTGCCCCAACGGGTGTTGATGGTGCTCTTGCGGTTCTGCGCGACGCCGAACACGCCGACGATCGTCTTCAGGTTCGCGACCTTCGCGGAGTCGACGGGCGACTCGCCGGTCGCCGCCACGTACGCGGCCTTCGCATCGGCGAGCGACGTGGGAGCCGAGGCGCCGAGGGCCGTGCGGGCTGCGGCGAGGTCCGACGGCGCGACGTCGATGGTGTTCGCCCCGACCGTGGCGGTCGAGGAGATGGTCCAGCTCCCGCCGCTGTAGACCACGTTGGCCTTGTCGCCGGCGACGAGGTAGTCGGTGTCGTCGGCGTCGGTGCTCGTGTCGGCGTAGACGCTGGCCGGCAGGGTGTCGGCGGTCACGGCACCGATCTGCTGGTTGATCCTGGTCCACGCGGGCGCCGCGAGCGGCAGCGCGGCGAGGTTGACCTGGTTCGGCAGCGGCCGGGTGTAGTAGTACACCGACATGTACTCCTTGTACTGAGCCGCGCCCTGGTCGTCCTTCGTGCCGAGATCGATGATCCACTGGCGCGTGACGCCCGCGGTCGGCTGGTCGCTCGGCGAGCCCTTCACGCCGACGAGGTAGGGCACCTGCAGCTTGTTGATCTTCTCGATCGGCTTGGAGGTGTCGCCGTGCGGGTAGTAGGTGACCGGCGCGTAGTTGTTCTTGTCGTTCGAGGCCGAGTTCGTGTGGTACTGGGTCTTCGCGTTGCCGAAGAACTGCTTGACGAGGTCGGCGTAGATCCAGCTCGGGGTCTTGTTCTCGACCGAGGCCACGTTCGCGCCCGAGGGATTGCGGATCTGCAGCGGGTTGGCCGCCGAGTTGCCTCCGCCGACGTAGCTGCCGTCGAGGATCGTGTCGAAGTTGAAGACGGTGACGTCGTTCTCCTGGGCGTTCTTGTTGATCGCCTGGATCACGGGTCGGGTGTTCGGGCACCAGGTGCCGCCGAACAGCAGGACCGTCTCCTTGGCTCCCTCGGTCCGCAGCAGGAACGCGAGCTCCGGGTAGGTGATCTGGTGCACGCGCCAGCCGTCGACGTTGTCGGCGTCGGTCAGGACGGGCACGTCCTTGCCGGTGAAGTCGGTCGCGCCGACGTTCTGCTTCGCGTTGTTGGTCGACTTCCACCACGCAAACTCGGTCGACGTGCTCAGGCCGGCCGGGCTCGCGCCGAAGGCGGTGGTCACCTTGGCCTTCGTGCCGGACGAGGTGGTCTCGTCGGTGAGGTCGACCCAGGCGGTCACCTTCGCTGCGGCACCGGCGCTCGTGGCGTCCTTGTCGTAGACGAGGAAGTAGCTCTCCTGGACGTCGTCCGGGGCATCGCCGGAGCTGTAGTCGTAGAGCGCGCCGCCGTTCGCGTTGCCGACCTCCGTGCTCTTGCCGGCGGCCGAGCCCACGTCGTTGGAGGTGGCGCCGGCCTGGCCGACGGTCGTCGTGATCGTGCCGGAGCCCGGATCGGTGACGGTGACGCCGTTGCCGAGGAACTTGCCGACGAGGTTCTTCCAGGCGTGGCCGTAGACCGCCTGCGAGGCGGGGATGATCGACGTGATGCCGTCGGGCTTGCGGATGTCGAGGTTCGGCTGGGTGACGCCGCCGATCTTCGCGTTGCCGGAGAGGTTCGGGTTGAACCAGTAGATCTCCTTGACGCCGGCGGCGTCCGCGGCCTGCTCCACGTCGCCGGCGCGCGCCTTGAAGGTGGCGTCGGTGGCCGGGTCTCCGATCAGCACGGCGTACTTGCCGGGCTGCTGCAGGATCCACTGGAAGCGGTCGTAGGTGACCGAGTGGATGACGGGGTTCGTCTCGGAGGACGGCAGGCCGAGCGCCGACTGCAGGTACAGGGCGCTCGTGTAGGTGGTGGTGTCGGCGGTGCGTAGCGGCGCAGCCTCGGCCGCGGTGACGGCGGCCAGCGGGAGGAACGCGGCGACGGCCAGCGCGGCGGTCACTCGGGTTCGGCGGTTCACGGGACTCACGGACTGTTCTCTCGGGTGGGGATTCGGGGTCGGGTGGACGTGAGCGGCGCGGCTGCGCCACTCGGCATGGGGCGACCGCACCCCGCAAGCGGGGCTGGTCGCACGCAGGTGTCGGGGTGCCTAGGCGGCGGTGTCGTCGGGCGTGCCGGGGCCGAAGAGGCGGCGGCGGGCGGTGGTGCCGGAGGCGAGGCCCAGCCCGGCGAGGCTCAGTGCGCCGAGGATGCCGACGCCCGCGATGCGGGTGTCGCCGGCGCCCTGGCCTGCGCCGACGGTGACGGCCTTCGCGAGGGGCTTGGGGGTGCCGACGGGCGCGGAGGCGACCGGGTCGCCGTCGGTGTCCGTCGCGGTGAGGTCGTCGGGCACGGCCGGCGCGGCGGCGTCGCCGCCGGCATCGACGTTGGTGTCGTCGCCCTCGGCCCTCGGATCGTCGCCCCTGGCGCCCGCGCCCTTTGCATCGCCGTCGTCGGCGGCCACGGTGCCAGCGCCGGCAACGGTCCCGCCGGCCGTCGACTCGTCGGCGGCGGCGTCCTTGTCCTTCTCGCGCTTCTTCTTGTGCTTCTTGGACGACGACTTGCCCGCCGACTCCGACTGCGTCTTCGACGTGCCGGAGCTCGTCGCGCTGCCGGCCGACGGCGTGGCCGCGGCGCCCGACGAGCCAGGCGACGACGGCGTCGCGGTGGAAGCCGCGGGGGTCGACGCCGAGCCCGATGAGCCCGCGCTCGAGCTGACGCCCGACGACGACGGGGTCGGCGTGGCCGTCGAGGTCGCCCCGGAACCCGAGCTGGAGCTCGAGCCTGAACTCGAGGAGGACCCTGAGCTCGACGAGCCCGTGGTCTTCTTCTGCGACGCGACCCACGTCGAGTAGGAGCTGATGCGATCCCACTCGGTCCACCTGGCGGTCTTGATCAGCTCGCCGTTGCCGTCGTAGTAGAGGATCTGGTTCTCGGCGAAGTCGTACTCGACGTTCGGGATCGGCGTGCACGCGTAGTCGTCGTAGCCGGGGAGCGTGTCGAGGCCGTCGCTGTAGGACTGGCCGTCGATCTTGAAGCTGACGGGCGCCGGGTGGTCGGCGGGGTTCGTCACCTCGGCGGCTGCGGCGATCGTCGCGCTGCCGAACAGGGCGACGCCGCACGCGGCGAGGCCGAGGGTCGGGCGCAGGATGGTGCTGGGGAGAAGGCGGGAAGCGCTCACGGGGTTCGCTGCTCTCTTCGTGCTGGGTGGGGGAACGGGTCGGCGGCCGTCGTCAGACGGGCGTCGGCTCGGGCTGGGCGGGAGCGGTGGTCGTGTCGGCCTGGGTGGCCGGCGCGGCGGATGCCGGGATCAGGACGGGCTGCGGCACGCCGTTGAGGACGACGTAGCCGATCGTCGCGCCGGCGACCGGCTGGGCCGCGACGAGCGGCTGCGGCACGCCGTTCCAGAGCGGCTGGCCGGCAGGAGCGGGCGGGGCGGGAGCTGGCGCCGCCTGGGGCGAGGCGGCCGCGCTCTGGGCGGCGAGCGCTGCGGGCACGGCTGCCGGGCCAGCCGGGAGCGCGGGCACGGGTGCCTCTGCCCCCACCCTCGTCCGAGTCCGGTGGGGTCTTGCGGCCGGCGAAGATCTCGTCGTCGAGCATGCCCGTCTGGCGCGCCACGACGGTGGCGGCGACGGCTGCGGCCGTCACGTTGTTCATCGTGCGCGCGGTGTCGGCGATGATGCTGATCGGGATCGTGACGGCGACGAACTCGAGCGGCAGGCCGGCGGCGGCGAGCACGGTGGCAGCCGCGACGGTCGCGGCGCCGGGCACGCCGGCCGTGCCGACCGACACGAAGACCGCGAGCAACACGAGCAGCGCGTAGTCCTGCACGGTGTACGGGATGTCGTAGGCGTTGATGCCCCAGATCGCGATGAGCACGGGCCAGATGCCGGCGCAGCCGGGCATCCCGATCGTGGTGCCGAGCGGTGCGGTGAAGTGCGCGATCTCGGAGTGCACGCCGACCTTCTGCGTGAGCTGCGTCGTGGTGACCGGGAGCGTGCCGACGCTGCTCTGGGTGGTGAACGCGGTGAGCTGGGCCGGGAAGATCTTCTTGAAGAACGCGACGACCGGCACGTTGGCGAAGGCCTGCAGGATCACGGCGTTGATCGCGTAGGCGTGGATGAAGCAGGCCGCCCAGACGAGTCCGAGGAGGCCGATGAGGCTCCAGAAGTTGCTGCCGAGGTTCGCGCTGGTGCCGACGATGTGGGCGGTGAGGGCGACGATCGCGTAGGGCGTCAGGCGGATCACGTACCCGACGGCCTTGAAGATCACGAGCTTGAGCGCCTCCGCGCCGTCGGCGAACGGCTTGGCCTTCGCGGGCCCGGTCTCGGCGATCGCGAGGTAGGCGACCGAGAGCGTGAGCGCGACGAGGATGATCGGGATGATGTCGTTCGAGCTGAAGTTCTCGACGACGTTCGTGGGGAACAGTCCGACGACCACCTGGCTGAACGCCTGCACCTGACCCTCGATCGTCTGCGAGGCGGCGGTGCCGAGTTGGTTGTGGACGCCGCTACCGGGCTGGAAGGTGAGCCCGAGACCGATGGCGAGCAGCACGCCGAGCGCATTGCTGACGAGCAGCCAGAAGATGCTGCGCAGGCCGATGCTCCGGAGCTTGGCGAGCGTGCCGAGCGAGGTGATCGACGCGACGATGGCCACGAAGATGAGCGGGGCGACGACCGCGAGCAGGACGTTGATGTAGATCTTGCCGATCGGCGCGATCGCATCGACGTGCTCCTGGGCGACGAGGCCGATCGGGATGCCGATCGCGAGCGCGGCGAGCGCGATCAGGCTGAAGTTCACCTCGCGCTTGCGCAGGAACCAGATTCCCGCCCACGCGACCACCACGACTGCGAATGTGGCCGCTCCTGGCCAGGTGAAGTTCATCGTCCGTCAGTTCCTTCGCTCGGCCACGGCGTGTGGCGCAAACCGCAAAGTACACTAAAACGACCATGTTTAACCGTTTGCTGGTCGGGGGACGCACCCAGGTGGGCCAGCCGAGGCACCCGATGGGCGGGGCCAGAACGTAGTTGGTCACAAACGTCCAGCGCTCGATCTCCCACTCATTGGCGTCGCGCAGCGCCGACCCCTGACCGGCTACTCGCCCGGTTGCGATCTCACGCCGACCCTGGGCCCAGACCATCGCTGGGTCCCGAGCTCGGCAGGGTGAGCGTGTGCGAGATCGCGTCTAGGGGCGCACCTGGAACGGCGCAGTTCCGGCTGTGCCGTCAGATCGTGACCAGAGCAGCGTGTCGCCGTCAGGGGTGACCGCGAGCCGTTGGAATGTGCCCGGGGCAGCGCTTGCGAGCGTTTGCCACGTGGGTTCGGTCTTTCCGTGACCGTCGTGGACATCAACGGCTTGGATTCGGCTTGACGGCTCCTGCCTACCGGTCGGGCTGGAATCGTCTTCCGGCTGCACGCCGACCGACTCCGCCACCGCCGCAAGCACACCCTTCTTCGAGAGCGCCATGTCGCTTAGTCGCACGCCTGCCGTTGAGGCGTAGCGCACTTGGCGTCGCTTGAGGTCGAGCAGCGTCACGTCGTTGTAGTAGGTCCCTTGATTGGTTCCCTCGCCCGAGGCTCCGCGGTCTTTGGTCACGAACGCGAAGGCGCCGTTCAGGCCGATCGCGGTCGGCTTCTTCGCCGACGGGTAAAGCTCGAGCGGCGCGGCCGTGGCCTTCGAGAAGCCGCACACGTAGTAGCCTGCCTGCCGACGCTTGCCGCCCGCAAGCTTGACCGTCTTGGCCACCACGAAGAGCCGAGCTACCTCGTTGCTCTGCACCGTGCGCCCAGGTTGCGACGCGCAGGACATTGCGGCTTGCGCCGCCCCCGGCCCGGCCGCGAGCAACCCCGCGACCGAGACAAGGGCGGCACGCCCAGTGGATTTTCTAGCCGTTGACCGTGAGTAGTGCACTGATGACCTCTTCGCGGCGTGGTGCAGTCCCGCCACCCGAGTTCTGAATACAGCTCGGGGCCTGGTCCGCATCGGAGGGGGAGAACTCGCCATGAAGGCTAGTATCGAAGCCCGAATCGCCGCCGCAGAACTGGTAGGAGTTGCCATGTACCACGGTCGCCCCGTTGCGGGTGGTGATCGCGGGGATCTGCTTGAACAGGTAGTCAGCCTGTCGCGTGCGAGCCGGTTCGTCGTACTGCCGGGTGTTGTTGATGCCGTGCGCAGCAACTCCGATCTCCGGTAGCCATACCTTGTCGTTGGTCGGCAGACGCCCCATCCAGCGGGCCAGGTTCGAGGTTCCGGCGTTCGTGACCTTCTCGGCGTCGGCTGCCTCCTCGACCTCGCCGTAGTCGTGGGCGCCGAAGAACAGCAGCTGCTTGCGGTCGATCTCCGACGACTTGCGCAGCCACATCGCATACCCGGTCGCGAGACGCTAGCGCTTCTTCAGCGCCGGCACGCGAGTGAGTCCGGACTTGCTGATGATCTCGACCTCGGCCGAGATGATGTCGCAGGTGTACATCGAGCAGACGCGCTTGGTCTTGTTCTTGCCGGCGAGCTCAAGCGTCGGACGCTTCAATCCCTCAAGCCCGCCGCCCTTGCGCGCGGCGCGGTCGCTCGACGACGACACCGGCCGGAACGGCTGGTTGTCATTCGCGGGCTCATCCCAGACCGAGAAGTAGCGAACGACGCCGCCGACGCGCGTGCCGTTCCACTTCAGCTTCTTGATCGCGATCGCGGCGTTGTTGACCGCTTCGGGCGACGGCACGGTGTCCTTCTTGGACGTCGTCGCGTTGTTGCAGCTCGTCTCGTACTTGTCCTCGGTGCAGCCGACCTCGAACGTGATGATCACGTGCCGGTTGGCTGCCGTGGCGTTGTTCAGCGCGTTCGCGAGCGCTGCCTTGCGCTTCGGCAGCGCCTTGATGTTGTACGGCACGAGGATGCGCTGAATGCCGCCGATCTGCTGCGCAAGCTGCGTGTCGAACAACGAGCCGAGCACGCCAACCGGAGTGCTGTCGGCGAGGCATCACGAAGACGTGCTGGAAGAAGGCTTGGTTGTACGCCCCGCTTGGTGTCTTCGTCGGCGGCGACGTAGACCGCTGCTACGTCTTCGGCGAGGTGAGTGGGGCCCTAACGACGAACGCCGTGCAGCAATCTCAGCCGCTGCGCTTGCGGAGCCCTACGAATGCCTGCTCGAGCCCGACTTCGCCGAGAACGTTGAGGCGGAACTACAGATGCTCCGTGCCACCACAAACAGAGAAGGCGGCCCCGGAGGGCCGCCTTCTTCTGAATCTACTCTGGTTTCGAACTTCGAACGTATGGCTGGGAGGGCGGGACTCGAACCCGCAACCACTCGATTAACAGTCGAGAGCTCTGCCATTGAGCTACCTCCCATCGGTCCCGCTCTGTGAACGGGTCGCCCATAGTATCGGCCGACGCGTTTGCGTGTTGACTCGTTGCTTGCGCCCGGTTTCTCGGGGGCGTCAGAGGTCCATGGCGTTGACCATCGCGTTGTCGAGGCGCTCGCGGATCTCGGCGGCGGAGCGGAGCAGGTCGTCGATCGGCTGGCCGGCGCGTCGGGCGTCGGACACCTGCCGCTCGAGGCGGCGCAGCGCGAGCTGGGCGAGCTCGACCTCGAGGACGGCGGGACGCACGTCGAGGGTGCCGGCGCGCAGGATCACGTCGCGGGCGACCTGCGCGAGGGTGTCGTCGGTGGGCAACTGGCCCCCCTCGTCGCCCCCGGCCTGCAGCCACGCGGCCACCTCCCGCACGTGCGGGCACGCGCAGATCGGAGAGATCGAGCGCGTCGAGCTGCGCGCGACCGTCCTTGCCGAGCGCGAGCATCAGCGCGAGGAGGGTGCGCTCCTGCTCGTCGTACTGGTCGAGGCGCTGCGGCAGACGGCGCGGCCCGTCGTCCTGCCCCCCCACCCTGCGGGCCGCCGTACCCCTGCCCGCCACCTTGCTGGCCGTAGCCGCCGCCCCGCTGGCCGCCGCGGCCGTACTGGCTGCCGACGCCACGGCCCCCGTCGACCGGACCGGGACGCGGCGCGCCCCGCACGACGCGGTCGACGATCGCCGCGCCCAGATTCATCCGATCGGCGACGCGTGCGATCAACTCCTCCCGCAGCGCGCCCTCCGGCAGCTCGACGAGCACCGGCCCGAGTCGCCCGAGGGCGTCGTCACGTTGCTCGGCGGTCGCGAGCTCGGAGGTCGCGAGGATCCGCTCGACGCGGAAGCGCGCGAAGTGCATCGGCTGCTCGAGCGCGGCCTTCAGCTCCTCGGCGCGGGCCGTCCTGGACGAGCTCCGCCGGATCGCGGCCGCCCGGCAGCTCGGCGACCCGGAGCTCCAGGCGCGAGCCTCGTGCGAGCGCCGCCGCCTTCTCCATCGCGGCCTGGCCGGCGCCGTCGGGATCGAGTGCGAGCACGAGCAGCGGCGCGAGGCGCGAGAGCTCGGTGACCTGCTCGGAGGTCATTGCCGTGCCCATCAGCGCGACCACGTGGCCGACGCCGATCTGGTTGCAACGCGATCACGTCGGTGTAGCCCTCCACCAGCACCACGACGCCGCTGCGCGCGGCCGCCGAGCGGGCGAGGTGCAGGCCGAACAGCTGGCGGCCCTTGTGGAAGATCGAGTTCTCGGACGTGTTGAGGTACTTCGGCTGCTGGCCGGGCTTCATCGCGCGCGCGCCGAAGCCACGTACGTTGCCGCGCCCGTCGCACAGCGGGAAGGTGACGCGTCCGTGGAACCGGTCGTTGTAACCGCGGCCCTCGCGCTTCTTCATCGCGAGCCCCGCCTCCTCGAGCAACCGGGGCTCCACCCCCGGCCTTCGCCGACGCCGCGACGAGCCGGTCCCAGCCCTCCGGCGCCCAGCCGACGCGGTAGGCCTTCAGCGCCTCCTCGGTGAGCCCGCGGCCCCAGCAGGTAGTCGCGCGCGTGCGCTGCCTCGGGCGACGTCCACAGCTGCCGCTCGTAGAAGCCGGCCGCGCGCTCGGTCAGGCCGAGCAGATCCTGCTCCTTCTTGCGGGCCGCCCTCTTCTTGGGATCGTCGTCGAGCACCTCGAGCGTGACCCCGTAGCGGCCGGCGAGGTACTCGATCGCACCGGTGAAGTCGGTGCCCTCGGACTCCTGCACGAAGGTGAAGCAGTCGCCACCGGCCTGGCAGCCGAAGCAGTGGTAGAGCTTGCGGTCGGCGTCGACGCTGAGCGACGGCGAGCGCTCCTCGTGGAAGCAGCAGATGCCGGTGTAGCGCCCCGGCCCTGAGCGCTTCAGCTCGGTGCGGGTCTGGACGAGGTCGACCATGTCCACGGCATCGCGAACGCGATCACGGGAGTCAGGGGCATACCGCGGCATCGGTCCACCGAGACTACCTGCGCAGCACCGCTGACCGCGGGCGAGCCGGGTGCCGGCACGTTGGCCTCAGCTGCCGGGCGACGGGGCCGCGGCGATCGACCGGCCGGCGGCGCGGCACCGACCGTCGATCGGCATCACGGCGCTCCGGCCCGCGTCGCTGCGCAGCGCGGCGCGGCTCCACCCGGCGCTCGCCGGCCCGACGCTCGGGGGCCCCGCGGCGCTCGCAGCGAGCGCGACGATCATGATCGCGGCGATCGTGCTCTCGGCGCTCCAGCGAGCGACGGTCGTCGCTGCGCCGGTCGTCGGCCCGCCGGTCGTTCGGCCTGCGGCGCTCGGTCCCCCGCACGCGCGTGTGCGTCGGCACCGAGGGCGCGGTGACCGCGCCGCGGCGGCGACCTCCGATGCGCCCGAGTCGCTGGCGGATCACCCGATCTCCCGCGAGGGCCGCGGCACGGTGCAGGCTCATCCGGCCGACGACCATGATCGCGTCCTCCGGCCCGAGGAGGCGGTCGAACAGCGCGTCGAGCGCGGCGTCGCCGGAGCGTGGACGCGCGCCGTACGGGCCCTCGCCGCCGGGCAGGATGCCGCCCGCGTAGGCACCACGCACCACGAGTGTGCGCTGATCGAGGCGATCGGCGAAGCCGTTCGCGGCCGCCGTGCCGAGCGCGATGCGACGGGTCTCCTCGGCCACGCGCAGATCCACGCTCGGCTCCACGTCGCTGCCCATCTTGCGGCCGCTGTGGCGCCACGCGGCGTACGCGACCGGATTCGGGGTGCGGACCACCGCGTACATCGGCCGCAGCGGGGCCCGCACGAGCTCGGCCCGCATGAGCATGCCGTAGCCGCCGGCCACCAGACCGGAGCCCTGCTCCTCGGGCCGGACGAACGCCGAGGCCGCATAGAAGCACCGCTCGCCTCCCCACTCGCCGCTCACGTACGACACCATCCCGCCGACTCCACCGTCGGCGGAGCGCAGGACGGCGACCGCCGTGCGCTGCGCCAGGCGATCGGGCCCGGAGACCAGATCCAGGAACGCGGGGAGCGGCGCATGGGAACACCCGCGCGGCGATCGGCCGAAGCAGCTCGCTCAGATCCGCGGCGAGGCGGTCGTCCGCCGCGAGCTGCCGTCCGTCGAACACATGCCACGCGCGTCCACCCGGAAGCGACCGCGTGCGCACACCGTCAAGGGAACGGGGCGAGAGCTGCGCGAGTGCCGCGGAAGCCGACATGGCCGCAACACTCGCAAATACGGTGCAGCGCGCAAGGGACGCGTGACGCGGATCACTCCAAAATCCGGTGCACCTGATTTCCGGGGGGGACACGCGAGCAGGAAGCGGGATGGAAACGCGCCACCGCGTTGAGCCGCCGTCAGCTGGACGATACCGGCGGCGACGCCGACCGCCAATGGGCGCCCCGCGCCCGACGCCGAGGTGCGGTGTCTCTCCGCTCAGCTGCGATCGAAGGCGCGCGGCACGGTGAGCCCGACGAACGTCCGCACCGCGTAGCCGTCGGTCATGCCGGCGACCCAGTCGGTGATGCGCTCCTCGAGCGTCGCCTGACACGGCCATGCCGCGGGCAGCGCCTCGGGGTGGTGCTCATAGTGGTCGAGCAGGGCGAGCAGGACGGACTCGATCCGCGCGTGCTCGGCGCGGGCCGTGTCTCCGAGGTACACCGCATCGAACATGAACCGCCTCAGCTCGTCCATCGCGGCGCCGGCCTCGTCGCCCTGGCGGATCTCTCCGGCGCGCGCCGAGGTGGCCACGAGGTCGTCGACGAGGCGGTCGATCCGATCGCCGGTCGTCGCGCCGAGCACGGCCACCACGTTTGCCGGCAGGCTGCGCTCGTCGAGGATCCCGGCCCGGACGGCGTCGTCGACGTCGTGGGTGAGGTAGGCGATCCGGTCGACGACCCGCACGATCGCGGCCTCGAGGGTTCGCGGTCGGGGCGCACGGCCGCTGTGCGAGCCGATGCCCTCCACCACGCTGCGACAGAGGTTGAGGCCGCGACCGGAGTGCTCGAGCCGTTCGACGATGCGCACCGAATGCTCCCAGTGCCGGAAGCCGTCTCCCCCGCGGGCTTTCAGCCACCGATCCAGGACGTCTTCGCCGATGTGCCCGAACGGCGGGTGACCGAGGTCGTGCCCGACACCGATCGCCTCGGTGAGATCCTCGTTGAGCCCGAGCGAGCGGGCGACGGTGCGCGCGATCCCCGTCACCTCGAGGGTGTGGGTGAGGCGCGTGCGGAAGTGGTCGCCCTCGGGGGCGACGAACACCTGCGTCTTCTGCTTGAGGCGGCGGAACGCCTTCGAGTGCACGATGCGGTCGCGGTCGCGCTGCAGCGGCGTGCGGTTCGGGGCATCGGCCTCGGGCCGTTCGCGGGTGCCCGGGTAGGTGCGCGCGGCGAGTGGCGAGAGGATCGCCTCTTCCCGCGCACGCTGGCGATCGTGGAACTCATCGGGCCGGGGCAGGCTCACTGCCGCTGAGGCTAGGGCGTCGTGCAGCATTCGGAGCCGGACTTCGCCAAGAGTCTGCGGAGCCCTCGTCACGAAACGCCGCGGCGGCGCCGGGCGCGCGCCGAGGGCCGAACGGTGGGCGGCGGCCCCTCAGCCCTCGATGCGCAGGCCGCGGAGCTTGGCACCGAGGTGGTGCGCGGCGAGGTCGGTGACGGCGCGATCGAACTGGCGGCCGACGTACGGCGTCATCGCGGGCGCCAGGGCCAGCGGCGCGGAGAGCGCCGACCGCATCGCGTCGGGTACGCCCGGGTCGAGCCTGAAGCCACCGCTCGCGCACCCGCTGCAGAGCAGGCCGCCGTCGGCCCCGGAGAACGCGACGAGCGGGCCCGCCGCGCCGCAGCGCGCGCACGCTCCGAGCTCCGGCTGGAGCCCCGCGCCGAGCAGGAGCTTGAGCCGGAACGCGAGCTGGCGTTGGGGGGTCGCGAGCGACGGGTCGGCGTCCATCCCGCGCAGGTGGTTGACCAGCAGGTGGAAGATCGGGGGGTGGGCTTCGCCGTCCCCGAAGAGCCGGTCGACGTCGTCGCAGGCGTGCATCGCGGCGTCGATCGCATCGAGGTGGTCGCGGAGCCGTGGGAGCGCCGCGAGCGTGGTGACGCCGGTGACGGTTGCGATGTCGCCGCGACCTTCGTGCAGATCGAGTTCGACGTGCGACGGGGGTTCGAGGCGCCCGCCGAGCTTGCTCTTCGGCCCGCCGCGCCCCGCGTGCGATCACCGAGCGCCGTCCGTGGTCGGGGGTGAACACGTGGAGGATCCGGTCGGCCTCGCCATACTTCATCCCGCGGAGCACCACCGCCTCCGTCCGCATCGGTCCGGCCACGCTGCGCACGCTACTCGGCCCGCTAGCCTGAGGGCATGGCCGAAGTCGTCGTCTACTCGAAGGTTCCCTGCCCGTACTGCGTGCAGGTCGAGCGTCTCCTCCAGGCTCGCGAGATCCCGTACGAGAAGATCGACCTCACGGGCGACACCCGCCGGCATCGCCGACCTCTCGGCCCGCACCGGGATGTTCACGCTGCCGCAGGTGTTCGTGAACGGCGAGCTCGTCGGCGGCTACACCGAGACCCGCCGCCGAGGACAAGAGCGGCAAGCTCGCCGAACGCCTCGCCGCGGCGTAGGCGATCGAGCCAGGCGCGCGCCTCCTCCGCCCCCCGTCAGTCGAGCCGATGCGCCGAGCGCGGAAGGGTGCGCGGCGGCGGCTGACACACCTCGCACGCATAGGTGCCGCGCCCCGCGACCACCATCTTGATCACCGGGGCTCCGCAGTCGGGGCACGGCAGGCCCTGACGGCGGTGGACGAGGAAGTCGTCCTGGAACGAGCCGCGAGCGCCGTCAAGGTGGCGGAAGTCGTCGATCGACGCGCCGCCGCCGTCGATGCCGAGCTCGAGGGCTTCGACGATGCCGGCGCGGAGCGGTTCGAGCTGCGCCGCCTTCACCATGCGGCCCGGCCGTGCCGGATGGATCCCGGCCCGGAAGAGCGCTTCGTCGGCGTAGATGTTGCCGACGCCGGCGACGGTCCGTTGATCGATGATGATGCCCTTGACGGGAGCTTCACGGCCCCTGAACGCTCGGCGTAGGACGTCGGCGGTGAAGGCGTCCGGATCGAGCGGTTCGGGGCCGAGCCGCGCGTCGAGGTAGGCGTCTCGTTCCTGCGGGCTGTCGAGGAGGAGCCCGGTGCCGAAGCGACGCGGGTCGCAGAAGGCGAGTGGGTGGTCGTCGTCGAGCCACATCCGCACGCGTTCGTACGGCGAGTCCTCGGCCGCGTCCCAGAGCAGGATGCCGGTCATCCGCAGGTGCATGAGGAGCTGCCCGCCTCCGGAGAGCTCCGCGATGAGGTGCTTGCCGCGGCGGCTGAGCTGATCGACGCGTTCGCCGGTGAGGCGGTGCTCGACGTCGGCGGCGTCCTGCGGGGCGCACCAGCGGCCGTCGTCGATGCGGACCGCAGTGATCGTGCGCCCTTCGACGTGCGGGGCGAGCTGGCGGCGGACGGTCTCGACCTCGGGCAGCTCAGGCATTCGGCACCAATCTAGCGCCTCGGCTGGGTGCTCGGATGGTGGATCGTGCGTGCGAGACGCGCCCTGGAGGCCGGCCGATCAGCCGACGGTGAGGGAACCGAGGACGGGTTCGCAGACGGTCGTGTTGAAGGCGGCCGCGTCGCTGACGGGGCCGATGCAGTCCACGACGGTCTCTTGGTTGTTGGCGTACACGTGCAGGCTGCGGATGGAGCGCCGGGCGCCCGCGAGGGTGCCGAGGCCGCCGATCTCGATGGCGGGCTGCGGGACGCGCCGCAGGAGCGCGGCCTTGAACTTGAAGTTGGGGTCGCGCGCGGTGATGGCGGCGCGGAGGCTGCGGCGGGTGTTGCGCAGGTTGCGGCGGCTCGTCGGCAGCGGCTCGGTGCGGGCGTACTGCCAGACGACGATCTGCCCTTGGCCGGAGTAGGAGCGCACGAGCTGCGGGCCGCCGGCCGGACCGGCCTGGGTGGTCCAGGAGGCGGGCATGTCGATCTGGCCCCCGCCGGGGAGCGGGTAGGGCTCGCCGCTCGGGTCGAGTTCTGGGCGGCCGATGCTCGGGGACGCCGTCGGCCCGTCACCGCACCCGGCGGCGACGGGGACGATCAGGGCCAGCGCGGAGAGGAGCAGGGCACGGCGCACGGCCATGCATCATCGCAGGAGGTTCGGCGCACGGTCGACCTTGGCTCGGGGGTGCGCGCCGAGGTAGGCGTTTCGGAGGTGGTCGGCCGAGACGTGGGTGTAGATCTGCGTGGTCGCGACGCTGGCGTGACCGAGCATCTCCTGGAGCACGCGCAGGTCGCAGCCGCCGGCGAGGAGGTGGGTCGCGAAGGTGTGGCGGATGGCGTGTGGGCCGATGTCCTGCGGCAGGCCCGCGCGGCGTCCGGCGTCTTGCACGGTGGCGTGGACGGCTTGGCGAGAGAGGCGTCCGCCGCGGGCGTTGAGTGCCAGCCAGGGCGCGGCGGTGTCGCGCAGGAGTGCGGGGCGTCCGCTCAGGAGGTAGTTGCGGATGGCGGAGCGCGCCGCCGATCCGAAGGGCACGCGGCGTTCCTTGTCGCCCTTTCCGACGACCTGCAGCAGGCCGTCCTCGAGGTCGATGTGGCGCAACTCGAGGGTGATGAGTTCGGAGACGCGCAGACCGCTGGCGTAGAGGAGCTCGAGGAGCATGCGGTCGCGGAGCGCGAGCGCACCGTCGCCGGCGACGCTGTCGATCACGGCGGTGATCTCGTCGCGAGTGAGGGCCTCCGGCGCTGCGCGGCGTTCGCGGGGCGGACGCAGGTCGACGGTCGGGTCGACCGCGAGTTGGCCCTCGGCGACGAGGAAACCGTAGAGCTGACGGACGGAGGCCGTGTGGCGGCGCAGCGTCGCGACGCTGCGGCCGTCGTCGGCGAGCTCCGCGAGGTATGCGGCCAGCTGGGAGTGGTCGGCGGCGAGCGGGTCGATGCCCTGGTCGAGGAGGCGCGCGCCGAGGCGCTGCAGATCGGTGCGGTAGGCGGCGATCGTGTTGCGACTGCGGCCGCGTTCGACCGTGAGCCAGGCGAGCAGGTCTTCGACGGCTGCCGCGTACGCAAGGCCGACCTGCGCCGTGTTCATCGCCGACGGACGGTGAGGTGCAGGTCGGTCTCGTCGAGCGCGAGCGCTGCGGCGCGGACGAGGTGCGCGAGCACCTCCTCCCCGCTCTGGAACGTGCCCTGCGCTGCGGGCTGGCCGAGCTGCGCCTCCGGATCGCGGTGGAGCTCCCCGGTGGCGCAGGCGAAGGCGACGGCGCGTTCGGCGACCGGACCGGTCGGCTCGATGCGCACGTCGATCGTCACGGGGTCGTGGGGTGGGCCTACGCCGACTGCTCGGCCGTCGCGCGGCTCGCGCTCGGCGTGCCGCCGTGCTCGAGCGATGCGCCGACGAACCCGCTGAAGAGCGGCGACGGGCGCTCCGGCCGGCTCTTGAACTCGGGGTGGTATTGCGCGGCCACGTAGAACGGATGCTCGGGCAGCTCGACGGCCTCGACGAGGCGCTCGTCGGGTGACGTGCCGCCGACGACCAGGCCCGCGGCCTCGAGGCGCTTGCGCAGGAAGAGGTTGACCTCGTACCGGTGGCGGTGGCGCTCGTACGCGATCGCCTCGCCGTAGAGCTCGAGGATCTTCGTGCCCTCGTGGAGCTTGACCGGATCGGCGCCGAGGCGCATCGTGCCGCCGAGGTCGGCGACCTCCTTCTGCTCCGGCAGCAGGTCGATCACGGGGTAGGGCGTCTCGGGATCGAACTCGGTGGAGTTCGCGCCCTCCATGCCCGCGACGTTCCGCGCGAACTCGGCGACGGCGATCTGCATGCCCAGGCAGATGCCGAGGAACGGCACGTTCTGCTCGCGGGCGTACTGGGCGGCGTTGATCTTGCCCTCGACGCCTCGACCGCCGAAGCCGCCGGGGATGATGACGCCGTCGGCGTCTCCCAGGCGTTCGGCGGCGACCGCCACGGAGGTGATCGTCTCGGAGTCGACCCAGTCGATCTCGACGCGAGCACCCCGCGCCCAGGCGGCATGGCGCAGCGACTCGGCGACGGAGAGGTATGCGTCCTCGAGCTGCACGTACTTGCCGACGAGCGCGATCTTCACCACATCGGTGGCGCCGTCGATGCGGGCGACGAGCTGCTCCCATTCGGTGAGGTTCGGCGGGCCGGCCTCGAGCCCGAAGTGATCGAGGACGACCTGGTCGACGTTCTGGCGGCGGTACTCGAGCGGCACCTTGTAGATCGAGTCGACATCGATCGCGGAGATGACGTTCTCGTACGGCACCGAGCAGAACAGCGCGGTCTTCTTGCGGATGTCGTCGGGCAGCTCGGAGGCGGCGCGCAGCATCAGCATGTCGGGCTGGATGCCGATCCGGCGCAGCTCGTTGACGGAGTGCTGCGTGGGCTTCGTCTTGAGCTCACCGGCGTGGCCGATGTACGGGACGAGCGTCAGATGGAGGAAGAGGCAGTTGCGGCGGCCGACCTCGACCGGGAACTGCCGGATCGCCTCGAGGAACGGCAGGGACTCGATGTCGCCGACGGTGCCGCCGATCTCGGTGATGACGACGTCGACATCGGTCGTCTCGCCGACGAGGCGGATCCGGTTCTTGATCTCGTCGGTGATGTGCGGGACGACCTGCACCGTTCCGCCGAGGTAGTCGCCGCGACGCTCGCGGCGGATCACCGAGTTGTAGATGCCGCCGGCGGTCACGTTCGACGCACGCGACGTGTTCGCGCTGGTGAAGCGCTCGTAGTGGCCGAGGTCGAGGTCGGTCTCGGCGCCGTCCTCCGTCACGAACACCTCGCCGTGCTGGTACGGCGACATCGTGCCCGGATCGACGTTGATGTACGGGTCGAACTTCTGGATCGCGACCGACACGCCACGGCTCACGAGCAGGCGACCGATGGAGGCCGCCGCGATGCCCTTGCCGAGGGACGACACGACACCTCCCGTCACGAAGATGTAGCGAGTGTCCGGTCGGGCGTTTTGCGTGGGCACGGAGTCCAATCCTAGATCAGGTCCCGGACCTGACCGCGACTGGTTCGCCCGCCTTGGCCGTACGCAGGGCTTCTGCGTGGTGGAGCGCGGCCTCGTCTCCCTCCTCGGCGCCGAGCATGCGCACGAGCTCGGCCGTGACGGCGTCGCCGGAGAGCGGTTCGATGGTCGTCGTGGTCGTCCCCCGACCGACCGCCTTGACGATGGTCGAGTGACGGTCGGCGAGGGCCGCGATCTGCGGGAGGTGCGTGATGCAGAGCACCTGCCGGCCGGCCGCGAGGTGCTCTAGCTCCGCGCCGAGCGCGGCGGCCGTGCGCCCGCCGATCCCGGCGTCGATCTCGTCGAGCACGTAGGTCGTGTCGGCGCCTCCGCCGGCGGCTCCGACGAGCGCGAGCAGCACGCGCGAGAGCTCACCTCCGCTGGCGACCTCGCGCATCGGCGCGGCCGGCGAGCCAGGGTTCGCCTGGAGCACGAACTCGACGACATCGGCACCGCCGGGGCCGGGCGCGGCCTCGCCGATCTCGATGCGGAAGTCGGCGGCCTCCATCGCGAGCCGCGCAAGTCGCTCGCGCACGGCCGCCGCGAGCGACTTGCCAGCGGTGCGCCGGGCCTTCGTGAGCTTGGCCGCGACCTCGTCGCGCTGGGCGCGGGCCGCGTTCACCGCTTCGACGAGCCGCTGGCGGGCGCCCTCGACATCCCCCAGCTCGTCGAGCACCGCCCGACACCGCTCGGCGTGGGCGAGCACCTCCTCGGTGGAGCCGCCGTACTTGCGCAGGACACGCTCGAGCTCGGCGAGGCGCACCTCGACGGCCTCGAGGTTGCCCGGCTCGCCGTCGAGGTCGGCGAGGTAGCCACGGAGGTCACCGGCGAGGTCTGCGAACTCGATCGCAGCGGTGCGGAAGCGCTCGATGAGCGGGTCGAGGTGCTCGTCGACACCCTCCGCTGCCTCGAGCTCGTGGAGCGCGACGGCGGTGAGCGCAGAGATCCCACGCACCTCCCCTTCGTCGACGTCGATCGCCTCGGCGCCCGCGTTCGCCGCGCGCTGCAGACGGTCGAGGTGCCGAAGGCGGTCGCGCAGCAGCGCGAGCTCCTCGGCCTCACCCGGCTGTGGCGAGATCCGCTCGATCTCCTCGAGCTCGAACCGGGCGACGTCGAGCTGGCGCTCGCGCTCCGCCGCGCGTTCGTCGAGCTCTCGCAGTCGCCGTTCGGCATCGCGGACCGCCTCGTGGGCGCTGCGCATGGCCATGAGGCGGTCGGCCTGCGCACCGCCGGCGGCCGCATCGACCAGTTCGAGCTGCGCCGCGGGCTCGACGAGCCGCCGGTGCTCGTGCTGGCCCGTGAACGCGATGAGCGCCTCTGCGACCCCACGCAGCTCCCCGGCCGTCGCCGAGCGCCCGGCGACGTACGCCCGAGTGCGCCCCTCGGCCGTCACGCGGCGCGCCAGCACGAGATCCTCGGCATCCGCCGGGATGCGATCGCCGAGTTGCTCCCGCAGCGCCGGGGTGAGGTCGAACACGCCTTCGACGTAGGCCTCACTGGCGCCCTGACGCACGAGGGACTGTCGCGAGCGACCCCCGAGCAGCAGGTCGAGCGCGCTCGCGAGCATCGTCTTGCCCGCGCCGGTTTCGCCGGTGATCACGTTCAGACCGGGGCCGAGTCTGAGTTCGGCCCGCTCGATCAGAACCAGGTTCTCCACACGCAGTTCGAGCAGCACACATCGTTTGTAGCGCAACCACCGGACGAACACATGTTCGAACCGTTGCAGCAGTGTTGGGAATCCGTGCCAACTTCGCACCGGGCGCCGATCCGGCCCCCTGCCGAGCGCTGCGGATCAGCCGCGCAGGTGACCGAACTTCTCGCGCAGCCGCGCGTAGAACGTCGATCCCGGCAGCTGCGCCAACACGGCCGCCTCGCCGCGGTAGCCGAGCACGGCGCGGCGCCCCGGAGCCACGGTCACACCCGTCTCGCGACCGTCGACGAGCACGTCGAGGGCCCCCTGCCCACGGTTCTCCACGACGAGCGCGTCCGTCGGCGAGGCGACGATCGAACGAGCCGTGAGCGAGTGCGGCGCGATGAACGACACGCCGTACCCGCCGACCCCCCAGGCCATGATCGGCCCGCCGTTGGCGAGGTTGTACCCGGTCGACCCGGCCGGTGTGCACGCGACGAGACCGTCGCACCGCACGTTGCCGATGATCGCGCCGTCGACGCCGTAGCCCAGCTCGGCCACGCGCGTGCCCGTCTGCCGGTGGAGCGACACGTCGTTGATCCCGAGCAGCCCGAGCTCCTGCCGGTCGACCGACACGGTCACGGCCGGGACGTCGAGGCACTCGAACTCGCCGTCGAGCGCGCGAGAGAAGGTGGCGACGAGGTCGTCGGCCTCGGCGGTCGCCAGGAACCCGACCTGTCCGAAGTTGATCGAGAACACCGGCACGCCCGTCCCGGCGAACGCACGCAGCGCGCGGAGGATCGTGCCGTCGCCGCCGAGAGTGACGACGAGATCGACATCCTCGTCGGCGGGCCCGGAGTCGAGGAGCGTGAGGCCGGTGGCCGCGAGCTCGGCCTCGCCGATGTCGCCACGCAGCGCACAGAGCTCCACGCCGCGCTCCAGGCAACCGGACAGCAGGATCCGCAGGGGCGACTCGAGGTGGTGGTAGCCCTCGCGGACCATCACGACGACGCGACGCGGCGAGCTTCCGGGTGTGACGTTCACGCGATGGCCTCCGCGAGCTGGTCGGTGAGCGCCGGCTCGGCGCCGTCCCGGCCGCCTTCGACGAGGTGCAGGAACGTCTCCCGGTTGCCCTTCGGCCCGGGGAGCCCGGCCGGCGCGACGCCGGCGACGGCCCAGCCGAGGTCGACGGCCGCCCGCGCTACGGACGCCACGGCCTCGCGCCGCAGCTCGGGCTCGCGCACCACCCCGTTCTTGCCGACGCGGTCCTTGCCGACCTCGAACTGCGGCTTGACCATCAGGAGCGCGTCGAAGCGCGGGGCGACGCACCGCGCCACGGCCGGTAGCACCTTCGTGAGCGAGATGAACGACACGTCGGCGACCACGCCGTCGACGGGCTCCCCGACGGCGGCAGGATCGACATCGCGCGCGTTCGTGCGCTCGAGGAGGGTGACCCGCTCGTCCTGGCTGATCGACCACGCGACCTGCCCGTAGGCGACGTCGACGCCGACGACGTGCGCGGCGCCCCGCTGGAGCAGGCAGTCGGTGAACCCGCCCGTGGAGATCCCGACGTCGAGCCACCGGCGGTCCGCGACGTGGACGCCGAGCGCGTCGAGCGCCGCTGCAATCTTCTGCCCACCGCGGGACACGTACTCGCGGCCGCCACGGAGCGCGATCTCGGCCTCGGGGTCGATCAGCTGTCCCGGTTTGGAGGCGGGTTCGCGCCCGGCGCCGAGCAGCACCTGCCCCGCCATCACGGCGGCTGCAGCCCGCGAGCGCGAGTCGAACAGGCCGCGCTCGACCAACAGCGCGTCGATCCGGGTCCTCGCCACGCCTCCGAACGATACCGACCTCGTGTGTCGACCCTCACCACCGGTCGGGGGACGAAACGGCCGCCTGTGCTCAGGATCACGTCGCAACGCAGGAAAGTTTCGCCAACGTAACCCGTGTGTCCAACCTCCGAAGCTCTCACCTGAACCCCGGGGCACCCACGACCGCGCGTTCCACGACGCGTCGGTTCGGCACCGTGTCCCTCGAACTCCAAGCGGCGTACAAGTTCGCCTTGGCGATCGTCGTCGGCCTCGGCGGCGTGTTCGCCGTCGCCGACTCCGTCCTGGCTGCCCTGACGCTCATCGTCGCCGTCCTCGTCGCGGGCCGGGCGCTCGTGGTCCTCGGCGCCGAGCCGACGGACCGCAAGACGTTCCGTCCGACCGACGAGGCGACGCTCGACGCCGTCTTCGCATCCGCCTGGGCAGTGCTCGCGGTGGTCCTCGCTGCCGACGGCGCCGTGATCGGCGCGCTCGTCGCCGGCGCCGGCGCCGTCGCGCTCGCGTTCCTGCGGCTGCGCACCCGCTACGTCATCTGAGGTCGCGAGCGCTCTGCCCGGGGCCCCGGGGAGCGTTCAGGCGCTGCCCGCGGGCCGCAGGACCCGGTCCTCGCCGGCGAGCACGACGCGGTCGCGGCCGTCCGCCTTTGCGCGGTAGACCGCGGCATCGGCGCGCATCAGCAGCGTGCCGGTGGTGTCGATCACGTCGCGATCGGTGACGCCGATGCTCACGGTGAGCGCCAGCCCGTCGACCGTCCGGTCGACGCGCCACGCGTGGGCGAACTGCTCGGCCCGGCGGAGCGCCTGCTCGATCGTCGCCCCCGGCAGCACCACGGCGAACTCCTCCCCACCCACGCGCGCGACGAGGTCGCTCGCGCGGCTCTGGCTGAGCAGCAGCTCGCCGAAGCGCACGAGCGCGCGGTCGCCGACGGCGTGTCCGAACTCGTCGTTGACCTGCTTGAAATGGTCGAGATCGAGCAGCATCACGCTCAGTGGAAGCTCGCTGCGGCTGGCCTCGGCGACGGCGTTCGCGAACCGCCGGTCGAAGCTACGACGGTTCAGCAGCCCCGTCAGCGGGTCGGTTGCCGAGCTCGCGCGCAGCGTGTTGATCAGCCGGTGCAGGTTCTCGGCGAGCGCGCGGACGGTCGCGACCACCACGGCGGAGGCCGAGGTGAATAGCACGTACTGCCCGACCGGTACGCCGTCGTGCCACGGTGAGACGGCCAGCGCCGCGAGGTACCCGGCCGCGGCGAGGAACCCGAACCCGATCACCTCCCGGCGACGGAGCAGGTACGCCGCGCCGAGCAAGGGCCACAGGTAGAACGCCTCGATGCCGGAGACCCCGTCGCACACGGCGATGAATGCCGAGACGAGCAGGATGCAGGCGCCGACGTTGACGAACGTGGCGATGCGGTACCGCTGGAGTGGAACGCGGCCGGCCAGGAGCGCCAGCGAGAGGAAGGCTGCCGCACCGACGTGGGCGACCCACGGGTAGTCCGTCCGCACGCCAGGCGAGGCGAGCGCCGCCTCCACGAAGGCCGCACCCGCGACGAGCATCGCGACGGCCACGAGCCGCCACCGGGCGATCGCGCGCGGCGCGATGGTCAGTGGTACTGGCGAGTCCGTGGAGGACGTACTGCGGTGCGATGGGGACAAGCGACGGGACGGAAGGGACAC
>JAQIJQ010000056.1:0-20045 GCA_036946195.1 Patulibacter minatonensis | reverse complement strand
GCTCGACGAGCTCCGCGCGCTGACGGTCGGTGAGACCGCCGATGGTCTTGCTCGGCGAGATGCGGCACTGCTGGAGGACGCGGTTCGCCTTCACGCGGCCGAACTTCGGCACGGCGACGATCATGTCGAACACCTTCGCCGTGAGCAGGTACTCGGGCGGAGCGTCGAGGAGCTGCACGATCGAGGTACGGCCCGACTTGAGGTCACGCTTGAGCTGCGCGCGGTGCGATCGAATCTCGTTGGCGCGCTGGAGCGCCTCCATCCGTTGCGCGAGCGACCGCTCGGGGGTCGCTTGCTTCAGGGGGGAATTCGTCGTCGCAGGTGCCATTCGGCTGGTGAATATACACCTCGTCCGCGGGCTGGACAGGCAAGTCGTCTCAAGCTCCAGTTGAGAGTCAGGACGAGGGTTGAAGCCCGTAACAGATCGCGTCCGACGGCGCGGATGACCTCCACCCTGTTGGGGCCCGAAAACCTCCAAATTGCGGGTTCTTCGGCGTTCGTTTCGCCGCGGGTTGGCGTGCTCGATTGCAATCGATCCCCCAAATGTGACCGGTTCCCGGCACGACGTGGCGGTGCGCGGTTGACAGCCTGTCGGCGGGGCCCCGGGGCGACCATGACGGACCGGCGGTCTCTGAGTCCTGCGCATTGGTGCGCAGCTCATCCGACGGCCCGGCCGGCCGCCGCCGGCGGCGGCGGGCATGGCGCGTTTGCACTCGCGGCCGACGCCGCTGCACGTGGTCGGTCAGTCGAGCGGACGGGCCGCCCAGGCGTCGGCCCCGCGTCCCGAGAGATCCGTCACCGAGGCGATGCCCTCGGCGTCGAGCCGCGCGAGCAGTTCGCGAGCGACGTGCGCCGCGATCCATGGGCCGCGGTAGACCATCGCCGTGTACAGCTGCACGAGCGTCGCGCCCGCGGCGAGCTTCTGGAAGGCGTCGTCGCCCGTCGCGATGCCACCGACGCCGATGATCGGTAGGTCGGGACCGACGAGCAGGCGCAGCCGCGCGAGGACCACGGTCGAGCGTTCCATGAGCGGCGCGCCCGAGAGGCCGCCGGCCTGGCCGGCATCGGCGGAGCGCAGCGGGGGCCGACCGATGGTCGTGTTCGAGACCACGAGGCCGTCCACCCCGCGCTCCATGACGACCCGCGCGACATCGCCGAGCTCGCCGTCGTCGAGGTCCGGCGCCACCTTGAGCAGCACCGGCACCTGTCGGCCGTGCGCGGCCATCGCAGCATCGCGCGCTTCGATCACGCGTGCGAGGAGGTCGTCGAGGGCCTGCGCGGCCTGCAGGTCGCGGAGCCCCGGCGTGTTCGGCGAACTCACGTTCACCGTGAAGTACGAGGCGACGGCGGCGAACGCCTGGATCCCGGCGACGTAGTCGGCGATGCGATCGGTGGCGTCCTTGTTGGCCCCCACGTTCACGCCGACGATCCCGGGGGGCACCCGCCCGCCGGCCGAGCCGTGCGAGCGCCGCCTCGTGGCCGGCGTTGTTGAAGCCGAGCCGGTTGATGACCGCCGCATCCTCCTTCAGACGGAACATGCGGGGACGTTCGTTGCCGGGCTGCGGCAGCGGGGTGACCGTGCCGATCTCGGCGAATCCGAATCCCATCCGCAGGAGCGCGTCCGGGACCTCGGCGTCCTTGTCGAAGCCCGCTGCCATGCCGATCGGGTTCGGGAAGTCGAGCCCGAGCGTCGACACCTGGAGCCGTGGGTCGGTCGGCACGCGTGGCGTCGGCACGCCACGCAGCCGGAGCGCGTTCAGGGCCAGCCGGTGCGCCTGTTCCGGGTTCGACACCCGGAACAGCACGCCCGACAGCTGTTCGTATCCCGTCACGCGGCCCGGGCGACCTAGCGCGCCGCGGACGCGGCTTCGTGGAGTTCCTGCAGGCTGATGACCGGCGCGGCGCCCTCACGGGAGCGCTCGATCGCCTCGGCAGCCGCCTCGGCGCCCGGGGTCGTCGTGATGCAGGGTACGCGGTTGGTGATCGCCGCGCGGCGGATCTGCCAGCCGTCGGTGTGTGCTCCCGAGCCGGTCGGCGTGTTGACCACGAGGTCCACGTCACCGCTCTCGATCAGGTCGACCACGTTGGGGCTGCCCTCGCCGACCTTCTTGAGCTCGGTCTTCACGGTGAGGCCGGCGTCGCGCAGGGCGGTCGCCGTGCCGGACGTGGCGACGAGGTCGAAGCCGAGGCCCTGGAGGCGCTGGCCGATCCGCACCGCGGCCGGCTTGTCGGCATCCGTCACCGTGAGGAACGCCGTGCCCTCGCTGGGCAACGCGGCACCGGCGCCGGCCTGCGCCTTCGCGAACGCGGTCGAGACGTCCTTGGCGACGCCCATGACCTCGCCGGTGGAGCGCATCTCCGGGCCGAGCACGGCGTCGGCGCCGTGGAACCGGTCGAAGGGCAGGACCGCTTCCTTCACGGCGACATAGCCGTGGCCGGTCGGATCCTCGGGCAGTCCGAGGCTCGCGATCTTCTCGCCGAGCATGAGGCGCACGGCGAGGCTCGCGAGCGGCTGGCCGATCGCCTTGGACACGAACGGCACGGTGCGCGAGGCGCGCGGGTTGGCCTCGATGACGTACACGTCGGTGCCGTGGACCGCGAACTGGAAGTTCACGAGGCCGACCACGCCGAGCTCCTTCGCCATGAGCTCGGCCTGGCGGCTGATCTCGGCGACGAGCTCGGGCGAGAGCGTGTGTGGCGGCAGCACGCAGGCGGAGTCGCCCGAGTGGATGCCGGCCTGCTCGACATGCTGCATGATGCCGCCGATCCACACCTCGTCGCCGTCGCAGAGCGCGTCGACATCGACCTCGATCGCCTGCTCGAGGAAGCGGTCGAGGAAGATCTGGCGGGGGCCGAGGCCGCCGGTGCGCTCGAGGTAGTCCGCGAGGCCCTCGGCCGAGTAGACGATCTCCATCGCGCGGCCGCCGAGGACGTACGACGGGCGGGCGAGGAGCGGGAACCCGACGGTGTCGGCGACGCCGAGCGCATCCTGACCGGATTCCGCGGTGGCGTACGGCGGCGCCATGAGGCCCAGGCGATCGAGGAGGTCGCCGAAGCGCCCGCGGTCCTCGGCGAGGTCGATCGCGTCGACGCTCGTGCCGAGCACGGGGACGCCGGCGGCCTGCAGACCGGCGGCGAGCTTGAGCGGCGTCTGGCCACCGAACTGCACGATGACGCCCTCCGGCTGCTCGATCTCGACGACCGCGAGGACGTCCTCGAGGGTGAGCGGCTCGAAGTACAGGCGCGTCGACGTGTCGTAGTCGGTCGACACCGTCTCCGGGTTGCAGTTGACCATCACCGCATCGCGGCCGCTGTCCTTCACGGTCCAGGCGGCGTGCACACAGCAGTAGTCGAACTCGATGCCCTGGCCGATGCGGTTCGGGCCGGAGCCGAGGATCATCACCGACGGGTTGGTGCCGCGCTCGACCTCGTGCCTCGGGGAGCCGTGCTCCCAGCCCGAGTAGAAGTACGGCGTCCGCGCCGGGAACTCGGCGGCGCACGTGTCGACCGAGCGGTAGGTGCGGGTGCCCGCGCTGCCCAGCTCCGGATCGAGCGCGAGCGCGACGAGCTCACGCAGGTACCACGGGTCGATGTTCGTGGCCGTGTGGAGCTGCTCGATCGTCGCGCCCTTCACGGCGGCGGCGAACAGCACCTCGTAGCGGTCGGCCGTCGGGGTCCTCAGACGCTCGATCAGCTGCTCGACCGGCTGGTCGGTGTCGGGCGTGGTGTCGAGCTCGCGCGAGCGCATCGCCTTCGCGAACGCCTGCTTGAAGCTGCGCCCGAGCGCCATCGCCTCGCCGACCGACTTCATGTGGGTCGTGAGGGTCGGGTCGGCGCCCTGGAACTTCTCGAACGCGAAGCGCGGCCACTTCACCACGACGTAGTCGATGGTGGGCTCGAACGCGGCCGGCGTGGCGCCCGTGATGTCGTTGTCGATCTCCTCGAGGAGGTAGCCGACGGCGAGGCGCGCGGCGATCTTGGCGATCGGGAACCCGGTGGCCTTCGACGCAAGTGCACTCGAGCGGCTCACGCGCGGGTTCATCTCGATGACGAGGATCTCCTCGGTCGCCGGGTTGACGGCGAACTGCACGTTCGAGCCGCCCGTCTCCACGCCGACGGCGCGGATGACGGCGATCGCCTGGTCGCGGAGCTTCTGGTAGAGGCGGTCGGTCAGCGTCTGCTGCGGCGCGACCGTCACGGAGTCCCCCGTGTGGACGCCCATCGGGTCGATGTTCTCGATCGAGCAGACGATTACGACGTTGTCGCCGTGATCGCGCATGACCTCGAGCTCGAACTCGCCCCAGCCGATGACGGACTGGTCGATGAGGATCTGGCCGATCGGCGAGGCATCCAGGCCCTGGCGCACGATCCGTTCGAAGTCGGCGTCGGTGTAGGCGATGCCGCCACCTCGGCCGCCGAGGGTGAACGCCGGACGGATGATCGCGGGCAGGCCGGTGGTCTTCAGGACCTCGAGCGCCTGGGCGAAGCCGGCGTCGTGGTCGCGGCTGCCGTCGCTCCTGACCGGGCTCTCGGCGATCCCGGAGGCCGGCATCTTGAGCCCCGCGGCGGCCATGGTCTCGGCGAACGCCTCGCGGTCCTCCGCGCGGTGGATCGCGTCGTAGTCGGCACCGATCAGCTCCACGCCGTACTGCGCGAGGGTGCCGTCCTCCTGGAGCGCCTTCGCGAGGTTCAGGGCGGTCTGGCCGCCGAGGGTCGGCAGGAGCGCGTCGGGGCGCTCCTTGTCGATGATCTGGGCGACGACACTCGGGATGAGCGGCTCCACGTAGGTCGCGTCGGCGAACTCCGGGTCGGTCATGATCGTCGCCGGGTTGGAGTTCACGAGCACGACCTCGTAGCCCTCCTCCCGCAGGATCTTGCAGGCCTGGGCGCCCGAGTAGTCGAACTCGGCGGCCTGGCCGATCACGATCGGGCCGGAGCCCAGGATCATGATCCGCTTCAGGTCGTTACGACGCGGCATTGATCTGCTCCAGGAAACGATCGAAGAGGTACAGGGCGTCGTTCGGGCCGGGGCCGGCCTCGGGGTGGTACTGGACCGTGCCGCCGGGCGCGTCGAGGAGCGTGAGGCCCTCGACCGTGCGGTCGTAGAGGTTCAGGTGCGAGAGCTGGGCGGTGCCGAGGTCGGTCTCCCAGCGCACGGGCTCGTTCGTCTCGAGGTACTTGATCCCGCCCGGCCCGACGACCGCGAAGCCATGGTTCTGGGAGGTGATCTCGACCCGCCCGGTGGCGAGGTCCTTCACCGGGTGGTTGCCGCCGCGGTGGCCGAACGGGAGCTTGAAGGTCTCGAGGCCGAGCGCGCGGCTCATCAGCTGGTGACCGAGGCAGATGCCGAACGTCGGCTTCTTCCCGATGACGGTCTTGAGCGTCTCGACGATGTCGTCGAGCGCCGCCGGATCGCCCGGGCCGTTCGCGAGGAAGATCGCGTCGGCGCCGGAGTCGAGCAGCACCTGCGCGTCGGTGCGCGCCGGGTACAGGCGCAGACGCGCCCCGCGCTCGACGAAGTTGCGGACGATCGACCCCTTGATGCCCGTGTCGAGCGCGGCGATGAGCGGGCCGTTGCCGCTGCCGTGCTCGGTCATCTCGGTCGGGCTGACCTCCTGGACGAGGTCCTGGCCCGCCATCGTCGGCTCGGCGTCGACGAGCGCACGTGCCTCCGACTCGCGGATGCTCGCCGGGAAGATGCCGCCGCGCATGGAGCCCTTGTCGCGCAGGTGCTGCACGAGCGCGCGCGTGTCGATCTCGTCGATCGCGACCGTGCCGCAGTCGCGGAGCCAGTCGAGCCAACCGCCCTCGGCGGTCGGGGCGTCCTCGCCGTTCGTGGCCGCGCGCATGATCACGCCGCGGGTCCAGATGCGATCGGACTCCATCGCCTCCTGGCTCACGCCGTAGTTCCCGATGTGCGGGTAGGTGAAGGTGAGGAGCTGCCCGGCGAACGAGGGATCGGTGACCGACTCCTGGTAGCCCGCCATGCCGGTCGTGAAGACGACCTCGCCCGTCACGTGGCCGGCCGCGCCGACGGCGCGGCCGTCGAACCGGGTGCCGTCCTCGAGCAGGAGGTAAGCGTCTGGGGTCATGCGTGCGTCGTTGCGGTGTCGGGGGTGGATGCGGTGAGGCCCACGCTCGCGTCGGCGTAGGCGACGGAGCCGTGGGAGAGGGTGAGGACGACCTTGCTCTGCAGCTCCATGCCGTCGAACGCGCAGTTCCCGGACTTGGAGAGGTAGCCATCGGCGCCGACGGTCCATCGCCGCTCGAGGTCGACGAGGCAGAGATCGGCCGGTTCGCCCTCGATGAGCGAGGGCGGCGTCTGGTCGACGAGCTCGGCGCCAGACGCCATCAGCTCGACGAGTCGGCTCAGCTCGAGGCCGTGCTTGAGCACGAGTTCGGTGTAGCAGGCCGAGAAGGAGGTCTCGAGACCGGTCACGCCGAACGGCGCCTGCTCGAACGGCAGGGCCTTCTCGTCGCGGGAGTGCGGCGCGTGGTCGGTCGCGATGCAGTCGATCGTGCCGTCGAGCACGGCCGCGATGAGGGCCTGACGGTCCGTCTCGCTGCGCAGCGGCGGGTTCATCTTGGTGTGCGTGTCGAGCGTGCGGCACGCTTCGTCCGTCAGCAGCAGGTGGTGCGGACTCGCCTCGCAGGTGATCTGCACCCCGCGCTCGCGGGCGGTGCGGACCTCGGCGAGCGACTCGCTCGTCGACAGGTGCTGCACGTGCACCCGTGCTCCCTCGTAGCCCGCGATCGCGGCGTCGCGGGCGATGAGGGTGCTCTCGGCGATGTTCGGCTGCCCGGAGATGCCGAGGGCCGCGCTCACGGCGCCCTCGTTCATCGCGCCGCCGCCGGAGAGCGAGGGCTCCTCCTCGTGCAGCATCAGCACCGAGTCGGTGAGTTGCTGGTAGCGGCACGCCATGCGGAAGATCTGGGCGTCGGCGACGGGCTTGCCGTCGTCGGTGAACGCGACCGCGCCGAGCTCCTTGAGGGCGGCCATCTCCGTGAGCTCGTCGCCGCTCATGCCCTTCGTGATGCAGGCCGTGAAGCCGACGCCGACGATCGCCTCGCTGGCGGCCTCCTCGAGCAGCGCCCGGAACACGGCCGGCGAGTCGACGACGGGGTTCGTGTTCGGCATCGCGACGATGGCCGTGAACCCGCCGGCGGCTGCGGACGCGGTGCCGGTCGCGATCGTCTCCTTGTATCCCTGGCCGGGCGTGCGGAGGTGGACGTGCGGATCGAAGAAGCCCGGGAACAGGTGGAGCCCGGCCCCGTCGACGACCTGCAGGCCGCCCACCTCCTCGACGTCGAGCGAGCCGGCCGGCGCGATGCGGGCGATGTGGCCGCCCGTCACGAGCACGTCGACGACGCCGTCGAGCTCGGCGCGCACGTCGACGGCGTGGACGCCGCGGAACAGGACGTCGGTGATGGGTCGGTCGGCGCGGACGATCATGCGGTGATCTCCTGGGCGGCGGTGGCGGTGGGTGCGATCGGGGCCCCGGTGGTGCCGCGGGCGGCGGCGAGCAGCTCGTACAGCACGGCCATGCGCACGACGACGCCGGCCTTGACCTGCATCGTGATGACCGCCTGCGGCGAGTCGACCACCTCGCCGCTCATCTCGACGCCACGGTTGACGGGGCCCGGGTGCATCACGACCTGGTTCGGCGAGAGGCGCGAGCTGTTCACCTGGAACCGCGCGGCGTACTCACCGAGGCTCGGCAGCAGGCCGGCGGCGGTCATGCGCTCGTGCTGGAGACGGAGCGTGTAGACGACGTCGGCGTCCTTCATCGCGGAGATGTCGAACGTGACGTCGCAGCCGAGGGCCGCGATGTCGTGCGGGATGAGCGTCGGGGGGCCGCACACGGTCACGTGCACGCCCGTGAGGACGAGGATGCGGATGAGCGAGCGGGCGACGCGCGAGTGGGCGACGTCGCCGACGATCCACACCGACCGACCGGCGAGGTCGTCGCCGAGCTGCTGGCGCATCGTGAAGAGATCCAGGAGCGCCTGCGTCGGGTGCTCGCGCTTGCCGTCGCCGGCGTTCACGATCGCGGCATCGGTCCACTGGGAGACGAGGTCCGGGGTCCCGGCCCACGGGGCGCGCACCACGATCGCGTCGGGCGAGTGGGCGGCGAGCGTGAGGACGGTGTCCTTGAGGCTCTCCCCCTTCTCCACCGACGAGCCGCTGGCGGCGAAGCTCACGGTGTCGGCCGAGAGGCGCTTGGCGGCGAGCTCGAACGAGCTCCGGGTGCGCGTGGATGCCTCGTAGAACAGCGTGAGGATGGTGCGGCCACGCAGCGCGGGCACCTTCTTGATCTCGCGGTCGGCCACCTCCTGGAAGGAGGCGGCGCGCTCGAGCACGAGCTCGACGTCGTCCCGCGACAGGTCCGCGATGGAGATGCAGTGCTTCATGCCGTCCCTCCCGGCGCCACGGTCACGAGGTCTTCGCCGCCGTCGAGCTCGCTCACGCGCACGTGCACCCGCTCGTCGCCGCTCGTCGGCAGGTTCTTGCCGACGAAGTCCGGACGCAGCGGCAGCTCGCGGTGCCCGCGGTCGACGAGCACGGCGAGGCGCACGCGGCCCGGACGCCCGAGATCGAAGAGCGCGTCGATCGCGGCGCGGGTGGTGCGGCCGGTGTAGAGCACGTCGTCGACGAGCACGACCGTCTTGCCCGAGAGGTCGACGTCGACCTGCGTCGAGTACACGACGGGCGTGGCCGTGCGCGTTGCGAGGTCGTCGCGGTACAGCGCGATGTCGAGGCTGCCGGTCGCGACGGGCTCGCCGACGAGCTCGGCGACCTGCGGGGCGAGACGCGCGGCGAGGGGCACGCCGCGGCGGTGGATGCCGACGATCACGATCGGTCCGTGACGAGCATCGCGTTCGGCGATCTCGTGCGCGATTCGGGTGAGTGCGCGCCGGACGGCGTCGCCATCGAGGACGATCTTGGGGGTGATGTCGGGCTCCTTCCAGGCCTCACGGGACCGGGTTAAAGGACGCGCGAACCGTACCACCCACGGCGGTCGGCTCAGGTGCCGGCCCGAACCTCTTCCGGGTCCGCCTGCTCAGCGGCGCTTTCGTGGCCGGGTTGCTCCTGGGCGGCGGCGGCGCGGGCGTTCCAACGGCGGTGCACCGGGGCACCCCGGTCGGGCAGCGGGAGCTCGATCTCGTCGAAGTCGCGGACGACGACGGAGTCGGGGAACACCTCCTGCACCTCCCGCTCGAGCTCGCCGGCGTGCACCCTGGCTGCGACGTGGTTGACCGCCAGGAGCCGCACCCCGGCGTCGCGCGCGACCTCCGCGGCCTGGACGCCGGTGGAGTGGGCGGTCTCGGCAGCGCGGTCCTTGTCCTCGGCTCCGAACGTGCCCTCGTGGACGAGCAGGTCGGCGCCGCTGGCGGCGACGACCGTCGTGTCGCTCGGTCGGGTGTCGCCGGTGAAGGCGATGCGGCGGCCACGGCGGGTCGGCCCCATCACGTCCGACGGGGCGATCCCGCGCACCGTCTCGCCACGCTGGAGCTGGCCGAACTCGGGGCCGGGCTCGGCGCCGAGCTCCCGGGCGCGCTCGGCGTCGAAGCGGCCGGGACGGTCGTCCTCGACGAACACGTAGCCGACCGATGGGCCGCGGTGGCGGGTCGCGAAGGTCTGCACGCGGTAGCCGTCGAAGCGCAGGCTCTCGTCGACGTCGAGTTCCTCGACGTCGAGTTGGTAGCCGAGCCGGCCGAACACCGGCTGGACGCGTTCGATCGTGCTCTTCAGACCAGCTGGGCCGAACACCTCGAGCGGCTTCTCGCGGTCGCGTAGGTCGAACGTCTTCAGCAGGCCGGGGAGCCCGAACCAGTGATCGGCGTGGAGGTGCGTGATCAGGATCACGTCCAGCTCCGGGAGTCCGACGGTCTTCACGAGCTGGCGCTGGGTGCCTTCGCCGCAGTCGACGAGGAGGCGATCGCCCCCGGCGCGCAGGAGCGTGGCGGAGAGGCCGCGGCGCGCCGACGGTGCGGAGGCGCCGGTACCGGCGAAGAACACCGAGAGATCCACCGAGCGAGGGTAGCGCGGGCGTGGCGCGCGAGCCGGCCGACCGACCGGGCATGCTTGCCGCGTGGACGTGCGTGGCTTCAAGGTACTCGGCGGAGTGGCAGCGGCGGTCCTCGTGGCCGTGATCACGACGCTCGGCGCCCCGACCGGGGAGACCGACGACTCAGCCGGCGTCGGCGCAGGCGCGGCGTCTGCCCAGCGCGACGGTGCCTCGGCGCCGCTCACCGGGCAGGTTGAGCAGGTGGTCGATGGCGACACGCTGCGCGTGCGCGTGGGTGGCCGGACGGAGCGGGTGCGGCTCATCGGGATCGACGCGCCGGAGCTCTCCGCCACCCGGACGGGTTCGGCGCAGTGCGGCGGCGCCGAGGCGTTCGCGCAGCTCGCGATGCTCGCGCCTCGCGGCAGCTCCGTCGAGCTCGTGGCCGATCCGCGGCAGGATGCTCGCGACCGGTTCGGCCGCATGCTCGCGTTCGTGTCGGCGAGCGGGTCCGCGCGCACCTTCCAGGAGGAGCTTCTCGCGGCCGGCTGGGCACGGGTCTACGTGTACGACCGTCGCCCGTTCGCGCGCGTGGCCGAGTTCCGGGAGGTCGCCGACGGGGCGCGGCGCGACCGTGCCGGCGTGTGGGACGAGTGCGGCGGACGCTTCGATCGTCCGGTGCGGTGACGGCGCCCGCCGCACCGGCGCTCGAGCTCGATCGCGTCTCGATCGACGTCTCCGGCCGGCCGCTGCTCCGGGACCTGTCCCTCGCCGTCACGGCCGGTGAGATCGTGGCGCTGACGGCGCCGTCCGGACGGGGCAAGACGACGCTGCTGCGCGCGATCGTGCGGCTCGGTGATCCGAGCGGCGGCGCGGTGAGGATCGGCGGGGCGCCGCACGACGTCGGCCCGGCGACGGCGCTGCGGCGGCGGGCGTGCCTCGTGGCGCAGCGTCCGGTGCTGTTCGGTCCGACGGTCGCCGACGACCTGGCGGCGGGGGCGCGCGGCGCGCTCTCGGCCGAGGCGGCCAGGCGGCTGTTGGTGGAGCTCGGCCTCCCGGCGGCGTTCGCGGGCAAGGCATCGGACGAGCTCTCGGGCGGCGAGACGGCGCGGGTGGCCGTGGCGCGGGCGCTCGCCGCGGAGCCGGTGGTGCTGCTGCTCGACGAGCCGTCGGCGGCGCTCGACCACGCGGCGACGTCGCACCTGGCCGGGGCGCTTCGAGCGCGGGCGTCGGGTGGGCTGGCGATCCTGGTCGTCACGCACGACGACCACCTGCTGGCGCAGACCGGTGCCCGGGTGGTGGAGCTGCCGCCGACCGGGTCGGTGGGAGCGTGAGCGACGCGGCGGCGCAGCTCGCGCTCGTGGCGGGATTCGCGGTGGCGGCGCTCGCGATCGCTCGGGCCGGTGGGCTGCCGCTGGGCGGCGCAGTCGGGCGGGCTGCGGCGCGGGCGACGGTGCAGCTGCTGGTGGTCGGCGCGCTCCTGGCGGTGCTGACGGACCGCCCATGGCTGGTGGCCGGGTTCTTCGTGGTGATGTGGGCGACGGCGACAACGACCGCATCGGGCCGGATCGGCGTCGCGGGCCTCTGGCCGGCGGCGGCTGCCGCGATCGCGGTGCCGTCGGCCGTCGCGTCGGCCGCGCTGCTCGGGTCGGGGGCAGTGCCGGTGTCAGCGCTGTCGGCCGTGGCGACGACAGGGATCCTCGTCGGCGGTGCGATGTCGGCGGCGTCGCTCACGGGCAGGGCGCTCGTGCGGGAGCTGGCGCAGGGACGCGAGCGGATCGAAGCGCGGCTGCTGCTCGGGGATTCGTTGCGTGAGGCGTCGGCGGAGGCGGTGCGTCACGCGGTGACGAGCGGTGTGGTGCCGGCGCTCGATCAGGCGCGGACGGTTGGGCTGATCGCGCTGCCGGGCACGTTCGTCGGCCTGGTGCTGGGCGGGGCGTCGCCCGCGGTGGCGGCGCGCGTGCAGCTCCTGGTGCTGGTCGGGCTGATCGCCGTGGAGCTCGCCGCGGGCCTGGTGGCGGCGCACGCGATCGTGCGCCGCCTCACGGTGCCGGGAGCCGAGCGGCTGGCGCCGCTCGCCTCGAGCCGGACGGACTAGTGGCGACTGCCCCCGGGCACGGGGGTCTCAGTCGTTCCACAACTCGATGTTGGACGTTCCGTCCTCCTCGGGCATCGCGAACCACCAGGCGGTGACGGCGACCGCGGCGACGCGGATGACGGGCAGCGAGGTCATGCCGGACTGGCCGGGCGCGTTGATGCGGGCCTCGGTGAGGGTGAGGAACGGCTGGGCGCTGACCTCGCGGATCTGGCGGGCCAGCTGCTCGGGGAGCTCGGAGACGTCGACCTGGCCGTCGACGACGTGCTGGCTGACCTCCTCCATCACGGACGCTTCGTAGTTCTGACGCTCGATGGCGTACTGGAGGGGCGCGTTGGCGAAGTTCTCCTGGACGGCGGCCCACTCCTCGTCGCTCTGGCCCTCCGGCTTGGGCGACGCGGCGATGAGACGCTGGCGCATCTCGCTGAGGGCGCGGGCGATCGCTTCCTGGCGGTTCAGGCGCCCGATGACGACCATGCCGTTGACGAGCAGGCCGACGGCGAGCTCGGTGCCGTGGGCGGCGAGCTCGACGAGGTCGTTCAGGAAGGGGTCGGCCTGGCCACGGAGGGCCAGGTCGTACAGGTCGCGGTCGTGCGCGGAGAGCTTGGTGTCGGTCGTCGTCTCGTCAGCCATTGGGACAAGGCTCCGTCGGTGCTGGGGTTGAGCAGGGAGGGTCTGCACCCTGTCAGGTCGGGCGGACCGCTGCAATCCGATCGGCGGTGGATGCGCGGGCCGGCGTGGATCGGTAGCCTCATCGCTGCCCGCGCCCGTAGCTCAGTGGATAGAGCGCCTGCCTCCGGAGCAGGAAGTCGCAAGTTCGAATCTTGCCGGGCGCGCTCGAAGGCCCCTGCTCAGGCGGGGGCTTTCTCGTTCTCGGGGCCGTCTGCGCTGGCGCCCGGCGTCGGCTGGGGCTCGGGTTCGCGGTCGTCGGCCTCGCCGGGTTCGTGCTGGGCGGGCTCGTCCTCGTCGTCTCGCCAGATCCTGCGGAGCGCGAGGATGCCGAGGCCGAGGACGGGGACGACGACGAGCAGCAGGACGGCGGCGGGGTTGTGGGCGAGGTTCGCGACGTGCCCGACCTTCGGGATCACGTACATGACCTTGCCGACGCGGTCGGTGCTGGCGACGTTCCAACGTTCGGAGGTGGAGTTGGCGTCGCCGCGGGTCTCGACGAGCGTGAGTCCCTTGGCGTGGGTGATCGCGCGGACGCGGTGGGTGACGAGCTTGCCGCCGCGGGTCGGATCGCTGAAGGTGACGATGTCGCCGACGTGCATGGAGGGGACGCGGATCGGCCGGTCCATCACGACGTCGCCGGGCTCGATGGTCGGGCGCATCGAGCCGGTGAGCACGGTGTACGGACGCCAGCCGATGACGACCGGCGCCAGGATCATCAGGACGATGCCCGCGAGCAGGCCGCCGAGAAGGGTTTCGACGAAGCGCTTGCCGAGGCGCCAGGCGAGGCTCATTCGGTCCCCTCGTCGTCGGGCGCGCGGCGGTTGGGCGCGTCGGGGTCGCGCGGTTCCGGGGTGATCGTCGGAGCGGCGGTCGCGCGCGGCGTGGCCTCGGCCGGCGCGGTGGCGTCGGCGCCGCTCGGCGAGGTGGCGGGCGTCGTGCCCTCGGTGCCGGGCACGACCTTCTGGACGTCGCCGCTGGTGTCGAGCTCCTTGCCGACGGGCGTGCCGCGGACCTCGATCTGCCGGATGTCGAGGCGGCCGGCGAACCGGTCGGGATCGATCCCCTTGCGGAGCTTGAAGCGGATCCGCAGCGTGGTGGTGGCGCCGGAGGCGACGAGTCCGGCCGGGGCGGTCCACCCGGCGCTCCTGCCGAGGGCGCCCGTGAGGACAAGGGCACCGGCGACGCTGCCGCGGAGCGTGGCGACCTCGTCGAGGGCCGGCGCGACGGGCAGGAGCCGCACGCTCACCTGCATCGGGGCCCCGGTGATGTTGGTGAGGGCGACCGCCATCGTCGGCCCGCCCCGCTCGCCGGGCTGCGGGAACGCCGTGGCCTTGAGGACCGTGCCGGTCGGCTCGACGGTGAACTCACCGGCGGGCCGCACGCGGACCTCGATCTGCGCCGGCGCAAGCGTTCCGGAAGGGCCGAGCGGCGACATCCCCGAGAACGGAGATGCCGCCGCAATGGCAAGACCGAGACCGGCGACGACGCCGGCCAGGCGCGCTAGTTGTTCTGCGCCTCCCACGTAAACGCGTGCTGCGAGGACTGCGACGGCGTGGTGTGGCCGTTCGGGGTCGGGTCGTCGACCACCGAGATGGTGAAGCGGTAGTCGACGGTGTCGCCGGTGTTCCACGCGGAGCCACGAGCATCAGGAGCCGCAGCGTACGTGGTCGGCAGGCCGCCGAGCGTGCCGGTGTAGATCGTGGCCGCCGGCGTGAAGCCGGTGCAGTTCGGGAAGGTCGGGGTGCCCGGGATCGAGCCGCGCTCGATCTGGAGGTTGAACGCCGAGCCGCTCGTGACCGTGTTGGAGCGGTAGACCTTCACCGTCGAGGCGAGCGAGCCGTCGTACGTGACGCGGATGCAGCGCTGCGTCGAAGCGCCCGGACCCATCGCACCGAGCGCGTACAGGGCCTGCGTGCCGTCGTTGTCCCTGATCGACACGGTGCCGGCGTCGATCGAGTTGCCGGTGTTCTGGGTGGTGGCGGTGAAGGCGGCGAAGACGCCGAGGCCGGCCACGGTTGAGGTCGCACCGACGACGAGCGTCGTCAGCAAGAGCTTTCGGGAACGGAGCATTGGTCCTTCAGGGTCTCGGTCGGGAAGGGGTGACGGCTTCAGGGAATGCAGCCGCTTCTCCGTCCTTTCTTCGGGTCTCCAAACGGACGCTTGAGCCGCCGCCCCTCCTGGCGGGTCCATCCGTCCAAATTCACCGTTTTCTGACCATCGCCGGCCATTCGGCCTCGGCCATACGTCCAGCGGCCCCCAGCCCCACACGCGCGGGGGCGATGTGCGTAGGTAAGTGCTGCCCCGCCGCCGTCTCCTCCTGTCGCCGATCGCCGTGTTCGGCCTCGCGTCCGTGCTCTCCGCCGGAACCGTCGCGGCCTACACCGCCACGACGACGAACAGCGGCAACACGATCGAGGCGGGCTCGGTGAACATCACCGACAACGACGGTGGCAGCGCGATGCTCGGTCTGACGAACGCCGGCTCCGGCGCATCGGATCGCTCGTGCATCCGCGTGCGCTCCGATGGCAGCCTGGCCACGGCGGTGCGGATGAGCGCGGCGTCGTCGGGGTCGCTCGCAAGCCACCTGAAGGTGAAGGTGTGGCGCGGCAGCGGAGCGGCCGGGTTCGACGACTGCTCGGGGTTCGCGGCCGACACCCGCGACTACTACGGGCTCGGCGCGGGCGTCGTCTTCGACGGGCGGCTCGCCGACATGCCGTCCAGCTACGCGACTGCGCTGCAAGATCCCTCCGACACGCTCCACGCGACGAGCATCACGCCGGTCGCCGCGGCGCGCACGAACCTCGTCGGGATGTGGGAGCTTGGCGAGCGCACGTACCGCGTGGACGACTTCTCCGGCACGTCGGGCTCGCTGCTCACCAGCCGGCCCGAGCTGCTCGGCGGTGCGTGGACGCGACAGGCCGTCAGCAGCACGAACGCGGTGTTCTCGGCGTCGGGACGGATTCGCCCGCAGGATGCCGGCATCGCGATCTACCGCCAGGCGACGTTCGCCGCGGCGGAGACCGTCACCGCCGACTTCACCGTCCGTTCCGCTACCGGCGAGGCGGGGATCATGACCCGCATGCCGACCACGGGCGACACGGGCTACCTCGTGCGGTACGTGGCCGCGAGCGGCATCTGGGAGCTCGGCACGATGAACGCCGGGGCGTTCAGCCAGCTCGACCAGTGGAACGGCACCGTCCCGGTCGGCGGGACCGCACATGTGCTCGTCAGCCAGAACGGCACGGCGACCTCGGTCGCGATCGACGGCGTCACGCGTCTGACGGCCGTCGACTCCACGTTCACCACCTCCTCGCGGACCGGTCTTCGACTGGTCGGCACGGGCCCCCAGGATGACGGCGTCGGCGTGCACGTCGACAACTTCCGCTCCTACCGCCCGAACTATCCGGCGGCGTCGGCCCCGGGGATCGGCACCTCCCCCACGCTCACGAACACGCCGGTGCTCACCCCGGGTGCGGTGGCCTCGCCGACCGACGACCTGTGGGGCCTGCAGTTCAACGGCACCACGCAGGCGATCTCGTTCCCGGCGACGGGACTGACCACCAGCGCGACGATCGCCGGCTGGTTCAAGCTGACGAGCGGGAGCGTGACGATGCGTGATTCGACGACGGGTGCCACCGCCGGCTGGTCGCTCGGCTACGACGACGGCTCGGGGACGATGAAGTTCCGCTCGAGCGGCGAGGTGTTCGACACCGGCATCCCGTTCGCGCCGCTGCGCTCCACGTGGCACCACCACGCCCTCGTCCGCAACGGCACGACGGTACAGTACTTCCTCGACGGCCGCCGGGTGTTCAGCGGCACGGCGGCGAACACGACGGCGCCGACCTCGCCGTTCGTGGCCATGCGCGACGGCGCCGACACGACCTACTCTGCCGGCTTTCTGGACGGGGTGAGCATCTGGTCGCGCGCGCTCGGCGCCGACGAGGTCGCCGCGATCCACGATGCCGTCTCGGCGCCTGCGGACTGGAACCAGGGCGATGCGCACTGGTACCGGATCGACGTGACCGTCGACGAGGACCCGGCCGCTGCGAGCTCGAGCGGCACAGCCACGTTCAACTGGGAGGGCCGCAGCCGATGAAGCGCAGAGTCGTCGCCATCACCGCACTGCTCCTCGGCTCCGGAGTCGGCACCGCCACCGCAGCGTTCGTGTCGAGCACCTCCAACGGCCCGAACACGTTCACGACGCGCGCAGTCACCTCGCGCCCCACGATCACCGGCACGCGTCTGACGACGAACAGCGACTGCTCGGGCCGTCAGCCCCGCGGAGACGATCCGTCAGGGCGCCACCTACTACGCGTGCGTGCAGTCCGTCAGCGACCCGGCCGGTATCGCGAGCGTCACCGCCGATCTGACCGGCATCGAGAACGCGAACAACGCGCCGCTCTTCACCGCCGGCGGGCCATGGTCGGGCTATGCGTACCGCACGGCGGCGCGCACGGCCGACGTGCCGCTCGAGACGGGGTCGACGTCCGCATGGGCCGTCCGCGCGACGAACACCACGGGCGATGCCTCCACCCTCTCTGGCCTCACCTACAACGTGCGCTCGTACGTCGGCCTGATGCGGGGCGAGTTCGGCGCCGCGGCCACGGCCAGCCTGTCGCAGTACTACCGCTTCTCCGATTCGGCGAACGCGGGCACCAACCAGGGCAGCGGCGGCACCGCGAACGTGACCTACAACGGCGCACCGAACAAGCAGGTACCGGGCGCGCTCGTGGGCGCGACCGATACCGCCGTCGAACTCAACGGCGATCCGGACTACCTCTCCTCCACGCGCCTGGCCACCCTGACAGGCGACCTCTCCGCCGAGATCTGGGTGAAGGGATCGGGGGCGAGCGGCAGCGGCCCGGGGACCGCCTTCTCGGATTCCGCGGGCCTCGTCGACGCGGGCAACGCCGCGAGCACGCGCGACTGGGGTGTCGCTGTGGACGCATCCGGCCGGATCGTCGCCGGCTGCGGCAACGGAGCGACCGTGCACAGCGCCTCGAACGCGATCGCCGACGGGGCCTGGCACCACATCGTGTTCACCCGCACCCGCACCTCGGGCGCCACGGCGCTCTACGTGGACGGCCAGCCGGTCGCCGCGGCCACGGGCTGCACCACCCAGACCCTCACGGGCGGCACCACCGTCTGGTACGGCCGCTCGCACGAGTCGAACCTCTACTTCCAGGGCACGCTCGACGAGGTCGGCCTGTATGCCCGCGTGCTCACGCCCGCCGAGGTCCTCGATCACTACCGGCTCGGCACCGGCACCGGCTGAGTCCGGAACGACGACGGGCGGGCCCGACCCTGAGGCCAGACCCGCCCGTGCGCGGTTCAGCTCGTGACGGCTGAGCTGCGCTTAGCAGCCGCCTGCGACGGCCGGGAGGATGGTGAGCTCGGCGTTGCTCTCGATCGGCGTCTCGAGACCGTCGAGGTAGCGGATGTCCTCGCCGGCGAGGTACACGTTCACGAAGCGGCGGAGCTCGCCGTCCTCGGTGATGCGGCCGCGGAGCTCCTCGTACTGGGCGAAGAGCGCCTCGAGGGCACCACCGACGGTGTCGCCCTCGACGGTCACCTCGGCGTTGCCGCCGGCGACGTCGCGGAGCTGGGTCGGCAGCTTGATGATGCTCACGGGACGAGGACCTCGTTCTCGACGTGGGTGATGAAGTCGTTGAGCTTCGGCTCGACCTCGTAGCTCTCGAACGAGCCGCGGACGGCGTCGAGGGTCTTGAGGCCGTCGCCGGTGATCACGATGACGGTGCGCTGACCGGCGGGGATGCGACCCGCCTCGGCGAGCTTGGCGAGCACGGCGGTGGTGACGCCACCGGCGGTCTCGGTGAAGATGCCGGTGGTCTCCGCGAGGAGCTTGATGCCCGCGCGGATCTCGTCGTCGGTGACGGCTTCGATCGAGCCGTCGCTGTGCTTGGCGACGTCAATCGCGTAGGCCCGTCGGCGGGGTTGCCGATGGCCAGGCTCTTGGCGATCGTGTCGGGCTTGACCGGCTTGATGAAGTTCTTGCCCTCGGCGTACGCGGTCGCGACGGGCGAGCAGCCGGTCGCCTGGGCGCCGTGCATCGCGGGGAGCTCGCCCTCGATGAGGCCGAGCTCCTGCCACTCGGTGAAGCCCTTCTTGATCTTCGTGAAGAGCGAGCCGGAGGCGATCGGGGCGACGATGCGGTCGGGCATCGTCCAGTCGAGCTGCTCCGCGATCTCGTAGGCGAGCGTCTTGGAGCCCTCGGCGTAGTACGGGCGGACGTTCACGTTCACGAACGCCCAGTCGCGCTCGCCGGACAGCTCGGTGCAGAGGCGGTTGACGTCGTCGTAGTTGCCCTTCACGCGCACGAGCTTGGTGCCGTAGATGCCCGTGGAGAGGATCTTCTGCTCCTCGAGGTCGCTCGGGATGAAGACGTAGCTCTCGAGGCCGAGGGCGGCGGCCTGCGCGGCGACGGCACCGGCGAGGTTGCCGGTGGACGCGCATGCGAGGGTCGTCATGCCGAGCTCACGAGCGCGGGCGGACGCAACGGCGACGACGCGGTCCTTGAACGAGTGCGTGGGGTTGTGGGCGTCGTTCTTGACCCACACCTCGCCGTCGATGCCGAGGCGAGCGGCGAGGCGGTCGGCCTTCACGAGCGGGGTGCTGCCGACGGGCAGGCCGGCGTTCTCACCCTGCGGGAGGGTGTCGACGGGCAGGAAGTCGGCGTAGCGCCAGATGTTCTGGGGGCCGGCCTGGATGCGCCGCTTGAGCGACTCGGCGTCGCCGGCGAGTCCGCTGAAGTCGTAGGCGACCTCGACGGGGCCGAAGCAGCGCTCGCACACGTAGCGCGCCTCGAGGGCGTACTCGTGGCCGCACTCACGGCAGGTCAGGCTCTTCGCGTTCATTCTCGGGCGTCCCTCCACTCGACTGCGTGGCCGGGTTCCCGTTGGTGCGAGTCCTGCGCCACATCTCTCTGGAATTGGCACCGTCTCCGCCGGGGCGGTGGTTGCCGGAGCTTCAAAGGGCCAGTCCCTCCACTCCTCTGGATGTGTGAGCGAGCCACCGCGAGCAGCGGCTCTGCGTCTGACCCTAGCAAAGCTCCCCCGGCCGTCCGTGCACCGTGGACTGCGGTCCGTGCGGTCCGTGAGCATCCGCACGGTGACCGTGAACGGCCCGTCGCCGCCGCGAGCCGGCGACCGACCACCCGAGTAGAGTGCACCGGGCGAGGCATTCTCCTCGCGCCCGGACGATGCCTTTCCCGACGATCGACGACGAGCCTCCCAGTCATGGCCCGAAGCTTG